>JBGTGR010000031.1:0-86195 GCA_041746655.1 Elainellales cyanobacterium | reverse complement strand
TAAAAGTCATGAAATTGCAGGGCAGCTGTTTGATAACGAGTACGATTTAGCCCTTGCTGTCATGGATGGGATGAAAGCTCGCAGCGAAGTTGGTGAATATGACCTGGAGCGTTTTATATTTAATTGCACCTAGCTACTTACGCAGTCCCCAGATTGCCTAAGGAATTGGCTTCACCCCAGCGATTGCCTATCTCGCGTCTAATCTCTAACGACTGCTGGTGAAAGTCGATCGCACGCTGGTATTGCCCTAATGATTTGTACGCAGTCCCCAGATGGCTTAAGGACGCAGCTTCCCCCCCCCGATCACCTATCTCGCGCGATATCTCTAAGGACTGCTGGTAGAAGTCGATCGCACGCTGGTATTGCCCTAATGAGTCGTACGCATTCCCCAGGTTGTTGCAGACACCTGCACAGGCTCGGCAATGCTCTGAGGTGGGTTGCCAGTCGACATATAGTTGGCTGTAGAGATCAACCAAGATTCGGTAATAGCCGCGCCGCCTCAAAAACTCATCGCAAGCAAACACAATTGCAGCCGCCTCAGGATATCGCTTTAGCTGGCATAAGTGATAAAACGTTTCTTCATATTCAGCAACGGCTTCCTGGGTGTCATCTTTGGCAAATTTAGTTTTACGGCAACTTTGGAAGTAGGCAATAGCTCGTTCGTGGGCAGGCGTAAGATCATCGGTTTGTTTCTGGATAAAGTCGCGAATGCGGGGCTGGAGCCGAAACACTCGTTGTCCCTGCTTGTCTTGCTTGGGTAAAGCTTGCAGCAAAGAGCGCCGCTCCAAATCATCTAGGTCAGCATCGCTCACGGTTGGCGCTGGTGTTTCTGCCACGACTGCCGCCGCTGCTGTTGCATTGAAGGCTCCCCGAAAAACACTCACCTGCGTTAAAAGATGCTGCTTTTCTGGAGTCAGGCGATCGATGCTCCACTGCAAGACGCGACCCACACTAACGGATGCTTCACCCCGGTGTTTTCCTTCCACTTGCAGCAAATCAGTATGCTGACGAAGATGATCAATCTGACGTTGGCCTGGTCGATATTCCTCGCGCAGCCAGCCTGCAATCAGCGTTAGCGCCAGCGGGTTGCCCTGCACCTGCTCGGATACCTGCTCCAGATCCTCGTTAGAGTTGTTTACCTCCGGGTCGTCTAGCAATACTGCTAGCAACGCAGCCCCTTCCGCAGGCTCCAATCCTTGCTCTAGCGGCAACCATTTTGACCGCAGCCAACCAAAATATTGAGGCGGATACTCCCGGCTTGCCAGCAGCAACATGCTGCCACCGCTTCGGTCTTGAAAGCCGTCTATAAAAGACTCATAGCTACTCTGCCATTCCCCCGCCCCCGTCAACACCGATTCAAGATTGTCGATCGCCAGCAAATAGCGCCCCTGCTGCAACAGCCGCAACAGTCGCGGAATCAACTCTTGATCCTCAAGTGCTTTGACTTGTTCCAGCGGCACGCCAAACTCTTGCAACGCATGCCTTGCCAGTGCAGTGATGGAAGTACCCGCCCGCACATCTACCCAAAACTTACCTGCAAACCCCCGGCACTCAGCAAACACCTTCGCTGCCAGGGTTGATTTACCAATCCCCCCTTCTCCGCGAATGCCAACAATAGCAGCCACATCATCAGCCGCCAACCATTGGGTTAATTTCAATTGTTCAGCATCTCGCCCTTTAAACAGGCGCAGATCAGGTATGGGGTCACTGTAAATGAGTGCCACCCGCTGACCTTCATGAATCGTGATGTTATTCGTCTGGTGGTGAACCGTCCCCTGATTCAACACCCCAATCTTTTCGGCGATCGGTTCCGTCATACCTGCGGCATTCCTGCGCTATCGAGGGCGAAATCCTTAGAACGAGAGGTGGTTTGTCTGATTCACAATAGTCCCCTGGTTCACCACCCCAATCTTTTCGGCCAGCTTCGTCATATTCACGATCGCTCCAGGTTGCGCCTGCACCGCCGCTTGAACGTCCTGCGCGGCCTGCCGAACTTCTGCATCATCCTGAGCGGCGGCCTCAGCTCTGGCGACCAGCGTCGCTACACCATAATCGGCTGGCTGTTGCTCGGCCAACTCCGGCTTTTGTGCCACTGTTTCAATCGCGGCGGCTGTTTCCTGATCCTTGCGCTTTAGAGCGGTCAGAAACTTGCCCACCAGTGCCCAAAGCCCCTCGCCCACCTTATCGCCCGTTTTCTCAAAAGCTTTTGTTGCAACTAATGTCGCGATCGCTGTTGCTGTCAAGCTGGTTATAGGTTCCACTGTACTGACCTGCTAGCGTATCTTTGTATACGCTCCCTATTATGGCAACAGAATTTTAGATTTAGGAAAATTGCTAAACCCTTGAGCAACCTAGAATGACAAGTTCAATTCAACAAGTTGCATTCAAGAATATATTGCATTTGAGAATATGATAGATACACAGATACACCAAGCTATGCCGCTCAACAAACCTCAATCAGGTGGTTAAGGAACAGCAGGAGCAATTCGGTAAAAATGGAGCTAAGCGGACTCGAACCGCTGGCCCCCTCAATGCCATTGAGGTGCTCTACCAACTGAGCTATAGCCCCGAAGTGCGAATCTAATCATGCCTTGAAACGGGTGGTTTCGTCAAGGGATTTTTGTCGCTGTTTCAAGTTTAGCGTGTGGAATCGCGGTAGAGTTTTTGAGTAGAGCTTTGCTTAACGAGTTTCGATTATGGCTACACCGCCAGATTCTGCTAATTTTCCTCCTTCAGATGACGGCAACGCTGTTGATTTGGATGAGTTGCTGCGATCGCTCCGTCGCAAAGAAGGAACCTGGGTTGATTGGGGTACGGCTTGCCAGACGCTGCAAAAGGCAGGTTATTCACCGCAGAGAATTTTTGAAGAGACTGGATTTGAACCGATTCAGCAAAATCAGATTGTTGTGGCCACGCAGGTTTACGCTTCCATGTTGAGCGTTGGGGTTTCTTCCGACGTAGAGGCTTACTTTGCTCAGAAAGGAAGTGATTCGCTGTACGAGTTTCGGATTTTGGCTCAGAGCGATCGCGCCGCAGCTGCCGAGTTGGTGTTTGAGAAGGGGATTGATTCCGAGGGCTCTCACGAGGTGGCCAAAGCCTTAAAAGATTTTGCCTGGATGACCACCCCACCGGAAGGGTTTTCCAAGCAGGCTGGAGATGCGGTCGCCCACCATTATTGGAAACTGGCTCGACAGCAGTCTGACTTACAGACTCGCTCTCGGATGATTGCCCAGGGGTTGCGGTTTGCGGCCACCGATAGCGCCCGCAAACAAGTCGAAAAGCTATTGACCGACTTCAGCGTCGCGCGCAGCCGTCCAGCCCCCATCCTGCCCCTTTATCGGCTTGAATCCGAAGAGGAGCTGCCAAGGGTGATCCCTGTGATTGGGAAATGGCCGCTCGCCGTTTCTGACTTCAAGGCAGTGCCTCTGATTGACGAGGAAGGGCCATTTCGCCTAGTCAAGTTTTCTGGAACAGGGGCTTGGGTGGCGCTTCCAGGTTGGCAGGTTGTCCTCAACGCAGAAGATCCGGTGGTGATTTTGGCTCATACGGAGCAGCTTCCAGTCTCGACCGATGCACCAGAGGAGGTATTGGTGATCGTCGATCGCGCCAAACGAAAATGGAATGAAGATGGCTACTTTGTCGCCTCAGAAGCCGAACAGCTAAAAATTGAGTGGTTTGAAACGGAGCCCAAATTGTCCCTGTTGGGGCAGGTCATTCTAGTCTTGCGTCCCAAGAAGGTGTTGGATGAAGGGATGAGCCGCGATCCTTGGCAACTCGACGAATAGTCAGAAGACAAGCGCTAGAGAGGTTGGCAGCGATAGAGCTGGTAAGGAACCCCAATCCGGTGGTACTGGTCAGCGTCAATCTGACAATTCATGGCGGTAGAGCGGCGGGGCTGAGAGGTCGCCAGCTCTAGCTGCTCTGGAAAATTTTGCTGACGGACGCTAGAGGAAGCCACAATCCACAAATTTAAGGGCGACTCAAACGGCTGCTGTAGGCTTTCCAGCTGTTGCCAGAGCTGATTGATGCCGCCGGGACGCGAGAGGAAGGCAAATTGAATGGGGGCATCTTCAACCACTGGATAAAATTCTCGTAGCTCCAGCGCAAAGCTTAGCCCTAGGGCGACTTCCTGCATCGACTGATAGCTGACCACAAATAGTAGGGGCTGGGATGGCTCCAGATACATGTTTTGGGCAACCTGCTCTGGGTAATAAGACTTGTGAAAGGCCAAGCCCTGCGTCACCACGAGGCTACTAACCAGGCCCATCAGCAGGACGCCTAGCTGTACCCGACGAGTGTGATTCTGGATTTCTTTGAGCCAGCGCATTCTGGAGCGGGTCGTTAGAGTGGGCGATCGCCCCTCCTCTAATTCGGATGCGCCGGGTGATGTCTCTCGCCCCAGAGCAGTTGGCAAATGCGCCAGACTTGCCGCCAAGAGTATACAAAAGCCAGGGTAGTAGACAAAGTTGTAGCGAGGCACCACGGTCAAGTCTTTGCCGAGAACATAAACAATGACAAAAAACTGAAACAGAATACAACCTGTAAAGCCTGCTAATAGCCGCATCGAAGTGTGTATCGAACTGTGGGGCGAGCTGTCTTTCCAGAGTCGCCGTGCTCCTCGGCCAACGTGCCACACGAGCCAAACCACAAACAGCAACATTCCCACCGCCGACGGAACCAGGACAGACCAGGGCTGATTTTCGACAGGCAGAATCACCACCATCAAAATCCAACCTGCCAGCGTTTGATAGAGCGGTGCAATCCAGTCCAACCAGGTCGGCTCGTAGAGTTTGAGCCAATCGGTTTCAGGCCGACTCAGATGGCCCCACAGCGTCAAGATCCAGGGCAAATAACCCACTCCAACGCCTGTCAAACTGCCGGCCAATGCGCCCCAGGCATAGCGAGGCAGGTGGCGACGCTGCCAGCTCATCCAACCCAGCAGGGGCACTATTTGGGCAATGAGAGCCAGGATAAAGAAATAGTGAACATAAAGTCCCAGCAAGTTCACCATCATCCAGCCCAACCAGACTAGAGGACGCCAGCGCCGTCGTTGAACCAGGTCTTGCTGAATTTGGATCAGTCCCGCCAGGGCTAGCGCGATCAGCAGCATGGGAAGTGTGTAATGGCGGGCCTCCTGCGACAGATATACCGCAAATGGAGAAACGGCCATCAGCGCTGCGCCTAGCAGGCCGACCTTTGGGGAGAAGGCGACCCGACCCAGGTAGTAGACGGCGGCGATCGCCCCCACCCCAATCAACGCCGGAAGCGCCCTCAACGTCCAGATCAGCTGGTCTACATCGGGTTGAAGCCAGCTCATCCACTGGTACATCATGCAAAAAAACAGCGGCGGATGAACAGAGGCTATAGCAACGGTTTGGGCAATTTGGGCGCAGCTGAGCCCAGGCTGGAAGGTAAAAATCTGCGTGAACGCTGTCGTTGAAAAGAACGTCTCAGTCGGAACTACCGTATAGTCTTGCCCCAAACTAAATAAGGCGGTAATCACCTCATCCAGCCAAAGTGACTTGGAGTCTAGTTGCCAAAATCGCAGAGCAGCTCCCAATCCAACAATTGCGATTAAGCTAAGGTAGTGCCAGACATGATGCCGAAAGAATTTCATCTGTTGCAGTTCACCTGATTTCAGTTCATCCCACCTGATTTGCAGACCCCGTCATCGCTGTCCTTCCATGTCTCTCGATCCATCCTCTCCGGCTCCAGATTCAGTCACTCAAAGAACGTTAGCGCTAGCCCAAACGCTACAGCGGCTGCGGAACAGCTTACGGCCCGGACAGCAAAGGCTAGCAGATTGGCAGGGAGGACCGCTAGCCGTTTCAGCCGTACCAGGCTCGGGCAAATCGACGGGGATGGCGATCGCCACCGCCATTTTGCTGGGACAGCGCCGACAGAATGCACAGCTTTTTGTCGAGCAGACCTCGCCCTTGCCCTCGCCCTCGCCTTCGGTTGACCAGCCCGGACAGCTGGTTTTGGTGACCTTCACGCGCTCGGCTGCCGCCAATCTCAAAACCAAGATTCGGCAGCACTTGCGTGAGTTGTCGATTGTGCCCAATGGATTTGTGGTTTATACCCTGCACGGATTAGCCCTCAACATTGCCACTCGCCATCCAGAACTGTCAGGTCTCAATCTTGACCAGATGACACTGGTCTCACCGAGTCAAAGTCATCGGCTGATTCGCTCTTGTGTTGAGCAGTGGATTGTCGCTAATCCCAGTCATTATCAACGGTTACTAGAAGGACGTCAATTTGACGGAGAAGAAACTGAGCGGCTCCGGCGTCAGTCTGTATTGCGGACAGAAATTTTACCGGATTTGGCCCATACGGTGATTCGGGAAGCCAAAAGTTCGGGGCTACTGCCGAAAGATTTGCAAGGCTTGTATCAAAACATACCGCAACCAGAGGCATCTAACGCTGGAGAAGAAGTCGAAGATTATCAGGTGTTGGCGATCGCCGCAGGTCTATACGAGCAGTATCAAATCCTGATGAAGCGGCGCGGCTGGATTGATTATGACGACATGATTTTGGCAGCGCTACGGGTGCTCAGCAACGACAACGCTCGTCAGCTTTGGCAGACGCAAGTGATGGCCGTGTTTGAAGATGAGGCGCAGGATTCTTCTCCGCTCCAGACTCGCCTGCTGGAGATCTTGGCGGCAGATCCGGGCGATCGCGACACCCTCCATCTGATCCGCGTGGGTGATCCCAATCAGGCGATTAATTCTACTTTTACGCCTGCCGATCCGCTGTTTTTTCGGCAGTTTTGCGCCCACTGCCAACAACAAGGCCAACTAGCAGAGATGGATCAGGCCGGACGCAGCACTGCCAGCATTATGAATGCCGCCAACTTTATGTTGAGCTGGGTCAACCAAAAATATGGCAGCATTCCCCCTGATGCTCAGGCTTATCCTGATGCTCAGACTTATTTCGATAGGCCCACTTCCCTGCCCACCACACCTTTTCGGCCTCAGGTGATTCATCCTGTCGCCCCCAACGATCCGCAGGCCGACGCCAACCCGACTCCAGAGGGTAGTGGGCTCGAAATCTATACTCCCCGCGACATTTACCACACCGTCGAACTCATGGGCCAGCGCGTGGTGCAGCTCTTTCAGCAACATCCCGACGAACGGGCAGCCATTTTGGTTCGTGAGAATAAGCAAGGTCGCTTTATTGCGGATTTACTGCGGCATCCTGAGCGACATCATCTTAAGGTTGATCTGAGTCAGGCTGGAATCGAAATTTATGATGTGGGACAGCGCGATCGCAATTCTCACATTCCCGCCGAGATTCTGGCCTTACTACAGTTTCTAGATCGGCCCCACTCCCCCGACCAGCTCAAAGCAGCCCTGCAAGTTTTGGTCGAACGGCAGCTGATCCCAACTCAGGATTTAAACGTTTTGATCAGCCTGCCAGAACAGTTTCTCTATCCTGGCCCTCTTGACCCGCTCCAACCCGAACCTATTTTGCAGGCCCGTCGTTACTGCTGTGCGCTGCTGCGGGCTCGCCTGGAGCTACCCCTCTACCAGTTGATTCCCTTCCTGGCCATGACGCTGAAATATGACCAGGCAGAACTGGCCACCGCCGATAAGCTCGCCGACCGGATCGCTCAGCAAACTGCAGGAGCCAATTCTCTCGGCGCGAGTCTAGAGGCACTGGGAGAGATCGTCAGCTCAGAACGCTTTGAGCCTGTCGAAACCGACGATACAGAAGCTCGCTACACGCGGCCTGGACAGCTCACCATCATCACAATGCACAAGGCGAAAGGGTTGGATTGGGATTACGTCTTTTTGCCGTTTTTACATGAAAACCTCATCCCTGGCAGTCATTGGATTCCGCCTCAGACACAGTTTTTGGGTGACTTTAGTCTGGCCGAAGTCGCTAGGGCTCAGCTGCGTGCCAGCGTTCACCAGGAATATCCGCTTCCCGATGTCGCTACAGCTTGGGATCGGGCTAGAGCGCTCAAAACAGCAGAAGAGTTTCGCTTGTTGTATGTCGCCATGACTCGTCCCCGCAAGCTGTTGTGGATGTCTGCCGCTCAAAAAGCACCATTTAGCTGGAACAAACCCGAAAATTTAGACGACCGAGCCCCCTGCCCAGTTTTGCCTGCCCTGCGTCGGCAGTTTCCCCAAGCGGTCGTGCCACTCACGGCGATCGCCTAACCCACTCTTCGATCCAGTGTCGCGTCCCCAGAGATAGGCAAGACTGCGCCGCGACTTGTGCCGCTTCCCCTAAAGCCTGCTCAAACCCAGCCCGCAGGATCGCCTCACAGAAAGCCCCATGAAAGATATCGCCAGCTCCCAGCGTATCGACAGGCTGAATCTGCGGCACCGGAACCTCAAAGCGATCGCCCTGACTGCTCACCTCAATGGGCTGCCCTCCCTGCGTGATCGCCATTTGCGGCACGCCCAAATCTGATAAATATTGAAACACCTCCGCACTGGTTTGACAGCTCGGAGGAAAGAAATTTGCGGAACAAATCACATAGTCAGCCTGGGCCAGCACGGCCTCAAAACCAGGCTTCCAACTGCCGCCATCTACCACGATCGGAATTTTCTGCTGTTTTGCTTCTGCAGCAAGCGTCGCGCCGATCGCCATCTGATGCCCATCGATCAGGATGACCTGTACATCTTGGAGTAGGTGAGGTGGTAGGCGATCGCTCTCAATCTGAGAACGCACCGCATTTAGGGAAACCACCGCTCTTTCTCCAGTGGCCTGCGTCACCAAAATTGATGAGGTGGGCAGAGGTTCGGTGCGCTCTGTGGTCAGGTCGGCGATCGCCACCCCCCACTGCTCCAAATCCGCTAAGGCCAACTGGTTGAGAGCATGTTGACCAACTGCCCCCACCACTGTGGCTTGATGGCCCAAAGCTTGAAATGCGACGGCTGCATTGGTAGCGGGGCCACCTGCCGCCACGAGGTAGTCTAATGCCACCTGTTTTTGATTTGGCTGCGGCAGGGTTTCAACCACATAGAGCAGATCCAGCGTCACCAACCCTACAAAAAGTCCCTGAATGGTCATGCTGTCGGTCGTAAGCTACGCTGCTAGACTAGCAGGCTCCTTGACGAGCTAACACGACCCAAAGGGTTTTGAAGATCAGTTGCAAATCGTAAGCAATGGACCAGTGTTGGTGGTAGCGCAGGTCCATCAGCACGATGGTATCAAAGTCTAGAACGTTGGAGCGTCCTTTCACCTGCCATTCGCCTGTGATCCCAGGTCTGACCTGCAACCGCCGCCAATGATAGCTGTTGTAGTGCTGAACTTCTTCGGGGAGCGGTGGACGGGTTCCAACCAGGCTCATGTCGCCCCGCAACACATTCCAGAATTGGGGGAGTTCATCCAGACTGGTTCGACGCAGAAACTGCCCTACCTGGGTAATGCGCGGATCATGATTGTTTTTGAAGATATGGCCGCTCGCCTGGTTCTGAACCTGCTGCCGTAGCTGTTCGGCATTGGAGATCATGGAGCGAAATTTCCAAATGCGGAAAGGGCGTCCCTGATAGCCACAACGGATTTGGCTGTAGAGAATAGGGCCAGGGCTATCGAGGCGAATGGCGATCGCCACCGGAATGAAGATCAAGGCGGTGAATGAAAGGCCGACTAGGGCACCGAGCACATCAAGCCAGCGCTTGAGTTTACTAGTAACGGAAGGGTGAATGTCAGGCTGCGGAGCGGGAGATGCATAGTTGTCAGCGCTAGCAAACCGACGAATAGGCTGACGAAGTCCAGATGGGTTCATGATCTTGAGGTAGGAAGAATTCTGAAGGAAAGTCAGCGCAGGAATCAACACTCAAGTCGTTCTTGATTGAAGTATGTAGCGATCGCTCGCACAAACCATCACCTCAAATCTGTCCTGATTAAAGCTTCACGATGGAGCCTTCTGGGGTTTACCATCTCCGTAGATCTCCATCTCATGGGTGCCTGGAAATACAGTTGAGCAATTGCAAGAGCCAACGAACCTTGAGAAATACGGATGCCGAACCTGAGAATTCGCTAACCTCAAAAGAAAACGTGGTATCTTGGTGGCCCCGTAGACTGATCTCCGTACAATTGGGGCGATTGCCTTCGACAGCTCGGCCAGTAAAAGTACTTACCTTCCCAGCTTTCTTGATTTGTTGCGTCCTGAGGAGCTACACGCATGGACATTCAACCTGGAGTTTTATATGTGGTGGGAACTCCAATCGGCAATCTAGAGGATATTTCGGTGCGAGCGCTCCAGGTGCTACGGGAAACAGACACCATTGCCGCTGAGGATACTCGTCATACGGGCAGGCTGCTCCAGCATTTTCAAATTCAGACCCCGCAAGTCAGCTATCACGACCACAACCGCCAAGGCCGGATTCCCGATTTGCTGCAACGCTTACAGCAGGGGCAGGCCATTGCCCTGGTGACAGATGCCGGGATGCCAGGAATCTCTGATCCAGGCTACGAGTTGGTTGTCGCCTGTGCAGAAGCTGGAATTCCGGTTGTGCCGATTCCAGGCGCGAGTGCGGTGGTCACGGCGCTGAGTGCGGCAGGTTTGCCTTCCAATCGATTTGTGTTTGAAGGATTTTTGCCACCCAAAGGGACAGAAAGGCGCGATCGCCTCGAAGCCCTTCAAGCCGAAGCTCGCACCATTGTTCTTTACGAATCTCCCCACCGCCTGCGACAAACGCTAGCCGATCTGGCAGAGGTGTTTGGGAAAGATCGGGCCATTGTGCTGGCTCGCGAACTAACCAAACTGCATGAAGAGTTTTGGCGAGGATCTGTGGCAGAGGCGATCGCCGCCTATACCCACCGCGACCCGCAAGGCGAGTTTACCCTGGTGATTGCAGGTGCAGTGCAGGAGAAGCCCATCTTATCTGAGGCCGCTCTCAAGGCAGAACTCCAGGCACTATTTCGGCAAGGAATATCGCGATCGCAGGCCAGTCGCCAACTCGCCCAGCAGACAGCCCTGCCGCGACGGCAAATCTACCAGCTCGCACTCGCCACCCCCAATGTTAATGATCCAAATGATCCAGCAGAATCGGTCGAGTGAGTTTGGCTGCTCTGCGCTCAACTTTCCTGAAAGACCTGCGGGGAAAACAGATCGATGAGCGTCTGCAAGTAGGGAAGGAAAACAGCCATCTCATGAGGGGTAAGGCGATCGTGCATTTCCCAGGCCAAGGTTTGTAGCATATCCTGCACCAGCTTCCAGCTCACGTTTAGCGTGGGATAAAGCATGACACAAAGGGGAAACAGCTCTCCCTGCACCACCTGGATACTTCCTTCTAAAACGCACAGGCACAGATAGACCTGAAACATTTCCACATCACGAATGCTGGAGGTTCTGACCACCGCCGAGGCCAAAGGACCGCTAAAGCTTTGATAGGCTGGATGCTGCCGCCGCACCTGATCGGAAACACTGTGGGCGATCGCCGTACTGATGGGCAATAAACGCTGCACGGCGGCCAAAGCTGGAGACTGAGGCTCGTGGTTGGCTGCCGCTTCGTAAGCCTCTCGCAACGGCATATAAAGGTGATCATCCATCACCTTAAGGTAGGGAGCCAGCAGGGCGCGCTCAGCCAACGACAGCCGCTCTTGGAGCTTGCGGCCCGTGTAGTGAAACTGCATGCTGACAAAACCAATCACCCTCGGATCGATTTCTGTATATTTGCGCCGAATCCGGCCAAATTCAGAACTGACCAAAACAGAGAGGCGCTGTGGCGTCACACCCTCTGCATAGGCCGCTAGCGTCACTTGAAACAAATCATGGGAATCAGCCGCAATCTGCCAGGGATTAATCAGATCAGGATCAATCTGGTGGCGAGAAATCTGATCGGAAAGCAGAGACTCCGTGAGCGACCAGGCCAAAGCGCTGGCCAGGGTGAGGTGTTTTCCTAGCTTTTGGGCCGTTTGAGAGCGGCCTGCGTCAGAAACCAGATCGGTGAAGTTTTCCAGCTGTGGCTGAGACGGATCTGGGCCAAAGGAGGTGACAGAGTTGACATATTTTTGAGCCCAGGCGATCGCCAATGAGCTTGGATCTGGCTCTGCTTGCTGAGATTTCATCCTGTTCAGTGAGTCAAATCTCAACTTTGAGTTTGAACTCTCTTGAAATTCAGGAAGTGTTGAAGCGTCAAAGGCAGTGGATGCAGAGTAGATCATAAAGGTCATCTCAAACTAAAGAAGTTTTTGGAAAACAATTCAAGCTGTTAAATTGGTTGTCTTTTAAAGATTTCGATTAGTTTTTCAGACTCATCAATTTGGAAGCAAAAACTTTAAGCAGGCAGTCTTAGCCAAAAAGTAAGGTTCAAGTTTGAGTTTTTTAGTCGCCCTAAAGCAAGCTGTTACTTCTTAGAGCTTAATGATTTATTAACTATTAAGTATGCTGTATTTTCGCCGTAAAGTAAAATTAATTATTGAGAAGGATTAACTTTAGAACATCACCGATCAACCGCCGATCAACAGGTGTATAGGTTCAAACTACTGTACAGGTTCAGGACTAGAGCCGGCAAGCCACCTTAGGCAGTCTGGCCCACTGCCAAGGATACAGGGTCCACATCCCTGAAAAAATTCTGATTAAGCTCCGGTTATCGCTAAAACTGTGTGAGAGTATGTGAAGTGACTTGGGAACTTATTAGACACAGTTCCTTCCTGAAATAACAGCGCTCCATTCGAGAGCCATTCTCGGTGCACATTTCAAAGGTGATCCCGTGAAGTTTGGTCTGATTTTTTCCGGTTTCCTCGTTCTAATCACAGGCTGCAGCGAGCTACCAGCCTCAACCTTAGGCTCTGCTGCTCCAGAATCTACGGTTTTGTCTAATCCCAGCCTTACGGCGCAGGCGATCAATCTCGATCCGGCAGAACCAGAGAATGCTCCCGAGAATGCTCCCGAAATCAGTTCTTTAATCTCGGCTGAAGGCATTGGACCAGTCCAGCTAGGAATGACATTGGGCGACCTACGACAGGCTGTAGGCCCCACCACAGAACTCACCATCGAGCCTGGCTTGATGAAGGATTTTGATGCGATCGCAGTCCGGCAAAACGGCGAGGTGCAATTTTATGTGCTGTATCTAACTGGGCAAGCCCTCTCTGAGTCTGATGTGGTACAGGGATTGCTGACTAATAATCCGACCTTTCAAACGGCGGATGGTATTGGTCCTGGTGTGCCTTTGGCCACAACGGAAGCGACGTACGGAAAAGCAACCCTCTCCTATCATGTTCAAAATGAATCGAGAGAATATGTGCGGTTTGAGCAACACCCCGCCCCCAATCTTTCCTTTAGTACGGGCAAAGGCCCCAACTGGGCAGGGCTTTATCCTACGACAGGCGGTGAATACAGCGAAACCCAGTCGTTTCAAGAAGGGGCAACCATCCAATCTGTATTAGTGGTTTGCCTCAGCGAGGGGTGCGCCGCACGTTGATTAGAGCATTAAGCGTTAATTAAATATTAACTAGAGTCTTACGGCTAACAACACCCTTAGACTGTCTCCTGTACCATTGAGAGAACTTTCAGCAAAAGGCTCAGCATGGACTGGAATCGGAGTTCTCGGTCGATTCAGTTTGGCACCGACGGATGGCGCGGCATTATTGCGGATGATTTTACTTTCGCCAATGTCTGTAAGGTGACGCGGGCGATCGCTTGCTATCTCGCAACCGCCTACCCTCCCCATCGTCCCGTTCTGGTGGCCTATGACACACGCTTCTTAGCCGACCAGTTTGCCCTGACTGCAGCCGCGATTTTGGCAGAGGCGGGCTGGACTGTTTATCTCACCGAGCGAGATTGCCCCACGCCTGCCATTGCCTACAGTGCCCGACAGTTGCAATCTGCCGGAGCCTTAATGTTGACGGCTAGCCACAACCCAGCTTTCTACTGCGGCATCAAATACATTCCAGACTACGCTGGACCCGCCACGTCTGAAATTACAGACCAAATCGTGGCGCACCTTTGTACCTGCTCGGATGCACCGCCTAGCGATCGCCACCTAGAGCGAATCACGACCTTTGATCCCCGTCCTGCCTATCTGCAATTTCTCCATCGCCTCCTCGATATCGAAAAGATTCGAGCTGCACATCTGCGCGTTAAGTATGACGCCCTCTACTCCACCTCTCGCGGCTACTTAGATCTAGCCCTGCGAGACTGTGGCTGCGAAGTCGAGACCTTTCATACCCATCGGGATGTGTTGTTTGGAGGAGGGATGCCAGAGCCCGAAGCAAAACAGCTCACCCAACTGAGAGCAGCAGTCCAGCAAGATCAGGCCGCCTTGGGAGTCTCAACGGATGGAGATAGCGATCGCTTTGGCATCGTTGATGAGCAGGGCAACATCCTCTCTGCCAACGTAATTTTGCTGCTGTTGACCCGCCATCTGGTTTGCAATCGCGGCAAAACTGGAGCCGTGGTGAGAACCGTCGCCACCACCCATCTACTCGATCAACTCGCCTACCAGTATGGCCTAGAGCTACTAGAAACGCCAGTTGGCTTTAAGTATATTGGGGCAAAGATGCGGGAAACTCAAGTCCTGATCGGGGGAGAAGAATCGGGAGGGCTCAGCATTTTAGGGCATATTCCTGAAAAAGACGGAATTTTGGCGAATCTACTGGTGGTAGAAGCGATCGCCTACTCCGGTAAACCGCTCAGTCAACTCGTTGCAGAAGTCGTTGCCGACGCCGGCGGCCCCCTTTACTACCACCGCTTTGATCTGCATCTCAGCGATCGCCATAAAGCGGCGGTCTTGGCTGCTTTTAGTCAAACACCACCTCAACAAGTGGCAGGCGCTACAGTAAAAGAGGTGGGTTACAAAGATGGGATTAAGCTTTATCTAGACAATGGCAGTTGGATTTTGCTCCGAGCTTCTGGCACCGAGCCCCTGATGCGGGTCTGCATGGAAACCCATAGTCTAGAACAGCAGCAGCAAATCGTGGCCCATCTGCAACAGATGATCCAGCACATTCAACCAACGACCGTTCGCTAAACCGATGGCTCAATTTTTAACGACTCTAATTGTAGCGGGATGGGTAGGGGCGATCGCCCTAATTTCCGTTCAAAATGCGGCTCCTATTTCACTGCAGTTTTTATTTTTTGAAACCATCCAGCTTCCCATAGGGCTGGTACTTGGATTGAGTACCGTGGCAGGAATGGTTGGAGCCGCAGCCGTGATCCCGATCTTGAAATCTTCTCGCTCAATCCGATCACTGGGCGATCGCGACTAGATCACTCAGCCGCAAGCCGCCCCCATCTCCTAAAGCGCATAAATTCGACCGTCGATCAACATCCGGGTGATTCCCTTTGCCTGCAGGTAAGAACTCGTCTTCCGCAGCATCCGCCCATCTGGGACTTTAATCACACGCTGCATTCGCTTCGAAAAACGCCGAGCTACCCGGTGATTATCAAAGACCGGAAGCGTCTTCTCTTGAATCTCTCCTTCTGGAATTTGGCCTAGTTCGGCAAAATCGCGCAACGGTCGCGTGATTAGCTCAGCCGCCCGATCGACCACGAGATAACAAGTCTTCGGAATCGAAGCCTCAGCCAGTGGCCAGATCTTGACCAACGTCTCACCTTGCAAAGGTGCAGCCGCAAACTTACTTTGACCTTCATCCTCAGACTCAAAATCCTCATCGTCGTCATCGTCGAGGTCGTCGTCATCATCGAGGTCGTCATCGTCGAGATCATCGTCATCATCGTCGAGGTCCAAGAACTCCCCTCTCGTAGGTAGCGCTTGAGTGGGCGGCACTTCCCCCGAAAACTGCTCTTCAGCGGCAGGCGGAGAAGCAGCGTTGGCAGTTGTTTCCAAGCCCAGCAACGGCAGCTGAGTATCGAGTTCTTGCTCGGAAGATGGAGGAGAGGAGCGCCGCCGCAGCGTAGGCTTACCCACACCAGTCGGAGTGACAGTCGGCAAAACACTATTCGTCGGCAGTTCTGTCGGCGGCTCTGTCGGTGCAGAATCCGTCGGTGGCTCAGTTGCAGAAGGCTTTTCAACAGGCTCAGGAACCTCCACTGCCCCTGCTACAGCTTCAACCAAAGGTTCTTCCTCAGGCTGCGGTCGGACTGAGGAAGAACCTCTGGCCCCACCCGATCGCTTTTGCTGAACCAGTTCGTCATAGTCCTGGCTCGACAAACTCTGCTTAAGGATGCGGCTAATTGTCGTATTGCTAACCCCATAACGACCAGCTAGCGTCGAAGTCGTTTCCTCCGGCTGGCGATAAAGATTGAGGATGTCTTGTTTATCAGAATCAGACAGTTTTCTGGGAGCCATGGCAGATGTGCCTCAATCAGCGAGTGGGGTAAGCCCAATTAAATAAAACAAGCGAAATCTAGCAACAAACAAATATCGCTACAACTATCGCTACACAAACGATTTTGACTGGAACCTATCCAGGTTACAGCCAAATGTCAGGATGGATCGAGCCCATCTCTTATTATGCTTTGCACAGGCGCATGTCGGAGTGATTTATAGGGGTTCTGCGTTAGCTTCTGTGTTTAAACATCCTCGATAGACGGCTATGGACGGCGGCGGCTCACCCGTCGCGATCGATTAGACAAGTCGTACTCTAGAGCCGCACCAATAGCGAACAGAACTCCGCTAAAGACCCAAAAAACTTCCGGTAGAGCACCCGTTTGATAGTCCTCAATGTATCCCAACGCATAGCCAAACCACATATCTGCAATGTAGAAGCAGAAAGCCGCTGCTGCGATAAATCGCCACGAGAGAGAAAAACGCCCTCCCCAAAAAGCAAGCAAGAGCGCTGTGGCCAAGGTAACTAGAATTACATCTCCCACCGTGTAGAGCAGGCCAACCAACCCAGCATAGGGAGCCAACTGATTTTCAAGGGCAATCGACCAGGCAGGGGCCGTGGAGGGCTGGTCTGCAGGTACAGCCGGTGCGTCTAAGGCGGGCGCATCCAATGCACCGAGAGCAGGAGCGGCGGGGGCAGTTTCCTCGATGGGAGGCCGGACTGGCAACACGTCCAAATCTTCTGGGGCGCTATAGAGAAAATACGCAAGGATAATCCCAATGGCCCCAATCATGATAACGATTCCCCACTGGATGGGTGTCAGGTTGAGCCGACGGGAGAGCACCGCCTGAAACATTCCCCATCCCAACAAAATATAGGTGAGGATGAAAAAGAAATCCCCTGGTGAGACATCCGGGGACTGCTGTAGGCCAAGCTCCCAGTATCCCAACAGCAGATTTCCGATAAAGTATGAGGCCATCCCCAGTCCGATTGCTAACCAGACGTTGCGACCACTCACAATCTGAGAACTAGTCCAGTTTCTCAGGCAGAGCAAGGCCGCGCCTAGAAATGCAATGTTTTCTAGAACGTAGGTGGTAACGGTGTACCAGACAGGTCGTCCTTGGCCGGGGAGCGGCACGCTAAAGAGTAGAAAAAATAATAGGGCTAAGATCCCCCAGGCGGTAGCGGCCAAGATCACGGTCTGAACCGATAACAGCGGAAGAGGGGAGGTTTTGTTGCTCACAGGGCTAGCTCCTACGATAAATGCAAACGGCGATCGCCACGATTGAAGTCAACCAAATTAGCCTGTCTGGCAGTAGCGGTAAGATAATCTAGATCCAGACCTAGATCCAGACCTAGATCCAGACAAAGCTTTCCATCGCTACTGCCAAACACTACCAGCGGGAGAATTTTTAAGCCAAGCCAAAAATTGATTGCGTTCGTTGGCTGGCATGTCCAGTAAAGCATCCATCACACGTTCCGTAAAATTAGCATTCCCAAAAAGCTCTTTTGCCAGTCGATAGAGTTCTTGCAGGAGGGTATGAAGATGTTGTTCCTGCCAAGGAGGCATTTGTAGAGACGCCAGCGGGTCTACGGTGAGCAGTTGGTTAACCACATCAGGGGAGTCGGCATGGGGAAACCGGCCTTTTTGCAGGACAGATGCCAACTCTTTTTGAAAGAGCCCTGCCTGTCTCCCTCCCAGCAAGTCTTCAACATCGATGTAAACCGCCTGGAGCAGCAACAAGCTGGCCTGGACAAAGAACGGAGCGATATCGTCTTTGGTGCTCCTGAGATCACCTGTGTCTCCAGCCATCTGGTCTAGCCGAACCTTTCCCCAAACGCTATATCGTTCTGGTTCTTCCAAAAGCACACAGGCTTTGCCGCGATTATCTGTTAAGTCTCGCCAAAAGCCTCTTGCATCATCCTCTTGAGCCGCGCTGAAGACGCTAATCAGACGAAACGTCTGTCCCTGATATTGCAGGATCGGTATCTGCTGGTCCCGGTTGGGATGCTGAATGCTAGAAATTTCAACATCCTGCCTCTTTAAGATAAACATGACGCTGCCAATTGACTCCTATCAAGGCCGGAGATTGAGCGAACAATGGGAATCACCGAGCGACTGCCTTTGGGCACAGGATGCGTAGACGTTACGTCTTAACTAAATGGCGATCGCACCGACTGACTGATTTATTCCACCTAACATATCAGTTAGGATGGTTTTTAGTGTACCTCTGTTATCCAGCAATTCCCGCTTTAGAGGAATTGGGAAGCCTCGCGAGTTGTGGGCAACTGGTAACGTTCGGCAAAAACAATTTGCTTTGGTACTATAGATTGAGTCAATATTGAGACAACCTCGATCTCTGAATCGAGCTAACAACAGCGAGCTATTTCGCTTATTCTTCCCCAAGTGGGAGATAAGAATAACGCTTGTATGCCTAACGTGCTCCAGTAGCTCAGTGGATAGAGCAACTGCCTTCTAAGCAGTCGGTCGCAGGTTCGAGTCCTGCCTGGGGCGTCTTCCAGCCATTCAGTTCAAGCCATCTAGAGTTAAAAATTTCGCGAGGGAGCCTCGAGCTTATTTGGGGCTCCGAGGTGGGTTTACTGTGGCTTAGGCTTAAACTGGTGGTAGAGACTAGCTGCTCATGCAGCGATTATCCAAGGTGTCAATCTGGCCTTATTCCTAGCCCTTAGCCATTCCTATGATTGAACTCCTTGCCGCCTTGTCAGTGTCTGCAGCGGTAGGGATGAGAATTGCTCTTCCCCTCCTCATTATTGGTTTACTGTATAGCGACAATCTTTGGGCAGATGTGCCGCTGTTATCCCATATTCCCCCGGCCATTGTTTTGGGTGTGCTGGTGGTTTGGTCGTTGGCTGAGCTACTCCTCTCCAAGGCCGCAGTTGGGCAGCGGTTTATGCAAATTGTTCAGCTTTTGTGTAGCCCAGTGGTAGGGGCGATCGCCGGAATGGCAGTAGCACGCACCGCCGAGATTGAACCGTGGTTAACTGGGCTGATTGGTGTGGTAGGAGGGCTCCTTGCCCTTGTCTTACAGCTCGTGCAGGTGGGTTGGTTTTACCGACTACAAGGCCTTCCAGTTTGGGTTATTTTCGTCCAAGATTTTCTCTGTGTGTTCCTGGTGCTCTTTGCCTTCAATGCCCCAGAACATGGCGGCTTGATTGCGCTCCTACTATTGTGGTTGGCGATTCGCAGCTCTAAAGCATGGCAGCGCTGGTATGAGCAACAGGCTACTCCTGGCGATCGCCAGCGTCCCAGGCGTTATAAACGAGACCCAGATTAAATTATTTTTGCTAGATTCCTATTTTTGCCAAACCTCTATTTTTGCCAGACCTCTACTTTTGATACAGTGTGGCAGCCTTGAGCATATGGTAGGTAATCAGCAGCTGAGTGAGTGCTAGCGGATAACTCTGCAACGTTTCGCCAGTAGTCCCGACCACACGGCCAATATTAGGGTTGCCATCTAGGCTGCAAAACTGTCCAAGGTGAGGGACTTCCGAACAAAGCAATCGCTCTAACTCGATCACCTGCTCTTTGGTGGCATGGCCATCAATTTCTAGCACATCGACGGGCTTACCCATATCGCGATCTAACCCTAGGCGAATCGTTGAACCTAGGTGGTTGCCGTCTGGATCTAAGATATGGCTAAAGTCTGGATGGGGAATGGTAGGTCGCAACAGGAGGCAAACATTGAGCAATAGATCATTTTGCTCCTGCAGCTCACTGGGTGGGTAGAAGGAAATCACCACATCGGCCCACTGGCGCTGAGGACGAATAAACTGTTCGGAGTCGGCTTCTCGCTGGCGAAGTTGCTCCAGCACCTGATCTTCCGTGTATCCCCGCTTGCGAGTGTCCCGCTTAATTTTCCAGGTGGCTCGTAATTCTTCTGGCGGTGCCAAAAATACCCGAACATCGTAACTAGCTCTTGTACCCCGCGTCGAGTAGCCCAATAGCCCCTCAACGATGACAAACTTATTGGGTTTGATGTATTCAGGAGGGTCAAATGTGCCGCTGGAATGGTTGTAAATCGGTTTAAGGACGGGTTGCCCAGTTCGCAGCAAGCTCAGGTGCTGTTGAATAATATCTAGGTAGTTGCAGTCGGGATGCAATGCTGAGATCCCGGTCTCTGCGCGTTGCTGGCGATCGTAACGATGGTAATCATCTGTACAAATGACCGTGACATCCTGCTCCCCAAGGATCTGAGCAATACCCCGTGTGAGAGTGGTTTTACCAGCGGCACTATCTCCCACAATACCGAGAATAATCGGACGTTCGGTCATTTCTCCTCCTGGACCAGGGTTGGATACCCGATTAAATTGAGTTTAGAAGTTTGTCTCATTCTAGGGGAACGAGGATCAATCCAGGAGTTAATTTTTTTGATGGCGATCGCCCACCGTCCGCGTTCCTAGCTATCGGCCGTCCTCACTATCCGGGGTGCTCACCCTCTCTCGCCGGGATCAGCAAGCCCTAGAGCAAGCCAACCAAGTGCAAAGGTCCGTGACCGCTAATCAGCTCAACCAAGAGCCCCAGGAAGCCCAGCATCGCTAGACGGCCATTCCAAACTTCAGCGGCAGTCGTTAGACCCCATTCCCATTTTTCTTGGGGATACATTTTCACGTTTTTGGTGGGACGCATCACTGCATTGAGCTTACGGCTCGGGCTGTCGAGTGCTTCAACCACCATGCTGGCCAAATCTTCAATGAAAATGGGATGGGTATTGAGGGCTGGAACGCGCTGAAAATTTTCGATTCCGGCTTCCTCAGCTATCTCCCGATATTCCATATCAATTTCTTGCAAAGTCTCGATATGCTCAGAGACGAAGCTAATGGGCACAACCAAAAGCTCCTTGACGTTTTGCTGAGCTAGATCCTCAATCGCATCTTCTGTATAAGGCTTCAACCACTCGACTGGGCCGACCCGACTTTGATAGGCCAGGGTATGGGCATTAGGCCGACCGAGGGTTTGCATAATTAAAGCGGTACATTCTTCGATCTCACGCTGATAGGGATCACCAGCCTCTTCAACGTAGCTGAGTGGAACGCCATGAGCACTAAAGAAAATATGCGCCTGATCGGGATCAGAACACTGCTCTAGCTCTTGGGCAATCAGATCGGCCATGGCCTGGAGATAACCGGGGCGATCGTACCAAGATGGGATAACGGTGTAGTCGATTTTTTCGAGGGATGGATCTTCTCGCCATAGCTCCTCCAATAGCCGGAAGCTAGAACCGCTGGTGCTGATAGAAAAATGAGGATAGAGGGGCAGGATGACTAGATTTTCGATGCGATCGCGCTTGATCCGGGCGATCGCCTCTTCAGTGAAGGGATACCAGTAGCGCATCCCAATATAAACTTGGGCATCTAGACCTTTTTGCTGGAGGGATGACTGCAGCGCTTGGGCCTGCTCCTCGGTGATGCGGCGTAGAGGAGAGCCACCGCCAATCTGCTTATAGTTTTCTTGGGATTTCTTGGCCCGACTGGTCGAGATTAGCCATGCCAGCGGCTTTTGCAGCCAGGTAAATGGTAGGCGAATAATTTCTGGGTCAGAGAACAGATTGAACAGAAAGGGACGAACATCCTCTAGCTGGTCTGGTCCACCCAGATTGAGAAGTAAGACGCCAACACGACCCATAGTGACCACAGTTCCCTTAATATTTGTTACTTATTTTAACGATAAAATCTCAGCTTTAGCCTATTTTTCTCAAGAAAACTGACTGCTCTAAGATTGCAGTGTGATGTTCATATCTTAATCTTAAGTTCTTATTAAAGATTAAAAATCTGAAAATAACCCATCTGAAAGCTGAAGTTTGTCATGGGGGATCAACAATCGATTGATGTCAGGATTGAGCAGGTAAATCTACGCCTCAAAATCGCTCAAATGGGCGTCCAGATTGAGCGTCGCGGCCAAAAGTTGAGCCTCAGAGGGGTTTTTCCACCTCGACCCGGTAGTCCTCGTCTCAAGCCCCACCAGCAGCGGATTAGTCTTAATTTACCTGCAACTCCGGCTGGACTCAAGCAAGCGGAGCAACAAGCCAAAATTGTGGCAGGTCAGCTCCTGCAAAATATTTTCAGCTGGCGCGACTATCTACCTGTGGTGGGAGGTGGGCTGCTTCACCAAATGGATCTAGCTCAGAAGATTCAGGCTTTTGAGCAGCATTTTCGCAGCCAGCCTCAGCGCACCGAGAAACTGGCCTCTACCCAAACCACCTGGGAGAAGTCCTACGCGCCTTACCTGCGGAAACTAGAGGCGATCGCCCAGTCCCGCTCTCAGCTCAGTCTACCTGAGGCCATCTACGCGACAGTGCAATCTACTCGGGCCAATTCTCGCAGTCGCCAAATTTGCTGTACAGCCCTCAGCGCCCTCGCGACCTTTCTTGAGCTAGAACTCCCGACCGACCTGAAGAGCTACTGGGGAACCTACAACTCTAGCCGCACACAAATGCGAAATTTGCCCTCCGATCAGGACATCATCACCGCCTATCACCAGATCCCCAACCCGACCTGGCAATTTGTGTATGGCATGATGGCGACCTATGGGCTGAGAAACCATGAGGTTTTCTTTTGTGACTATACGCCTCTCCTCCAAGGCTCAGCCGTTTCCATCGAAGTGTTATCTACAACCAAAACAGGCAATCATGAAGTGTGGCCCTTTTATCCAGAGTGGGTGGAGCAGTTTGGCCTGCGCGATATTCGGCTACCGCCCATCAAAATCGATCTGAGCCAAACCACGCTACAGCGCATTGGCCAACAGGTCAGCTCTCAGTTTCGTCGCTATCAGCTGCCTTTCGCCCCCTACGACCTCCGCCACGCTTGGGCCGTCCGCACCATTCACTTCGGCCTATCTGACACAGTCGCCGCCCGCATGATGGGACACTCTGTCGCGATTCATACCCGTACCTATCACCGCTGGATCACCCGCCGCGATCAGCAGCAAGCGGTAGAAGCCGCGCTAAGCCGTACCCAAATGCAGCCACCGATGTGAGTAGGGCAAACATGAGCAGGGCAAACGGCATTAAGCGTGAATCATCCGTCAGACGAACGGGCGATTAAAAGCTAGAGTGAAAGCCAGTTTGATCGGGTGCTAGATCCCATGCAAAATACGGCTGAATATTTCTGTGCTTACTGCGGTGAAGCAAATTTGACGTTTGTTGATTTCAGCGCGGGAGGACAGCAATCCTACATAGAAGATTGTCAAGTTTGTTGCCGTCCTAATGTTCTTTATATCCGAATTGATGAAGATACGTTAGACATTGAGATTGATAGTGAATATGAAGGATGATAGAGATGGGATTTTTACTCCTATGTTTCTTTTTATTGATTAGCGTCGGATTAAGCCATGTTTTTGGTTATTGGCCAGAAGATATCATTTTGTGGATTTTCTCTTTTCCAAAATGGTTGACCTTGGGGAGTTTGTTTCTGCTCCTCGCATGGCTGATGGGTGAATAATTTTGGAGAATAAACTATTTTGGCTCAGCAAGAACCCACCCCCTCATCTGATTCAAATCCTCTTCAGACCTACCCAAGCCTAACCAGTTCTGAACCCAGTCAAGCGGCGCTAGATTGGCAGCAATTGCATGAGTTGGCCGATGGCGATCGCGAGTTTGAGCAGGAGCTGTTGCAGATTTTTGTGTCGGATACGCTGGCTCACCTAGAGAGTTTGAGGAATGCGATCGCCACTCAAGACTGTGGGAAAACTGAGCAGGCTGCTCATCAGATCAGGGGAGCCAGCGCGAGTGTGGGTGCCGTCAGGGTGCAGGCGATCGCCACACAGATTGAACAACAGGCCCGCCAAAAGCAGTTGCAAGGGAGCGATCGCCTCCTGGCAGATTTGGAGACAGCGCTGCAAAAGGTTAAGCTCTTAACCCTAGCTCCATCAGATGTTTCTAGCGCCTGACTAGTTCAGCCCCGCTTCACAAGCTCACCATCGTTTCACAATATAAAGACAGTTGCGTTGATCGGCAGTTTGCATATAGCTAATCTGATCAGCCAGCCTCTGCATCAGCTTGAGCCCCCGTCCGCCTTCTGCCTCACTGCTAATCACAGACGGCATCTGACTCAAAACCTCTTCTAGATCGAAACCAGGTCCATGATCTAGGATCTTTAGCTGCAAAGCCTTCTCCGTTACGATTCCTTCGATCTCAATCAGAGTTTCAGCCGCAAATCCCTGGTGGGCGTGCCGAACTGCATTGGTAAACCCTTCTGCCAAGACTAGCTGACACTGAAGCCAAGTGAAATGGGAAAGAGGAGGATGGTTAAATTGATTAAACCATTCCAAAACCTGAATAAGTTCAGAGAGATCTGAGCGCACCTGCAACTGGGTTCGATAAGGGAAAGATAACGGCTCCAATTCTTGGCTCAATGCTCTAAATGCACTTTCATGAGGTTATAAGTACCTAGACTCAATTATTTTTAGGAGGAGTTAGCGTAGCGTCAGCCCGTAGCCAATGCTAGCTTCATAGTTCAACCTAGCCCATAGCATCTTAAGTTTAATCTCTTAAGTTTGATTATGTTGAGCAACTTAGAGCACTTTTTTATTTTGGAAACAATCGAAATTTTACTGCCGTACAACTTCCATGGCTCACATTCTCATTATTGATGATGATCCGACCATTCAGCTAGTTTTGACGAAGATCCTGCAAAAGCAGGGCTATACGGTCACGACTGCAAAAAATGGTCTAGAAGGAATCGAAAAGGCTAATCAATTCTATCCAGCTCTGATCATTTGTGACTGGATGATGCCAATTTTAGATGGATTGGAAGTCTGCCGTCGTGTCAAAAGCAATCCAGAGCTGTCAACTACATTTTTTATTTTGCTAACGGCCAGAGACAATGTGAATGATCGGGTGTTAGGACTTGACACAGGAGCTGATGATTTCTTAGCGAAACCGATTGATCTAGGTGAGTTAAAAGCCCGAGTCAGAGCAGGATTACGACTTCATCAGGCTAGTCAAGATCTCAAGGCTCAAAAGCAAATTTTAGAAGCTGAGTTGGCTGAAGCTGCAGAATACGTTCAATCCTTGCTGGCAGACCCGCTTACCGAACCCATCTCAATTCATGCGCGGTTTCTGCCTTCAAGCCAGTTGGGAGGAGACTGCTTTGACTACTATTGGCTAGATCCAGACTACCTAGCGTTTTATTTGCTCGATGTGTCGGGTCATGGTTTAGGTTCGGCTCTGTTGTCAGTGACGATTCTCAACCTACTGCGATCGCAGGCTCTACCGGGCGTGAGCTTCTATCAGCCCCATACGGTTTTGACTGCCCTCAACGAAAACTTTCAGATGCACCGACCCAATGATAAATATTTCACCATCTGGTATGGGGTTTACAACCGCATCAAGCGACAGTTGACCTATGCTAGTGCAGGACATCCACCTGCAGTTTTAATAGCCCCCACCCTTGAACAAGAACAACAGGTTCAGCAACTCAAAACTCCCAATCTACCCATTGGGTTTATGCCAGATGTCAAGTTTACGAGCGATCGCTGTCAGATTCCAGCGGCCAGCATTCTCTATCTTTTTAGTGACGGACTCTACGAAACGAATCCATTTGATCTAGACGTGTGGAACCTAGATGCTTTTGTGCATTTACTCACACAGAGCTCTAGCTCAGATTTAGATGATATTTTTCAGGCCGTTCGTGACCACAGCAATATTCAAAGTTTTATCGATGATGCTTCTTTGCTACGGGTGCAGTTTCACCAAGATTAAGCACTCAGTTGCACTGCTCTGAGCCTACACTGCTCTGAGCTGTACTTATCAACCCCCAAGAGTTAGCTCAAATGCTTGGCGATCGCCAAAAATCTCAAACACCTGATTCATTTGAGTCAAAGAAAATAGCATCTCAACCTGTTCGTTGATACTGCATAGACACAGCCTTTTTTCTGCTGCACGGGCTGTTTTAAGTGCCACAACCAAGGCACCTAAACCAGAGCTATCAATGAACGAAACCTTTTCTAAATCAATCAGAATAACATCGGCTCCTTCGCCAATAGAACGATTGATTTCATGACACAACAAATCAGTTTTAGTTCCATCCAATATTCCGGACGGTTGCACAACTTTCACGACTGGATTCATAAGATCTGAGCCTATTGAAGAGGTGGGCATCATGATGCCGTCGCTAGCTGATAAATCGCCAGCCAATAAAAAGACTAGAAGCCCTACTCCATCGTAGGGGCAGGTTGAACCGAAATGCTGACTACTAGCCGATACAAAATTTGCCAGCCAATTCACGAAAGCTAGAAATTACTATAAAGGAAAACTATAAAGGAAATGCCAAGCTCTAGAGATATCGCCCCTCTCTGCGATGAGGTAAGCTATAACCTGAATAGCCCTCACAAATTTTTGTTACTTGGAGCTGCCGATAGACGTGACAACAGACTTTGATCCCTAGCCATTGCCTAGGGGAAGGCTGCCCTCAGTCCAGAGGTTACTTAAGCTTCCAGTCGTGTTCAACCTCCCAAAATCAACTCAACTCCTCCAAGGTCTTGCCTTTAGAAGCTCATCGGTGTTTTTACTCCCAAGCTGTAGCTGCATCCATGTGATAGGGAACTCTCTGGTAGTATGCCCAGTTTGAGACCTGCACAATCGCAGCTGCGATTGGCGCAGCTTTGATTGGCACAGCTTTGATTGGCCTGGAGGCCTACCTTTAGATCTGGGCAACAGATCTGGGCAACAGATCTGGGCAACTTGAGATCGCTCACCCCCTTGAGGAACTTGAGCTATTTTAAATCTGGTCTATCGGCCATCCATGATGTCCGGATTAGAGCAACAGATGCCGGGAAATTAACAAGGATTCATTGTCTGCAACCATATCTGCCCATGTCTGCGGTCATGTCTGCGGTCATGTCTGTAGCCATGGATCCTCAACAACTCAGATCAAGCAGTGTATCTAGATCGTCATCGACGCAAAAACATGGCTGGTGGAATCTTTTCGTCTCGAAAATACTCTAGTGCTCGTCCCCAGCGCACCGCCGCTGATCGGGAGATCCTGTTTCAACGGTCGGCCATGATCATGCTGTTAACCACTGCTGTGATGGGAGCCTTTATCTTTCGTCTAGCAGATCTGCAACTGGTGCAGGGACAGCAAAACCAAGAGCTGGCCGAACAAAATCGTATCCGTCTCATGCCGCTGCCCTCCGATCGAGGCAACATCACCGATCGCAACGGCAACCTATTAGCAGCAAATCGCCTGACCCGGTCGGTCTATCTCTGGCCTCGACAACAGTCACCTGAGCAGTGGCAAGTCACAGCGTCTCGATTGAGCCAGATCCTCAATGTTCCGGCTGATACCATCATCGAACGCCTAGAGCAGGTGGGTTATCAGTCTTCGTTGCCCGTCCGTATTAGTCAGCAGGTGAGCCCGACGGCCTTTATTGCGCTAGCAGAACAGGCCAGCCAGTTTCCAGGCATCGAAATTCAGGCCGAATCTAGCCGCTACTATCCGCATAAGGATCTTGCGGCCCATGTGATTGGCTACATTGGCGAGGCCACCGCAGAAGATATTGCTCGCAACCCCCAGTATCCAATGGGCATGATTGTGGGGCAAATGGGGATCGAACGTTTGGTCAATGATCAGCTAGAAGGGGTGTGGGGAAGCCGGATGGTCGAGGTCGAGGCGGGAGGGAAAGAACTCCGCTGGCTTGGAACTCGTCCAACTCAGGCAGGTAAAGCCGTGCAGCTAACGCTTGATTTGGACATGCAGCAGGCTGCAGAACGAGCGCTCAATGGGAGACGGGGTGCTGCAGTGGCTTTGGATGTGAAGACGGGGGCAGTGTTGGCGATTGCCAGCGGTCCCACCTTTGATCCCAACCTCTTTACCCGGCAAATCGGTCAGGCAGAGTGGGAGCAACTGCAGTCTAAAGACGAGCCTTTCCTCAACCGAGCGATGCAGGGCTATCCTCCCGGTAGCACGTTCAAGATTGTCACAGGGATCGCAGGGATGCAGTCTGGCAAGTTTCCTCCTGGCTCTACCATCGCTACATCTGCGTCGATCCAGGTCGGCGGGATTAATTTTTGGGAGCACAGCAGGCAGGGCTTTGGGTCAATTGGCTTCCGACAGGCGCTAGCCCAAAGCAGCAACACCTTCTTTTATCGAATTGGCCTGACGGTAGGGCCAGAGCAAATTTCGCACTGGGGAAGAGTGCTTGGCATTGGCAACACGAGTGACTTGGGGCTGGAAGGCGCCGGAGAAGGGATTATTCCAACCCCCGACGAAAAAGAGGATCTATATGGAGAACCCTGGTATGCGGGCGACACGGTGAGTATGGCCATCGGACAAGGTCTGGTGCAGGCGACGCCGCTGGAAATGGCAGTGATGGTGGGGGCGATCGCCAACGGTGGCTTACGGGTGCAACCTCATCTATTGGTAGCAGAAACCAACACCCCCGAAACGGCTCCCCAAGAAACTGGCATTCCTGCCGATGCGATTGCCGAAATCCGCTCGGGTCTGATTGGTGCTGTTCAAGAGGGGACGGCTCAGGGGTTAAATGATGGCTCTGTTCCGCTCACCGCTGGCAAGACCGGAACCTCTGAAGTGGTGGGACAGCCCTCCCACGGACTGTTTGTAGGATATGGCCCCGTGTCTGATCCCCAAATTGCTGTGGCGGTCATTATCGAGAATGGTGGCTATGGTGGGGTGGCGGCGCTGCCCGTAGCTCGTGAGATCTATAAAGCCTATTTCAAGACGAAACAGTAACTCGGGGGTGGCTAGATGACCAGACCTCAACCCTGCAAGCTTGCGAAATTGTGGAAGTGATTTGGCGATCGCTCCGCACCTGGCACCCCCCAGCTTCAGTTCCAGGTACCATACGCTTGATCCTGTGGGTTGAAAGTTAATGGAGAAAATTAATGGAGGTTGACCATGCGTTTGATCCGATCGCTCAGCTTTGCTTTCCTGATTTTGCTGTCTCTAGCCGCCTGCAATGCAACGCCACCTGAATCCTCGAGTCCACCTGCCCCTCCAACAGCGCAGAACAGCGCTCCATCTGCCCTCGTTGCATCGATCCAGCAAGATCTAAGTGACGATACTGGAATTCCAGTCGCCGAAATCGATCTACAAGAATCAGAAGCCGTAACCTGGAGTGATGCTTGTCTGGGCGTCGAAGAACCCGATGGGGTCTGTGCTCAGGTGATCACGCCGGGATACCGTATTACGCTGAGGACACCGGAAGGCCTCTACACCTTCCACACCAACGAAACAGGAGACGTGGTCCGCCTTGCAGAAACGCTACCCGAGTCTGGATTGCCAGACGGATTGCCAGACGGATTGCCAGACGCCGAATAGCCTCTAGTTCTGCACGGAAAGCTCTGGATGGATCGCAGCCTCAGGTGCTAACGGGGGGCGTAGAGCCAAATAGAGCGCAGGCCCAACCAAAGGGATCAGTGCGGTCAGCCAAAACCAGCGCCGATCTTGAATCCCGCGTCGGGCCATATCGTCTCCCAACAGCAATGGAAACAGCAAGCAGAGCAGGCAAAAGTCTAGACTCATGACGTGGATAAAACGACTGGTTTGCCACTGTTGAATAAAGTTGCTCCAGTCGCCACCCAGTAGGCCATACGCCACGAGGGTAAGGGTGCCGAGGGCGATCGCCAGCCCCGTCCAACGAGAATCCAGCAGCTTAATCAGCCAGTTTTTCTCACCTGTGAAAGTCTCATTTGGCTGTCGTAGCGCCAGATAAGGAAGAATCATAAAAGCTCCCACTCCAAACGACAGGGTCACAAAGGGCCATGCCGGGACTCGCTGCACTCTGCCGTCAATCAGCATCAAGCAGGCGTAGATCATCGGCCAGACCCCCATGAGGTTAAACAAGGCAATCACTAGAGGATTGATCCCATCCCACTGCCCGGTCGATAAATTTTGGATCAGCTCGACTGTATCGGGTTGATCAGGAGGGGCTAGTAAGAAGGCATAGGCAATAAAGCTGGCCCAGAGCAACCAAAGTCCTATCTTTTTCATGTTTTTTGGCGATCGCATAAGTCAAGCAATTTTAAGCTACATCCTCAAAGGCTCTACTCTGCCGTAAGTTAAGGAAGAAAGCTCCCAAACATCGCTACAAAGGTTTACGAAATTATTTTCAACCTTCCTTACCCTAGGGGAAAGATAGGTTATGTCCACACAGGCCAGCCTAATTTAGTGCCTAGGGCAATCAAGGCTCAACTGCGCGAGAACGACCTAAACAATTTTGGACCGTCACCCTCTTATTCCTGGAAGCAAAACGGCAACAGCATGGAAGTCAGTTACCTTCTCAAACTTTATCAAGCAGGACAGCGAGAATTTGTAGGCGTCGATCTACGCGGAGCCAATTTGCAGGGCGTCACCCTAGTTGGCGTTGACTTGACTGGCGCAAATCTAATGGGGGCCAATCTCAGTCGGGCCTTTTTGACCAACACCAACCTATCCGAAGCGTTCCTCAACTGGGCCAACCTCAGCTACACAAAATTCAGCGGCGGGATTTTGGAAGATGCAGATCTAACCAAAGCCAATTTGACTGGAGCCTTTTTGGTCAAATCTCGCTGCACCAAAGCCAAAATGAGCGGTGCAGCCCTCAGTCACGCCAACTTTTGCGGCGCAGACCTCCAGCGAGCCAACCTTTGCGGTGCCAGTCTCCAGGGAATTAACCTCCGCAATGCCAACCTCCACCGAGCCAATCTCAGTTGGGCCAATATGAGTGGCGCTCGCCTGAGTGGTGCCGATCTGACGGGGGCTTTCTTGACTGGGATCAATCTAAAGGGAGCCTTTCTAAATGGCTTGAATCTACAGGGCATTGATCTCAACGGTGTCAATCTCAGTAATGCCAAGCTGAGCGGTACAAATCTAGAGGAGGCCAATCTCGCTTCGGCCAACTTTAGTGCAGCCAAGCTCAGGGGGGTCAGCCTCTCAGGGGCAAACCTGACTGGAGCCAATTTGAGTGGTGCTTTTTTGAAGCAGGCCAATCTCAACTGGAGCAACCTGAGTCAGGCGGATCTAAGCACAGCAGATTTGAGTGACACTCACCTATTGGGCGTCAAAATTGAGGGAGCAGAATTTACCAACGTAAAGCTGCCTGAAGCGGCTCGCAAATATCTCTGTATGGTTGCCTCAGGAAAGACGCCCTGGACCCAAAAGGAGACTCGAGAAAGCTTACAGTGTTCCCAAGAAGAATGTCCATGAGCATGTCTGAGCCAGGGTCGAGCTATGTGGTTGTGCTGGTGACAGTGTCTTCTGAGATGGAAGGGAAGGCGATCGCCCAAGCACTGGTTCAATCCCATCTGGCCGCCTGCGTCAATCTTTTTCCGATTCGCTCTATCTACACATGGCAGGATCAAATTCACGACGACGAAGAGTGGCAACTGCTGATCAAAACTGATCTACGCCAATTTTCGGCCTTAGAGGCCAAAATCAAAGCCATCCACTCCTACGATGTCCCTGAAATTATTGCCCTCCCCATCCTGGCCGGATCTCTCCCTTATCTCAGATGGATCACAGAACAGGTCAACCCCCAATAAATGCTCAATCCCCAGCCTCTTCAGAAACGCCAGGGATGTGAGTATTTAGGATCGAGTTCAAGATGACCCAGATACCTAGACAAGCAACCTCACAGGCAATCTAGGCAACAACCCCTGAGAGCGCTTGAGCAGCGGCAGTTCGCAGCAGATCTGCTTTATCGGTCTTCTCCCAAGGTAGCTCCAAATCAGTTCGACCAAAATGGCCATAGGCCGCAATATCTTGATAGAACCGTCCGTTGCGTTCACTGGGTAGCTTCGACAGGTTGAAGGCTTGAATGATACCTGCAGGCCGTAGCTCAAAGTGCTCACTCACAAGCTTCAGCAGCTGATCATCATCGACTTTGCCAGTACCGAAGGTATCAACCATGATGCTGACGGGTCGGGCAACACCAATGGCATAGCTCAGTTGCACCTCACACTTCTCGGCCAACCCAGCCGCCACAATATTCTTAGCGACGTAGCGGCAAGCATAGGCAGCGCTGCGATCAACCTTTGTGGGATCTTTGCCCGAAAAAGCACCGCCCCCATGTCGGGAATAGCCGCCGTAGGTATCGACGATGATCTTTCGACCTGTCAGCCCAGAATCTCCCTGAGGGCCACCCACCACAAACTTACCCGTAGGGTTGACCAGAAAACGTGTGGCAGCATCTGGCTTAATTGCCATATCCTCAAACACAGGTTGGACAACGAGTGCCCACAGGTCTTGCTTGATCCGCGCCTGTACGGCCTCAGTCTCGCTAATGTTATCGATGGTCGGCGTGTGCTGCGTCGAAACGAGTACAGTATCAATGCCAGTCGGCTGACCATCTTCGTACTGAACAGTCACCTGAGTTTTGCCATCTGGACGCAGGTAGGGCAACTGGCCTGTCTTTCGTACGGCTGCCAGCTTCCGAGAAATGCGGTGAGCCAGACTAATGGGCAAAGGCATCAGTTCGGGCGTTTCGTTGCAGGCAAAGCCAAACATTAAACCCTGATCACCCGCTCCAATCAGGTCTAGTTCTTCATCACTAGACAGTTTGCGAGTTTCGTGCGCCTGGTTGACCCCTTGGGCAATGTCGGGAGATTGCTGATCAAGCGCAACTAAAATCGAACAGCTCTGTGCTGAGAAACCGTTATCAGCATCTGTATAACCAATCTCAGCAATTTTTTGCCGTGCCAAGTCCACGTAGTTTACTTGGGCCTTGGACGAAATCTCACCTGTAATTAAAACCAAGCCTGTATTCACGACCACTTCAGCCGCAACCCGACTGGCTGGATCTTGAGCTAACAGCGTATCGAGAATAGTGTCAGAGATCTGATCACAGATCTTGTCTGGATGGCCTTCGGTAACTGATTCTGAGGTGAAGAGGTAGCGACGAGACAATGAGATACCCTCTCTTTACTGCACTGCTAGACGATCAAAGGTGGGAGGATTGAAGTCAGGAGAATACCATATTTTGGAATTCACAGGCTGTCACAAAGGTGAATGTCGGATTAGGCAGTTGCCATCTCCAGGCCCCAAACTACTAACTCATCCATACCTTCTATGAAGTGGTGATGCATTTAACTCACGATAGCAGTCGCGATCGCCTCTGACAACAATCACCAAAAAATATGTCTTACTTTTGTCAACCCCAAAATCACTCAAGCTCATCCCTTAAGCTCATCCAAGGATCTGTAAATCGCTCCAATGATCGATCACAGCTGAAGCTCCTGTCAGATTTGCAGCAGTTGCGCCGCCCCACGTCACGCCGATACAGCCCGCAATATTAGCAGCAGTTGCCATCTGGATATCTGCTTGAGAATCTCCAATCAGCAAAGTAGCCTCCAAGGAAATGCCTAGGGTGGCACAGGCTTGACTTAGCAGGGCGGGGTCAGGTTTCCCCGGCTCCCGATCGACACCCATCAGTAGCTGAAAGTACGAAGTTATGTCATATTTCCGCGCAAAAGCTTGGACATTCTCAGTCGTATCCGAAGACAAAATTCCCAAAGCTAGCCCAGCATCAGTCAGCGATCGCAGCATCCCCTCACTCTCAGGAAACAAAGGAGTGTGGTCAGCTTTTCGCTTCAGATAGCTATCTGCTTCCAGAAAAGCAGAATGTACGAGCTCTAAGGAGTCAATCCAATCTCGGCCCGTCTCAGCCACATAGGCGGCCGCCGCAATTTCGTTTTCGCGTCGCGTTCCGACCGCCAGTAGCCCTGCTGGATTGAGTTGGTTGTTGTCTAGGCCAAACGCCATCAGGAGGGGTTCCTGCACGCCAGGAATCTGAGCATCGATGAGGCGCGATCGCTTTTGTCCAAGGCTGCGCAGAAACCCTTGTGAGTCCGCGAGTGTACCGTCCTTATCAAAAAGAACCGCCTGGATCTGGTGAAACATGACCTCTTTGCAGCAAATCGTCGTCAAAAAAACCACCTTTTCCAGAGTTACAACACAAAAAAAGAGGGTTTCCCCTCTTTTAAGTTCTTGACCTAGCTTAACCTGATTAAAACGCTTTAAGCGATCGCTTCAGTCAGCCAAGCCAAATAGCTTGAGCGCGTCTAGATTAAGCGTGAAATACGTCATCTCAGCAAATCCAGCTCAGCCTAGGCCTTACTCTAGTTAGTCGCGTCTTAGTCAGTTGCCAAGATAGGCTCTTCTTCGGTTTCTTCTAGAGCAGGCTCATCATAGCTAGGCTCTGGGGCTTCTTGAGCTTGCTGTTGCTGCATCATTTGTTCACGATACTTAGCAGCCATCTCTTCGGCCTTGTCATAGACGAGCTCAGGATTCTTCACCATATCACCCGGCTCTGGCTCAAGCTGCTTGGTCGAGAGAGAAATCCGACCCCGCTCAGCATCTAGATCAATAATCATTACCTTGATCTCGTCATTGACATTGAAGACGCTATGCGGCGTATCAATATGGTCATGGGAGATTTCAGAAATATGTAGAAGCCCGCTCACGCCACCGATATCGATGAATGCACCGTAGGGCTTAAGACCACGCACAGTTCCGATCACAACCTCGCCAACTTCGAGACGGTTCATCTTCCGCTCAACCAAAGCACGACGATGGCTGAGAACTAGACGATTGCGATCTTCATCAACTTCTAAGAACTTCAGCGGCAGTTCCTCGCCTACCAAATCTTCCTTCGGCTTACGAGTGCTGATATGAGAACCCGGGATAAATCCACGCAGTCCTTCAATTCGAACCAACGCCCCCCCGCGATTGGTGGCAAAAACGCTAGAGCGAACTGTTGCGTCTTCTGCTTGCAGTTGGCGAACCCGTTCCCAAGCGCGCATATACTCAATCCGACGAATGGAGAGAGTCAGCTGACCATCTTCGTTTTCGTCAGTTAAGATAAAAAACTCGCGAGTTTCATTCGATTGAAGCACCTCTTCAGGGCTGTCAATCCGATTGATAGACATCTCCTGAATGGGGATGTAAGCCGCTGTCTTAGCACCGATGTCAATCAGAGCACCCCTCGGCTCCAGACTAAAAACGGTCCCAGCTACAACATCACCAGGACTGAAATGATAGTCATACTGATCGAGGAGGGCGGCAAAATCTTCGTGGGTAAAACCAATATCTACTGTTTCCTGATTGACCATGCTAATTGTTTCCTAGTGGTTATCTCCGTGGTGGTAGTGGTCTCCTAGCGATGCAATACGCACGTAGCGAATGTGCAGTCTCAGCCAATAAGTTGACAAATTTTATTGTAAGAGATCTATATCTCAAACACCATTAGACCCTAGAAGGACCATGATAGCCCAATTCGTGCTTAAGGAGGGACCCCATTTTGGATTTTCAACTAGAGAAAGGCTCGTGCAGCGGGGCGATCGCCTTGAGTCGAGATTAGATTTTTAACCAGGTGAAGAACTGATCGAGTGCGCCGAAACTTCACCGTCTGCTGATGAAGCTGAAGTTTGCACCTCTTCTTCTGTTAGATCTTCTTCAAATTTATCTGAATGACCTGCAAGGAAATCAAGCTTGTGATCAGCAGTGCCTTGCAAATGGTCGAGAGTATCAACAAAATCACGAATGCCCCGAAATTGCCGATAGACAGAGGCAAAACGAACATAAGCAACCTCGTTTAGGGATTGCAAACGCTCCAGCACGAGTTCACCAATTTCGTTGCTTGCCACTTCTCGAACAGAGCGTTGTTGTAAATCCGCCTCGATTTCATCTACCAGACTTTCCAGGTGTAGCGATGGAACTCCAGTTTTTTCGCACGCCCTCACCACACCTCGTAACAATTTAGAGCGAGCAAAAGATTCGCGTTCGCTGTTTCGCTTGATCACCATAATGGGAACAAACTCAATGCGCTCATAGGTTGTGAAGCGACGATTGCACTTTAGGCATTCTCGCCGCCGCCGCACACTCTGCCCAGACTCGGCTGAGCGAGACTCTAGTACTCGATTATCGGGGAATTGGCAGAATGGACACCGCATAGAAAAACGCCCTTAGGGCACTTCAATCTATTGACTTAATCTATTCACTTGTTGGGGCAGCTGCATGAGCGGGTCATACACCTTAGCCGTAGCATCATGCTACAACCAATCCGCAAGATATGGAAAAACCTGAGTTATCTTATCCGTGCTCTCACCCTAATCAGGGTAAGGAAACGAAAAGACAGCTCAGGCAGTCAAGAAATGCTCTGAAATTCAGCTTTTAACTTCTATCAGGCCTTGAAGCGGCAATCGAAGAGAAGCTGATTTTTATACCAAACTTATTCGAGATTCAGAAGCAGTTAAGCAAAATTGTCTCTGCTCTTTAGTCCTTGGTAATACGGGGTGGCTCGCGGAAGGCAATGGCAAAGAACAATACGCCAATTGCACAAGTCAGAATCAAGATGTAAGCAGCAGCTTCCATAGTCTGAGTCCTCTAAGGTCTGGTTATTACCAGTCTACAAGTTTTAAAGAGGGAATGCTCTAGCAGAGGGCAGACTCATAGACTGCGATCGCCAGACCATTCCCAACACGAACACGTTATGCAGGCTCTTTCCGGCGACTTGTTTTGTCACCCACTTTCTGATAGAAGCCCCACTCAACTTGCTCTTCCGACAAATCGGGGTCAACACCAGCAAACACGTCGCGGAACAAGGTTCGCGAGCCATGCCAGATGTGGCCGAAGAAGAAGAGAAGTGCAAAGACCGCGTGACCGTAGGTAAACCAACCTCTTGGGCTGGTACGGAACACACCATCAGAGTTGAGGGTCTCTCGATCAAACTCGAAGACCTCTCCCAGCTGAGCTTTACGTGCGTAGCGCTTCACAATCGCTGGATCTGTGAAGGTTTGACCGCCTAGCTCTCCACCGTAGAAGCTCACCGTTACCCCGGTTTGCTCAAAGCTGTACTTGGACTCAGCCCGACGGAAAGGAATATCAGCGCGGACAACGCCATCGCGGTCGGTCAAGACGACCGGGAAGGTTTCAAAGAAGTTCGGTAGGCGACGAACCGTCAACTCACGACCTTCACCATCCTTAAAGGTGGCATGACCTGCCCAACCTTGAGCAATCCCGTCCCCCTTGTCCATTGCGCCCGTACGGAACAAGCCTCCCTTGGAGGGGTTGTTGCCAACGTAGTCATAGAAAGCCAGCTTTTCAGGAATGTTGGACCAGGCTTGAGAGAAGCTTGCTCCATCGGAGACATTAGCCTGAACTCGCCGCTCAATCTCTTGCTTAAAGTAACTACTATCCCACTGATAGCGGGTTGGCCCAAACAGCTCGATCGGGGTAGAAGCGTGACCATACCACATGGTGCCTGCCACTACAAAGGCAGCAAAGAAGACTGCTGCAATACTGCTTGATAGGACCGTTTCGATGTTCCCCATCCGTAGCGCTTTGTACAGACGCTCAGGTGGCCGAACAGCGAGGTGAAATAGACCAGCAATAATACCAACTGTTCCAGCGGCAATGTGGTGAGCAACGATGCCGCCCGGATTGAAGGGGTTAAATCCTTCTGGCCCCCAAGCTGGTGCAACAGGTTGGATGCTCCCCGTCAGTCCATAGGGGTCAGACACCCACATGCCTGGACCAAACAGTCCGGTCAGGTGGAAAGCACCAAACCCAAAGCAAAGTAAACCAGACAAAAACAGGTGGATTCCAAACATTTTGGGCAGGTCGAGCGCAGGCTCGCCTGTACGAGGATCTCTGAATAGCTCTAGATCCCAGTAAACCCAGTGCCAGCAAGCCGCCAGGAACAGCAAACCTGACAAGACAATGTGGGCAGCCGCAACGCCCTCAAAAGACCAGAAGCCAGGATTGACTGCTGTTTCACCCGTGATGCTCCAGCCACCCCAAGATTGGGTGACGCCCAAGCGTGCCATAAATGGCATCACGAACATGCCTTGACGCCACATGGGGTTTAGGACCGGATCGCTGGGATCGAAGATTGCTAGCTCATAAAGAGCCATTGATCCAGCCCAGCCCGCCACCAAGGCAGTATGCATCAGGTGTACAGCAATCAGTCGTCCTGGATCATTCAGAACAACCGTATGTACTCGGTACCAGGGTAGTCCCATCGACTACGCTCCTCCTACGAATTTAGGTTTCAACGCTTCCTTCAGCATTTTCTTAAGTCGCCTGATACTGGTAAGACTACCAGATTCAGGGGCCAGCAATTATCCGTCAGCACCTACTGCCAAGCCACTCACCCTCCCGGACTGAGCAGACTTAGACAGTTTGACGATAAGCTTGTAAAAATGAAAGTGTATAAAGAAGTGTAACCAGTGTTAGAGGCTATTGCAAGCGTTAAAGTGGCGGAGCGTCAGGGAAAAATTCAGGAATGAGTAGTATTAAGTTTGTTGAAGAAAATAAAGAAGTTATTGTTGCCGAGGGAGCAAACTTACGGCTCAAAGCCCTTGAAAATGGCGTTGACCTCTATACGTTCATGGGCAAAATGACGAACTGTGGAGGCTATGGCCAGTGCGGGACTTGCATCGTCGAAGTTGTTGACGGAATGGAAAATCTTTCTCCTCGCACGGAAGTTGAAAACCGCAAGCTGAAGAAAAAGCCAGAGAATTACCGTCTCGCCTGCCAAACTCTGGTGAATGGCCCAGTTAGTGTGATCACCAAGCCCAAGAAATAAGGCTAGAGGTCAAAATCAATCGTTCAAGAGTGATATTCTTAAGGCAAGGTTTGTCAACTTTTGAAATAAGCTTAGAGGCTGGTTCTCATGGAAGTTAATGATCTAGGGTTTATTGCCAGCATCCTGTTTGTTCTGGTACCCACAGTTTTTCTGCTAATTCTGTATATTCAAACAGCTAGCAGAGAAGCAAAGTAAAGAAAAGTTACAGAAAACAGGGTTTTGGTCACGACCTCAAACTCAATATTTTTAAAAGCACCAAGGCAAATGTTTTGGTGCTTTTAAGTACAAATTCGAGTATGGAAGTCAGCTTTTTTTGGCTAGTTTTTGCCAGGAAAGACTGTTGCGTTCCCAGAAGACGCGATCGCAGTATCCTTGAATCTGCCCATCTGGTTCTGCTTGGTCTAGACGCTTTTCGGTTAAGCAGGCATAGTATTCATCAATCTCAATGCCGACAAACTGACGGCCTAGTTTCTTTGCCACAACGGATGTGGTCCCAGAACCCAAAAATGGATCTAAGACCACTGCGTTGGGGGGAGAACTGGCCAGGATGACCTTTGCTAGCAGCTTTTCAGGCTTTTGAGTTGGGTGGTCTGTGTTTTCGGGCATTGACCAAAAGGGCACCGTGAGATCAGTCCAGAGGTTGGAGGCTGCTGTCAAGCGAAAGTTGCCTTGCGCGTCGCGCTGCCAATCTTTGGGATCGCCGTTGGGATCGGTGTAGGGAGCCCGGACTTGTCGTTTTAGGCGTACAGCCTCTGCGTCAAAGTAGTATTGCTTCGAGACGGTACAAAACCAAATATCTTCAGCACAGTTTTTCCAGTTTGCTTTTGCGCCCCGTCCTTTTTCTCGTTCCCAGGTAATGCGGTTTTGAACAATAAAGTATTGAGACGCAACCTCATATAGGGCTGGAGATGATTGCCAGTCGCCGCACAGGTAAACCGAGGCGGTGGATTTTAGGGTGGGAACTAGGCGGGCCAGCCAGCTATCGACCCATTGCTGGTAATCAGCGAGCGATCGCCGTTTGACCGCTCGCTGATTAAACTGCTTGCTGAGGTTGTAGGGGGGGTCTACAAACAGCAGATCGACAAACTCTCTGGGCAGCCATTCCAGCACCTCAAACAGATCCTGGCAGAGCGTCCGGTTAAGAACTTCCGTTGGCCTTGCTGGACCTGTTAGCTGGATGAGTTGGGGCTGGTAGTGCGATCGCTCCTCATCTGTTAGCCGAAGGGTGCGATTGCGAAGGGCAGGTACGTGATGCGACAAGGATTGGCAGCCTATCTTGATTTAAATCTCTAAGCGGTGGTGCGAACGAGCAGCACGGGGCAATTGGCGTAGACTCGGACATAGTCTGACAGCGATCGCCCTAGCAAACGATCGAGATCGGGCAACCCTTTGGCCACAGAAGGACGGCGATCGGGGGAACCTAAGATCAAGAGATCAACATTTAATTCCTCTGCCAACTGACAAATTCGTTCGCCCGGTTTGCCTGCTGGTGCAGCGCAGCGGTAGCTGACACCTAGCTTTTTCGCTTCGGCGATCGCAGAGGCCAATACCGGATCTTGCTCAGCATTTTTAGAGGCCGTCAATTCGGGCTGCATCTTCATATCAGGGTTGGTATGCACCAAAACCAGCTGTCCGCCTTTGATGTCCCGCAGGAAGGAAAGAGCCAGCTTCAGACACTGCTGAGCCGTTTCAGACTTGTCCATTGCCACCAAAACGCGGCTAATTTTTTTGACATAGATGTCATCTTTGACCAGCAACATTGGGCGTGAGGCCAGCTGAAACACATATTGGCTGACGGAGTTCTCCAGGATCGATTGGAGTCGCTTTAACCCGCGTGAACCCATGATAATCAGGTCGGCATCAATCTCTTCAGCCACCCTACAGACAATGTCTTTGGGATCTCCTTCCCGCAGCATAGCCGTTGTGCGGCTCGAATCTAGCGGCAGTGACTGAATGGCTTTGGCTAAGGTTTTGCCACCTTCCTCCCACTTCTCGGTCATGGCTTCGGCAGAGGTCTGAGGTGGAACCACATGCAAAACAGTTACAGCAGCCGTTTGGAGAGTGGGGATCTCCATCAAGGCTTTGACCATCTCTTCAACCTGACCGGTGCCAGAATTTGCCAACAAAATTTTTTCTATCATGGTTGCCCCTAACTAAAGCTTTAGATCTGAATTAATGAGAGAAGACTCTTGACAATTGAAGTAGCTCAAATGAAGTCGCTCAAAATGAAGCCATGAGGTCCACATTGCATGAGCCAAATCTATTCGTAATCATACTCCTGTCAAGGCTTTAGAGGTGTTAATGTGAAAGATTCATAATTTTTCTGAGATACCTGCACAGCAAATATTTTACGAATTGCAAGTTACTTTCCGCCCAAAAAAGTATGCTGCCAATGATTCGAAACTGAGTTTGAGATTGCCGGACGAGCACAGACTTCAGCAATCACAGAATTCGATGTAAAAATTAGTATAGAAATATGACTTTTAGATAAGCTGAGAGCGGCTAGTACTTGTTTATGAAACCTCAACTGCAATCCGCTGGGAGCATCCAGCCGACCTCTGCAAGAACGGTCGAAAAATGGTTTGAGTACCCCATCCGGGTTCAGCCTCACCATACAGACTACGCCGGAATTGCTTGGCATGGCTCCTATGTGGCTTGGATGGAAGAAGCCCGGGTGGAATGTTTGCGATCGCTTGGAATCAACTTCTCCGATTTAGTAGAGTTGGGCTGTGATTTGCCCGTTGTGGATTTGGCGATTCGCTACCATCGGCAAATCCGCATGGGTATGATGGCGATCGTTAAAACTCGACTCCTGCCAAGCGAGGGGGTTCGGATTGTCTGGGATTACCAAATTCAGTCTCCAGATGCTCAAGAACTCTATGTTACGGCTCAAGTAACGCTGGTGGCAGTCGATCGGGAGAAAGGAAAAATTATGCGGCAGCTCCCACCTGTGGTGAAGGATGCGCTAGCAAAAATGTTTTGAACGCGTCTGAAGTTAGCGGGTGGGCGATCGCCCCAGATTTTGCCACCAGTCAGTGATCTGCTCCAACAAATCATTGGGGCCGATGCCAAACACCAGTTGCAAGATTAGGATGATCACCGCGATGGTGATGGCGGTGCCGATCGTGGCTTTGACGACCTTGACCAGCCAGGTAAAGATCAAAAAAGACACGATCAAGGCACCGATCCAAATCACCCAATCCATGATTACTACTCTGCTCCTTCAATGGGGGCAAACCCCTGACGTTGAACGTTTTCGGTGATGACGCGCGGCTCCAAAAATTGCAGCAGGTAGTCTGGCCCGCCCGCCTTCGAGCCAACGCCAGATAGCTTGAAGCCGCCAAAGGGTTGACGTGCAACGATCGCCCCCGTACTGCTGCGGTTGATGTAAAGGTTGCCAACTTCAAATTCTGTGGCAGCGCGATCGATATGGGAAGGTGTCCGGGAATAGAGCCCTCCCGTTAGGGCATAGGGGGTACCGTTGGCAATGGCGATCGCCTCATCAAAGTCTTTGGCACGAATCACGGCCAGCACAGGTCCAAAAATTTCTTCCTGGGCAATCTTAGCAGTCGGAGATACGTCTGTAAAAATCACGGGACCCACAAAATAGCCAGGTTCAGGCGAAGACACCTCTAAGGCCACCGTTGCCTCTGTCTTGCCAGTCTCAATGTAGTCGCGAATCCGACCTTGAGCCGCCGCATCAATCACCGGGCCAACTTTGGTGCTGGGTAGCTCAGCAGGGCCAACATTGAGCGATCGCGCCGCCTCGACGAGCCGTTTTACAAAGGTTTCGTGCACAGGTTCTAACACAATGGCACGCGAACAAGCCGAACACTTTTGTCCACTGTAGCCAAAAGCAGAGTAAACGATTCCCTGTACCGCCTGATCCAGATCGGCGCTCTCATCAACAATAATGGCGTTTTTGCCGCCCATCTCGGCCACAACCTGCTTCAGGTGCTTTTGCCCAGGCTGCAACACCGCTGCCTCAGCATAAATCCGGCAGCCGACTTCCTGTGATCCGGTAAACGTGATCATATGTACGTCAGGATGTTTGACCAGGTGGGCACCGACTGTAGACCCTTTGCCAGGGACAAATTGAAACACACCTTTGGGAATGCCCGCCTCGACCAAAATTTCGGCCAGCTTTGCCGCAATCACCGAGGAGGTTTCGGCAGGCTTGAGCAGCGTGCAGTTTCCAGTCACTAGGGAGGCCACCACCATGCCAGTCGGAATCGCCAGCGGGAAATTCCAGGGTGAAATGATCACCGAAATGCCGCGAGGAGAATAGCGATAGCGGTTGGTTTCTCCAGCCACATCGTAGCTATAGCCTTGATCGAGCCGCTCCATCTCGTCGGCATAGTAGCGGCAAAAGTCGATCGCCTCAGACACTTCTGGATCAGCCTGGTGCAAGGTTTTCCCGGCTTCTAACACCATCCAGGCAGACAGCTCAGCCCGACGCTGCTCCATCAAATCTGCTGCCCTGCGTAAAATCTTGGCCCGATGCGAGGCGGGGGTTCGCTGCCATGCGGGAAACGCTGCCTTGGCCGCTTGAATGGCTTGCTCTGCCTGCTCTACACTAATTAGGCCAACTCGGCCCACCACCTCCTCAGGCTGCGACGGATTGACTGAATCAATTACGTCCTGCGTCGATTTATGTTCGCCGTTGATCAACGGTTGATAGAGCTGCCCCAACTGTTGACGCACCGTTTGAATCGCGGATTGAGCTTGCTCGCGAGCTTTGGCTTCAGCATAGTCAGTGTCGGGCACATTGTGAAAATGGCCGTTTTGTTCTGCTGCTGAGATCCGCTGCAAATCCTCCATGACGGGAGGAGCCAGCAGTTCTTCAATCGGGCGATCTTCTAAGTTTTGGCGGAGGAATGAGCTATTGGCCGTGTTCTCCAACAAGCGGCGAATCAGGTAGGACATGCCAGGAATCAGTTCGCCGTAGGGACAGTACACCCGCACGCGATAGCCTCGGTCGGCGATCGCCTTGGCTAAGCGATCGCCCATGCCATACAGCACCTGACATTCAAACTGCCGCCGAGGAATCTGCAACTGTTCGGCAATGGCCAGCGCCAGAGCTTGCGATCGCACATTATGGCTACCAATCGCCGCATAAAGATGCTCATGGTTTTCCATCAACAGCTGGGTCAGCCGTTCAAAATTGGCGTCTGTAGAAGATTTTTCCCGATAGACAGGGGGTGCCCAATCTTTTTGCACTGCCAAAATCGTTTCTTGATCCCAGTAAGCGCCCTTCACCAACCGCACTGTCACAGGATAACCCCGCTGTTTGGCCCAGCCGACAATGCCTTTTAGATCGGCTTCGCTATCTCGCAAATAGGCTTGCAGCGTGATACCAATATCGGTTCGGGTGCGAAACTCTTCTTCTAGCAGTAGCTCTTTTAAAATCGCCAGCGTCAGATCCTTGTAGGCATACTGCTCCATATCAAAGTGAACCGCTGCCCCCAAGTCTTTTGCCCGACGCAATAGCGTCCGGATCCGATCAAGCACTCTAGCTCGGCTACCTTCTGGATCGAGCGGATCAAACTGCGAATAAAATGCCGTTAGCTTCACAGAAACCTGAGCGCGGGGAAGAGTTTCACCGTCGGCTCGGTCAATGGCCTCAACCGTAGACCAAGATTTTGCCGCCGTGGTCAGCTGCTCCATCAGCTCCAGGTAGCGATCCAGGTAAGACTGCGCTTCGGTTTCGGTGATCACCGCTTCACCCAGCAGATCGACCGTAAACGCCATCTTGTCTTTGCGAAGCTGCTCAATCGTCTTGAGCACCTGCTTGATGTTGTCTCCCGCAATGTACTTGTGAGCCAAAATTTCGACAGCCTTCGACATGGTTGTCGCGGCCACCTGCCCCGGCATGGAGTCTGGATCGGCAAAGTTGAGCATGCCTTTGAGTGCGGCAGGCAGCTCGACACTCTCATCCCCTAGATATTCCTGCATGTGGCGAGCAATCTCGGTTTTGCTCCGCAGGGACGGCAGACAGTCAATGAAGCGAAACATCTGCACCCGCAGCCCCGGATTACCCATTGTCCAGGCCAACAGCTTGTCATCCCAGCGCATCTGATCGCGGAGTTGAGCGAAAAAGGAGCGGTTTTCTCGCGTTGCAGACAACAGCTGCTGGGCGATCGCCTGAGTCTGAGTCTCGTAAGCGCTTTCAGAAACTTGTAAAACCACAGAATAATCCCCTGAATACGGAGTACAGCAGGGCGATCGCAGCCAAACGGCCCAATTCCAATAGACTGCGGCAGCCCTCTATCTCCCATTGTCGGGGTTCAAACGTCAATTGACATGACTTCACACCGATCGTCAAGATCTGATGATTTGATCAAGAAAAATCAGTTGATCAAGAAGTTGATGCCAGCCAATACCCTCGTTTTCTCCCCTTCCCCATTAGTCATTAGAGCGAGAGGAAAGGGAGTCGCAGATTCAGCGTTACATGATGACCGCAGAAGGACTTTCGTAAGTTTCCAAGTCGCAGTTTTCCCAAATCTGGCCATCCAACGCCATCTGCTCAATGGAGCTAGCCAGCCGCAGCGCTTTGAGAGCTTGTTCGCCACCAACCGAGGGTTGATTTCCGCCCCGGACACAGCCAACAAAATGCTCTAGCTCTGCGTGCAAAGGTTCGATGTTGCTGGTATAGACCTTCTCAATCAAGCCATCTTGCCGATAGAGCACTTGGCCATAGTCGGTCAGGCAGTTTGCGGTAGTTTGACGGTGAATCAGAATCTCATTGTTGAGGAAATCTGCTTCGGTGAGGGAATTTTTGCAATGGGCTGCGATCCGGCGAATCTTCCGGTGAGTGACTTTGCTGGCAGTCAGCGTCGCCACAATGCCATTCGAAAAACCTAACGTCGCCGTGACATAATCCAAGTAGCCCGAATCAGCCGCCCGACTCCCACTAGCCGTCAGTTTGACCGCTGGCGCACCTGCCAATTCCAACAGCAGGTCAATGTCGTGGATCATTAGATCCAACACGACCGACACATCGTTGGCCCGATTGGAGTAAGGGCTCATCCGATGGGCTTCCAACGCCAACAGCTCTTCTGTTTTTAAGACCTTGTGGAGTTCCTGAAAAGCTGGATTGAATCGCTCAATATGACCAACCTGCAGAATACACTGAGCCGCCGCCGCCGCATTAACTAACGATTCGGCCTCCGCAATACTAGCAGCGATCGGCTTCTCAATTAATACATGCACACCCACTTGCAAGCAGGCCATGCCCACAGTATGGTGCAAACGGGTAGGCACAGCAACGCAAACAGCGTCTACATGGGTTAATAGATCTCGATAATCTTCAAAAAAGCGAACTCGATACTTACTAGCTGTATCTAAACCCCGCTCAACGTTAATGTCGGATACACCGACTAACTCTACGTCCTTCAGCATACTGAGCACGCGAGTATGATGCTGACCCATATTGCCCACGCCAATCACACCGATGCGAATCGGTTCTAGATGATTGCGCTGCAAATGAGCATTGGACTGTCCAGCAGATGAACTTTCTTGCACTCCTCTTTTCTCCTGCACACCACGGGGATCAAGTTACCAGTCACGGTGAGCGCTGCGAACCACTCAGATAGTAGCACGGCTCCTTTCTTTATAAAGAATTTCAAACTTTTCTCTGATTTTATAAAAAACTCCTCTCGTCCTCCATTGTGCAGAAGGTAGAGATAGCATCCAGGCCAGAATGTGTCAGTTTATTTCCTGTCCATTCAGATTGATGTAGCCCAGATTTCACTCTAAGCGTAGATTCCGCTTCGTTCAGTCGCTTCCTTCGCTTCGTTGTAGGGTATAAAGAGCTGTTTCAAACCCATTTTTGGAGAGATAGGTGAAGGCTGTTGTTTTGTTATCTGGAGGGTTAGATTCCTCCACTGTGCTCTATCAGGCTAAGGCGGATGGCTATCAATGCTACACGTTGGCCTTCGACTATCAACAGCGCCACCGTCGGGAGTTGAAGGCGGCTGAGGCGATCGCCCAAACGGCCCAAGTCGAATTCCACCAGGTCATCAGCTTTGACCTGCGGCAATGGGGTGGCTCGGCTCTCACGGCTGATTTTGAGCTACCAGAGGCTCGATCGACAGAAGAGATGGCCGCGTCGATTCCGATCACCTATGTTCCAGCTCGCAACACCATCTTTCTCAGCTTTGGGTTAGCCTATGCTGAAGCCCTGAATGCAGAGCGTGTTTATATTGGTGTCAATAGTCTGGATTACTCGGGCTATCCAGATTGCCGTCCAGACTATATCCAGGCCATGCAGGAGGTGTTTCGGCTAGGGACAAAGCAGGGCCGAGAGGGTACTCCGATTCAAATCGTGACGCCGCTCCTTCAGCTCAAGAAAACCGAGATTATCCAACTGGGCGATCGCCTGGGCGTTCCCTGGGAGCATACCTGGTCTTGCTATGCAGGAGGCGATCTCGCCTGCGGTCGCTGTGACTCCTGTCGTCTGAGGCTTGCCGCCTTCGCAGAGCTAAACCAAACCGATCCGATCCGTTACGCCAAATAAATCGCGGCTTCTAAAGCCTCACTAGTTTTTCTTGAACAGCGAGTCCGTGACCTACACTAAGACTAGGGAAGTCCTTATCACCGAATCTGACGGAGTGAAGGGATTTGTCTGAATTTTTTGAGCGGTGTTTCCCCACCTGGCTAAAAGTAGTCTGTGCATTAGCTTTACCTTGTGCCTCATGCCTTTGACCATTCTTGTTGCTGACGACGATCCAGGAACTCGGCTATCCATCAGTGACTATCTTGAGCTGGCTGGCTACTCCGTCATTTCGGCTGAAAACGGTCAGAAGGCATTGTCGATGGTGAGCCAGTACCATCCTCACCTGATTGTGACAGATATCACAATGCCTCAAATGGACGGATACGAACTGGTGCGACTGGTCCGCCGCCAGCCTGCATTTCGGTTGCTGCCTGTGATTTTCCTGACTGAACGAACGAATACAGAAGAGCGCATTCGAGGCTATCAGCTCGGGTGCGACCTTTACCTTCCCAAGCCTTTTGATTTGGAAGAATTGGGGGCTGTCATTCGCAATCTGCTGGAGCGATCGCAAATGATCGAGTCGGAGTGGCGGTTGCGGGTACAGAGCACTCAGCCATCTGAACACGACGCCAAAACCGAATCGACAAATGGGCACAAGGCGCAGGCGATCGCCCTGACTCCCGACCTCACCTCTAGGGAGCGAGAAGTTTTAACCCTGCTCACCGATGGCTTGTCGAATGCCCAAATTGGCGATCGCCTCCATCTCAGCCCCCGCACCGTCGAAAAGTACGTCAGCAGCCTCTTAAGAAAGAGCGAAAGCAACAACCGCGCCGAACTCGTCCGCTTCGCAATGGAGCATCACCTGGTGGAATACGACTAAAATCTTCGATTCAGATCTTTTCGATTCAGACCCTACGGAGAAATTTGGGACTCGGGACGCTGATCGATCCGTTCTAGCACCTGCTCTAGCAACCCTTCGCAGGCATCCAGTAACAGATCAATCACATTATTAAATCCTTCTGGCCCACCGTAATACGGATCAGGAACTTCCCGCTCCGACCGTTGGCGGCAGAAATCGCACATCAGCTTCACCTTGTGGTGATACTGCCCCTGCGGATCAAGGCTCAAAATATCCCGGTAGTTTTCCTCATCCATTGCCAAGATCAAATCAAACGCTTCAAAATCTGACCGCTGAAACTGTCTCGCCTGTCCCCGCAGCACAATGCCGCGTCGGCTAGCCGCAGCCGTCATCCGCCGATCGGGAGGATTACCGATGTGATAGCTGGAAGTTCCCGCTGAGTCACACTGAATGCGATCGCTGAGCTGCTCCCGCTCAATCAGGTGATTCATAATATTTTCGGCTGAGGGCGATCGGCAGATATTACCCAAACAAACAAACAGCAATTTATAAGACATGAGTGATCACAGAAATGCTATACTCGCGAAAGACGAGAGGGCATGTAGCTCAGTGGATAGAGCATCAGATTCCGGTTCTGAGGGTCGGGGGTTCGAGTCCCTCCATGCTCGTCAAAGGGTAGAATAACCTAAAACTAAGGATCACATAAACGTGATCTAATCACCGTGAGCAACTAACTGTGCTCACAGCATCTCTTCAGACACTGGTCTCTAGACGACTCAACTGGCAGGATAGGGTAGAAGCAGGGGCTTGCTGTTCAAACAGTGCCCCCTCGCCGCACAGCGATCGAAGCGACTAAAGCTCTGGATCGTCTGATGTGCCTTGGAAACCGCGCACAATTCGCGACAGTTCACTCTTCTCATCCACCGCAATGCGGGTAGGCGAACCGCTAATCACCCGCTCAAAGTTGCGGAACGAGTCTTTGATGTCGGGACCGCGATCGCTAATCGTATATTCTCGAATCCCCTTATCGTGCCAAGAGCCTCGCATCTTAAAGACGTTGATCGCTCGTGCCATCTCACCGCGAATCTCGACATACTGCAACATTAAGATCGTGTCTGTGATCGTAGAAATGTGGGAGTCGGTAATGGAATGGGAGCCCATAAACTGATCAGTCGTATTCGTGAAGAACCCCGTGATTTCTTCTTGCTTGGCAAACCCAGTCACCCCGATCACAAACTGCCGAAAAGCATTATTGCTCACCCCTCGCGCCAAAGCTGACAACGAGTCAATCGCAATTCGGGAAGGCTTAAACTGGGCAATCTCTGACTTAATAATCTGCAGGTGGTCTTCCAGTCCTGCTGACTCTGGGTAGGCACAGAGAATTTTCAGCAATCCCTGCTGCTCAAGCTCCTCGAAATCAATTCCCCAAGAGTAAGCATTTCGAGACAGCTGCGCTCTCGACTCCTCATAGGCAAACAAAATAGCTCGCTCTCCAATCTGGCAAGCATCCTGTAAAAACCTACTCACCAGCAGCGTCTTGCCCGTCCCTGTGGCTCCCGTCGCCAAAATAATTGAGTCCTTAAAGAAGCCTCCGCCACACATTTCGTCTAGCGTTTTGACCCCCGACGAAACCCGAACATTAGAAGAACGCTGTGTCAGGCGCATGGCTCCTAGCGGGAAGATATTGAAGCCATTATCAGTGATGGTAAACGGATATTCGCCCTTCATGTGGGTCGTTCCCCGCAGCTTCAAGATCTCGATCGTCCGACGACGACGCTCTCCCTCCAGCACATTTCGAACAATCACAACATTATCAGACACAAATTCTTCAACGCCAAACCGCGCAACAGGGCCATATTCCTCGACCCGCTCAGTGGTCATAATCGTTGTGGCACCGACCAATTTGAGACGAGCAACCAAGCGAAAGATTTCTCGGCGTACAACTGAGGCCGCGTCATATTGCTGAAAGACTGCGGTGACTGAGTCAATAGAAACCCGTTTGGCTTTGTATTTACGGATAGCGTATTGAATCCGTTCGATCAGCGCGGACAAGTCGAAGTTCCCCACTACGTCCTGTCCTTCTGGATCAGGAGACGCATCTAAGATAAAAAGCTTGCCATCCTCAATCAGTTGTTGGAGATCCCAGCCAAAGCTGTAGGCGTTTTTAATAATATCAGCCGGAGATTCTTCAAAGGTGACAAAAATTCCAGGCTCATCAAACTGAGTGATCCCGTTATATAAAAATTGAACGGAAAATAAAGTTTTACCGGTTCCAGAAGTTCCACTTACCAGCGTGGTTCTTCCCACTGGCAAACCACCATGACTAATATCATCAAAGCCTTCAATTAGGGTACGAATTTTTTGCACACCCGTTTTCTTTGATTCGCTTTGCGGCTCCGCTTGGTTTGTTTGAGTCATCGTATCAGGTTCAAAATTTAAAAGCAGTTCGAGTTTTTAATAGTTGCGCCACTTCGTCTAAATAACGTTGGGAGGATGGATTGAGATGCTCAGTCCTCTTCGAGTTCATCTTCACGCAGTTCGTCATAGAGGAGATCAAGACCAATCAATACCTTTTCCCGATCGGATAAATCACCAATAATTTTGCGGACAGGGGGGGGCAAAATTTTAGACAGCGTTGGTGTTGCCAGGATCTTGTCTTCCTCGGCAAGCTGAGGATTTTTGAGAACATCAATGACTTTCAGCGCATAAACGCCTTGAAACTCCTGCTCCAGGATGTTGTTGAGCGTTTTTAAGGCTCGTACAGAGTTGGGAGTGTTGCCTGCGACATAGAGCTTTAGAATGTATGTTTTTTTCAGAGGACTCATAGGAACCAAATTTTAATCAGGCGTGATGTTAATCAAAAACACTGCATCTGAGCCAACGAAGCGAGGGGTCAGGATCCTCTGGGGATAGAGCGGCGATACATTTCACATAGGTGAGCAATTGTATCAATTAGGGTGAGCCGATAGTCAAGCAAGATTTCTTCGCTGCGCCCTTCCAACTTTAACTGCTTTGAAAACTCATCCATCAGTTCCATGTGAATTTCGACGACCCGAGAGACAGAAATGTCTGCAAAAAAGGCCATATTGACAAAATTATCGATTTTTTCATTGAGGCTGGGGTCGTTCGAAAAATAGTTAAGAATGATATCGCGATAGTCAGCTCTTAACTGCTGTAGAAATTGCCGCCCTTGGCTTTGAGACATGCGACGAAGAAAATTGGCTGGATTCCGCTTATAGTAGATTCCCAGATACCCCAAACGTTCTTTCAGCTTCTCCGCCAGACGTCGCTGCTGGGACATTAAGGACTGTTGACTGTTGGCATCTAATTGATCTGCCAACTCCAGCGGCAGGCTGGATTGTCGGTCAGAGAGGGGCCATCGGACAAACCTGCTGATGACAACATCGATCGATTGGGGTAGCTGATCGAGATGAGCCACTGACAACCCGATGATGGCGGGATGATAGGGGATTTCTGCGATCGCAACGGGTTCAGTCGCTTCATCAGGGCTTCGGTCAGGGCTTCGAGGGGAATGCTCGGATGAGGGGGCAGCGCTTGCTTCTAGGATAATTGTTGGCAGCAAGATTGCCCGCTCCTGAAGTTGGCTGAGGGTGCTCAAAAGGGCCGACCCCTCTTCTAGAATTAGGCAGTCAACCTGCTGCTTTTCTCGTTCGATAAAGTCGAGAAAATCGGCCTCCGGTGGCAAGGGAGTGAAAATGTAGTGTTCCTGATCCAGGATGTCACCTAGAGATGACGTGAGTGAATCAGAGCTTAGATAGGCGTAGATCGACAGCTGAGGACGCAAAGTAGAATGGGAAAAGGCGGCCATGCAACTTAAGTTAGCGTTGCTGTAGAATCGTAAACTGATATTAAGATATTTAACATTCAGTATCGTTGTCGAAACTTATTGTAGTCGAAAAAGGCTTCGCTTCCAGACAATTCAGGCCATAATAAAAACTAGCTTGTCGTCCCTTTTTCCAACCTTCCCTCAAAATTCCATATTAGGTTCTAAGCTCCAGGTTCTGATCGTAGAGCTGATGGCCTGCCGGTCAGAGCTTTGTATCCCAGGTCAGCACGCTGAGCGGCTTGGTTTTGGGTCTGATGTTGTCTAAATAGCAGAGTCACTTTCTTGCTTTCAACGATCTGAATCGTGCCATCACTCAGGAGTCCATCTCTGCGCTCTTAATGCTGATCTCATCCCTCAGAGAATTTATTGAATTTGTGCCTGTATGCGTTCAAACTGAACCCCTCAAGCAAGTTTTGGGACTGTTAGGGCATTACAATGCTGCACAAGTTGTTGTTGTAGATCAGCAAAGCCATCCACTGGGTACTGTGAGCTTGCGTCGGCTACTGCCCTACCTCAACTTTTCTCTCGATGATCAGCATAATCAGCTTTCTGGTGCGCCTGCGATCAGCTTTTCTGGGTCTCAAGGTCTACATTTTCACAGCTATCAGCCCGATTTGACTCAGGCTATCGAGCATCAGCGCTGGCTGCTAGAGCCTGTAACGTGCTTGTCGGTTGAGGAGCCTCTCCCTCAGCTCTGTGAACGCTTGCCAGACTTGCTCGGTGGTCACTGGCTTGCGGTAGATGCCGATGGAGCGTATGTCGGGTGGCTCAATCAGACGCAGCTGTGGCGATCGCTAGCCCTATCTACACTCCGTCAGCCTGACGATAGTCTGCCCTACTCGGCGATCGCCCCCGTTTATCGATCGCGCCAAGCTGATAGCAATCCCCCCCACGGAGAGCAACTCCCCCTGCTATTGACGCCCCTGGCTGAGTTGCTGGAGCAGCTTCCTTTTCCTTTGATGCTGCAAACCCACACTGGGCAAGTAGTTCTTCAAAATGGAGCTTGGCAGCAACAGGCTCAAACCTTTCAAAATCTCGGGGAAGTGAGTCAGGAGGTGGCCACGATCTTGGAGAATCCTGCCCCAGGTTTGGTGCCCGTTGAAGAGGTGATCCGGCAATTTTCGACGGAGCAGGGGATGGGCAGCTCTCAGGCTTCTTTTTGCCATGAAGGGATTGATGCCAATACCTGCGTCTGCATCTGCCCGATGAAAGATGGCCAAGAGCGCGTTTGGCAGTTTCTCAAAATCCCGCTCTCCACGCTGATTGGTGTCTCTTCTTCATCCCATCGGGTTAATGGGCCCCCGGCGCTAGTGGTTCCTGCGACCGTAGATGCCGCGACCACATCTTCTCAGTTTCAGCTTGCGGCATTGGAAACGGTGCGGTCTGAGCAACATCTAGACGACATTGGTTCAGTATTTGCTTCGGAATCACTATGGCTAGTTTTGGCTCAGGATATGACTGAGCAGCAGCAGGTCGCGAAAGAGCTAGTCACCAGAAATGCAGACTTGGTGCAGACCAATCGGCTCAAGGATGAGTTTTTGGCGACCATCAGCCATGAACTAAAAGCGCCACTGACTTCGGTTTTAAGCCTTTCTAGCTTGCTCAAAAACCAGATTTTGGGTGAGCTGAATGAGCGGCAGATGCGCTATGTGCAGTTGATTCACCAAAGTAGTCGTCACCTAGCGCTTCTAGTCAATGACATTCTGGATCTGACCCGCCTTGAAACTGGACAACTCAAGCTCAATCTAGCGCCAGTCGAGATTCAGTCGGTCTGCGATCGCGCCTTTGCTCAAGCCCAGCAGATGTACCCGTTGGGGGCAACCTCTGAGCAGGGTGATCTGGTACAACCACAACTGCCAGAATTTACCTTTGACTTGCAACCGGGCCTATCCCATCTGGTTGCGGACGATCTGCGGCTCTGCCAGATGTTGGCCAATCTCTTGGCTAATGCCATGCGGTTTACCCGACCCGATGGACAGTTTGGGCTGCAGGTCGAAACTTGGGAACACTGGATCGCGTTTACGGTTTGGAATTCTGGGTTTGGAATTCCAGCAGAGCAACATCCCCATGTGTTTCAGCAGTTTCAGCATTTGGAAAGCCCGGTGACGGAGCAGTTTGAGGGAACTGGGCTAGGGTTGGTTTTGACCAAGCGACTGGCTCAGCTGCATGGGGGAGAGGTGACGTTTACGTCAGTGGAGAGTCAGGGCAGTCGGTTTACAATTTTGCTGCCGCCTCAACTGCCTACGACTGACGCGACTCCCGCCCTCTCGTCAGAGCAAGTCTCCCTTTCACAGCAGGGCGATCGCTTGATTTTGGTTGTCGAGGCCAATCCTCTAGCGCTGAACGATCTGACGAACCAACTGATGGCACTGGGATATCGGGTGGCGATCGCCCGCTCTGGACCAGAAGCCCTTGAAAAAGCTCGACGGCTCCAGCCTGCGGCAATTTTGCTCAACCCCATGTTGCCCCTCTTATCGGGTTGGGATGTGCTGACGCTCTTAAAGTCTGACCGGATGGTTTGCCAGATTCCGGTTATTGTCTTGGCCCCCTCGACTGAGCAGCGCCAGCCCCATCCAGGAGATGCCGATGGGTTTTTGAGTTTGCCGATTCAGACTGAAGATCTTTGCCAGAGCCTAATCCGCTTGATTGCTCCCAGTCCGAATGCCTCTGCTTCTGACTGCCATCTCAACCTGACCATTCTCCATCTCAATCCAGTACTCCCCCCTGATGCCAATCTGCAGGCCAATCCTCAGCTCAACACCTCAAGCCTCAACAATCTGCTACACCCTTACCATTGTCGGGTTTTGGAAGTAGACGACCTCGAGCAGGCCGCGCTTCTAGCTCGTGTCTGGCATCCCGACCTTGTGCTGTTAAACGGTTCGATTCCCGACCCTCCAGCCTATCTGCATGAGCTTAGCCAACATGAATCGTTATCAATGTGTCCACTGGTGACACTAACACCTGAAATTACCCAGGCTGCCAACAAGGTAAGTGGGCTGTCTGTCTTTCCTTGCCTAGCACCGCTTTCGACTGCTGGATCTTCCATGCTGATTCAGGTCATCCAAATTGCGGCCCGACATCACGCCCATTCTGGAAAATCGCCTAAACGCCTTTAAGGTCTTTGAGCTTCTGGGCCGTTAAACGCCTAGTTTAGGACTTTGGCATCATTAAGGCTGTGCATCCTCTGCCAGATCGAGATTCGATAGCGTAACGCGAACCAGTTGATAAGCGCCTGATTCTTCAATCAATTCGTATTGGTCAGGATCAATCGGGAGTTCGGCAATTCTGCGGGGATGTCCCAACACTAGAGCAGAAACAGGCTGACGGCTACGATTGGCACGGCGTTGGGGACGATTGAGGGCGTTTTGAGGTGCTGCAAACAGAAACGGACGCTGGGCATAAAACACCACGCTTGGCTTAGGGAAACCCACCATGATTAACAGCTCGTTGGGCTGCTGTACTTGCGTCACCGTTGCAGAAAGCTGACGCAGAGGAAGCTGACGATGGCTATCCATCAGCTCCGTTGTCGGCACAATCGTAAACACCACAAACAGCCCGAAGGCACACAAATTAACGCACCACAGCCAAGCTCCCTGCCGGCGCAGCAACAGACTCGCACCGATCAAGCCTGCTATCAACCAGATCAGGCCCCCTCCCACCAAAATGCCGGATTGCTGCATTGCCTCGGGGAAATCTGGCATGGCTGGATCATTGCCCATCCAGTTGGCACTGTAAAACACGGCCCCGGCGATCGCCGCCATAAAGCCCAGGTTGATCCAATGCGTCACCCGTGTGGCCCGATCCGACGGTTGCCGGATGATCTGGTCGCTCCAAAATAGTCCAACCAAAATTGCGGCAGATGGGAGCAGCGGCAACACATAGCTGGGCAGCTTTGTCACTGCAACCGTAAAAAAGCCAAAGATAACCGCAAACCAGATCAAGGCAAATAAGCCTAGATGCGCGGTGCGCGGTTGCTGTCGCCACTGGTCAATCTGCCAAAACCTGAGACGGGCGATCGCCACTGGCAAATAAACCGACCAGGGCGCAAAGCCCAACAACACCACTACAAAATAAAAATACCAGGGAGCCGAATGATTATTGACAACCCTGGTAAACCGCTCAAAGTTGTGGTAGCCAAAAAAGGAGTCAATATAAGCCTGACCATTGTCTCGAAAGACCAAAATGTACCAAGGCAGGGTGATAGCCAGAAATAGCAGACTCCCCTCCCAAAGATGCATTTCGCGCAGCACCTCGCGGACGCGCCCCACATAGAACAGGAAGACCAAAACCACCAAGCCCGGAATGACAACTCCTACCGGCCCTTTGGCCAGAACGGCCAGCGCTGCCAGCACGTAGGCGACAAAATACCAAACGGCTTGTCGGCGAGAGCGCGAAGGCTGAGCATAGGCCCAAAAAAAGCTGAGCAGCGAGGTGCCCATACAGCCGCTCAGTAGCATGTCTGAGACCCCTGTTCTGGCCCAAACTAGGGTTTGAGGATTGAGGGCCATCACCGCTGCACCAATCCAGGCGGCAAGCCAAAGCTGTCGTTCGACAGGAGGGCTTACTGGCATTGGCGCGATCGCAGACTCTGAAGGCTCTAAAGTTTGAAGTGCATTCGGGCGGGCAAACCCAAAAAACCGCAGGGTAAAGAACCCCATCCCAGTTAGCCCAACTGCAGCTAGAGCAGAAGGCAACCGAACGGCCCACTCGTTGACACCGATCGTTTGATAGGCGATCGCCATCAGCCAATACACCAACGGCGGCTTGTCAAACCGGGTCGTGTCATTAAAATAGGGCGTCACCCAATCGCCAGTTACCGTCATTTGACGGGCCGCCTCTGCAAACAGCGGTTCTGTCTCATCGACCAGCCCAATCCCACCCAGATTGAATCCAAAGGCTACCCAGCTAATCCCGATCAACCACAGAATTGACAGTGACCAGGCAACGGCAGGCTGTTTTTCCCATCGCTCTGATAGATATTGGATTGGTCGAGCAAGCTTGAGTTTCATGAAGTTCTTTAGGTCAGCCAGGAGAGTCCCGATTGTAAGGGTGCATTACCAGCCCTTACTTTACCTGGAAATTTAGTTACTGCTAAGATCCAAACTCCAATCCTCCAGGGTTTGTTCCCGCTGCCACTGTACTGCTCCCATTGGGTTCAGGCTTCAGTCATTTGGCGGTTTTCTTTGAGTCAAGGTTGAATCACTAACTGCCACTCTGTGGTTTCGCTGTTCCACTGCGGCGAGGCAGTCTGTCCGACCACATAAGGCCCCCAATAGCGTCGAGAGCCATCCTGGGCAAATGCCACCAACACATCTCCATCCTGCAGTTGTAGATCTTGATCGGGGAGAGAGAGAATTAGCCCTCTGGTTCTGCCTTCTCCCGGCGCAAAGTCCCAATGCACAGGCTCAACAAAGGTGAGATCAAGCTCTGCCCCAGAATTGACCGAGGCAGAATTTTCTGCCGCTTCAGATTTTTGAGCCAGTAAGGCCACTCGAACGGGGTGGTCAGTGGGATTGCTGACCCGCAATTTTCCCAGGTTGCCAGCAGTTAGAGGAGTTGCAGGAGCCTGCCCCTCAGCTTGACGCTCAGCTTGACCCTCTGTCGGAGTGATGGGTGTTGGGGTGGGGCTGACTGTAGGGCTAACTGTGGGGGTAGGAGGGGTGGGCGATCGCTCCAAAGCAGGGTTCACGGCTACCGGAGACTCTGTTTCTGTAGGGTCAGCCTGACTGGGCGCAGGAGACTCTCGCTGGACAGTAATTTCTAGGCGGCTCAACAGCAGCACGAGCAATCCGGCTCCTAAAATTACAATCACAGCAGGGTAGAATCTTAGTCTTGTCCCTTTACTTTTGGCCAACTTCATCCCGCCCCCTGATTAGCATCTCTATCTCTACTCTAGCCAGTTCCCCGTGTTGATTTGAGTGACTGGCCCAAATTTTTTTGAACTTCAGAAATCTGCCGCCATTGCCCTACATTTCAATTTGCATTTCAATCCGCACTGACCCCATACAATCCGGCAATTTCTCTAGCGCCCTAGGTGATTTTGTTTGTCTCGCAAATTCTTCTCTCATAGGAGTTTGACCTATGCAGAATACTCGGTTTAGTACACTTGTTGACGTTCTGTTAACCCGCTTTTCTAGCTGGTTGCAAAACCCCTGGAGACGGCTCTCTCTGATCATCATCGGCCTGCTATTCGGCACCTTTCTCTCTACCGTGATTGTGACCTCAGCGGGTCAAACGGGCGAACTTGATGTCCTCTTTGCAGCCATTATGGTGGCCTGGAGCGAACTCACTAGCTGGCTGGTCTATCGCAGAATGCCACTCATACAGCGGCGCATTTTTCTAGACATTGTCAATGCCATCAAAATCGGGCTCAGCTACGGACTCGTCACCGAAGCCTTCAAGCTAGGCAGTTAGCTAAACCCATGGAACACCAAGAGCCACGTCAGCCTTCCTCTTTGGAAGAAATTTTGCGATCGGGGGTGGAGGGCCACTCGCTTACGATCGCCCAACAGCAAGCGCTAGCCCCTATGTTACTCGCTGATCCGCTAGCGGCAAAGGCCTTTGGGGTCACGTCTGAGACCGTCTACGCCAGCATTCAGGCGCGATCGCGACAATTGCGAGCCGTTTATCCAAATTTTGCTAATCTCTGCGGCGAGCTAGGCTGGCCCCATCCACCCCTGCGTCTGCTGTGGGAGTTTTGGTTACCGTTGGCGATGCAGCTCGCGGAGTGGCGTCAACAACTAGGGCGTCCCCTCATCCAGGGTATTTTGGGGGGGCAAGGGACTGGGAAAACCACCCTAGCCAAGATTTTGACCCTGCTGTTGGGGCATCTCGGCTACCAAGCCTGTAGTCTTTCTTTAGACGACCTCTACAAAACCTATGCCGCGCGGCAAGAACTTCAGCAGCACGATCCGCGTTTGCGTTGGCGTGGCCCACCAGGCACGCATGATTTGGAGCTGGGGCTAGCTGTTCTGCAACAACTGCGTCAACCCCAGCCACCTCAGCCGATCTGGCTCCCCCGCTTTGATAAGTCTGCTTGGAATGGAGCGGGCGATCGCACCGAGCCGGAGCCCATTTCTGCAGCAGATATTGTTTTGTTTGAAGGCTGGTTTGTGGGAGCTCGTCCGATTGATCCAGCGGCATTCAGCGATGCACCGCCACCGATCAGGACGGCTGCCGATCGAGACTTTGCCCGCGACATGAACGCCAAACTCCAAGACTATCTACCGCTCTGGCAGCAGCTCGATCGGTTGATGATTCTTTACCCCACCGACTATCGCCTCAGCCAACGGTGGCGACAGCAAGCCGAACAGCAAATGATGGCCTCCGGCCAATCGGGAATGACCCACCGCGAAATTGAGCAGTTTGTGGAATATTTCTGGCGATCGCTCCATCCTGAGCTGTTCATTCGCCCCCTCCTTTCAGACCCTACCCATGTTGACTTGGTCGTTGAGATTAACTCCGACCATTGCCCCCACCAGATCTATCGCCCCGCCGATCTTAGCTAGTCCCTTGGCTAGTCGGTGTCGCCTAGTCAGTGCTTGTATCTGTGCTTGTAACAGGGGCCGACAACATCGGAGCCGGCAGGAGTCGATGCATCAACACTTGAGCACGCTGCGTGATTTGCTCCCAATCTCTAGTGGCGATCGCCCCAGCCGGAAAAAGCTGACCCGCCAACCCAATGGCGATCGCCCCAGCATCCAGCAACGCCTTCGCATTGTCTAACGTCACGCCCCCCGTGGGAATGAGCGGAATCTCTCCTAGTGGGCCTTGCAGACTTTGAATGTAGTCTTTCCCGCCTACCGCCTGAATAGGGAAAACCTTGACACTACTTGCCCCAGCCTGCCACGCCGTCACAATTTCTGTCGGAGAGAGCGCCCCTGGAATGATAGGCACATCGTGAGCCACCGCCGTTTGGATCAAAACAGGGTTGACATGGGGCGTAAAGCAAAACTGCGCGCCTGCTGCGATCGCCTGTTGGAGCTGTTCCACACTCATCAGCGTCCCAGTCCCAATCTGGCAACCCGGCAGTTCTTCCCGCAGTTGCTCAATCAGTTGCATTGCCTCAGCACTTTTCCAGGTAATTTCAATCAAGCGAATTCCGCCAGCCGCAACCGCCCTTGCCATCTGTAGCCCAACCTCCCGCTGAGGCGCACGAATGACGGCAATAGCGGGCGATCGCCGCAACAAAGACAACCAGGCTGAATTCTGCATCTCACTCGACTCACTCACTCTATCTACCCGCCGACTCCTCCCCGTCTGTACCCAACGTATGAGCCGCGTGAATTATTCTCTCTTGAATCCTTATAACTTCCCATACCTTTTCTATAGCTAGCGATTTATCAGGGTCAGCCGTGCGAAAGATGAATTAAAGCAAAACGATGCATAGGCTTAGAGTGCAAGTCAACACATTATGTCGAAGCTTGTAGAAATTAGGAGGAAAATTTTCATGGCTCTTATCAAATTTAAAGATGCCTATCCCAACTATAAAGAAAGCTTTGGTGATAGCAACTTAGTACCCATCGATTCTTTCAAGGTTTATAGCGACGGTGGCGATCAGATCGGCACCGTCAAAGATGCCCTAGTTGATGAACAGGAAGGCCAATTCCGCTATCTGATTGTGGATACTGGATTTTGGGTCTTCGGTAAAAACGTTCTCTTGCCTATTGGCTTGGCTCGTTTCGACTACGATGATCGGCGCGTTTATGTCAACGGCCTGACCAAAGAACAGGTCGAGAACCTGCCTGAGTTCGACGATCGCTATGTCGCCGACTACGACTACGAAGAGCAAGTTCGAGGCGTCTATCGTCCCATCGCCGATCGCCAAGGTACTCAGACAACGGCCAATCGGGCTGCTTACACTCGCGACAGCTACAGCTACGATCGCGACCCTGCCCTGTACAACCGTCGGGAGCAAGATCATCAGCCTTTGAGACTCTATGAAGAGCGCCTGACAGCGACCAAGAGCCGCCAGAAGTCGGGTGAAGTTGCGGTTGGCAAGCACGTCGAGACCCAAACTGCTAACGTGTCCGTCCCCGTCGAGAAAGAGCGGGTTGTAATCGAGCGCAACGCTGTCAGTCCTAACCAAGCGGCTGTCGGTAGCCACGACTTCACAGATGGAGAAGTCGCTCGAATGGACGTTTACGAAGAAACAGCAGATGTGCAGAAGCAGGCTGTCGTCCGCGAAGAAGTTCGAGTTCGCAAGGAAGTCGAGCGCGACACAGTCACCGCACAAGAGCAAGTCCGTCGGGAAGAACTAGACATCAATACCGAAGGACGCCCCAACGTCAATCGTTCCAGCGATCAAAAACGTCGTCGGGATAGCTAAGTCTAGCCTACCGGGCTCATGACTTATAGCCAATGCTCGGGAGGCGCAGGTTCTGATAGCCTGCGCCTCCCGACTAGGTGGCAAAGAAAGTGATGCTTTCTTGACTTACCCCACTTCTACACAAGATTTACGGCTACCTGGTTGCACCTGAAGGGGTTTGAGCTTCAAAGTTCCTCATTAGGTTTTGGCCACGTCAGCCCTTCATTGACACCAAAGTTAAAAGCATATGACTACCAATACTGATAAATCCTCTCAAACCCCAGAGCGCATTCAAGCAATGCTGCAAAATTTGAGGATCAAGCTCCAACATTTTACGGTCTTTGATTGTCAGGGCCAGCTTGCTGGACGAGTACAAGATCTCGTTGTGGGTCACGATAACCATTTCAATCTGGTCATTGCGTCTAGCCTAGACCCCGATCATCGCTTGGTTCTGGTTAGTGGAGCCCATATTGAGCGAGTCGATTCTAATGCGAAGGCGATTTACATCGATATCTACCAGGCGGATATGGCGGCTCTACCTCAGTATCAACCTGAAGACATCTCACTAGCGGAATCTACACAATCCGCAGAAGTTCAATCTAGCCCGTCGCCCGAAACTCAGGCAGGGCTTAATCAGATGTGGGATGCAGAAAACTCTGGGTCTGGCGCTGAAACTATTGAAGAACAAACTATCCGATTGTTAGAAGAAGAACTTAGCGTTAATCGTCAGAAGCGCAAAATCGGTGAGGTCATTGTCCGCAAAACGATTGAGACGCGAATGGTAGAAGTGCCTGTCCGTCGAGAAAAACTCATTGTTGAGCAAATTGGCGGGACAGCAACACGACCTTTGGCAGAAATCGATCTAGGCCAGGGTGAAGTGACTGGAGTAGAGCTAGTTGAACGTTCGACGACACCGGACGGCATGTTCTGCGCTCAGGGAGAGTTTCAAACACCGAAGGCTGCTCTAAACTTGCTGGATGCGATCGCCCGTATGCCAGAGCATCACTGTCATACCATTAGGCTAGAGCTGTTTGTGGATGATGAGGAAGCTCAAAAAACTTACCAGGATTGGTTTGATCAATGCCGGAGCTAGCCAATCCTTATCCAAAATAAAGGGGGCAGCGTTGAGCTGTCCCCTTTTTTGATCCATAACAAATGGCAATCAACAAATGGTCAGGAAGTAAGGGCGATTCGTGCGCCCCTACTCATAACTTGGCTCTAGGCGATCGTTGCCATCCGAACTTCGTTGCTGGCCAGAAGATCTTGTAGCTCTTCTGAATCGACAGTTTCCCGCTCTACCAACATTTGCGCGAGCAGATCGAGCACCGAACGGTTTTCGTTTAGTACAGCTTTGGCCCGACGATAGGCTTGCTCAACCAGATTCCGAACTTCGTCGTCGATTGCAGCGGCAGTTTCTTCTGAGAAGTCGCGCTCAGCGGCAATGTCGCGTCCCAAGAACATGTTGCCTTGCTGACGACCTAGTGCAACTGGACCAAGGCGATCGCTCATCCCAAACCGAGTCACCATTTGGCGCGCAACCCGAGCGACCTGCTGTAGGTCATTCGAAGCACCCGTTGTGACCTCTTCCTCACCAAAGATGATCTCTTCAGCGATGCGGCCTCCCAGTGCCACTGCCATTTGGTTTTGCAGATAGGAACGAGAATACAGCCCTGAGTCCATCCGGTCTTCACTGGGGGTAAACCAGGTGAGACCACCGGCACGACCGCGAGGAATGATGCTGATCTTCTGCACTGGGTCATAGTCGGGCATCAGAGCACCCACTAGAGCATGACCTGCTTCGTGGTAAGCCACTAGCGTCTTACGCTTCTCGCTCATGACCCGATCCTTCTTCTCTGGACCTGCCAACACGCGATCGATCGCATCATTGACTTCATCCATCGCAATCTCGGTCAGGTTGCGACGAGCCGCCAAAATTGCCGCTTCATTGAGCAGGTTAGCCAGGTCAGCACCCGTGAATCCAGGGGTCCGACGGGCGATTTTCTCCAAGTCCACATCTTTCGACAATGTTTTGCCGCGAGCATGGACATTGAGAATTTCGAGACGGCCCTGATAGTCGGGACGATCGACGACAACCTGACGGTCAAATCGGCCCGGACGAAGCAATGCCGAATCAAGAACATCAGGACGGTTGGTTGCCGCAATGATGATGATGCCGGTGTTGCCTTCAAAACCATCCATTTCGGTCAGCAACTGGTTGAGGGTTTGTTCCCGCTCGTCGTTGCCGCCACCCAAACCAGCACCCCGCTGCCGACCCACCGCGTCGATCTCATCGATAAACACGATACAAGGCGCGTTGGACTTGGCTTGCTCAAACAAGTCACGGACGCGGGACGCACCCACACCCACAAACATTTCGACAAACTCAGAGCCGGAGATGCTGAAGAAAGGAACGCCAGCTTCACCTGCAACAGCCTTTGCCAGCAGTGTTTTACCTGTTCCAGGAGGGCCAACCAGCAGGACTCCTTTGGGAATCTTGGCTCCAACAGCGGTGAAGCGATCGGCATTTTTCAGGAAGTCTACCACTTCACTCAGTTCCAGCTTGGCCTGTTCGATGCCAGCAACGTCGCCAAATGTTACCTGGGTTTGAGGTTCCATCTGGACTCTGGCTTTCGATTTGCCAAAGTTCATCGCTTGGCTGCCAGGACCGCTTTGGGCTCGCCGCAACACAAAGAACAGCACTACTAATAGCAAGAATGGAATCAGCAACGTGCTGAGCACTCTGACTACAACGTTGTCATCTGCTTGAGGCGAGACAGAAATATCAACGTTATTTGCAGTCAAAATATTGAGAAATTCTGGATCGTTGGGCAGGTTTACGGCAACGCGGCTGCCATCTTGAGCCGTAACCAGTGCTCTGCTGCGATCGGAACTAACGCTAACTTTTTCGACTCGATTTTGTTGAACTTCCTGAATTAGCTGACTATAACGCCAGGTTTCTTGTGTTTGTGGCTGTCGATCTAGCAGCGCTGTTGCTAGAAAAACAACGACAACGACTAAAAGTGCATACAGTCCTGCATTTCTCCACCGCTTATTCACCGAGGCAAACCCTCCTAAACTTTCACTGCCAAAACAATCTTTCTGAAACTTTTGTTAACTTATATTAACTCATATTCAGGATTGCAGGGTTGGACTGAGTTGAAACCAGGCCCGCAGTCGCTGGAATTCCTCATGATTTGGATTATAAACCAGGCGACCAGAAGGCTTCAGGACTGTGTGAATCGGGATGACTTCAACCACGCTATTGGTGTAGGCGATCGCCTCAAATCCTGAGACTAGGTCATCTCGCCACGGTTTTTCCTGAGTATCCTCATTCTGACACCTTAGCCAGGAAATGAGTTGCGATCGCACGATTCCAGGCAAGATCCCAGCCGAAAGGGGGGGAGTCCACCATCTGCCATCGCGCCAACCCCAAAGATTGCCTGTGCTGGTTTCGAGCCAACTATCCTCATTCGCTAAAATGGCTTCTTCTGCCCCCTGCTGCTGAGCCGTCTGTCGCGCCATCCAGGCAGGCAGATAGTTTCCGGTCTTATGGGCGGGGAGCGATCGCCTCAAATCTGCCGATTTAGCTAGCCATGCGGTAATGCCCTGCTGTTGCCACTGCTTGAGGTGCGGGGGCAGGTGTCGCCCTGTGATCCATTCTCGACCGTTGGGAAATAGGGTGATGCGTAGCACAGAAAACCGTTGGCTCAGCTGTGATGCCCCGGCCTGTAGGCGCGGCCAGTTGGGTGGCTGCCAACCAAAGTGCTGAACAGAGGCTTGCATGCGATCGCAATGTTCTTGCCATTGGGTTAGCGGGTGCTCCAGATCCCCGTATACCCGCAAGGTTGTAAACACAGTTGCGCCGTAGAGCAAACCGGGCTGATCGATCGGGAGGGCAATTTGATCGGCCTCAATCAGCTCTCCGTCATACCAAAACTGTTGCGGTTGGGTCATGGTTGCCCCCTCACTAGAGATCTTAAAGCCCTTACATTACCAAGCTCAGCTGAGAACCATTTTGGTTTTTGCTAACCTCAATGCGGGTTTGGAAAGCCTCTTTTAGATGGGGCATGTGGGTCACGGTGAGAATGCAGGAAAAGTCGGCGGCGATCGCATTAATGGCCGCAATCAGGCGATCGCAACCCGCATTATCCTGAGTGCCAAATCCCTCATCAATAATCAGCATTTGCAGAGCTGTGCCCGACCGCTGGGCCAACAAGCGCGCCAAGGCAAGGCGAATTGCAAAGTTAATCCGAAACGCTTCGCCCCCAGAGTAAGTTTCATAGGGCCGAGTGCCCTGAACATCGCCAATCAAGATATCCAGCGTATCGATTAGCTTGGCATTGCTACGGCTAGAACGGCGGCGGCCTGCCCGTTGTGTCACAAACCGGACATGGAGCTGATTGGCGCTCAGGCGACCCAAAATTTGATTAGCTTCGGCCTCTAGCTGGGGCAAAACATTTTCGATCATCAATGCTTGAATGCCGTTTTTGCCGAAGGCTTGGGCCAGTTCTTGATAAACGCGAGACTGCCGCCGCAGGGTGTGCAGGTGTTCTTGCTGCTCAAGGTGTTGTTGCTGAAGCAGTTCGAGTTGCTGCTGCTGCTGTTGGAGCCGTCCGAGTCGGGCCAGTTGGGTGTCGAGTTGCGATCGCCGTTGCTGCATTTGTCGATCGAGCGTGTGAATATCACTGCTGCAATCTGGGGTTTGTTCTAGCTGTTGGGTCAGGGTTTGAACTTGAGCGAGAACCGCTTGCAGGGATTGATTGCGACCTTCAATAGCCGTTCCCAAATCTTGAACCCGTTGTTGCACTAGTGGATACTGCTGCTGAGCTTGAATCAATTCCTGATGGCGCAATTGCCAAACCTGAGCTTTGCGAACCTGGGTGCGTAGAGAGGTGTGTTGCTCTAAGCTGTAACCAATTTCAGCGATCTGTTGGTTGAGGTGATCGATTTGCTGTTGCAGCGAAGACTGATGCACTGCCGCCATTTGCTGCTCTAGCTCGGCGATTTTAGCTTCTAGCTGCGGTTTTTTGTCTTGAATTTGATTAAACCGTCGTTGCGCCTGCTTGATTTCAGCTTGTTTGATTTCGGCCCAACGCCACCGATCAGCTTGCCCGCGTGCCAAGGCATGATCTTTATCATCGTAGTGAAGCTGAGCCAAGCTTTGATCTAAGATGTTTAGCTCTTCAAACAGGTTGGCGGCGTAGTCTCCCGTTCGCAGCGATCGCGCCAGGTCTGCCTGTTCAACCCCAATCTTCTGCAATCGCCCCTGATTATCTTCTGTAACGTGCAGTTGCTCCTGAAGTTGTCCTCGCCGCTCCAAGGCTGGCCCATATTGAGCAATTTCCTGCTCCAGATCGCGATATTCCTGCCGCAAGACTTGAATTTCTCGATCCGAAACTGCTAGCTGCTCCCGCACTACCCAAAGCTGATCACGAATTTCTTGCTGTTCGGTCTGATGGTGTTCTAGCACCAGCTCTAGGTGATGGGCGTCTAGGGGGCGATCGCACAGAGGGCAGGGTGGGTAAGCGGGTGAGGCGTGAGGCGTGAGGAGTTCTAGGTTTTTGGTTGCTGGTTTTGCGATATGGGCGGCTTCTCCGGCTTCCCCGTGGCCGTTGGTCAGGGGGCCTTCGCTGGCGAGAGATTCCACTGCTTCGGGGTGGCGATCGCTTCCTTTGAGCAGCATTTGAATTTTGTGGTCGAGTTCGCCTAGCTGCGCTTCGTAGTCGCGTTGGTGGGCCTGAAGCCGTTCCATAAAGCTACGACGCTCTAAGCCTTTTTCGCGGACACGCTGTTGATAGACGCGGCGACGCTCCAGATGTTCGATTTGGGCCGCAACTTCGATCACGGCTTGTTGAAGCTGCGGTTGCTTAGATTGCTCGGCCTGGAGCGATTTTTCTAGAGACTGGAGTTCTTCCAGTCGGGCAGTGATGCGGGCTTGCATCCGGTCAACTTGGGTTTGGATTTGCTGACGGCGTTGCTGGAGAGGAGCTACTTTAATTTGGAGCTGATCGAGTTCGCTCAAACGAGTTCTCGCCTGCCGCAGTTGCTCCATTGCAGACTCAATCTCGTCTACTTTGCTGAGGGTTTGCTGGACTTCTTGCTCTTGCTGCTGGAGGGCACTGAGCTGAGCCTGGGCTTGCCGGAGCTGATCTTTAAGCTGACTGAGTTCTTCCGCCTGTTGCTGTTGGAGCTGTTGGCGTTGAGATTGGGCCACCTGATCAGCCCGAAACTTGGCGGTGTAGATTTCTTCTTCAGCCTGGAGAGATTGGAACTGGCTGTGGCCGGAGGCGATCGCCTCTGACTGCCCCAACCGATCTTCTAGCTGCTGTTGCTGTTGCTGGAGGCTAGCCAGTTCTTGTTGGAGGCGCTGACAGTCTTGCTGGAGATGTCGCTGCTGTTGCTGTTGAATGGTCATTTGCTGCTGCCAAGCTTGCCGTTGTTGCTGAATGGCCTGAAGCTGGCGCAGCTGTTCTATATCAGCCTGTTGGTGCTGTTGCATTTGGGCCAGTGCCGCTTCTAGCGTGACTTGCTCTGCGGCAATCTGGTCTTTTTCCTGAAGTTGGGTGGCAATGCGGTCAATGCTTTGCTCTAGCAGGCTGAGTTCGGCTTTGGTTTGGCGCGATCGCTCCTTGGCTTGTTCTGCCAACTCATCGTACTGATCGAGCTTGAGCAAATCGGCCAAAATCTGCTTGCGCTCACTGGGCCGCTTCAGCATAAACTCGTCGGCTCGCCCCTGCCGCAAATAGGCAGAATTGATAAACGTGTCGTAATCAAGTTTGAGATGCTGCAAGATCAGCTGTTGGGTGGCTCTCATGCCGCGTTCGGTCAGGCTGCGAAAACCTTGGGGCGTTTCGACCTGAAATTCCAACAAACTCGACTGACCGCGATAGCGACTCCGAATGATCCGATAGGTGTGGTGATTGCAGCGAAAGATGAAGTCAACCTGAGCTTCTTGAGCCCCCATGTGAATCATGTCATCTTCAACGGCGGCCCGACTTTGCCCCCACACAGCCCAGGCGATCGCCTCCAGCAAAGAAGACTTGCCAGCGCCATTAGGGCCACAAATGCAGGCAACATGAAGTCCCCGAAAATTGAGGGTTGCGTCCCGATAGCTCAGAAAGTTTTTTAATGTTAACTGTTGCGGGATCATGTGAATCAAGCGACACACTTGATCCTAAAGTAACAGTACATCAGCACTTTGATACGCCTGCACTTGAGAGGATCGCCAAAATAATTGATCAAGCCTCTCTCGTCGATGCCCCAAATTCACGATTAGGGATAGAAACTCAATTGGGGGAGTCCTAATGTTTCGTCCCAGCCCATCATCAGGTTGAGGCATTGAATGGCTTGGCCCGCTTGCCCTTTCATCAAGTTGTCGATCGCAGACATGACAATCACTCGTCCGGTGCGCGGATCAACTTCAATGCCGATGTAGCAAAGGTTGGTGCCGTGGGCCCATTTGGTTTGAGGATAGATGCCGTTGCTGAGAATCTTCACCCACGGCGACGAGCGATAGAAGGCTTGGTAAATGGTAATCAAATCATCTCTGACCAGACCCGGATCTCGCATGGTGGCGTAGACGGTGGCCAAAATTCCCCGCACCATGGGGATTAGATGGGGAGTAAATTGTACCATCACTTCATGTCCGGCCAGGTCGCCGCAGATTTGCTCAATTTCTGGCGTATGGCGATGGCGCGTCACTCCATAGGCCGCCAGAGAATTGTCTGCTTCAGCTAGCAAGAGATTGGTTTTGGCCTGACGACCACCGCCCGAGGTGCCAGATTTGGCGTCGATGATGGCGCTTTCAGAGACGATTAGCCCTTGCTTCATCAAGGGAGACAAGGCCAACAGGCTGGCAGTGGGATAGCAGCCCGGACAGCCGATTAGCTGTGCTTCGGCAATGCGATCGCGATATAGCTCCGGTAAGCCATACACGGCTGTTTGGGCGACTTCCTGATCGGTGCGTTCAGTGCCATACCAGGACTCATAGGTGGTGAGATCGCCAAACCGATAGTCGGCAGACAAGTCGAGTACTTTACAGCCTTTTTCGAGCAGAGTCGGGGCCATCTGGCACGCTAGGCCATTGGGTAAGGATAGAAAGACTACTTCACAGCGGCTGGCGATCGCCTCCAGATCCAGCGGCTCAACCTGTAGGTTGGTGCGGTGCCCCAGGTGAGGATAAATATCTGCAAACGCTTTTCCAGCACTGCCTTCCCCTCCCAAATAGGCCAGCTCAACACCAGGGTGCTCTAGCAACAGACGGACCAACTGGACTCCGCCATAGCCAGACGCTCCCACAATTCCGACTGGCACGCGTCTCAAGTCACCCATGATGCTTTGCTCTTCCAAGGTTTTGTGGCAACCAATGATTTGCAGAAATCACTGCGTCTCTAAAAGCTGCATTGTAGTACCAAAACTGGAATTTAGGGGTGGTTATTCTGACAGCTTTGCTCCCGCTACATTAGAGGAAGAATTAAAGAAGAATCGGAGTTCATGAGCGACGGATCGCAACAGGCTACAATTTATGATGAAGAGACTTTAAAAAAGTTTACGTTGTCACTTACGGGTAACTTTCCTGTGGAACCGCTTCAACGTGGGGAGGACGCTACTTCCCCAACTCCAACATTTGAGTTTGATTCGATTGATGCTGCCTTGGCTGATTTGAAGGCAGGACGCGCCTTGGTGGTGGTCGATGATGAAAATCGCGAAAACGAAGGCGATCTGATTTGTGCGGCTCAGTTTGCGACGCCGGACATGATCAACCTGATGGCAGTAGAGGCGCGTGGGTTGATTTGTCTGGCGATGACGGGCGATCGCCTCGACCAGCTAGACCTCCCACTCATGGTGAGCGGCAAGAGCTTTGAGGATGAAAGCGAGCAAACAGCCTTCACAGTCAGCATCGACGGTGCTTATCATCTGGGCGTCACGACGGGCATCTCGGCAGACGATCGGGCCAAAACGATTCAGATTGCCATTAATCCCGCCTCCGAACCTCGTGACCTCAGGCGTCCCGGCCATATTTTTCCGCTGCGCGCTAGAGAAGGTGGCGTGCTAAAGCGGGCTGGACATACCGAAGCCGGGGTTGATCTATCCCGGTTGGCAGGGCTCTATCCAGCTTCCGTCATTTGCGAAATTCAGAACCCAGATGGCTCGATGGCCCGCCTGCCAGAGCTGATCGAGTACGCAAGATTTCACAAGCTGAAAATCATCAGCATTGCCGATCTGATTAGCTATCGGCTCCAACACGAGCGGTTTGTCGTGCGGGAAACTGTCGCCAATCTGCCCACCCAGTTTGGAGACTTTCAGATCTACGGCTACCGCAACCTGCTGGACAACTCGGAGCATGTGGCGATCGTAAAAGGCGATCCGGCCACGTTCAAAGACAAAACGGTGATGGTGCGGGTTCACTCCGAATGCCTGACTGGGGACGCTCTGGGCTCACTGCGGTGCGACTGCCGGATGCAACTCCAGGCGGCCCTCAAAATGATCAACAGCGCTGGGGAAGGCGTCGTGGTTTATTTGCGGCAGGAAGGACGCGGCATTGGCCTGATCAACAAGCTCAAAGCCTATTCGCTGCAAGATATGGGCCTGGATACCGTAGAAGCTAACCAGCGGCTTGGCTTCCCTGCCGACCAACGCAACTACGGCATGGGTGCCCAGATTCTCAACGACGTGGGCGTGCAAAAGTTTTGCCTCGTCACGAATAACCCGCGCAAGATTGCAGGCATTAAAGGCTATGGGTTGGAGATGGTCGATCGAGTTCCCCTCTTGATTGAAACCACGTCTCACAACTCGGTGTATCTGGCCACCAAGGCCGAGAAACTAGGGCACCTGCTCTTGCAGACCTATTTGCTGACGGTGGCGATTCAGTGGCAGGATGAGCCGCTGGCCCCGACCGAACGCTATGAGCGCCTAGAAAAGGTGAGGCATCTGGCCAAATCTCAAGATCTGCTGTTGCAGGAAGAAGCGCGTCCGGTGGCGATCGCCCTCTTTGGTCGATCCTCGCTGCTGTTCCACCTGGGCTTTGATCAAGCTCAGCTCGCGGCACCCGACTGGTATCAACACGGGGGACATCCCTATGTGCAGGCGATCGCCCAGCTGTTAGACAACCTGGTAACGTGGCCCAAAGTGCAGCAGCTAGAGTTTATGGTGTCTCCTGGCCCTGATCCGATGACCAATCTACAGGTGCAGCTCGATCGCCAGCTTTTCCGCATGGATAAAACGCTGAGCCCCGAGGCCGTCAAGCCTTCTAGCTTGGGCGATCGCCTGGAGACCCAGCGCATCTATGTATTTTCCAGCCACACCCCTGCAGACTGACCGAGTTAAGCCATCGGGTTGCCGAGTTTCATCGTCCAGTAGTAGTTATGATTCACACTGCCGCGATCGCGAAACAGAAACTCATAACCAATCCCAATTTCGCGAAAGTTGGGATTGAGAATGCTGGCCCGATGGCTAGGGCTATCCATCCAGGCGCGAAATACCTGCTGAGCGTTGGCCTGTCCTGCCGCTAGATTTTCGCCAACATTGGAAAACGCATAGCCTACTGATTGGACGCGATCGCCAGCATTGCTTCCAGTCGGGCTCGTGTGGCTGAAGAAGTCATTGCGAGCCATATCGCGGCTATGCAGTCGGGCCGCTTTGGCCAGTTTTGCATTGGTTCGTAAGGGGGCTAGCCCCGACCGCTCCCGCACATTGTTGACCAGTCGAACCACCTGCTGAACAAGCTGATTGCGTCTTGCCGCAGTATTGAGAGGCGCTGCCAGCAGATCGAGGCGATAGTTGGTTTGGCCACCTTGGCGGGACACTCGCAGATAGTAGGTCCCCTTGTCCATCCGTTGATAGATGGCTTCTACGCTTTGACCTTTGCGAGCAGAGCGATGTAAAACCTGACCATTGCGGTTGAGTAATGCTAGACCGACATCCTGACCCTTGCCCGATAGATCAATCCCAAGATGGCTGCTCCGGTTGAGCTGAATCTTGTAGTAGGCTTCCGCAGAATTTCCGCCCACAGCCCCCGAAAATCCGTTTTTCTTAGGGCCAACCTGGACGTTGAATGCTTGTTGGAGATGGCGTTGAAGGGTCACAGTTACCTACGCTGAACTCTACTAATTCGATAGAGAAATATATACCCTTTGGGGGTTAAGCGTTTGATTCAAACGGCTAGATATTCTCTAAACTGATGCACTTCGTCAGTCTCCAGAAAAGGAAAATGAATGTCGATATAGGAAAGATCTGAAAAGTTCAGGAATCCCTGACTTCCTGAATTAAACTACAGGGATTTTGCAGCAGAGTAAAGCCCCAGAGTAAAACCTTGAGTAAAGCCTTATGGCCTCTAAGCCTGTCGTCGTGCAGAATTTTGGGTTTTGGATGGAACCACCGAGGTCAGTTTGCGTCAAGAGAGTTATCTGCCAGACAAGATATCGTCGAATCCTCAATGGCTATGCTTCTAGAGTTTTGGCAACTTTTTCTTTCAGTGAATTGTGTTCACTGGGGTGAATTTAGCATTGTCGGATGAGGATAGAGGTTTCTGCATGAAAGAGCTTTTCTTCGGTCGATTGCTGATGGTTTTAGGGATGGCCTCTGCATCAAAGATTGCCCCATGATGCTGATCCAAAACTGATTCAGAACACTATTTCTCCACGTCGCGGCTGGCAGTTTCACCTTAGAGCTTGCACTTAGCAACTATCTCTCTAATCAGAGAGAAATTGTCGTGCCAAAAATTGCAGCAATTTGCTCTCCCTCTCATTACCGTTTAGTCAGAAAAGCAACCTATATGCGTGTTCCTGCTTTTGCATTTTGTACCCTGGCAACATTGGTGGCTGGAGAGCTCAGTCAGCAAGTTGCGGCCAGCGTGATTGTGGAGCCATCTCCCAACACCCAGGATCTTTATGTTGTGCCAACCGTTGAGGTCACAACGCTAGCCGAGGGAGCGATCGCCCCACCCGAAACCCTCGCCACACAAGAATTTTCGACTGTTTCGACTGCAACGACAGCAGACGCTAAACCAGGAATCACCGCTTCAAATGTGCTCATTGCGGCTGAACCCATTGCGGCTGAACCCATTCCGCCTACCGCCACTTCCCTCAGTGCAGAGGCTCCAGTTGCCGCTCCAGTTGCTGCTCCAGTCGAAATCGCTCAGGTTCCGACGCCTGCTCCAGTTGCCGCTCCCGGCATGGGCACTACTGTCACCATGCCACCTGAAGTCGGAGATCTGGCCGTGACTGCGCTAGATGTGCAGATTTCGGGGGGAAGTGCTGACCTCCAACAGCTGGTACGACAGACGATTCAGACCCAGCCCGGCGCGTCTACCAGCCGCAGCCAGCTTCAAAGTGAGGTAGCTGAGCTTTTAGGCACGGGGCTATTTGCCAATGTGCAGGCTACAGCCTCGTCTCAGGCAGAAGGCGTTAGCGTAGTCTATGAGATTGTGCCTGTTGTTGTGCGTGCGTTCCAAGTTTCGTCCAATGCTAAGGCCCTGACAGCAGAAACACTCAACCAACTTCTTGCCAACCAAGTGGGTCAGCCCGTCAGCCCAGCCGCGTTACAAGCTGGGATCGAACAAATTAACCAGTGGTATCGCACCAATGGCTACACGCTAGCCCAAGTTGTTGCATTATTGCCCAGCCAGAATGGTGTCATGACCATTGAGGTGGCTGAAGGCGTTGTGGGAGACATCAATCTCCGCTTTGTCAATGAGACGGGCCGTACCGTTGATGAAGAGGGCCGCCCCGTCCAAGGTCGCACCCGTGAAAGCGTCATTCGCCAAGAGTTGCAGCTCCAACCGGGTCAAGTCTTCAACGAAAACACAGCCCGTCAAGATCTGCAAACCCTTTACGGCTTGGGACTATTCGATGATGTCAATATCTCTCTAGGGGGCGACTCCGAAGATGTGACTGTCACCTACGAATTTGAAGAGCGATTGGCCCGCGCTGTCAACTTTGGCGGCGGCTACAGCGATAATTCTGGCATCTTTGGCTCGATCAATTATCAGGATCAAAATATTGGGGGGACGGGCGATCGCCTCTCAAGTGACATCCAAGTCTCCGGTCGAGGTCTACAGTTTGATGGAGCCTTCACCAGCCCGTACCGAGAGAGCAACCCCGATCGCCTCGGATACAGCGTTAATGCAGTTCGACGCCGTGCCCTATCCAGAACCCTGACCGATGAAGTCGTGCTACCCAGTGGCAGTGCTGCCCGTGAAGGCCGCTTTGGGGGTGGAGTTTCGGTCATGCGTCCACTAGGCGACTGGAATGCAGAAGCCGGACTCAACTACAACCGAATTAGCATCCGCGATGGAGATGGAGAAGTCTTTGCCGTTGACGAGCTAGGCAATCCCCTCACCTTCAGCAGCACCGGGGTCGATGATTTGACGACGCTCTCTCTCCAGCTCAGCCAAGATCGACGCAACAACCCCTTCAATCCCAGCGCAGGCTCTATTGTGTCGCTGCGAACAGAGCAGTCTGTCCCCGTTGGCAATGGCGGAGTTTTGATGAATCGCCTGCAGGCTAACTACAGCCAATATGTCCCGATTGAGTTGCTCAACCTCAGCAATGGGCGGGACTCCGAGGTGCTGGCCTTCAACTTGCAGGGCGGTACTGTCTTAGGCGATGCGGCTTCCTACAATGCGTTTAATCTAGGCGGACAAAACTCGGTGAGAGGCTTTCAGGAAGGCCGCCTGGGAACCGGACGATCCTATGTCTTAGCCTCTGCCGAATATCGCTTCCCCGTCGTCTCAGCGCTGGGTGGCGTCGTCTTCGCAGATTTTGCCTCAGACTTAGGCTCCGCCGACACCGTCCTCGGAGAACCCGGTGTCGTTCGCGACCAACCCGGAACAGGCTTTGGATATGGTCTTGGCGTCAGAGTCCAGTCTCCCTTGGGCGTGATTCGGGCCGACTACGGCTTAACCAACACTGGAGACAGCCGCCTCCATTTTGGCCTCGGTCAACGTTTCTAAACCCAGTCGCCGCGACTCATCAACCTCCAGAGATTAATCCTGACCCAACAAAGCCAACCGCTCTTGTTGGGTCTTGCCCCTTAAAATGGATATCTGACCCGCAACAACTCAAAGATCCTACAGAAACTGGTACTGGGGCTTGAAATCGCGTCATGACACAGGCACTAGAACAACAAACTTATACTCCTGAAGAATATCTTGACCTGGAAGTCGCATCTGAGATTCGTAGCGAGTATCGTAATGGAATAATTGTTCCTATGACTGGAGGAACACCTGACCATAATGAACTAGCCATTAATCTTGCAGCCCTGCTCAAATCTGCTTTGCGCGGCAAACCTTACCGGATTTTTGCGTCTGATCAACGGCTTTGGATTCCTAACCGCAATCTCTACACCTATCCCGATGTCATGATTGTCGAAAAGCCCTTGCAGCTTCAAACAGGGCGGACTGACACCGTGATAAATCCTTGTTTGATGGCTGAAGTGCTATCTAAATCAACGCGAGATTATGATCATGGCGAAAAGTTTTCTGCTTACCGCAGTGTTGACAGTTTTCGCGAATATCTTCTCATTGATCAGTACAGTATCCATGTAGAACACTACGTCAAAACTGCAGCTAACCAATGGCTGCTCTCAGAATATGATGATCCGAATTTCACACTAACCTTGAGCGCTTTTGAGGCCCAAATCAAAATTATTGATCTCTACGAAAATATTGATGTAGATGCTCTAGTTGACTAAAAATCGAGGCGCTCCGCGCCAAAGAGGGTAAGAGGGTAAAAGAGAAAGAGGGTTAGCTAAGAGCCCTGGGGGAACTACAAACAATGCGAAAACCAATATTGAGGTCGGTCCCGCGCGGGTTGATGCCGTAGTCGCGAGTGGCAGAACGACAAAACCTCGGATTGTTGACCCAGGAACCGCCGCGTATCACCCGATTTGCATCCTCATCGTCACTCAACCAGGTACTGCCATCCGTAGGCGCACCCTCATAATTACTGTGCCAATGATCCTGACACCACTCCCACACATTCCCATGCATATCAGATAGCCCCCAGGCATTGGCAAACTCGAAGTGGTCTACTGGGGTTGTTGTTTCCCGATATTCGCCCTCTGGGCTGTTGTTATAGGTATGGTTGCCGTCATAGTTGGCGAGTTCGGTTGTGATGATCTGTCCAAAGTGGAAGGGTGTGGTAGTTCCAGCACGACAGGCATATTCCCATTCGGCTTCGCTGGGTAGCCGATAGGTACGCCCTGTATGGATAGACAGTCGAGCACAAAACTCCACCGCATCATACCAACTCACTCGCTCTACAGGCAGGGTGTCGCCCTTGAAGCGCGAAGGGTCTAGCTCAAGTTCATGTTCTACCTTTGGTAGCGCTGCCACAAACCGCCACTGAGCCTGGGTGACGGGATATCGCCCCATAAAAAAAGACGGGACAGTGACTAGATGCTGAGGTCCTTCATCGTCGTCCCGCGCAGGCTCATCCTCGGGTGAACCCATAGTGAACTCGCCTCCCTCTACCAAAATCATATCCAGGTCAATATCGCCAGCCAGTGACTCGGTGAAGTAGCGAACTTGTTTTGTTTCTGCTTGTAGCGTTAGTTCTGTCATGCTGGAAATTAAGACTCAATGGGGCAGTCAACTCTTCAGCGAACTTACCAAGCTAACTGCCCCGTTTTGATTTTCGGATGCTGCCAATCTTAATGATTAAGAACATCACAGGAGCAGGTCTGGACTCTTCTAAACACACCCGACAGATATCCCACCTGCCGGTTCTGGTACTGAAGAGTGCTGGGGGAACTACAAACAATGCGAAAACCAATATTGTTGTTGGTTTCGCGCGGGTTGTTGTTGTTGTTGCGAGTGGCAGAACGACAATTCCTCGGATTGTTGTTCCAGGAACCGCCGCGTTTGCCGGCCTACCCCACCCCTATCCTATTCCCTATGATTCTGATTCCTGTTCATATTCCACGGGAATCTTTAGAAATAAGTAGATGAGCTTAATTATTTGTAGGATGTGTAAAGCCGTTCCGGCATACCAGAAAAGCGCCAGCGTAACGCATCAAAGTCTCGGAAATGGTGCGTTACGGCTACGCCTAACAGCACCCTACAGCATCATTTATTTATGTCCACCTTAGGGGTTCGGGGGGTGGAGTAAATATTAGTTGATCAAATAAACGTCGCCGCAGGCGATGAGTATCGCCATGCAGCAGATGTGCCTCCCAACTCTGGAGGCGTTGGATTAAATCAGGTAGTGTCAGTTCTCCGGCGGCATAGTCGCGCTGTAATTGGCGACAGCGACGGCGAGAGCGATGCAGATTGTCATTACGCACTCGAATCCGATCGGACAACACCCGAAACCCTACAAAGTTGACCCCGTGACGAGTTTCAAAAAGCTGGCTCTTAATGGGGTGAAGCCGCAGCCGCAGTTGGGTCAAGTAAGCTTCGATGGCGAGGCGGGCATCTACTAAGAAGGGGCGATCATTCGAAAATAGAGCAAAATCATCCACATAGCGCAGATACTTTTGGGCTTTGAGTTGTTCTTTAACGTAGTGGTCAAAGCCGTTTAGATAAAGGTTGGCAAAAAACTGGCTGGTGAGGTTGCCGATGGGTAGCCCTTTGCGTCGCTGCACTGGGGTTAGCAGAGTGTCGTTGGGAAAATATTCTACGGCTTCACCTTGGTCGTTGCTGTTGTCGATGATGCGATCGCTCAACCATAAGGTATCGGGGCACTTGATCTTACGCCGCAGGATGTCTTTGAGAATGGCAAGATCAATCGACGGAAAGTATTTTCGGATGTCGCATTGCAACACATAGCGGCTGTTGCGAGAAAACTTCGTAAATTGAGCCAGAGCGCGATGAGTGCCGTACCCTGTGCGGTTGGCGCTTAATCCAACCACCTAAATCAGTCCCAATACCGTTGATCTGCTGCCCCACATATGCGTAACGATGAGTAGACAAAATTTGAAAGTCTAGCAATAACCGGGTTTGATGGCGCAAAATTTCTAACCGGATGTTGAGCGCTTTAAGCTGAGGTAGTTTTTCTTTGGTGTAGCGTACCTGAATAAAGCCTTCCAGCAAGTCGTAAAGCCCTGCAATAATCCGTTCTCCCAGTGCAAACTTATGGTCGCGGGGTAGCCGATTTAAAATTGGCACATACCACTTGATCAAGTCATACGTTTTTTGAATAATTGGTAGCTCGCTCAAAGCAGGGTTCCCATTCGCAATGATGTTACTTTTACCAGACCCTCTACCTTCAAAGCTGAAAATGCAGAATATATTTAATTTTCAACTTGCCATCTAAAGCAAGAAATGTCATCAAAATAGCAAAATATTTCGAGGCGCAAAGCGCCAAAGAGGGTAAGAGGGTAAAAGAGAGAAAGGGCTAGCTAAGAGCCCTGGGGGAACTACAAACAATGCGAAAACCAATATTGAAGTTGGTACCGCGCGGGAAGTCGTTGAAGCGAGTGGCAGAACGACAATCCCCCGGATCGTAGTACCAGGAACCGCCGCGTAGCACCCGTGCTGCATCCTCATTGTCACTCAACCAGGCACTGCCATCCGTAGGCGCACCCTCATAATTATCGTGCCAATGATCCTGACACCACTCCCACACATTCCCATGCATATCAGATAACCCCCAGGCATTGGCAAACTCGAAGTGGTCTACTGGGGTTGTTTTTTGGCGAGACTCCCCTTTGGGGCCACCATTGTAAGTTTTGGTTGCATCATAATTGGCTAACTCTGAGCTAATGGTCTCGCCAAAGTGGAAGGGTGTGGTGGTTCCAGCACGGCAGGCATATTCCCACTCGGCTTCGCTGGGTAGCCGATAGGTTCGCCCTGTATGGGCAGAGAGGCGGGCACAAAACTCCACCGCATCGTACCAACTCACTCGCTCTACTGGAAGAGACTCTCCCTTGAAGCGCGATGGATCGGGCGTGAGTTCTCCGTTGACCTGAGGCATTTGGGTTGCTACAAATCGCCATTGAGGCTGGGTAATTGGCGTTCTTGCCATCAAGAATGGCTCAATGGTTACGTCGTGCTGGGGGGATTCATCAGAGAAGCGATCAGGTTCATTCTCAGGAGACCCCATGAGAAACCCTCCTCCAGGAATGGCCACCATATCCAGGAAGATATCTTCATTAGGGGCGAGAGGCTCAAGGAAGTGATAGGCACTATGATTCTGCCGTTGAATGACCCAGTCGGTGGTTGCTGGCTGGCCTTTGCGAGAGCGCTGGCGCTGAGTAGAATTGCGCTGAATGGTTGCAACAACAAACTCAAAAGGTTGCAGATCGGTAGGCTGGGCTTCTCCCTCTGCTCTAAGGGTGGCAGTTCTAAAGGTGAGCACCTTTAGCTCTGGGTTATTCCACCATTCCCTTGGTAATTGTAAGCGGTGATCACCCACCCTAACGACCTGCTGCAGTTCCTCGGTCGTTAGGGTCTCTGGCGATCGAAATACCTTCCCCACCCGTTTGGCAAACTCGACCAACTCCGGATATGCCTGTAATTGTGGTTCTAATTCCTGTGTAATCTTTGCTAACCGAGCAAACTCAGCCTTCACCGCTGTAGAACTGCCATGCCCAGCACTTGCTTCAAACTGTTGAGCAATTTCATCTGCCATCTGCCGGCATTGCTCATCACCCAAATACGCCATTGCGGCCCATCGTTGCACCTGGAGTTCTCGTTCCCGATGCTTGGGATGAAGGCGGCTCAAATACATCACATAGCTCATTAATACTTGGGCTACTTCATACATGCGATCGGAGGGGATGCAAGCGTCCCAAGCCATCTGCTCCAGCAAATATGATCTTACTGCCGTATTCATTGCATAGAGTTCATAACCCACCTGGGAACACAAACCTGATAGCAATAAATCTGCTTCGGCCTCCCACGGCACCCGATCGAGCAGAAACTGAGTCCGCAAATAATGCACCAATTCTGGTGTTAACACTAACGGTAACGCTGCATGATAGGCCAACAGCCGATAATTCTTCCCAAACTGTCGCTCAAACAAAGCTACTTTTTGGGGGGCAATCTGCCGCTCAAATTCCTGCTGTGGGTCTAGCATCAGTCCTCCTTCCCTAGTATTGATGCCTTCCCTACACCCCGCATCACATCAATCGCATCCCCAAAGCCTAAACGCTCCATCTGAAACATCGGCACCAAGTAAGCTAAAATCTCTGCCGAGCTACCTACCCAACGCGAACGAGGCATCGGATTTAACCATGCAATCAAGTGGGTTTGTTTCTGCAATTGCAGCAAAAATCGAGTCGTAGCCTGAATCCGCTCCTGTCGGCGATAGCCTCGTGCTGCACCTGCATCACTCACGACTAAGACACTCGTCTCGTTATCACATAGCCCCAACACCTCTTCACTGGGGATCGGACTGGTCAAATACAAATCCTGGTAAACATGAGACGACGGCACATTATGAAAATAAAAAATCAGGACATTTTCTTTTTGCAGTGGACTTTCTTCCTGAGCCGTTTCAACTAGATCTCGTGCAAATCGATGGAACGGCATCATCGACCCGTTCTGATCAATCAACAATACTAGCCGTGCTCCATTGTGCTGCTGACGACGATACACAGGTGATAGGTAATAGCCATGCTCTGTTACTGCCTGAATGGTTGCCGGAATATCCAGCACGTTCTTACAGCCATCGGCTACAGGTCGTCGTAAGAATCGCCATCCATACACCATCGAGCGTCGGGTTAGCGGAAAGTAGTTTTGCAGCGGCAGAATCCCTTCCCGCTCGATCGGCACAAATGGGGCCTGCACAGGTAGACTCGAAAACTCCTGTTTGGGTTGTACTTGCGTCTGGGTGACTAGCGGTTTCGTTTCAGCCGGTTGCTGCTTGACCTCATCCCCTGGCCGCTGCCCCAAAGTCTTTTGCTCTTCCTTTTCTTCTAGGTTTTTCTGTTGTTGAGCTTTTGTTTTTTGGGCTTCTCGCTGAAGATCTTGCCAAATCAGAACCAGTTGACTTTGCTGAGAGCGTGAATGGCACCACAAGATTTGTGCCATCTCGACCAATGCTGTCTCATCCTGAGCATATCCCGCATCAGTAGCTTTCAGTGCTGCCTGATACTCTTCCACACCCAACAAATATCCGCTCCTCCTTAAACCCAGGAAGAGCCGTGTAATCCAATATCGGGCATCAAACTGGCTCATGTGGCTGGCTTAAATTTCGTCCAATCTTGCTGTACTTTTAGCAGCAACTCAGGATAAGGCAACTTGTTCTCTTTTTGGTCTGTTCCAGTCAGTTTACTAGCACTGTACGGCTTTCCCATAAAGGTTTGCAACGCTTTCAGCCAGTCCAAAAACTCGCTAGTTCCTGGTTTCTTAATCAACCCACCTTCATCTCGCACTAGCAGAAATCGATCGATTGCAGCTTTTTGTAAGCTATCTCCAGGAGGTTTCACTTTCTCTCCTTGCCGACTCAAATTTTCGATTTCATAATGTCGAGCGATGATCCGCTCAAGCTCCTTTGGATCGTTTGGAAAGTCAACGTAGTGATAGAGACACCGCCGCAAAAATGCATCTGGCAGGTTTCCCTTTTCCTTGTTGCTGGTAATAAAGATAATTGGGATGTGCTCGGGATTTGCCTCAACCCATCCTCCTGTTTCTTTCACCTGAAATCGCCAGGGCTTATCTAGTACGGTCAGCAAATCATTGGGAAAGTCTAATTCTGCTTTATCAATTTCGTCAATCAATATCACTGATGAACAGTCTTTAATTTCAAAGGCTTTCCCCAATACGCCCATCTCGCAATAGTCTTCAGGGTTGCTAGGGTCGCGACGAGAGATGTTCTCTCCTCTCTGTAGCTGTACATCATGCAATCGACCTAGAGCATCATAAACATATTGACCATCCTGAGCTTTGCTGGTTGACTGAACGTTCCACCGAAAAAACGGTAATCCCAATTCAAACGCTACAGCTTTAGCCAAACAGGTTTTGCCACACCCCGGATCACCTTCCAACAGCAAAGGACGGCGTAATGCGATCGCCAAGTTGACTGCGGTTTTTAGCCGATCTCCAATAATATAAGGTTCTGGTTCCTTCGGTGCTTGTTCATGTGCATCAGGTGGTTGCTGATGCAGGTTTTTCCCTTCAAATTTGAGTATTTTTGTAGCCTCAGCCATAATCTTACCTTTACCTGAGTTACGGTTTCTTGAGAATCAACTCCCTTTCCAGTGCCTGACACACCATACTTGGAATCCCCTTCTGACTTGCTTTAAAAAAACGTTTTGACAGATTAGTACTGCGCGGATTGCCAATTCCTGGATAGCATTCCAGCCATTCTTGGATTTCCTCCTGTGTCCAATTTCGCAAGGGTAGCTTTAGCCAACGAATAGACATTTTTTCAGACAAGCATTTTGTTTCGAAGCAGGCAGGAGATAATTCAGCATCAACCACAATTGTGGCAATAAACTTGACTCGCGGATACTTAGTGCGATCGTCCAAGCATTTGACCAGTGGCATCCAAAAATGCTTTACAAACCATGCTAGAGTCTCTTCCTGACATGGCAAGTCATCCCACTTTCGAATCTCCAGAAAAATGGTACTGCCACTTTTTACAGATTCACATAACTTCTCAATCACTAATTTTGATAGTTCTTCAGGCTTAGAGCTAGTCTCTAGGCCCACATATCTTCCAAGCTGTTCTAGCCAACTATACTCATTGAGATCTTCGCCCGAATAAAATTCTAGATCATAGGGTCTAAAGTCTCCGGTTCCCTGTTTGAATTCCTCTCGTATTCTTAGCAAGCAAAGATCACCGGACATAGCAAGACTTTCCTGCAAAAACAGCAGTACATCTCCCCGATCGCAACGAAAGGATCGAATTAGATTACTCACCTCAGTCATGACTTCATCAAAGTCAATTCTAGGCAAGTCTTCCTTGAATGTCAGATATTGGCTTCTACGATTGTGGCTTCTTTTTTTTAACTCTTCTAACCCTTTCCAGACCTCATCCATCTCACACTTTATCAAACCCTGACGATGACAAAGCCTCTCTCTATTATCTGCATTCAACTCACCCTCAATTTCTAATCCAGCCTTTTCATACCTTGCTGTCAAACTTGCATATCTTCTTTCTAACTCTTGTGCTTCTAATTCATCTGGAGACTTCATATCCATCGCAATTTTTACTTATCAGCCTATAACTCGCTCTTTTATTTCTGAAGTTTTCTCCAAATTTCGTTCATGCTTTTTTTAATAGATTTTTGTCTGACTCTAAGCCTATCTCTATTGTCCTCATTTAATTCACTTTCAAGTTGCTCTCCTACCAACTCATATCGTCTTGTCAAGTTTTTATACTCTTTTTCAAGTTCTTGTTTTTCTAGTTGATTAGGTGACAAGGTATGCAACTCATTTGTCAGGGGAATAGGCAAAGCAACTGCTGTAGCACTTGGGTTTAATTGATGCTCCTGAGTTTTAGAAAACAACTGCCCTCCCTGATTATCCAACCACCGTAGGTACAAAACAGGTCGATACCATTGCTTGTCATCTACCCCCATCCATTTTCGCCCTTCATTCACAGCCATGAGCAGCGTCTGCTTTTGGCCCAGCACCCGATAAAACTGCTCCGCAAAGTGGCTGGCGGCATCTACGCTCACTGCATACTGCATGGCTACGACTGCCGGAACTCTGGCATCAATCAGTTGTTGCGCTGTCCCATTAAATACCGACTCCCCCGCTACAGCCATCCCCGACTGACAGGCGCTCAGCACCACCAGTGCGATTCCCTTTGGCAAAAAAGCCGCCAGCGATGTAGCACTTACATAATCAGGTTGACCCTGCTCATCCTCAAACAAAAGGAAACCTGTTGGCGCTGGTAATGGTTGGTTACAGGTGCGGCATCGTTCCGTCTTTGTGCCAGCATGAATTTGACGGCATTGCGGATTAGGGCAGCGCTTCCCAAATAGCCCATGACCGTCGAAGTGCAACACCTGCGGCATCTGAGTTGCAGTACGCTGAGACAAATTAGCACTGAGGGATTTGAGGGTGGCTTTGGCGAGGGACTCCAGCACAATTAGCCCTTCGGATTCTGCCTTGCTTAACCCTGAACGAATCGCATGTTGCTCACCATCTGGAAGGGGTGCTAATCCCTGGTCAGTATCCTCAGCCCGAGGTGAAATCAATAAAACCCGTAGCCGCTCCTGGAGCACAAGAGCAGGCGGTAGCGCTTCATAGGCAATATAACGGGAGATAACCACCTGACGATGATGTAAAAACCGTTGACCATCATGGAGCAGTTCCCACGGGTAATCAGCCAGACGCGATCGCTTTGCCGAATCTGCCGAAAACTTCAGCCGCACATGCAGTTCAGTGCCCTCTTGCTCTGCCAGACGCAGCGCTATCTGAAATGCTGATTTGAGGGAAGAATTGGGGGGAAACAGCGAGGCATAAAGAGCCTGCCCGATCTGCTCTAAATAAGTAGAGGAAAAGCTTTGCTGGTCAGCGTTGAGAATGCCAGCCTTAACCATCCACTCCTGCTCGCCGGGTCTAGGAAAGTGATCTGAGCGAAAAATCCCTATCCCCTCCAAGATCTTAATCAGAGTCGCTCGTCTATCCTGTTCTTCCTCCCAGAAAGGCAACGAGGACTCTGCCTCGCCGTCACCAGCGGAAGACTGAGTGGCGATCGCCTTGAACCGCTTTTCATCCAAAGGCGATAGATACACTTCAAGCAGTTTCATCAGTACTAATAGTGCTCATCAGGATTAGTATCCGTTCCCTTCAGCAGGGCATCCAGGCTACGCTTGACTGAAGCAGGAACTTTGTCAGAGTGCAATGTTTGATAAAACTCCATCAACCTCTCCTTATCAAACAGCGGCGAAAGCTTCACCTTCACTGTATGGGTCTTGTCTTGGCTCACTGCCCCACCCACCTCTCCACCCCCAATGGACAGAACATCAATTTTGATGCCCGTCTTCCCTTCATGTCGAACAGCGACCTTTAACTCCAATTCCACAGATTCCACAAACAAAATAGGCGCATCTGCATTTTCCCCTGGAACTGTTGACAGCAGATCCTGCTTTACCTGTTGAATTAGATCCGCCAAGCCAATGGATTGTGACATCGTGGTTGTTTTACCGGGTGTTAGACAAATCGGATGGGTCAGGCTTCACTTATATATCCCTAAACTCAACCTTATTTCTACTCTTTAGTAAAAGCTTTACAGGTGCATTGTCCAAAATTTAATTTTTCCCTACAAAAATGGAGGAGCCGCTTGACTGACAAAACTAAGAAGCTGGAATATAGCTGAGGACTCGGAGAACCCGGCGTCGTTCGCGACCAGCCCGGAACAGGCTTTGGATATGGCGTTGGCGTCCGAGTCCAGTCTCCCTTGGGCGTGATTCGGGCCGACTACGGCTTAACCAACACCGGAGGATGACGCAGGTATCGAGGAGATAACGCATCAAAACAGCTCCAGTTCACGAGGCGGAAGGAGGTCATCCCGGTAAGACTCAAATGCAGGAAAATCAGGGTTTCCTTCGTAAGACAAAATAACCTTCGACCATTGAGAAGCCGAAACAGGTGGTGCTTGAATTGTCTGGCGTAAGGCTTGCAGAATCAAGGTTTGCAACGGAACATTAGATTGCTCTGCTTGACGGATCAAGTCTTGCTCAAGATCTGGCGGTAAGTCGATCGTAATTTGCATAGTACATTCCCTCATTGGTTAACTTATTAGGTTTTAGATACAGGTTGCTGTTCAACTTTGGAAGGAAAAATGCGGTTGAACCATTCCTTGAACGCTTCGTTGAATGCGCCGCTGACCATCATGCCTTGCTTGACTGATAAAACTAATACCAATTTGAAATGAAGGAGAGCAGAATAGCGGCTTCTTAAAACGCTGGTTGCAAGAGCGCATCCAAGATGAAATTAAACGACGTTAACGATTGCACTTGTTCAGGTGTGAGGTCCTCCAGTTCTTGCTTCACTCTTTGTCGCAGTGCATCTAAAGAACTAAAATTCTCACCCTTCCATCCTCCCTTCAC
>JBGTGR010000030.1:0-92794 GCA_041746655.1 Elainellales cyanobacterium | reverse complement strand
TTTGGTGCTCCTTCTAAACCCCTAGCTTCGGAGATCACAGTCAACCCAGGGCCTAGGGTATAATCATTAGACTCAGCAGATTCAGCCTGTCTCGAAGGTAGCCTTTGGTCAGAGACATCACTTCCCCTAGAACCAGCCTTAGAACAAGTTTTGGAGGCTACGTCTGTAGAGCAAAAAGCCTGAAGATTGTTTGCCTCTTGCTGCCAGAATATTTGTGCTCCTAAGGCCTGTAGATGTTGAGTAATGTTGCTAGAGCGGAGATCAGAGCCAGAAACAGGCAACTTACGTTTAGTTAAAATATAAGCGAGAGCCGACATTCCAATGCCACCAACTCCAATGAAATGAAATGGCCTCCCGCTGAAATCAACATAATTCAGCATTCCAGCTCCTTACACACCACACCACACCAATATCACGCGATATCATAGCAAGAATTGCTTTTTCGCGATATAACCTTGCGAAAGATTTGCAGTCCTAGAGTTGCTAGGATTAAGGGTTAACTTCAATCTTTGAAATACCCGTTACAGAGCAATTGCAGACCAAGGTGTTCGCATCATAGCGCTATCTTTGCTGAAATCTGAATCTAAGGGGCCGATTTCCTTATAGAGAAAGGGCTGTCGCCAATCTGAACGCAGACTGGCTGAACATAGTTACCAGACTGGCTGAACATAGTTACATAAATGGTGGCAAGGTTGGCAAATGTATAGTTTGCAATCCTATCTGTAGGTGCAATTCTTGAGAACGACAGCTGTCGTTTGTTATGCAAAAACTCGCAATTTTAGGGGGCACTTTTAATCCAGTTCACTTAGGGCATCTGATTTTGGCGGAAACTGCCTTCAATCAACTGGAATTGGATCACGTTATTTGGGTCCCTACCCACGTTCCTCCTCACAAAGCAACAGCAGATGTACTGGAGTTTCAGCATCGGCTAGAGATGGTTGAGCGGGCGATCGCGCCGCACCCCGCTTTTCAATGTGCTACAACCGCAGACCTCTCACCCGGATCTTCTTACGCCATTGACACGCTCACAGCGTTAAAAGCTCAATTTCCAGAAAGCCAGTGGTACTGGATTTTAGGACTTGATGCATTTCAGGCTCTACCTCGTTGGTATCATCGCCATGAACTCGCTTCACAGTGTTGCTGGCTGATTGCACCCCGGCAGGTTCATGCCTCTAGGACCAGCGCGGCTCCAGATCTGCACCTGCTTTGTCAGGCGGTGGCAGCGCAACTGCAGGCCCAAGCGATTTCTATTCAGTGGCAGCTTTTATCCATGCCGATTGTAGAGATTTCTTCAAGCCTGATTCGGCAATATTGTCGCGATCGCCGCTCGATCCGATATCTGGTTCCTGAATCAGTACGAATCTACATCAGCGCGTATCATCTGTATAGGCAACCACAATAGGCAGCCATAAATCCAAACGGGTTGGATAAAAAATCGAGTGTCCTCAAGGTGGCGATCGCCCCGACGACGACTCGAAATTTGTTCAGCCTGCTGCTATTCTGATGCGGCAGCCATCAGAAGATAGTTAGATCTAGACCCGAATCTGGACTGCCTATTGAGAGGCGAACTACTAAAGTGTATGATCTGTTTGATTACTGGCGATTTATTTAGTACACAGAGGGCAAGACGCGGTGATTAGAGTAGCGATTAACGGTTTTGGACGCATCGGGCGCAACTTCATGAGATGCTGGCTAACCCGAGAAAATAGCCAGTTTGAGATCGTTGCTGTAAACGACACTTCCGACCCCAAAACCAACGCTCATCTCCTAAGATATGACTCAATGTTGGGGAAACTGGACGCTGATATCAGTGCGGATGACAGCTCAATAACGGTCAATGGGAAAACGGTCAAGTGTACCTCTGATCGCAATCCCAACAACTTGCCCTGGGGAGCTTGGGATATTGATCTCGTCATCGAATCGACAGGCGTTTTCACCAGCCGCGATGGAGCTGCAAGGCACATAGAAGCTGGTGCTAAAAAAGTGTTGATTACGGCTCCTGGCAAGGGAGACGATGGAACCTTCGTTTATGGGGTCAACCATCACGATTACGACCATAACAAGCATGTCGTCATCAGCAACGCAAGCTGTACGACCAACTGTCTGGCTCCGGTTGCCAAAGTTCTGCATGAGAGCTTTGGCATCATCAAAGGAACCATGACTACTACCCATAGCTACACTGGCGACCAGCGGTTGCTTGATGCTAGCCACCGGGATTTGCGGCGAGCTAGAGCAGCAGCACTCAACATCGTACCAACGACGACGGGAGCCGCCAAAGCAGTAGCGCTCGTTCTTCCCGAACTGAAAGGACGGCTAAACGGAATTGCCCTGCGGGTTCCCACGCCCAACGTGTCGATTGTTGACCTAGTAGTTCAGGTGGAGAGAAGCACCATTGCAGAACAGGTCAATGAAGCGCTCCAGACAGCTGCAGAAGGCCCTTTGAAAGGGGTTTTAGGCTACAGCGACTTACCGCTTGTTTCGAGCGACTATCGTGGACATGACTGCTCTTCGATTGTGGATTCAGCGCTGACCATGGTCATGGAAGGTGACATGGTTAAAGTCGTGGCTTGGTACGACAACGAGTGGGGCTACAGCCAGCGGGTTGTAGACTTGGCCGAACTCGTAGCTCAGCACTGGGTTGCTTAAAGCCCTAGTGTTCTTCTAAATTTCGGTGCGGATTGCAAAAGAGGTAGGAGTTCCTGCCTCTTTTTATTGTGAATATCTGTGGCTAACGTCTGTGACTAAGAGCAACTAGGAGCAGACAGGGCCAGATCAGGCAGCAGAGCACCCTCATTAGGCATTGCAGCCACCTGATCTAGCCTGATTAGGACAAGGATGCCTCTGCACTCAAATCAGGGGCCTCAAATTTGTAGCCGACGCCGCGCACCGTCTGAATCAAGGCTGGCTGACTGGTGTCAGTTTCAATCTTTTTACGGATCTGACCAATGTGTACATCCACAACGCGCTGATCCCCAACGTATTCGTAGTCCCAAACTTTCTGAATCAGCTCTGCTCGACGCCAGACTCGGCCCGGATGGCTAGCTAGGAAGTGTAGCAAATCAAATTCTAGGGCTGTGAGCGGTACGATGTCGCCGTTGAGAGTCACCTCGCGCCGCACTGGATCAATGGTGAGTCCGTTGAAACTCAAACATTGCTGCTGTGCTGTGGTTACGGGCCGCTGGCGCTTGAGAATCGCTCCAACCCGCACTTCTAGCTCGCCCAGACTAAAGGGCTTGGTCAGGTAATCGTCAGCCCCCTGAGAGAACCCTCTAATTTTGTCGGCTTCATCTGTGCGGCTGGTTAACATCAGCACAAACACTCCAGTCCGACTCTGCATATCTTGGCAGAGGGTGTAGCCTGTTGCATCAGGCAGATTTACGTCAAGAATCACTAAGTCTGGATTAAACTGCTCAAAAATCGCGAGCGCTGTCTTACCGTCTTCAGCAGACTCCATCTGATAGCTTTGCTTGGATAAGAAGCGATGAATTAGCGTCCGAATGGACGGATCATCATCAACTACGAGAATCTTGGCTGGGGCCATGGCCATAACCTTGTGTCGAGGAGTGGGTGAACGTTAATAAAGTTATAGAAAAGCTGGGTGAAGAGTTTAGAGATAGCTGTTCAATTTGTCTGTAAATAGATTCAAAATGAGAAAGGTATACACCCAGAATACACATACCCACAATACATATTCATAGTAGGCTATTCGATTATTGAAACAATTATCAGCCTAGAAATTGCCAGATGAAAACAATTTGGGGCAACAAATTGCGAAATTGAGGCCAAAATTCTGGGGCTGAGGGCGTTTAGGCGGAAATTCATGGTGCTGAGTGATCCTACAGCAATTCTTTTGCGAAAGGGGGGCAGGCAGTTACACTATGGCTAACGCTTCCTGGAGGAGCAGCATAATCCTAAACTCCCGTTGTTTCCAGATGGTCTGGTTGCCAATCATAATTGAGTATAGTGGGGGTCTATTGGAGGTCACAGATGAGTGAGCAGAGTCACTACGAAAAACTTGGGGTAGACGAAAATTCCTCGTTTGAGGAAATCCAGGCTGCCCGCGTCCGCATGGTAGAAGAGCTGAGTGGCGATCGCAAGCAAGTTGAAGCCATAGAGGCTGCATACGATGCCATCCTGATGGATCGATTACGCCTTCGTCAAGAAGGCAAGATCAAGGTTCCTGATCGGATTCGGTTTCCCGAGCGCGTGGTCGAGCCTCCTCCAGAACTTACTCCATCTCCATCACAGCAAGCTCCGGACTGGTTACAACGTTTTATCGACACGCCAAGTCAATCAGATATCCTTTGGCCTGCCGGCTCATTTCTAGCGCTCGGTGTGTTGGGCTTAACGGCTCCACCTGTGGCCTTGGCGGTTGGGGTGGGCTTTAGCCTATATTTCCTCAATCGTAAGGAGCACAAGTTTGGTCGGGCCTTTTTGCTAACGCTGGCAGGGTTAATTGTAGGGGTTGTACTTGGCTTGCAGCTCGGAGCTCTGTTGGCGGCTCAGCTCACCGCGCTCAACCTGCCGCTTGAAAGCTTTGCGGCTCTCATTACCTTTGTTGTCCTGTGGCTGATCAGTAGTTTTCTCCGCTGAGGCAGCTTGTCTGGATGGCTCAAAGGCTTAGGGTAGTAAGGGCGTTGATCAAGGCGTCAAGGTGTTCTGGCTGATGGATGGCCATCAGGGTGAGGCGAAGGCGACTGGTCGGAACGGTGGGGGGACGTACGGCGGCGGCTAAAATGCCTACGGCTCTGAGCTGTTGCCCTGCGGCGATCACGGCTTCAGGGGTGGAGACTTGAAGGCAAACGATGGGAGAGCTGGAGGGTAGACGTTCGAGCGGCGAGTCGGGGGGCAGGTGATGGTCGAGTTGCCGCTGGAGATAGTGAATGTTGTGCCAGAGCTGGTTACGACGTTCGGGCTCTTGCTGAAGGAGGGCGATCGCCTCTCCTGCCGCTGCGGTGTCGGCAGGGGAAAGGCCTGTCGTGTAAATCCAGCTGGGAGCCCGGTTGCGGAGAAAATCGATTAAGCTTGACGATCCGGCCACGTATCCACCCAAACTTCCTAACGCTTTGCTGAGCGTGCCCACTTGGATTAGGGGGCGGCCCGTGCAGTGGAGGGCTTCGACACAGCCTGCTCCAGTTTGGCCAAAGACGCCTGTGGCATGGGCTTCGTCTACCAGGACCATGCAGTTTTGCTGTTCGGCTAGATCCAGTAGTTGCGGGAGGGGACAGAGATCACCGTCCATGCTAAAGACGCTGTCGGTGGTAATTAGACAGCGGCGATAGTGGGGACGATGCTGGGTTAGTTTGGCTTGGAGATCTGCTAGGTCGCAGTGGGCGTAGTCGATTGTGGTGGCTTTGCTGAGGACTGCCCCATTTTTGAGGCTAGAGTGGTTGTATTCGTCTGCCAAAACGAGGTCTCGCGGTCCGACGAGAGAGGCGATCGCCCCTAGATTAGCCAGATAGCCTGAGCTAAAGACGAGTGCGTCCTCGGTTTGTTTGAGGTGGGCGATCGCTTGCTCCAGATCTCGATGTAGAGACCGATGGCCAGTAATTAAACGCGATCCGGTGCTGCCAGTCCCATAGGTCTGGGTGGCGGCGATCGCGGCCTGAATCAACCGTTCATCCCCAGCCAATCCCAAATAGTCGTTGCTGGCAAAATTCAACAATTCTTGACTTTCGATCCTGACTTTAGCGCCAGAACGGCCCTGAAGCGGTTGCACCGACCGATACCAGTTGGCTCGATGGATTGTCTGGAGCGATCGCTCAATCCAGTCGTAAGGATGAGTAGACATGGAATACAGCTCTTGAAGGCAGACTGGCTAGCGTACAAGCTTCGGTTGGGGTTGGCAAGTCAAAACTGTGGCCCCCAGTTTTGACTAAAGTTTTGATCGCTCAAAAATGTTCAGAGGGATTACCTTAATACAGTGGAGGGGGAAAGGATTGTTTATGATAGTCACTTAATTCTTTGCTCCTGCCTCTTTTCTGCAGCGTAATCTTGATGACAGCTCAGCAATCTATTCCTTTGGTAGCGCCTGTGACTTTTGATGCTCAACGAAAAACCATCCGACCGATTGGAGTCTATGCCCTACAGGGCTTGGTAGCAGTGGAGGATCGATTGCTGGCCTTAGATTCGGTGCGGGGGTATCTACTTGAGATTGACAGCCGGACTGACAACACCAAGATACTGAATCCTCACCATGTTGAAGCCTTCATTGATGCTCAAGGGCTAGCAGTTTGGGAAGACACAATCTGGTTTGTTCAAGATCGGGCCGTTTACCGCTGTCGATTTGATGACTTGACGCCGCAGTTGTTCGTCACGCTGCCGTATGAGGCTGAGGGCGTAGCAGTGTGGCAGTCTACGGTCTACGTTACTTGTCAAAAGGCGGGTTATATCCTGATCTATGATTGCACCACCGTCCGCGAGATTACGCGCTTTGCGGCACCGGGGGTAGGCGCTGAAAATTTGACGATTCGGGGCGAAGAACTTTGGGTTTGTGACCAGCTTGAGCAAACCGTCTATTGTATGGATCGGGCCACAGGAGAGCTATTTTTTAGCGTGATGACGCCGTTCTCGTCTCCCACGGCTCTGGCTTTTAGCCCAGCACCCCAGGCTCAAGACTCCATTCTTTACGTAGCTTATGCAGGGGAAGAGCCTTACATTCGGGATGATCCAAACAACGCAGAAAGTCCGCATCAGCTCACCTTTCGCGATCGCACCTTCATCCATCCGCTACATTTTCACTATGATCGCAGCCAGGGGTTTGCCCTTTCCAACGGTTACCTGGTTGAGATGTCCTACGTCGAAGAATTGTCTCCCCTCGAATCTGTAACTCTCACCAATCTTGAATGGCGGATTGCCCTCCCGATTGATACGGCCCGTCAGACGGTAAAACAGGTTGAGCCTGTGGGGTTGCCCTTTACCGAAGAAATCCAGGATGGTCAACGAGTGGCAGTGTTTAAGTTTGATACGCTGCACCCCCACGAAGGGCGAATCTTTGGCTGGAAGGCTCTACTGGAGATGCGGGGCATCAAATATCGCCTGACGCCTCGGGACGTTGAAAATATTCCTGAGCTATCTCCAGAGTTGCAAGCTCGCTACCTCGTGGATGATGACGATCTAGCGATGGATACGCCGACCATTCGCTGGGCTGCGAAAGAAGCGATCGGAACAGAAACAAACTTGCTGCGGAAAGTGCTCAAGATTCGGAACTATGTTTACGACCGCCTCTCCTACGGCATCAAACCTCACATCGACACGCCGGATGTGGCGCTGCAGCGAGGGGTAGGATCTTGCGGAGAGTATGTCGGCGTATTGCTAGCCCTGTCTCGACTCAACGGCATTGCTTGCCGCACGGTAGGTCGATACAAGTGCCCGCCCTATGCCGAACGCCAGCGTGTGCCTTTGGAGCCTGATTTTAACCATGTTTGGCTTGAGTTTTACGTTCCAGGAATGGGCTGGCTACCGATGGAGTCCAATGCCGATGATGTGATCGAGCGAGGGCCTTATCCTACTCGTTTCTTTATGGGATTGCCCTGGTATCACGCTGAAATTAGTAAGGGGATTTCGTTTGAGAAAATTAAGGCAGATGATCTGCCTGAAGAGCTATCGATCGGAGACCTGGCCATCAATCACGTCAGATTCACTATCCTGGAAGAGTTACCGCCACCAAGTTTGGCAACACTAAGTTTGGCGACACCAAATTTGAACCAAGTTTGAACCAAGCTTGGCAACACCAAGTTGGACAAACCAAGTTGGACAAACCAAGTTGGAAAAGTCAGGGGGCCGGAGCGTCTAAATATCGCATCGGAATTACCCTGACTCGCAGCGAGATGGGCCGACTCAGTTCCTGTTCTAAAAAATCTCGCACTAAGCCAACTTGATTTTCCGAAATCCTGCCTTCTGGCGTTGCAACCTCCAACTCAACAAACAGTCCATTGGGAGCCGTCTGCACATCCAGGGCGCGAATGTCTGCATCGACAAAAGTAAGGGTTCGCCGTCGAATCATGCTGTTGATGCTGAGGCGGGTTTGCTCCCGAATCACCAAGTTTCGTAGCGATATTCCCAAAGGCACGCCGACAAAGGCGAGTGCCAGGACTGCGATGGTTAGGCCCCGCTGTGCCCGCCTGATGGAGCCATAGCGTTGCCAAAGAAATACCAATCCGCCGCTAAAAATGATGCCAGTCAGGTTGGTGAGGAAAAGTAAGGTTGACCCCAGGGCTACCTCTTGAGAGGCCTGGGCGATGCCAATGCCAATCACGCTGAGGGGAGGCGCTAGGGCCACGGCGATCGCCACTCCGGGCAACGCATCTGCTACGCCGCGCCGAGACTTTGCAAATGCGCCTGCTGCGCCTGCTGAAAGCGCCACTCCTAAATCAAGCAAATTGGGTTGAGTTCGCGCCAAAATCTCAGGCGTGAGAGTGCTCAATCCAACTAGCCGTGATATGGCGATCGCCATCACGACAGTGAGTCCCAAACCCGTTACCAAAGCCAAGCTCGCTCGCTTGAGGAGTCTACGATTGCCGATGACCATCGCAAAGGCAATCCCAGTGATGGGACCCATCAGCGGTGCCACAATCATGGCTCCGATAATGGTTGCGGCGCTGTTGGCCAGCAATCCTAAAGTTGAAATAATACCAGAGAGAGATAGGAGAACATAATAATTAATGGAGGGATCGGCTCCTCTCCAAAGATTACGGTTGAGACTGGCAATAGGGACCGGTTTGGCTGCAAGCCAAATCCACTCTCCACCATTGCGCTGCCACAAACCAGCAAACATGCGATTGCTTTTGACAATAAGTCGCTTAATCTTGAAACTCAACATGGTTCAAAGCCAGACCTCTTAAACTGCCATAAGTTCTAGAGTCTAAATCTTCATTTAGGCCTAATTTATAACCGTGTGCCAAAGTAACCTAGCTTACCTTGAACTCGACTTTGCTACGTCTCTCCTCAAAAATACTCAACCTGTCATATGTGTTTAGATCAACCTTCACCTACCCCCCTGTCTACAACAGAGCTCAATCCTGAGTTTTGGGAACAACGCTACCAGGAAGGAACGCCCCGTTGGGATTTGGGTCAACCCGCGCCTCCCTTTGTCAGTTTGTTAAAAGACCCAGGCGCTCCTGCTGCTGGACAGACGGCTGTATTGGGTGCAGGGCGCGGACATGATGCACTTTGGTTTGCAGAGCATGGGTTTGAGGTGGTGGGGTTTGATTTTGCGCCCTCTGCGATCGCCACTGCTACTACCACAGCCCAACAGCGCGGACTCCCAGCAAAGTTTCTGCAGCGCAACATTTTTGAGCTATCTCCAGAATTTGACCAAGCGTTTGACTACGTGGTGGAACATACTTGCTTTTGTGCGATCGCCCCAGATCAGCGCCCCGACTATGTCCAAACCGTCAGAAAACTCCTAAAGCCCCAAGGCGAACTAATTGCGATCTTTTGGGCACACGATCGCCCCAATGGCCCCCCGTTTGGTGCCACGTTGGCCGAAATTCGTCAGCTCTTTGCGCCAGAGTTTGACGTGAGTGCTCTGACGCCCATCTCAAACTCTCCTCCCAATCGCGAGAACGAAGAATACTTAGCTCGATTCCCCGTCAAGCTCAAGTAGGGGTACCCTTCTCATTTTTCGCCAAGTTTTTGGGCCAAACTCTTATAATGAAGGAAGAAATGTGAATTTATGTAAACCACGGTGGCATTCATGGGCCAACTGAGCCTCGATCAGATCTCTACTCAACTGGAAAGCCAAGACTCGCGCGATCGCATGTTGGCCTTGGCTTCCCTGCGACAAGTTCCAGCTGTGGATGCAGTGCCCTTGATCAAGAAGGTGTTGGACGACGAAAATCTGCAGGTCCGTTCAATGGCTGTGTTTGCGCTGGGCATCAAACCAACCGAAGATTGCTTCCCGCTACTCATCCAGCTTTTGGCAGCCGATCCCGACTATGGCATCCGAGCCGACGCAGCCGGAGCGTTAGGATACCTGGAAGATATCAGAGCGTTTGAGCCACTAGTACGCGCTTTTTACGAAGATACAGACTGGCTAGTGCGATTTAGTGCCGCCGTATCCCTCGGAAATCTGAAGGATCCGCGCGCCTATGATGTACTGGTTCGAGCTTTGGACGGCCCTGAAGAAGTGTTGCAACAGGCGGCGATCGCAGCCCTAGGAGAAATCAAAGCCGTTGAGGCTGTAGACCACATGCTGAGGTTTGCCCAATCTTCCGACTGGCTGATCCGCCAACGGCTCGCTGAAGCGTTAGGCCATCTACCCTCCCCCAAGAGCCTTTCAGCCCTGCGCTATCTGGAGAAAGACAACCATCCCAACGTCGTTGCGGCTGCCAGCATTTCCCTCCAACGCCTATCACTGCAGGAGAGCTAGTCTTGCAAGAGCTGGGTCGGCAACCCGTCAATGCTGACCTGATTTTTTTCCTGCCAGTACTGCTGAATACCCGCTTCTCCCTTCTTTTCTGCCCAGTGGTTCAGCGTCTGGCGTTCTGCTTTCAACTCATACAACGGCACACCGTACCCACAGGAAGTTTGTGCTCCCTCAACGTGCAGAATGATGATCTGCCGTTCGCCCGGTAGTGTTGAAAACAGCGAATGCAGAGTGGGCCATTCTGAGTCCCGAGGCCGAATGACCTGCCCCTGGCCGTAAAGCCTCAAAATTAACGGCTGCTCAGAAAAGCTGCAAAACATAATTGTCATCCGGCCATTTTCAAGCAGATGGGCGGATGTTTCGTTGCCACTTCCGGTCAAATCCAGGTAGGCGACTGTTTTGCTGTCAATGCACCGAAAAGTATCCATGCCCTTCGGTGAAAGGTTAATCCTTCCCTGATTGGGGGCTGTGGCGGTAAAAAATAGCTTCTGCTCAGCAATAAACTGTTGGAGAGATTCGGTTAGCTCAGCGTAAAACTTTGCCATTGTTAAGGTAGAAAGCGATCGAGTGCGGATTTCAATTCCTCAATTTCGACCTCGATATTACCTTGCTTGGCAGCCCTGCCGACACACTCAGTTAAATGTTCATCCAAAATAATCCGGGCTACTCGATCTAACGCACCCCGAACTGCCGCAATTTGGACCAGCACATCGGGGCAGGGACGGCTCTCCTGCACCATCACCTTGATTCCCCGAATATGCCCTTCAACCCGAGACAGCCGATTGATAATCCGCTTTAACGACTCTTCAGTGTGAACATGGACATGGGGAACTGCGCCATCCTCGTGGGTGTGGTGGAGAGGAGGGTTGTCGAGAGTAGAGGGCTCAATAGACTGATGCAGAGGTAATTCAGAAGCTGCCATGTCAATATTCTGATGGGGCATTGGCTATACTACTATCCTCTACGATAGTGGGTATTCTTGAATTCGCAAAAACAGTAGCTATGATCAAATCAACACCAAGCTTGAGGTGAAATCACTTCAAGGCTTAAATTTGGTATAAATGTCTGCTGTTTATTCGACTTGCTTAATGAACGACGCATGAATACTCGCCTGTTTGCTATTTTGCTGGGCACGATTCTGGCCTTTACGCTACAAATACTGCCAGTTGGGATAATGCCAGTTGGGGCAACATCGCTGTATCCGCAGCTCGCGCCACAGGTAGATATTGCGCTACTCCCGGATGGAAACTCAACCCCGATCGATCAACCTGAGACCGCTGCAGAGGCGCTTGTTGCTCAGACACCTCCAGTGGCTCAGGCGTCTCCAGTTGTTCAGGGTGGCAGCTTTGTGGCAGCGGCTGTTAACCGGGTGGGAAATGCAGTTGTCCGCATCGATACAGAACGTACTGTGACGCGGAATGTGCCCAGCCCACTGCTAGATGATCCGTTTTTTCGCCGCTTCTTTGGGGGAGAAATGATGCCACCCTCCTTTGAGGAGCGCTTACAGGGGCAAGGATCTGGCTTCATTATTGATAGTGAGGGCATTATTTTAACCAATGCCCATGTGGTAGACCGGGCCGATCGCGTTACGGTCACGCTGAAAGATGGTCGCCACTTAGACGGTGAAGTGCGGGGGATCGATGAGGTCACTGACTTAGCAGTCGTCACAGTCAGACCTGAGAATGGTGGGCTACCGATCGCCGCTCTGGGTGATTCCGATCAGGTTCAGGTTGGAGATTGGGCGATCGCCGTTGGCAATCCTCTCGGCCTCGACAACACCGTTACCTTAGGAATCGTCAGCACGCTCAACCGCTCCAGCACTGCAGTTGGTATTCCAGATAAGCGGGTAGATTTCATTCAAACTGATGCTGCAATCAACCCAGGCAATTCTGGAGGTCCCTTGCTAAATGGCCAAGGAGAAGTGATCGGCATCAATACGGCCATTCGAGCTAACGCAAATGGGATTGGATTTGCGATCCCCATCAACAAAGCCAAAGAAATTAGTGCTCAATTGATTCGGGGCGAGCAGGTTCAACACCCATATTTGGGGGTGCAGATTGCCACCCTGACACCCGAGCTAGCGAGGCAAAACAATTCCGATCCCAACTCTAGTGTGCTACTGCCTGAGCTAAATGGCGTGCTAGTCATGGGAGTGATCCCCGGATCTCCCGCTGCCGAAGCAGGGATTAGACGGGGTGATGTGATTACTCAGATGGAAAGCCAACCTGTTGATAGTGCCGAACAGCTCCAAAACCGGGTCGAAAACAGCCGTGTAGGTCAGACACTACGGTTGAGGGTACAACGGGGCGATCGCACCCAACAAGTCTCTGTCAGAACGGCAGAACTTCAAAGTGCTGTACAACCTTAACCCTGCCTCAAACTCCTAAACTCGTTGATCACAGTTCACCGATGAAAAAATCCCCCCTGTGCTTTCCAGAGGGGATTCTGTTTATGGAACTAATTTTGTGGAATTAATTCCCTCCCAGAGCAGTCTGCACTGAGATGAACCGTTTTCCTGACTAGTCTTCGTCATCCTCGAAGTCATCCTCGATGATGGGCGAATAGCTATCATCGTCCTCCTCACTATCACTGGATTCAAATCCATATTTCAGCCGTCCTCCGTCCGGTTCATCCGCACCAACGCGACGCGAGGTCGGTGGAAAGACATCAAATCCGCCTTCCAACTCATAAGTGCGAGCCGTCCGATCGTCTAAAACGACATCCTTCAGGTCTACCTCATCATCAAAGACACTGCCGTCAAAGTTGAGGTCAACATCGACACCAATCGGCTCTTCGTAGGCATTAAAGCCTGTTCCTGCCGGAATCAAACGTCCGATGATCACGTTCTCCTTCAGACCCCGCAACCAATCAGACTTCCCTTCAATCGCAGCTTCTGTCAAAACGCGAGTGGTTTCCTGGAAGCTCGCCGCCGAGATAAAGCTATCGGTGTTGAGCGAAGCCTTGGTGATACCCAGCAGCATAGGGGTATATTCTGCCGGGGCTCCTCCCGTAATCGCCATAGCGCCGTTTACCTGCTCAATTTGGTAAAGCTCCACCAGCTCTCCAGGCAGCATAGTGGTGTCACCGCCATCATCAATCCGAGCCTTAGAGGTCATCTGCCGCACAATCACTTCGATGTGCTTGTCAGAAATCTCAATCCCCTGAGACTGATACACCGATTGCACTTCGTTGACCAAGAACGTCTGAACTTTTTCCAGACTTTCCAGAGCCGACTCCTGGACACCCTTCGTTTCGCGATTGAGCTTAAAGAAGATCTCCAGAATCTCATGGGGGTTGGCTGGACCATCGGTCAACGGCTCAGCAGCAGCGACTTCCTGACCATCTCGAGCCAGGACGTTTTGGCCAGGTCCAAGCGGATAGTCGTTAACAAGGCCATCAGCCTCGATTACCTTGATTTCGACACTGTCATCATCGCCATAGACTACTTGAGCCACACCGGGACGAGCCGACAAAATACAAGCTTCTTTGGGCTTACGAGCTTCTAGAAGTTCCTCAATTCGGGGCAGACCCTGGATAATGTCTCCAGTTTTAGTGCGCTCAAACACCAGCAGTACGAGGTTGTCTCCCCGCTGTACCAGATCTCCATCATCGATATGAAGAACGGCTCCCGATGACACCCGGTAAGGACGTGCCACCCGCAACGTCACTTCCGAATCCGCAATATGAACCACTTGGCCAGACTCTTGGCTCACCACCCCGGCTGCAATTTCCATACCTGCGACCAGAAGATCGCCGACTTTTAGGGTTGGAGTTTGACCTTCGGTGCTGACCGTGATTCGATCGACGTTTCGCATCACCAAAACTCGGCGAATAGCCTCAGCCCCTTCCCGGATGCCTCGGATCTCACCGGCTTCCTTACACTGAATTTCAGTGCGAGCCACAACAGCTCCTGGCGCAATTTGGTCTCCATCTTGGACTAGCAGGCGCGTTTGGGTGCTCCCTTGCGTCTGATCTGCTACCACGTCCCGTCGGATTACGAGAGATTCTAGGATCACCAGCTGTAGACGCAGCACATCAGGCTCTGTCTCATCCGAAATCAGCTCAATGTCAGCAGCCAACTGAGGCGTGTCCTGATCAATTTCCAAAACTAGCTGGGTTCGCAGCAGTTCTAGACCTTCGACCGACTTCACGCGCTCGCCATCTTTATAAGGAATCCGCTGCACTGCCCGCAGCCGGATCGAGCGTCCAGAGTCTTCCCGCGTCGATTCTTGGCTAGGAACAGACGGCTCATCTGGAACCGTAAACTCTGTCACTGGACGCAGTAGCAGGGCTGGGCCTTCTGGGGTTTCGACATACTCGACGTAGCGCAGATCGCTGACAGAGAGATCTGGCATGACTTCTTGTCCAGCATTGGCCAACATGCCATCCTTTGTCATTGCAGCTTCGGGATTATCTGCCATGTGCAGCTCACCCGGCTTAATGACGATTTCACGCAGAATGTCGTTTTTCTGTGTGACTTCAACCACACCATTACTTTGGCAGAAGATGTCTTTTACAACTTCTGTGCCCGCTTCAACATACTGACCGTCCTCAACCAGCAGCAGCGAGAGGTCTTTGTTGACTTCATGGGACTCTTCTGGAATCCACAGCAGCGTTCCGCCTTGGATCACCTCATATCCCTGTTTGGCTTTGCCCCGCTTGGCAACCTCAACGCCAGAGTACTTGATGATGCCGCCTGTTTGGGTGTGGTAGCGATTGTCAATCAGTTCAGCTACGACCTGATTGTTCGTTACCTTGGTGCCGGGAGTGGCAATCAGAGAAAACCGCTGATTTTGCTGGGTTTCAATGACGTAATGTTCTCGGCCTTGATAACTCTCGGCTAAAACACTAGCTTGGTCTAGCAAGACAGATGCGGTGATAATTTCAACTTCCCGCGCCCCCTTGCTGCTGTCGCCATCTTGCGGAATGCGGACAACACCGCCGTGTTCGGTGACGAGTTTGGTTTCAGCCAAAATGCTGTTGGCATCGACGCGATCGCCATTTTTGACCACAGGCTCGGCTCCTGGCGGCAGGTTGTACACCTCACCCGAGAGAATCCAAACCAATCCCCCCCGCTGGGCAATGCGGGTCGTGTTGCCTTGACGGTCTTTTTTCTCCTCCGGCACCAAGTCGGCAAATTTAACTTCACCGGCTAGGTCAGAGGCAACGTCCTTGGTGGCTTTCTCCGTCACCTTCTGGACTCGCGCCGCCGCCGGCATCTCAGCTAAGATTTGTCCTTGGATGACTTTTTCACCATCATGGGCAAACAGGATAGAGCTAGGTGGCACCGTAAAGGTCTCCTTGCGGCTACCTGATTCCACAATCAAATCAAAGGTGCTCTCCACCACCAGTGCTTCATCGCCGTGGCGGGTGCGGAAGGCACGAGTCCGCATCTTTCCTTTCGGGAAGCGAACCACACCATCAAAGCGAGCCCAAATTCGGGGCACCTGCTCACCCGTAAACGTGCCGCCGGTGTGGAAGGTCCGCATGGTTAGCTGCGTTCCAGGTTCACCAATCGACTGCGCTGCAATAATTCCGACGGCTTCACCCAAATCGACCATCGAGGCATGGGCCAAGCTCCAGCCATAGCAGTGCTGACAAACCGAACGGGTTGCTTCGCAGGTCAGGGGCGATCGCACCACAACTTGATCAACGGCTGCACCAATCTCGTGGGCCAGTTCATCCGAAATCGGCTGGTTGCGCTGGGCAACTAGCTCACCCGTTTTGGGATTAATCGCATCTTCTGCCAAGACTCGACCGAGCAGACGATCTTTCAGAGGAATCAAGACGCGATCGCCATCCGTCATACTCCGCAGCGGAATTCCCCGCTGAGTACCGCAGTCAAGCTCCCGAATAATCACATCCTGAGACACGTCCACCAAACGGCGGGTCAAATAACCAGAATCCGCCGTCCGGAGAGCCGTGTCTACCAAGCCCTTCCGCGCTCCGTAGGAAGAGATGATGTACTCTGTTACCGTCAGTCCTTCTCGGAAGTTGGTTTTAATCGGCAGGTCAATGATTTCCCCCTGTGGATTGGCCATCAGACCCCGCATACCGACCAGCTGGCGCACCTGCGAGATGTTGCCTCGTGCCCCAGAGAAGGCCATCATGTAGACCGAGTTGAGCGGATCATTCGACTTGAAGTGGCGAACCACCTCATCTTTAAGCTCTTCACTCGTGTCGTTCCAGGTATCAATTACCTTTTGGAAACGCTCAACTTCTGTGATGTCTCCTCGCGTATAGCGAGTTTCCGTCTCCCGAATTTGCTCTTCGGCAGCTTCCAATAGCCTCCGCTTGCTGGGTGGCACCTGCAGGTCATCCACACTAATCGAAACCCCTGCCCGAGTCGCATAGCGGAATCCCAACGCCTTGAGTTCATCCGCCATGTGAGCTGTCCGAGCAGTGCCATAGTGGGTAAAGGCCCAGGCCACCAAGCGTCGGAGCTGGCCTTTATCCACCACCTTATTCCGGAAAATTGCCGGCTGCTCGCTCTTTTGAATTGAATTTTGCTCTGCCATCGTGCTTCTCTGCCCTCAACTAATGAGCAATTACATATCAGCCGTCAACAGCTGAATTGCAGGTCCTTCAGATGCTGTCTAGCGGTTAGCTTGCCAACGCGTCCTGAATAGTTTTGTTGTAGATGATGCGTCCCGGCGTGGTGCGAATGTATTGGGAGATCACATTGCCATCAGCGTCTTCCCGAATCCGCCGAGAATTATAGAGTTTGGTCACGATGCCATCGGGCGATCGCTCCTCTTTAATGGGCTCATCATCTGGTTCATTATTTTCGACGATGCCATCAAACCGCACCCACACATAGGCATGCAGGTTAACCTGTTTCTGCTCATAGGCCACAATGGCGTCACTCAGGCTAGAGAAGTAGCGATTTGCATCTTCATCAGGGCCTGGATTTTCTGCCGTCAGATAGTAACAACCCAACACCATATCCTGACTCGGTGTAATGATGGGTCGCCCTGTCGCCGGAGACAAAATGTTGTTAGACGCCAGCATTAGCAACCGTGCTTCTGCCTGGGCTTCGAGAGATAGTGGCACGTGAACAGCCATCTGGTCACCGTCAAAGTCAGCGTTAAACGCTGGACAAACCAACGGGTGAATCTGAATCGCTCGACCTTCCACCAAAATAGGTTCAAACGCCTGAATCCCAAGTCGGTGCAGCGTCGGTGCCCGGTTGAGCATGACAGGGTGACCATCAATCACCTCTTCCAAGACATCCCAGATACTCGGATCATTGCGCTGAATCAGCTTCTTGGCCGCTTTGATATTGTTGACTAAGCCTTGGCGAATGAGACGGTGAATCACAAACGGTTGAAACAGCTCAATTGCCATCTCCCGAGGCAGTCCGCATTGATGGATTTTCAGCTTTGGACCCACCACAATTACAGAACGACCAGAGTAGTCAACCCGCTTACCCAACAGGTTTTGCCGGAAGCGACCCTGTTTCCCTTCAATAATGTCAGACAGCGATTTGAGTGGACGATTGTTGGCTCCAACGACAGTTCGACCGCGACGACCGTTGTCGATCAGCGCATCGACTGCTTCCTGCAGCATCCGCTTCTCGTTCCGGACAATAATTTCAGGGGCCAGAATTTCTTGCAGTCGGGCCAGACGATTATTCCGGTTAATGACCCGTCGATACAAGTCGTTCAAGTCAGACGTCGCAAAGCGGCCTCCATCGAGCTGCACCATTGGGCGCAGATCTGGTGGAATCACAGGAATGACCGACAACACCATCCACTCTGGTTTAGACTGGGTGGCAATAAAGTTGTCAATCACCCGCAGTCGCTTAATGAGCTTGGCGCGCTTTTGCCCCTTAGCAGTGGCAATTTCTTCGCGCAGCTGTTCTGCTTCCTTTTCGAGTTCTAGATCTTGCAGTAGCTGTTGTAGAGCTTCTGCACCAATCCCAACTTCAACCCCAGTGAGCTGAGAATCTTCGCTGTAGAGCTGATCCTCAATCTCAATCCACTGATCTTCTGTCAAGAGCTGCTTGTAGCTCAGGTTCTCGACGTTGCCAGGGTTGAGGACAACATAGGCGTTAAAGTAAACAATCTGCTCCACATCCCGCAACGGCATGTCTAGCAGGATAGCGATATAGCTTGGAATTCCTTTCAGATACCAGACGTGAGCAACAGGAGCTGCTAGCTTGATGTAGCCCATGCGGTGACGACGCACCCGCGATTCAGTAACCTCTACGCCACACCGCTCACAAACGATGCCTCTGTGGCGTACCCGCTTGTATTTGCCGCAGTGGCATTCCCAATCCTTGGCAGGACCAAAAATCCGCTCACAGAAAAGGCCATCCATCTCCGGCTTCAACGTCCGGTAGTTAATGGTTTCTGGTTTTGTTACCTCACCCACAACCATGCCATTGGGCAAAGCTCTTTCTCCCCATTGGCGAATACGCTCGGGGGACGCCAGACCAATTTTGACGTAGTCAAACCGCTGTTCTAGCTTTGGCATCACTAATAACTTCCTCGTTTACTGTGGCGACTGATAGGGGCGCAATCAAACGACTAGCCAGCCGCGATCAAACGCCGATGCTGGCCAATCGTTCATTGCTAACGGTTAGTCTTCGACTTCTTCCAACTCATCGCGGGAGATGGATTCATAGGTCGGACGAGAAGGCGTACGACGGGCACTGATATCCGCCATTAGATCAACTTCGACATCGCGACTGGTTCCGTCTTCGCGGGTTTCTAGCTTGTGGGCAGCAATGTCCAGACAGAGAGACTGCAACTCTCGCATCAACACCTTGAAAGATTCTGGCGTTCCAGGTCGAGGAATCGCCTTGCCTTTGACAATGGCGTTGAGCGCTTCGTTTCGGCCCTGCATATCATCGGACTTGACGGTGAGCAGCTCTTGGAGCATGTAGGCCGCACCAAAGGCTTCCAATGCCCACACTTCCATTTCTCCAAACCGCTGTCCACCTTGCTGAGCCTTTCCGCCCAGGGGCTGCTGTGTCACGAGTGAGTAAGGGCCTGTCGAACGAGCGTGAATCTTATCGTCGACCAAGTGAACCAGCTTCAGCATGTAGGCCGTTCCGACCGTAACGGGGCGATCAAATGGCTCTCCCGTCCGACCATCAAAGACCTGAATCTTGCCAGGATTCTCTGGATTGAAGACCCAGTCATTGCCAGTTGCATCTCGTGCTTCCTGCAGCTTGCCATGCGTAGTTGCCCGAGATGCCTCTTCCCCATACATCTCATCAAATGGGATGATCTTGAAGCGGACGCCCAAGTTGTGTCCGGCCCAGCCCAACAGGCACTCAAAGACCTGTCCGACGTTCATTCGGGACGGCACACCCAGCGGGTTGAGCACGATATCAACGGGGGTTCCGTCTGGGAGATAAGGCATATCTTCCACTGGCAAAATGCGGGAGATAATTCCCTTGTTGCCGTGCCGACCTGCCATTTTGTCCCCGACTTGAATCTTCCGCTTTTGGGCTACATAGACGCGAACGACCATGTTGGCACCGGGAGGAAGCTCGTCGCCTTGCTCACGGGTGAACACCCGCACGTCAACGACACGACCTTTTTCACCATTCGGGACTCGAAGGGAGTTGTCGCGCACATCTCTAGCTTTCTCACCAAAGATGGCTCGCAGCAATTTCTCTTCGGGAGGCTGGTCTGATTCTCCTTTGGGAGTCACTTTACCGACGAGAATGTCGCCCGCTTCGACCCAAGCTCCAATCCGAATAATGCCCGTTTCATCGAGCTGACGGAGGGAATCTTCCCCGACGTTGGGGATCTCCCGGGTGATTTCTTCGGGGCCGAGTTTGGTCTGACGTGCCTCAATTTCGTACTTTTCGATGTGAATGGTGGTGTACACATCATCAAAGACGAAACGCTCACTGATTAGAATGGCGTCCTCGTAGTTGTAGCCTTCCCAGGGCATGTAGGTCACCAAGACGTTCTGACCTAGGGCTAGTTCTCCGCCTTCGGTGGCTGACCCATCTGCGAGGACCTGTCCGGCCTGGACGCGATCGCCTGAAAACACAAGAGGCCGCTGATTGAGACAGGTATCCTGGTTAGATCGTTGGTACTTTTGGAGAAGATGTTCGTGCTCAACACCCTTCTCGTCGCGGACCCGGATTTTGTTGGCATCGACGTAGGAGACTTCTCCTTCGACTCGACTCACCACAACCATTCCAGAGTCGCGAGCGGCCTGTCCCTCTAGACCTGTTCCCACCAGAGGACGCTCAGGACGCAATAGCGGTACAGCCTGCCGCTGCATGTTAGAACCCATCAGGGCTCGGTTGGCGTCGTCGTGCTCTAGGAACGGAATCAGCGAGGTGGCTACAGAGATAATTTGAACTGGAGAGATCGCGACGTAGTCCACCTCATCAGGGGTGGTAGTGGTGAAGTCCTGGCGATAACGCACGGGCACCTGTTCACCCTGGATATAGCCGTCTTCGTTGACGGTGATATCTCCCGGCGCAACTCGTAAATCATCCTCTTCATCTGCAGTCATGTAGATGGGTGCTTGCTCTCTGAGCACATGGCCATTTTCAACTGGGAAGAAGGGAGTTTCAATGAAGCCGTAAGCGTTAACCCGAGCATGGGTCGCCAAGGAACCAATCAGGCCTGCGTTTGGACCTTCAGGGGTTTCGATGGGGCAAATGCGGCCATAGTGAGAGGGATGAATGTCTCGCACTGCAAAACCGGCCCGTTCCCGAGTCAGACCACCGGGTCCAAGCGCGCTGAGACGCCGCTTATGGGTCAACTCTGCGAGTGGATTGGTTTGATCCATAAACTGGGAGAGCTGCGAAGAGCCAAAAAACTCTTTGATAGCCGCAACCAAGGGTTTGGGATTCACCAGAGAAGCAGGCGTCAGGGAGTCTGCATCTGAAACCGTCATGCGTTCCCGAATGATTCGCTCTAGACGATTTAGACCGACGCGCACCTGGTTTTGCAGCAGCTCACCCACCGACCGGACTCGCCGGTTCCCTAAGTGGTCGATGTCATCGACGTTGCCGACATCAAACTCTAAATTGATTAGGTAATCAACTGCCGATAGGATGTCCTGCGGTGTCAGGACTCGCATCATTTCTGGCACGTTAAGCCGCAATTTTTTGTTGAGCTTATAGCGACCCACACGCCCCAAATCGTACCGCTTTGGATCAAAGAAGCGAGAGTCTAGCAACTGCTGACCACCCGATACGGTGGGAGGCTCGCCCGGACGAAGTTTCCGGTACAGCTCCATCAATGCTTCTTCTTCGCTAAATTGCCCTTCTTTCTCAATAGTTTTTTGGAAATATTCGGGATGACGCAGCGCATCGAAAATTTCACCGTCACTCAGTCCTAATGCTTTGAGCAAGACTTGAGCAGACAGCTTTCGAGTTTTGTCGATCCGAACCCAAACGAGATCGTTTTTGTCAGTCTCAAACTTCAGCCATGCCCCTCGGTTTGGAATAAGGCTAGCGTTGTAGGTGCGACGTCCGTTCTTGTCGGTTTCTGCTTTGTAATAAACACCGGGACTGCGGACAATCTGGTTAACAATGACCCGTTCAGCACCGTTGATGATGAACGTTCCCCGTTCTGTCATCAAGGGTAGATCACCGATGAACACTTCCTGTTCTTTGATCTCCCCGGTTTCTTTGTTGATGAGGCGGGTCGGGACATACATCTGCACCGCATAGGTGGCATCACGTCGCTTTGCTTCATCAACGTCATATTTGGGACGCTTCAGCTTGTAGTTTTTGCCCAGGAAATGCAGTTCCAATTTACCTGTATAGTCGGTAATGGGCGAGAAACTATTCAGCTCTTCGATAAGTCCTTCTTCTAGAAACCAACGGAAACTGGCCCGCTGAATTTCAACTAAGTCTGGCAGGGTAAAAGCGGGTACGGATTGGGCTAGGTTAGTCATGCGTCTCCTCGGACAGGTCACGCTTAGGGCGAACTCCAGATACTACGGTATCCAGAAAAAAGTGTCAACGAAAAATTTCAGACCCCAGTTAATGGGGACTGAAAGAGGCCAGTCTGGCCACGTTCATCTTAGGGTAGAAATTCAGAATATTGTCCAATAGAGCTGGCTGGTTGACTGGATTATAAAGTCTGTTGGCGCATTTGGATCAAACAACAAAAATTTGGCGAAACGAAATCTGGACGTGATGTCGTTTGCTGGCAGACTCCCAAGGGTGAATTTTGTTTGAATAACAGCAAATTGAAGGGAAAAAGTAATCGACGAACCGAGCTGCTCGGCTAGCGGATGTTACTGCTACCTTTTGATAATTATGCCGTATCCAAACAAGTTTGGGGGGTGATCATCTCTTTTTGGACTAAAAATGCCTTGCTTACCTAGGGCAGTTTGCTAAGAAAGGGCCGAAATGGCAGGACTTTCCGGGTTGCTCGTCGGTGACAAGGAGAGACCAAAAAGGCGGCAGGCGTTGGCTGTGGTTTGGGCTGCAACTGTATCCAGTGAAACCTGGCGTAGCAGCGCTACCTGCTCAGCAACATAGCGAACGTAAGCAGGCTGGTTACGTCGTTCACCTCGTTTTGGAACCGGAGCCAAAAAGGGACAGTCGGTTTCGACTAGGAGGCGATCGCCAGGTACCATTTGGGCTGAAGCCTGAACCTGTGTCGCATTCTTGAAGGTCACAATGCCGCTAAAGCTAATGTAAAACCCCAAGTCTAGAAACCACTGGGTTTCTTCGGGAGTGCCACTCCAGCAGTGCATCACGCCTTTGACGGGGCCATGCTGCTCCCAAAAGGAACGCAATAGCGCGGCCATCGGGGCTGCAGCATCGCGGCAGTGAATGATCACGGGTAAATCGAGTTGCTGGGCGATCGCCAGCTGAGCCTTAAATGCCGCTTCCTGTTGTTCTTGATCCTCTGCCTTATAGAAATCCAGGCCTGTTTCACCGATCGCCACCACCCTGGAATCAGAACAAGCTAAGCTGCGAATCTGATCCGCAGAGCTTTCTGTCCATTTATCCATATCTAAGGGATGGAGCCCAACGGCAAAAAACAGCTCTGGAAACTGATTGGCCAAAGCTTGAATTCCAGCAAACTCAGTAGGCTCAACGCAGGAATGCACTAGACGAACCACACCCGCATCCCGCCAACTTTGAGCGACTTCCGCCAAGTCAGGCTGAAAGCTCTCAAAATTGATATGAACATGGGTGTCAATTAGTTGCATGATTTAGTCCTGCGGCTGAGCGCTATCGATAGGGCTGAAGAAGGGGAGGCTAAAAGTCTGCCCTCCCTCACACTAGACTTCAACCCCTTAGGACGCAGCAGCGGACTCAGCTTGTACGGGTGCTTCGTGTTTTTTGAGAGCCTTAGCAAGTTGAGACTTTCTGCGAGCACCGGTATTGGGGTGAAGAACACCTCGCTTCACAGCCTTGTCGATTTTGCTGTAGGCAGCGGCCATCCGCTGTTGAACTTCCTGTAGTGCATCAGGAGTCGGATTGGCAGCATAGGCATCAACGGCTGCTAGATAGCGCTTCATCAGCGTTCGAGCAGCGGACTTATAGGCTTTATTGCGCAGACGATTGCGCTCTGCAATCTGGACTCGCTTAATCGCGGACTTGATATTTGCCACAGTTAGTTAATCAGAGAGAAATGCTTCTACTATGCAGTTAATCATTCTAGCGAATGATCTGGATTTTGTACCAGGTAAACTACCATAGCATCTGCTGCAATACTTAAATCCTTGAAAAATCCAGGTTAAGCTAGATAGATACAGATTAACGACCTGACTTACGCTTGCCTAGTCTTTACCTAATCTGTTGACAAGCGGGTATTCCCGATTGGCATTCCTAATTTCATGTGGTGATGCTGCGAATTATTACTCAGCGAGCTGAGGCACTAACTGAACTGCGGCGAATTTGCGATCGCACTCATGACGACCAGGTTGTCCATAAAGAGGCAACTGTGCGAGAAGTTCTGCAGGCTGTCAAACGGCAGGGCGATCGCGCTGTGCTGCACTATACAGCCGAATTTGATCAACAAACCCTTCAGGCCGAAGATTTACGGGTCAGTGGTTCAGAGCTGGATGCAGCCTATCAACAGGTTTCCAAAGAGCTTCTTGATGCAATCCAGCTGGCTTGTCGCCGGATTGAGGCCTTTCATCGGCAGCGAGTCCCTAAGAGCTGGGTGCAGTTTGGCGAAAACGAAATCGTGCTTGGCAAACGTTATACGCCAGTCGATCGGGCTGGGATTTATGTCCCTGGCGGTCGGGCTGCGTATCCTAGCACGGTCTTGATGAATGCCATTCCAGCTCGAGTGGCTCAGGTACCTCGGCTGGTGATGATGACACCGCCTGGACCCGACAAAACTATCAACCCTGCTGTGTTGGTGGCAGCCCAAGAGGCTGGAGTTGAGGAAATCTACCGGGTAGGGGGCGCTCAGGCCATTGGAGCCCTAGCCTACGGGACGGAGACAATCCCGAAGGTGGACGTGATTACTGGCCCTGGCAATATTTATGTCACGCTGGCCAAAAAGCTGGTGTACGGGACGGTGGGAATTGATTCTTTGGCGGGGCCTTCAGAAGTTTTAGTCATTGCTGACTCGACGGCAAACCCTGTCCATGTGGCGGCAGACTTGCTAGCACAGGCTGAGCACGATCCGATGGCGGCAGCGATTTTGCTGACGACGGACTCGGCTTTGGCCCTCAAGGTTGTGGCCGAAGTTAACCAACAGCTCGTCAATCATCCTAGACACCTGCTGACCGAGAAGGCGATCGCCCACTACGGCTTGGTGGTTGTGGTTGATTCCCTCGAAGCAGCGGCAGAACTCTCCAATGAATTTGCTCCAGAGCATTTGGAGCTAGAGGTTGCCGATCCTTGGGGACTGGTAGAGAAGATCCGCCACGCAGGCGCAATTTTCTTGGGGTCATCCACGCCCGAAGCTGTAGGAGACTATTTGGCAGGCCCCAATCATACCTTGCCCACCTCAGGCTCGGCCCGCTATGCATCTGCGCTGGGGGTTGAGACCTTTATGAAACACTCCAGCTTGATTCAGTATTCTCCTGCTGCTCTCCAGGAAGTCGCTGGGGCAATTGATGTCTTGGCAACCGCAGAAGGGCTGTCTTCCCACGCTGATTCGGTGCGATTCCGAATGCAGAGCAGAGCAGAAGAGGATTGAGGCTTTACTCTGGCTTTACTCTATCGTGCAGGAGGTGCGCTCGGTGCTCAACACAATTCTGGTTGCCCTAGATGGCTCCGACCTGTCCCCCCAGGTAATCCAAGCCTTACATCAGCTCGATTTGCAGCCTACAAGCCGGATCGTTCTGACCCATGTTATTGCCAATCTGGGTGCAGATCCAGACATGGCGGTTGATCGTCCCCCCGCTGAAGTTGAAGATTTGCCCTCGCGATCGCTTGAAAAGCTGCAGTCTTATCAAACAGACTTGCCCTGCAAAAGCGAAATCGAGATTGTCGCGGGAGATCCGGCTGAGGAAATTGTCAGACTCGCTAATATTTACCAAGCCAATCTCATTGTGATTGGTAGCCGGGGCTTAACCGGCTTTAACCGCATTGTTAAAAACTCAGTCAGCAGCCAAGTTGTGGCTGACGCGCACTGTTCGGTTTGGGTAGTGAAGCCTCACTAAGCAGAAGTTCTAGGTGAACTACCCGACGCTGACCTACGGTACAGCACGGGCTTCCCAATTCATCAGCAATAGCCTTCAGAACTCCATAATTCTATTGGTCTTACATTGCCTCCAAGGGCAGGAGTCCGGGTTCCCAAGACCCATACTTTTTCTTGCAACATGTACCTATTAGCTTGGTTTTCGCTTACGGCAGGGATGGTCAAGACATGACACAATTGTACCAAGATTTGCTCGTTTCCTCATCCACCCCGTCGCTGTTCCACGCTGCGCTTGCAATTCGACTCTGGGGTGGAATCGTCAACTCACTCGCATTCATCCCGACACTCACCTTTCAGGTAGAGTGCGGGGCTTCTGCTGATTTAGCTAAATATCCGAGCTAAAGGTTTTGGAGGCTCTGCGTTTGGCCGGTTTTAGCCACCCTTGCTTTTTAAAAACTGTTTTAGCCGAATCAAGCTCAGGGTTTGACCCAGATTGAGCGGCAATAGGGAAACCCCCTCTAAGCAAGACTGCACCCAGCCATCTCCCCAAGACCACTCATGAAATCCATCAATTCCTTGGCTCATCAGCAGGCGCAGGCGGTTAGATTCTACTGTGTCAACTTGGTGTTGAATGGTAACAGGCCCCATCCAACTGGTAAATACTATCCCTGAGTGCAGTTTGTCAGGTAGACCCACTGAAAACTGTTGGGGCCACAGCCAGCGCTGAAACTGGGCAGGATAGAGCAGGCTCTCATGGATTGCCTGTGCTGATGCGTCAACTTCGATGCGCAGATCGCTTTGCTGAAAACTGCCTAGCATAACTATTGGAAGCCATCTCAGATTATCGTTCTTCCAGTATGGCAGAGCAGACCAGAGGTTGCGCTGGGTCTAGCTACCTACCAGGAAATGCAACCTGCCAGAGAATTGGGTTCACAGCCTAGAATAGAAGTATTGGAACTGTTAAGAACTGTATAGGTTTTTCATGGCGGATCAGTTAGTTCGGGCAACGGCAGCGGATGGAGGAATTCGCACCGTTGGAGTCATCACCACACGTTTAACGGAAGAGGCAAGGCAGCGCCACAACCTATCTTATGTGGCTACCGCTGCTCTGGGACGCACCATGTCGGCAGGGCTACTGCTGGTCTCTAGCATGAAGCGACCTGAATCTAGGGTCAATATCCGTGTCAGGGGAAATGGGCCTTTGGGCGGCATTTTGGTGGATGCGGGTCTAGATGGCACGGTGCGAGGCTATGTGGATAATCCTGAGGTCGAGTTGCCACCCAATGCAAAGGGGAAACTTGACGTTGGAGGGGCAGTCGGCCAGGAAGGCTATCTATATGTGGTGCGGGATGTTGGCTACGGCTATCCTTACTCCAGCACGGTCGAAATGGTTTCGGGTGAAATTGGCGAGGACATTACCCATTATTTGGTGCGATCGGAGCAAACACCGTCTGCGCTGGTGGTGGGAGTCTTTGTCTCGGCGGAGGGGGTGATGGCGTCTGGGGGCTTGCTGGTGCAAGTGTTGCCCAAGGCCGCGAGTGATGAAGCGCTCGTGCAAAAGTTGGAGTCTCGGGTTTCAGCACTGGCTGGATTTACCCCACTTTTGCAGGCTGGAAAGTCTCTTCCTCAAATCTTTGAGGAGCTTTTGGGTGATATGGGTCTGGAAATCTTTCCAGAAACTCAAATGCTGAACTTTCATTGCAAGTGCTCGTTTGACCGAGTTTTAGGAGCGCTAAAAATGTTGGGGCAGGATGAGCTGCGCGACATGATCGAGAAGGACGAAGGGGCTGAAGCCACTTGTCACTTCTGTGGCGAAGTTTATAAGGCGAGTCAAGAGGAACTGGAGCAGCTGATACAGTCTTTGGAGACTGAAGCCTCTTCATAGGCATACGTCCTAGGCGTACGTCATAGACATACGTTATGGACAATGTCTAAAGGGCATCTGCAATGCGGCAGGAAAGTTCAGAATCTAGAAATTCTGGTTCTTTCAAGCTAGGGAAGATGTCAAAGTCTCGCGAGTTCTCGTTTGAGAGGACTTGAGAAATCGGTGTTTTTTTAGAGGAAATCGGTGTAGTGTATTGGTCTTTGCTTGGCGAAATATGGCATTTTGCGAGGTTGAAGAGTAGGATGGCAACTATTGCGTCAAGCAGTCGTTTGCATCAAGCAGCCGTTTAATGGCAGTAGGTCACAGCAGTACATCCAAAAGACTGCACCTGTATTCGGGGGTAGGAGATGTCCAGGAATCGTGGAATACCAGAGCGTCGTCCCAAGCCTGGTCGGACGGATCGGATGCCGCGTCAAGCACCGATCGCCAAAACTGCTGCAAATCAGCCTGGGGCTCGGTCGCCTAAGCGGCTCTCTTCTCCTCAACAATCTCCTGCGCCACGACCTCGGTCTCAAGATGACAGAGCGGTGTTGCGATCGCCCCAAGCGGTCCCACCTCCCCCAGATGCTATGCCTGACGCTGGGGCAAAGGCCTCTCTCTTAGCCCGTTTTCCCTGGCTATCGAAGTGGCAGTTTTGGGCTGTTTCTGCAATTCTGACGTTTAGCGGCGTCGGGGTGCTGTCGTTGGCGCTGTTGCTCAAGCTGCCTGCCTTGCCCAACTGTCCAGCAATTTTTTGGCCAACGGCTTCTGCTTCGTTGCGGCTGTATTGCGCCCAAGTGGCAGCCAACAAGCGCACTGTAGAAGATTTGATGGAGGGCATTGCGTTGGTCAACAGCCTGCCTGACGACCATCCCCTCCGGCCTGACATCAACCGCTATATTGCGGAATGGTCTGAAACTGTTTTGGATTTGGCAGAAGAGTCTTTTCATCGGGGTGAACTGGATGAGGCGATCGCCACGGCCCGCCAACTCCCGACCAATGTTCCGGCCTATCAGGGGGTGAACGCGCGGGTTGAGGGTTGGCAGTCGATCTGGTCTGAGGCTGAATCTATTTTTGAGGAGGCAGAGACATTTCTGCGCGAACCAGATTTGCGTCAGGCTTTCTCGACGGCGATTAAGCTGCTGTCGGTGGGCAATACTTACTGGGAAACGGTGAAGTACCAGGAGCTGACGGGGTTAATTTCGACCGCCAGAGAAGACACCAATACGCTCGGTCGGGCGCGATCGCTCGCCAATCGCGGTGGTTTGGAAAACTTTTTGGAGGCGGTTAAGCTGGTAGAAACAATTCAGCCCAGCAGCTATCTCTATGCCGAAGCGGGTCGGTTGATCCAGCAGTTGGGGCGAGACATGATGAATCTGGCCGAAGCCATGCTAGATCAGCGGGACAGCCGGGAGGCGATCGCCATTGCTGAAAAGATTCCAGCCCGAGCCAATCTGCAACCAGAAGCGCAGGACTTTATCAGCTTGGCAACGGCCCAGTCTCAGTCTTGGCAAGGAACTGTTGCGGACTTAGAAACTGCCATTGTTCAGGCCCAACGCATTCAACGAGGACGTCCACTCTACAGCAAGGCTCAACAGCTGATTGGTCGCTGGCAGCTCGAAATTCAGGATGTGGGTCGTCTAGAAACGGCTCGGCGCTTGGCCCGACCGGGTCTGTCTGGAGACGTCAGCGCGGCGATCGCAGAAGCTCGACTCATTCCGCGTGGCAATCCTCGCTGGAGTGAGGCCCAGGGTTTGATTGAAGACTGGACCCGTGAAGTCGAGACGGCCCAAGATCGACCTTTGCTGACCCAAGCGGAGCAATTGGCGATGGGGGGCGACGTTTTCTCGTTGCAGGCTGCCGTGCAATCGGTCAATCAGATCGGTGAAGGTCGAGCCCTATCGGGTGAAGCGCGGCGTCGGGCTCAGGAATGGACGGCTCAGATCCAGCGGATTCAGGATCAGCCTCAGCTTGATCGGGCGCGGCAGTTGGCCACGTTGGGAGATTTGAATGGGGCGATCGCGACTGCAGGACAGATTCAGTCGGGGCGATCGCTCTACGGCGATGCTCAGGCAGACATCCGCGTCTGGCGGGATCAATCGCAGGGGCAGGAGCGTTTGCGTGAGGCGTACCAGAGTGCCCGAGGTGGAACCAGCACATCCCTGGTTTCTGCAATCCGAACGGCTGACCAAGTCCCATCTGGCAGCTCTTCTCGTTCTGAAGCAGACCGGATGATCAACACCTGGAGCCGAGATATTTTGAGGCTGGCCCAAATGCAGGCTGTTTATGACCTGGAAGGTGCGATCGCCTTAGCTGAAAGTATTCCAACTCGAACTGAAGCCTATGCAGAGGCGCAACTGCAGATTGAATCGTGGAGACAACAGCTAGCCCCTTCTATTCCGCCGATTCAGTTATCCCCGCCCTAAGGCATCACCTTGCTCCCAGGCAGAATCCTATTTCCAAATTTTGAAGATGGCAAAGCTGGGCTTGAGAAACAGCCAACTGACAAAGAAAAAGGCGGCTGTAAATAGCTGAACTAAGTCTAGGGCAGAGGTGTAGCCATCTGCGAAAGAGGCGACGGTGCGATCGACTAGGCCAAACAGCCAGGAAGGCACACCCAAAAGCCAAATGCCAGCTTTGAGCCGCTTGAAGATCTCGAAGACTGCTAGAGGACGCTTGTAAAACATAATTCCATTCCTAAATAGGGGAGGCAAGAAGCTATGAACATGCATCGGCTCTTTTGCCTCGTGATCCAATGTTAAGAAGTGTTTTTTTGTCTTGCCATAAGTCAAAAGAAGTATTATTCGAGGTGAGAATTTTTTCTGGTCTAGTCTCTGCGGCGATCGCCCCCTGCGGCCCGCTCTCCCCAGCGCTAACTTGCCTCGATTTGCCGCACCACCGTTAAGGCAGAATAGCTGACGCCAGCAGTGCCTTCCCCTGGATGGGTCGAATCGCCTACTAACCACAGTCCTGGCACCGGAGTGCGATTGGCAAATCCAAATGGCCCAAAGTTTGGAACCCGCTGACCAATGCCGCCGACGCTACCGCGATCGCGAGCTGTAAATTGAGCAAAGGTGCGGGGGGTGGCGGCTTCCTGATGCAAAATTAGGTCGGGGTTGAGGTTAAAGAACCGTCCTAGACGGGCGATCGCCTCTTCGGTATATTGCCGCTTCAGATCGGCATAGTCTTCACAATCGTCTTTACCCTGCCACCACAGCGTCGGGTCAGTGAAAGAAGATGCAATAATCGTCGCTTGCCCCTCCGAAGCCCGACCATCGCCGGGACGGCTCACCGAGACAAACAACGAATTATTTTCTGCAATCGGCCCGTCGTAGTCATAGAGAAACTGCAGATGGGGCGGACAATCGGCTGGAATCGCGCGCTGATCGACTCCCAGATAAATAACGAAGGCTCCTGAACCGGGCGGCAGCTTCTCCACCCGACGTTGATAGCCGGGGGGAGCTTGGTCTCCCAGCAGTTGCACCAAGTTTTGCACCGTGACGTTTGCCACCACATGGTCTACTGTTTCGGTCCAAACGTCGCCTGTCTTCTGATTACGAATCTGCACCACCTGGCCTTGCTTCCCCGCCGCCTCAACCCGCTCAACTGTATGGCGCATCAGTAAGCGGCCTCCATCGCGTTCTAGGGCTTCGACAAGGCGATCGCTCAACACCTGCATACTGCCGTGGAGGTGGTAAAGCCCCTGTGGCTCCTGAGATACGCTCAGTGCGGTGGCGGCGTAAAGCAGAGCCGTTTGATCGGCATCCACCTGGGAATAGAGCTTGAGTTGCAGATCTAGAAACGTTTTCAGCCGCCGCTGATCATTCAACCCATAACGGCGCAACGCTTGCCCAACGGTGGAGAAGGTGTGGGGTAGCGTTAGCAGCGTATCGGGCCGAACCGCCTGCGTCAGTTGCCACAGATCCCAAAGGTTGCGAGGTGGCAGCACCGGATCACGGGCCTGAAAAGCCCAGCTATAGCGAAATAGGTCAGCCAAGAGCTGCCAAAACGGCTCACTGCCAGGAAATTGCCGCTGGCGCTCTGCCTGCCACCGTTGGGGATCACGCCAAACCTGGATAGGCTCAGTCTCATTGGGTAAATAGACCGCACAGGCCGGATCACAGGGCGTTGCTTTTGGCACCTCGATCTCTAGCTCTGAAAAAATCCGGTGATGAATGCCGCCCGGTTCTAACCCTGCGACTTGAGTGGCACCGACATCAAACGTGAAGCCACGCCGCTTAAACGTCGAAGCACACCCGCCCGGGACGATCGCCTGATCTAAGACCAGAACCCGATAGCCGCGATGAGCCAAAAGAGCCGCTGCTGTCAATCCTCCAATTCCGGCCCCGATCACAATAATCTGAGGAGAAATTTGAGGAGAAATCTGAGGAGAAACTGGAGAAGAGGGGCGATCGCCTGGACAGTGAATCGGCATAGAAGCGATTTACATTACTTAGCATCTCTTAACATACTGATATCATATTGTATTAGCAAGGTGAAATGCAGACGGAAACAGGAGGATCAGGCATTTCACCGCAGCGGCTTTGGACAGTGAGAATTAAGATAGGTGAAGAACGGTCACCCCAGAGAGCTTCATGACCCCAATCCTGTTTGAATCTGCCTCGGTTCCTCGCCTCAACTCACCCACCCTCCATCGGCTCCCTAGTGGTCTCACCATTGTGGCGGAGCAGATGCCTATTGAGGCCGTCAATCTTAGTCTTTGGCTGGGCACAGGCTCAGCCGTAGAGTCTGATGAGATTAACGGCATGGCTCACTTTCTGGAGCACATGATTTTTAAGGGGACGGCCCGACTCCAGTGTGGTGAATTTGAGCGACTGATCGAGCAGCGGGGCGCTGTGACCAATGCAGCTACCAGTCAGGACTATACCCACTACTACATCACCACCGCACCCAAAGACTTTGCCGACCTCGCCCCCCTCCAGATTGAGGTGTTGTTGAATGCAGCCATTCCGGATGAAGCCTTTGAGCGCGAACGGCCTGTCATTTTAGAAGAAATTCGGCGCGCCGATGATAGCCCTCGTCGCCGCGTGTTTTATCGCTCGATGGAAATGGCTTTCAATCACCTGCCCTATCGGCGTCCCGTCTTGGGACCTACTAGCGTGATTGAAACGCTCACCCCCCAGCAAATGCGCGACTTTCATACCACCTGGTATCAGCCGCAGTCGATTACCGCTGTGGCCGTAGGCAATTTACCCGTCGATCAGCTGATTCAAACAGTGGCCGATAGCTTTGCAGCGAGCCAATCCCAGCCCGCCCAGCGAGAAACGCTAGAGGCCTTCACGCCCATCGATCAACGCGCCACACTCAGCCCAGAGTCACCGTTCACCACGATTGAGCGCTATGAAGCTGTAGATGATTCACTCCAGCAGGCTCGTCTCGTCATGGCGTGGCGCGTTCCCGGTATGGCCGATCTCGATCAAACCTATGCGTTAGATATTCTGGCGTCTATCGTGGGCAGCGGTCGCACGGGTCGGTTGATTCGCGATTTGCGAGAGGAGCGCGGGCTGGTTTCTAGCATTGCGGCGGTGAACATGACCTACACGCTGCAAGGTGTTTTTTATATTTCGGCGCAGCTTCCGGCTGAGAATATTCCAGCGGTTGAGGAGGCGATCGCCCAACACATTCGCTCCTTCCAGCAAGAGCCTGTGACGGAGGCAGAACTGGCCCGTGTCCGCACACTGGTCTCCAACCGCTATATCTTCGGCAACGAAACGCCCGGAAATCGAGCCGGTCTGTATGGCTACTACCAGGCCACGGTAGGCGAACTGACCCCAGCCATTCACTACCCCGAACGGATTCAGGCGTTGAATGCTGCTGACTTACAGAAAGCCGCCCAGACCCATCTCTCGCCAGAGGCATATGGCATTGTGGTGTTAAAACCTGCTGCTTGATGGAGCGTAAGGTTATAGGGTGTAGGATGTGGAAGGTCAAGGTGAGCAAGCGTCTCATCTGGCTTCTGCATCCTACCGATCTCTTCTCCTGCGCCTATGTGGAATCAAATCGCTGAACACATTAGTCAAGCCACAGGTGAAACGTTTCGTGCGGCCCATCGTCGGCCCGTAGGGGGCGGCAGCATCAATCAAGCCTGTGCGCTGGTAGATGGCAGTCGCGCCTACTTTGTCAAAACCAATCAGGCCAGCCGGGTTGCCATGTTTGAGGCTGAAGCGCTGGGGCTGCGGCAAATGGCTGAAACCAATACCATCCGGGTTCCGCGTCCGCTCTGTTGGGGAATTGAGGGAGATGCGTCCTACATCGTGCTGGAGTGGTTAGATTTTGGCTACGGCACTCATCATGCTTGGGATGAAATGGGACGTCAGCTTGCCGCCATGCATCGCGTCACCAGCGAGAAAGGATTTGGCTGGGACCAAAACAATACAATTGGCTCTACACCTCAGCTCAATCCCTGGACCGAAAACTGGGTCGATTTTTTCACGGAGCATCGCATCCGCTATCAGCTCAAACTAGCCCAACGACGCGGCGGACATTTTCCCAATCAAGACAAGTTGTTATCTGCAATTCCAGAAATTTTGGCAGGTCACGATCCGCAGCCCTCGCTGGTGCATGGCGATCTATGGTCGGGCAATGCGGCTGTAATCAAAACAGAAGAACCTGTCTTGCTTGATCCGGCGGTTTATTTTGGCGATCGCGAAGTCGATCTCGCCATGACCGAACTATTCGGAGGCTTCACCGCCAATTTTTACCAAGCCTACAACGCAGCCTATCCTCTTGATCCAGGCTACGAACGACGCAAAATCTTGTACAACCTCTACCACGTCCTCAATCACTTCAATCTATTTGGCGGTAGCTATCAGTCACAAGCAAACAGCATGATCACATCACTAGTGTGAAGAGAATTGAGTGACAAGTAAGCCCTGATTTCAGCAGCCCCCATTTCCTTGAGCCAACACATAGCTTTTTCTCCCATCGTAGGTTTGATGCTATCCCGAAAAGCTGGTTAGCGTAGCAAGTATACTGACTCGATCGGCAAAGCCACTACGAGGACTGAAGTCTAGGGGTTCTCGTGTATCATTCAAAAGATCCCGCAAGGTGAATTGAGCAAGCAATGCAGATGACCGAGGAAAGATCCAGCCGAAATATCAAACCTACTGTACTCGATGTTTTTTGTGGTGCAGGGGGGATGAGTTTGGGGTTTAAGAATGCTGGGTGTCAGATATTAGGTGGAATTGACCAAAATCGTTATGCGATCGCTACTCATCATCCAAACTTTCCCACTGCCAAGCTGAAGCTACCACCTCAAGATATCCGTGGTCTTCGTAATCTTGATCAGCTGGGATTGAATCCTGACGAAGTAGATATTTTAGTGGGTGAACCACCCTGTCAAGTTCTCACGGGTTGGCATTGGAAAAATGAGAAAACTGGGTAGAGAGATATAATCTGATCATATTTTTTTGTACAAGGAATTTTTAAGATTTATTGCTAGTATCTGAGGTGGAAAATCAAGTTTTAATAATAAGATTCAGAACTAGCGTTTTAGAGTAAGGAGAAGCAATGTACAGTTCGCTACAAAATCTCATGCTTTTTACGATGCAAAATACTCCAACTCCAGCCGTTGGCATGAGTGTTACGGAGTTATAGTATACAGATCGTCGCGCCTACACTATTACCCGCATTAGCAAGTCAGGCGAAACGTCTTGGATGAAACAAGATAAAAGCATTGGAGATTTTGAAATCCGTGTCTATCTTTCAAAATCTAAAGGAAAATGGATTTCAAAAGGTGGATTTACCGTTCTAGTTGGTATTAACGAGCCGTATACTGATCCGACATTCTAGGATTGCAAGGCTGAGAGTTCATGAATATTAGGAAGCCCTGGACACGAGATGAACTCATTATCGCAATGAATCTATATTGCAAGTTGCCATTTGGTCAGCTTGATCATAGAAAGCCCATCATCATAGAAGTGGCTGAAAAACTGGGTAGAACGCCTAGTAGCCTAGCGATGAAACTCGGTAATCTTGCTTCGCTTGATCCAGTGCAGCAAGCGCGTGGCATTCGAGGGCTGAGTGGAGCAAGTAAAGCTGATCGGGAAATCTGGAATGAATTTACAGCAAATTGGGAAAAACTTGGGACGGAAAGTGAAGAACGTTTCCAGGAATTAGGTGGTTTTGCATTTTCCGACATTAATCAACGGCTTGTCAGTCAAAGGTCTAAAACTTCCAACCTACCCCCTCCAAAATATCCTCCACATCAAATCATAGAGACAACAGAAGCTCAAGTTAAAACCAAAATTAGAATTGGGCAGAGCTTCTTTCGACAAATGATTTTGTCGTCGTATGGAAATCGTTGCTGTATCACTGGAAATCCCATCCCAGAGCTATTAATTGCAAGCCATATCATTCCTTGGCGTGAACAATCAGAACACCGCCTTAATCCTCAAAATGGATTGTGTCTTGCCCGGACTCATGATGTCGCATTTGATCAAGGACTAATTACATTTGATGAAAATTACAGATTAGTTCTAAGCCGCTATCTTCAAGAGTTTCTACCTGAAGAAACATTGGAGCGTAACTTTGTTGCCTACGAAGGTAATCAACTGCGTTTGCCAGAAAAGTTCCAACCCGAATCCGAATTTCTCCGCTTCCATCGAGAAGAAATCTTTCTTGGAGCTTGATTCTTTCATAACTAGGTTTGTTCAAAAGATTTTATTACTGGACTGGTTCAAAAGGAACTCAACAAGATTTCCAGTTTTCTGGTTGTGCGGTTGAAGTTAAAACAACCAGTGCGAAACAACATCAGAAATTAGCGATCGCCAGCGAACGACAACTTGATGACACTGGAGCCAGAACAATTGTGCTGCTCCATCTATCGCTCGATATCCGCCAAGGGCAAGGTGAAACTTTACCTGAAGTGATTGCCAGTGTGCGATCGCTCGTTGCAGGTGATGCGATCGCCAGAAACGAATTAGAAAACCTTTTATTTGAAATCGGATATCTTGATATTCATGCCACCCGCTACGAGAGTATTGGATACACGATTCGAGAGCATAACTACTTCAGAGTTGGAGCAGACTTTCCCAAAATTATTGAATCTGATCTTCGCAACGGTGTAGGAGATGTGCGTTATACCATCAGCGTTGCTGAGTGCAAACGCTTCTCCATTCCAGAATCAGAGGTTATTGCACTGATAGGAGATCAGTCATGAGTAATGATGATCTGGAACTCGCCCGATTTGCTGGAAATCTCCATCAGGAAGTCATCATTGATGCAGAGGGCAATCAGACCGAGGAAGAGAGCGGTTCCTTTCGAGAGGAATCCTTTACCCGACTCATGATCGAATATTTGACCGAAGCAGGCGAACTCGAAGATGGACACGTTTGCTATCACAGTGCCCGTGGTATTAAAGTCAACGGCTACAACATTCAAGAAAATGAGGGGCGGCTCGATTTATTCATCTCTATCTATACTCAAAATCCCTCACCTATTACTGTTCGTAAAGACGCGGTTGAAAGTGCATTTAAGCAACTGATTAATTTTCTGAGCAAAGTCTACAAAGGCTATCATCAATCGATTGAAGAAGCATCTCCCAGCTTTGATATGGCACAGTTAATTCACAGCCAGCGGAGCCAATTTAGTCATGTACGCTTATTTCTCTTCACCGATGGGTTGACCACATTACAGACTAAGAAAAATCAAGTCAAGGATGGCGTGAACTACTCCTTCAATATTTGGGATCTCCGCCGAACCTACCGCTGCGTTACATCAGGCCAAAAACGAGAAGCGATTGAAATCAATTTTCAAACCCATTACGGTTCTGTCATTCCCTGCCTTGCTATGCCAGAATCTCAATCAGACTACGGTGCTTATGTTGCCATCATTCCCGGTGAAATTCTCTGCAAAATCTACGCTGAATATGGCTCAAGACTATTGGAACGCAACGTCCGCTCCTTCTTACAGGCAAAAGGCAATGTCAATAAAGGCATTCGTCAAACGATCCTGAGAGAGCCCCATCGTTTCCTTGCTTATAACAACGGAATTTCTGCAACTGCTGAGGCAGTGAAACTTGTTGATTTACCCAACGGTGGACAAGGGATTGCCGAAATTCGTGATCTCCAGATCGTCAACGGTGGACAGACCACAGCTTCCCTCTATCAGGCCGTTCGTAAAGATAAAGCAGATATTTCGGGAATTTACGTTCAGACTAAGTTGACCGTAGTGGATCGCGATCGCATGGACGAAATCGTGCCTCTGATTTCCCGCTATGCCAACAATCAAAATAAGGTCAACGAAGCCGATTTTTCTGCCAACGACCCATTTCACATTCGCGTCGAGGAACTTTCTCGCACCATTTGGGCACCTGCTGTTGATGGTATTCAACGCCAAACTCGGTGGTTTTATGAACGGGCGAGAGGACAGTATGCTGATGCCAAGAATCGTGAATCCACGCCTGCCAAACAAAAAGCTTTCACGCTCACCCATCCGAATGCTCAAAAATTTACTAAAACCGATCTTGCAAAATTTGAACATACTTGGGATCAACTTCCTCATATCGTCAGTTTGGGTGCCCAAAAAAACTTTGCCAAGTTCACAGTTGGTTTAACAGAGAAGAGCCGCCTTGAGCCAGATGAAAGCTACTTTACCCACCTCATAGCCAAAGCTATTTTGTTCAAAAGTACCGAAAGGATTGTTGGGAATGAGAAGTTTGGCGGTTATCGTGCCAATATTGTGACCTATACCTTGGCATACCTGAGCTATAAAACTCAGCAAGACGTAGATTTAGATAAAATCTGGAAGCAGCAAAACCTTACACCGTCGCTTCAACAGGCACTTCAAATAATTTCGAGAGAAGTCCACCAGGTAATCACTCATCCACCTGATGGTCGTAATGTGACAGAATGGTGCAAGAAGGAGTCCTGCTGGAAGGCTATTCAGGAGATTCCAACTGAGAAATTTGAAGGTTCTTGCTTGACAATTCAAAATCCATAAATTTAGTGCGCTTGCAAACCTAAACGATGCTTGATACAAAGCAAGTAATTGCCGAGCCGCCTATCAATGTGTCGGTGCGGATGAGCAAGAGACTCGGTGCTGAGATCAAGCTTGTCTGCCGCCGCACAACTCCACTATTAGTGCGATTAATTAGTGCGATCGCCACTCGTGTAGGGCGCTTTCCTAAAAGCAAGTTCCAATACTCCACCAATAAATTTCTGAGAACGTACCATGCTCAGGAATTCTAAGCTTCAGTGTTCGCTCGTCTTGAAAGGGGCGATCGCCCTTCTTGAACAACTCAGCAAGAAGACTTGTTGGGGGTTGGGGAGGGGCGATCGATAGCAAGATAAGACAAGTAGGCCCTATTTCGCCTGCTCCCCTGTCTTTGTAGATGCTGGGTAATACCGTTGTGAAGGGTGTTATCCAGCACTTTTGACGTGTGATACACATTGGGCCGCTAGAATCCTTTGTGCTGTCTAGGGCTTCAAATTGACAAGAGATTTTTGAAGATTAGATAGATTTGCGTAATCTCCACTAACTATTCAAAGTTAGTTGTGCTTAGGCTTGACGTGTTGCTAGCAAAAACAGGATCAGGAGAGCCTTATGGAGCAGTCATTCGATCGCGTAAGCCGCATCGTTCGAGCTGAGCTGAACTCCGATAGCGGTGTTCGCAAGAACAATTACCTGAGCGAAGGAACTGCCCTAGTTGTTGGAGGAGCCGTTGGAGGCGCTTCTATTGGCAAGATTGGAATATTAGCAGGTGGGACAGGTTACAGCCTGGGTGCTGTTCCACTCGTTGCTGCTGGTGCATTGACAGGTGCTGCCCTTTACGAAGTGTTGCGATCGCTCATTGAAGGTGATGCTTCCTCTACTAGTGCTGCGGCGATTGGAGCGGCGGCAGGTGCAGCAACTTCAGCGACGATTGGGGGAGTTGGTGTCGCTATGGGTGGAAGTGCCATTGGGGTTGGCATGGCTTCAATGGCAGCAGGTGGAGCCGTCGTTGGGCTGGGTTTAGTTGGCTTAAATCGCCTGCTTCAGCAAGGCACTGATCCAGAAAAGCTTTTAGATAGGGCGATCGAGCAGATGGAAGCAGACTTGCGGAATGCAAGTCAAGCAAGCATCAATGTGATTGCTAGCCAAAAGCTACTTCAACAGCAGTATGAACAAGCACAAGCGGACGTCAATAAATGGAAACGGCGGGCACAACTTGCCTTGCAAAAAGGAAATGAGTATCTGGCACGGGAAGCTCTGATCCGTAAAAAGATGCACACTAAAATTCTCAGCAGTCTTGAAGTTCAGCTTAATCAAGAACCAGCTTCAGTTAAAAAAATCAAACAAAATCTAACTCTTCTAGAAGCCAAAATTTCTGAAGCAAAAAGTATGAGAACTAGGCTGAAGGCAGAGATTGCGGCGGCTGAGGTGAATATGCAACTGCAAAAAACAGCAGGCAATCTAGGTGCCAGCAGTGCAATGACAGCATTTGAGCGCATGGAAGAGAAAGTGCTACAAATGGAGGCACGTTGCAGGCAGCAACAGAACTTGCTGAAACCGATTTAGAGAGCCATTTGGTCATGCTAGAGTCAGGCAACAACTTGGATGAAGAATTGGCAGCTATGAAAGCGCAGTTCCTGGAACCCGCCCAGCAATTGCAGTCTCAGCCTCCCAGTTCTCAACCTTCGAATACTCTTCTTAGCCGTGCAGCGGTTGATGCAGCGGTTGATGCGGAATTAGAGGATTTGAAACGAATGCTCGATCAGCTTTAATGGTCTAACTGCATGGCAGCGGACAGTCGAAAGCCGCTTGTGGGGTTGCTGAGGTTGTCTGCCGCCGTTACCTGCGTTTTGCTGCTAGCTGGCTTCATATTTGATATCAAATCCGTTTGAACAACCATAAAACCCAAATAAAGCGGAGGTGCGCGCTTTATTTGGGTTCTGCAACCAGATTTGCTCTGAAAATGCAATTTTTATGTTTTGGGGTGTTGTGTGGTTGCAGTTTTAGCAACCACAACCATTTCGCAACCGTTTCTATTTACGGTAGCAATAGGTTCAAGTTGTACTCTCTGGCAAATCGGTTGTCGAAGGATGTGTGGTGATGCAGGCTCAACGATTCATATATGGGGCAATTGGGTTATCGATTGCGATCGCCAGCAGTAGCCTTGCTCATTTCCCGCCCTTGTCTTCATTCTCTGTTATCGGACACCCAGCGATCGCGTCCTCCCAGCCAACCGTTGTGTTTGAGCGCATGGGATTACCTCGTTCCGTTGCAAATACCGTGAGACGAACCTTTCAGCGAGGCTATCAAAACCGCATCGATAACAATATCGATAACAATCGCACTGTTGCATCTCCCATTCAAGATGTGTCGGAAGAGAGGCGATCGCACATTGACATGGGTAGCCTTTCTAATACGCTGGCCGATGCCGTTATCGAGGATGCTCAGGAACGGTTCAACACCCCTGAACTGATGCTTGAAATAGGTTCAGATGCACCAGCCGATATCAGTGCCCAGGTTGAATCGATTGAACCTGTCACCTGGAACGACTGTAGCGGTGGTTCTGGCCCTTCCCGCCCGAGGCGTGGCATCTGCCTTGACATCGACGTATCTGGGTGGCGAGTAGTTGTTGCAGGAGGGGGACATTCCGAGCCGCTCCGCCTGGTTTACTACATCCCGCAGAGGGCTGAAGCCGATTCCTGGACACCCCAACCTGACGGGTTGCAAAGTCTATCAGAATTAGAAGCCGTACAACAGCGAATCCTTACCCAAGTCGCAGAGGATGCTGGAATTTCCACCTCCAGTTTGCACCTGTTCTGGGCAGAGGCTCGCTTCTTTGATAGCTGTTTGAATACTCGTGAAGATGGCTCCAGTTCTGGCATGGATACTCGTTCAGGGTGGGCAGTGCAAATCCTGGTCGATCAGGCAATCTCCGGCACATCGATGCAGCAACCCCTGTGGGTCTACCACACCAATATTACGGGCACTGATATTCGTCTGGTTAGCCAGGGTGAGTTGGGGATGCCACCTCCATAATGGTGCCCCAACCATGCCGTAGCTATAGGCACATACAGCTGATGAATCCCTGGGAACGCACCACATTTATGGCTTTTAGGCAAGCGATCGCGGGCTAACAAAGCCCATGCCCACCGACCGCTGAGAACTAAATGAGCAGAACACATTAGGTTTTTCCGGCAGAATAACGAGCGATGATTATCCGTCCTGAAACTTCCGAAGATAAAGAAGCTGTTCGTCATGTTAATGAGCAGGCATTTGGTCGCGCTGGCGAGGCCAACCTCGTTGAATCGCTTCATGCCAAGCAGAAGGTCGTTTCATCGTTGGTCGCCGTTCAGAATGGACAAATTGTTGGTCACATTTTGTTCTGCCCTGTTGTCATAGAGGCGAAGACAAAAAGCTATGATGCGGTTGGTTTGGGGCCAATGGCTGTTTTGCCGCAGTTTCAGGGGCAAGGTATCGGTTCAGCTTTGATTGGCAGGGGTTTTGAGATATTGCGCCAAAGTAATCATCAGGTAGTCATCGTCTTGGGCCATCCTGATTTTTACTCACGCCTCGGCTTCTCTCCAGCAAGTTCCTTTGGAGTTGACTGTCAATTCGATGTGCCGGATGAGGTTTTTATGCTGGCAGAACTCTCGCCGGGAGCAGCAGCTGGAAGAAACGGCACGGTGGTTTACCCACCGGAGTTCAACGAGGTATAAAAGCACGAACGTTGGCCTCAGTTCTCAGTTTTGGGGGAGGGTTGCGAGGTCATCTGCGAGCTGCGATTCTTTTGCGGAGACGCTTCGCGATCGCTACTCGACAATCAAGTTAATCAAGCCATCGATGAGGCGATCGCGCTCCATTGGCATAATATCCTTGCCATGCAACATTTCTTGCACAATCATGAAATGCACAATGGCACCAACAAAAATTCGTGCTGTCGCTTCAGGGTCAGATAGTTTGAGCTGCGGACAATTCACGAGATAGTGGCAGAGCCTTCTAAAGGCAGTCTGCTCAATGTTACCAACAAAGGCACGGGCTAACTGCGGAAATCGTCCCGACTCTCCCAGGATCAGCCGCATAAAATTGAGAAACTGCGGCTCGTTTGCCCCAATATCTAAGGCTCGATTGGCAAAATTTTTCAGAACGACCTGGGGTGGCATTTGCAACATTCGATCATCCGCTGCACCAAAAATAGATTGGGATTTTTGCTCGACTAGGCGTTGGATGAGGACAGTGAATAAGCCTTCTTTGTCTTGAAAGTGACTATATACGGTGGCTTTCGAAACTTTTGCGGCGATCGCCACCCGATCCATACTGGTTGCTGCATAGCCGTGAGCTAAAAACTCTTGCATTCCACCTTCCAAAATGGCTTCGGTTTTCTCTGGAGAGAGCTGTCTATCCGTGCGTCCAGGTTTTACCTGTCTCATTCCGGGTCGTCCTTGCGGCTAAACAATCAATCGTACCTTGACACTCTAAACTAGTCGGTTTAGTATAGACGTGCAACTAAACTAATCGGTTTAGTCTACTGCCTCTAGATGAGGAAGCACCCAATCATGCAAAATGCCACGGTTCAAACAGATGTGATTATCGTCGGGGCGGGACCAACTGGGCTTTCGCTGGCTGTGCAATTGATGCGCTACAACATCAATTTCGTCATCTTTGACAAGAAAGAAGGGGTGACTGAGCTATCCAAGGCGCTGGTGGTTCATGCGCGATCGCTGGAGATTTACGACCAAGTGGGTCTGGCGAAAAAAGCCGTTGTAGAGGGAGAACAGGTACAAGAAGTCGCCCTCATGCACGACGGAAAAATCAGTGCCCACCTCGATTTTTCAGACTTTGGCGCAGGACTCAGTCCGTTTCCATTCATGCTGGTGTTTGAACAAAGCAAAAACGAGCATCTGCTTTATGAGCATCTCCAGCACAATGGTCAAGCGGTTCAATGGCAGACCGAGTTGGAAACTTTAACACAAGATGCAGACGGTGTGAGGGTAGTGGTCAAAACCACCAGTGGTGAAAAGCAGACGATCAAAAGTCGTTATCTGGTGGGGTGTGATGGTGCCAGCAGTCCCACCCGGCAATTGCTCGGACTACCCTTTGAAGGTTCAACCCATCCGCGCTTGTTTTATGTAGCGGATGTGCAGATGGAATTTCCAGGGCAAGAGGGCACGCTATATCCAGTATTGGGGCAAGACTCCTTTGTCCTGATAGTGCCGATGCAAGGTGAAAATCGCTGGCGGCTGATTGGTAACTTGCCTGAGTACGAAAACTCAATTGATCAAGAAGTTCTCTTCGAGTCAGTCGAACCTAAAGTGAAGCAATTGGTGCAACTGCCGCTGGAAATTACGACTGTGCACTGGTTTTCGACGTACAAAGTGCATACTCGGCGGGCAGAACCGTTCTCAATTGGCAGATGCTTTTTGGCAGGTGATGCGGCACACATTCATACCCCTGCGGGTGGACAAGGCATGAACACAGGCATTCAAGATGCTTACAACCTTGCCTGGAAGCTGGCTTTCGTTTTGCAAGGCAAAGCTCAGGATTCGCTGTTGGCAACTTACACCGAAGAGCGCTTGGCAAATGCCAAGCGCCTGTTGCAGACGACAGATCAGTTTTTTGAGGTAGCAGCGAGCGATCGCTGGTATTTGCGTTTCTTCCGTGAAAGCATCTTCCCAACCCTTGCAAGTTTTGTTACCCAGTTTAGTAACGCCAAAGAGTTCCTATTTCCAATAGTTTCTCAAATTGGACTGGACTACCGCGATAGTTCCTTGAGTCACCCTCAGCAGGAGCAAAGTTTTGAGGTCAAAGCAGGCGATCGGATGCCGTATTTTCTTGTGAATGGCGAGAACATTTACGATCAGCTCCGCAATCCAAAGTTTCACTTGCTCGTGTTCTCAAATGGGCAGCAGGACTATGGATATTTGAAAGGGCAACTTGAAAGGGAATACGGAGACTGCATTGATTTCCATGTCATTCCACTTTACCCAAGAGTTGTTAAAATTTTCGGTAGCGAACAATCGTTTAAAGTACTGCTGCGACCTGATAACTACATTGCATTGCTCTCTCTAGACTGTTCCTTAGATGATCTTAAAGCCTATTTTCATAAGGTTGTTGGGCAAACTTGATTCCTCCATATTCCTGCCCTTCATCTGCGATCGCCCCCCTTATAGGATCTATTCCCCTGCAATCGGAAAGGTTAGATAAGATTTGAAGGGTAGGGGGATGAACGCGTTTGCTTAGTAGCAACATACTCTACGAAAAGCGCTCCTAAAATCTTGCGCTAGTATACTCAGCAAGGCTTTGAGCCTTGAGAGGAAACCTTGTGTAGAGTCATACGTCAAGAACTTGGGCGTATTGAGCGGCCTATTGAGCGATCGCCTTTCGTTTAGTTCGTTAAGGGCTAAAGCCAATTCAAAGCGTAAAATTCTGGGTTCTGATGTATGAAAACCCCAAATTTCATTGTTGTTGGTGCTCACAAAGCAGGAACGACCTCATTACACTATTACTTAAATCAGCATCCAGCGATTTATTTGCCCTCTGCCAAAGGTACCGATCTTCTCTGGCGAAGCAAGTTTAAAGAACTCGACGAGGCAGGAGAATATCTTGCTCAGTTTGAGCCTGCTGAACCGGGTAAGGTCTTAGGGGAGGTTTCAAGTGTTTATCTTCATCGCGGGAAGAAGCTTGTAGAGAAAATCAAGCGCCTTTTTCCGGATGTAAAAATCGTAGTGATTCTCAGAAATCCAATTGATAGAACTTACTCCCATGCTTTGTGGGATCGTTCTTATACTCAAGATGAGATTCAGAATCTTGATGAGTTGGTCCTTTCATCAGAAAAATTTCTCAATCCCGGACGCTATTACACCCACCTCAAAACTTACTTTTCATACTTTGAGCGAGAGCAAGTAAAGCTTTTTCTTCATGAGGATCTTCAACAAAACCCTCATCAACTTTTTGCTGAGCTTTTCGACTTTATTGGCGTCGATCAAGATTTTGTTCCCGATACATCAAAACGTTTCCATTCAGGCGCTCTCAAGCTATCCAACCCTTACAGGAACTTACTGGAAAAACGTGTTTCAATCAGTCCATTGGTAAAGTCTTTCATCCCAAAAGCAACGCGTAAATTCTTGCGAAAAAAGCTTCATGCCAAGAGCCATGCGCCAAAGCCATCCATGTCTCACAATCTTAGACTTGAGCTAACAAACTATTTTCAGGATGAAGTTATCAATCTCAAGCAATTGACCGGATTAGATGTTTTGCATTGGCTCAACACACCAAAGCGTCAATCTACAGACGGCCATTGAAACTGTTTTCGGTTTTTAATTTCCTACAGCTCAGCTTAATTTCTTGCCGAGCTGACACTCCTAATTGACTGACAAGACTCTTGAACCGCTAGAGTTTTGTGTAGTGCAGGTTGTGTAGTGCAGGTTTCGACTCCGCTCAACCTGCGACCTAGATACGTCTTGGATTGAGCGCAGCCGAGACCCACTTTTCAGTCAGATCTGTCAGTCAACCAAGAGGGAGTTTGGCCTCAAGTCAGAGTCATTTGACGACCTTGGAGGGGGCAGCTAAAAGCGGAACGTTGTCCGCAGGGTGCCAACGAAATAGCTATCATTGGTGCTGTTTTGCTCTGGGGCGGTAATCCAGATCAGACCGGGCGTAATGGAGATGTTGTCGTTGAGCTGGAGGTTGTAGAAAGCTTCTACATGTAGGGAACTATCGGTGCGAAGGTTGAGGTCTGTGATGCTTGCGCCGCCGCCGCTCAAGTAAGGCTCTGCCCCGATCAGGATGCCGCCCAGATTGCCAATTTGAAACAGGTCGGGGAAAGCCAACCCCAAGCCGTAATACCAGACTTCACCGCTTCCAGTCTGGAGTAAGGAGAGATCGGTGTAGCCACCAAAAGCATTGACAAGTAGGCGAGGGTTTACTTCCCAGGAGGCTTGAATCCCGTAGGAGTTGGTCACAGCCGGAACGCCAATTCCAATGTGGGCTGCGTTGGCGGGAGAGGTGCCCACCAAGAAACGTTCGCCACCAAAGCCAGAATCAAAGATGGCGTTATCGGAACTGTGGTAGGCGTGCACGTAGGTGAGGCCAATCTGGAGCGATTCGCTGGGTGTGACGGTGAGCTGACTCAAAACGGAGTAGTCTCCGTTAAACAGACCACTGCCTGCGCTGGGATTGGCGGCATCTTCAGCCAGATAGCCGACTGAGAGTGCCAGTCGCTGATTGTTATCCAAAACAACATTAAAGCCTGCTCCTGTGCCGCCGCCAATGCGGTAAATTGGGCTGCGCTGGCCAAAGGTGGAGATAGAGCCATTGCCACCATCGAAGTCTTCAAAGTAGGGGTTGACGGTGCTGAACACATAATCGCTATGTTCGCCGCGATGAGCTGCAATGTAGGCTTCAAGGCGATCGCCCACCGTAAAAGAGTAGGTCAGTCGATCTAAAACAATACTGTTATTGGTCGCGCCACCAATGCTGTTGACCAGTGAGCCTTCTGCGGTTCCTACATCAATTGGATTAGGAACATTAAGATTGCGACTGCTGAGATGGGCTGGAACGGTGAAAGGCGAAAAGGTACCTGCCGCAAAGCGGGTGTACAATGTGTCTCGCCCGGTGAAGCTTGTGATGAAGTTGAGTCTGGATCGATATTGAAAAACCGTTTTATCGTCTCCAAAAGCCCCAACTTGGCTGCCGTAGAGATTGGAAATACTCAGGATAGCTTCGCCTGTCAGTCGCGTTGTTGTGGAAAACTGATTGACTTCTAGCTCTGTAGCTCGGGCTTCTAAAACATTCATTCGACCTCGCAGGATGGCCAGTTCTCCCGAAAACTCATCCTGCAGTCGCTGTAAAACAACTAGGTCTTGTTGGTTGATGATGCCTGGAAATCCGGTACTGATCGAGTCAGTAAACTGATCGAGAGCTGCATTTAGTCCGGCAGCAAACTCGTAGCGCGTCAGAGTTCGATTGCCACGAAAGGTGCCATCTGGATAGCCTGCAATGATGCCGTAGCGCTCGACGAGAGATTGAAGTGCCTGAAAAGCCCAATCTGTTGGCTGCACATCTGACAGCTGAGACACGGAAGTGACTTGGCTCATGGCTTCAGGCTCACCCAGCTCGATTTCTAAAGCACCGAGCGGGAGTGTTTCTTCCAGGGTGATCACGTCTGGTTGTGCCTCAAGCTGAATTTTGGTGGCGATCGCCTCTTCCGCTAGCGCTTCCTGGGCTAGGGCCTGGGGAGAGAACAGGGCGATCGCCACGAAACCCGGCGTGATCAAAAAGAATTTCCACCCAAGCGTTGTCAACATGATTTTTCCTCACACAAAAATATGATTGATAATCAGCGATCTGGTTGTTACATTGTTTGCCAGTATCGCTGAATCTCACGTTCTTTAGACGTGGGAGGGCCTCAACTAGCGCAATTCAAAAGCAATATGATTTTATGATTTACTGAGGAAGCAGGAGAGCGGGCGATCGCTAGCCTACCTGGCATATCTTGTTGCTTAATTCTGATAGGCTCTCTCGTCCCCCCAGACTCACCCCAGAATCACCCCAGAATCACCCCAGACTAACTATGAGCAATTCCTCTTCTTCCGCAGCGCTGGATACGCCCAATGTGGAGGCAACTCAAGACTGGCCCGTTTTGCTTCAACAGCTTTTAGACAGACAATCTCTGTCTACAGCCCAGGCTGCTGACCTGATGCAGGGGTGGTTGAGTGAAGCCATTTCCCCAGTTATGTCAGGTGCAATTTTGGCGGCTATCCAGGCCAAAGGCGTCTCGGCAGATGAGCTAGCTGGAATGGCTCAGGTGCTTCAGGCTCAGTCGGTGGGAGCGCAGATGCAGCAATCTACCCTGGATCCTTTGATTGATACCTGTGGGACGGGGGGGGATGGAGCCTCTACGTTTAATATTTCTACGGCGGTTGCTTTCGTGGCATCGGCAGCAGGTATCCCAGTCGCTAAGCATGGCAATCGGGCCGCTTCGAGCAAGGTCGGTTCAGCCGATGTGTTGGAAGCGTTGGGAGTCAATTTGAGCGCGAGTCCGGATCGGGTGCAGGCGGCTCTAGAAGAAGTTGGGATTACGTTCTTGTTTGCGCCTGGTTGGCATCCGGCCATGAAATATGTGGCTCCCTTGCGGCGATCGCTCAAAATCCGCACTGTGTTTAACCTACTGGGGCCGTTGGTCAATCCGCTCGGCCCAACTGGGCAGGTGATCGGCGTCTTTGATCCTAGCCTGACCGACAAGATGGCAGCCGCTCTAAACCAACTAGGGCGATCGCAAGCGATTGTCTTGCATGGTCAAGAAAAGCTAGACGAAGCAGGATTGGCCGATGTAACCCACCTCTCGGTGTTGGAGCAAGGTCAAGTTGAGTCTTTGACGCTTGATCCAGAAGCGCTAGGCCTGACGCCTGCCCCCACCCTTGCCTTGAGAGGTGGCGAAGTTGCAGATAACGTTGAGATTTTGCGGTCGGTTTTGCAAGGGAAAGGCACTCAAGCCCAACAGGAAGTTGTTGCTCTCAATGCAGCTTTGGCCCTTAAGGTCGGTGGTATGATTCCGAAAGATGCAACCACAACCGATCCTGTTGATCTCTACACAGAAGGGGTGGCGATCGCCAAAGATATCCTGCAAAGCGGTGCAGCCTGGGGCAAGCTAGAGCAGCTGGTTAGCTTCTTGAAAGAAAACTAACCGCGCTCGCGAAACTCCACCACGTTCTGGCGAATGGTGACATCAAAGTCGCCAAAAAAGTCATGGCCGAGCAGACCCACGCTGAGTTCGGGGCCGGCGATCGCCACAAGCACCTCTTGGGCAACCATGCCGTTGACTTCCATCGATCTGATATATCCCAGCGGGAAAGTCACACTACTAGAGCTAGCAGTGGCGACACTGGCCCGACCCACGGGTACGACTCCCAAAGCAGACGCCATCGCTGGGGTAATTAGCGTACCGCTCGCACCCGTGTCTACAATCATCTCAAACCGTTGGTTGCCATTGAAAACCACGTCGATGATCGGCGTCCCACCCATACGGCGGATGATCTGCGCCTGGTAAATTTGGCCTTCATTCCCATTGAGGCGGGCCACCGGAGCAAGGGCCGTAGGCGGAGTCGTCGTCCGAACAGGCTGAACAGGTGAGGTCTGAGGTTGCTGCTGTGGCTGAGCTTGAGGCTGAGGCCGCATGACGACACGCCCTGCCGGTGGGTTAGCTAAGGGGCGATTGGCTTGGGCTTGGGCATAGTCTAGATTGCGGCGATATTCACCTAGCTTGGCTTGGGCGGCGGTGCGATTGGGGCTAGAATCTGGCACCTGCTCAAGGAACCCGATGGCTTGCTGCCAACGACTTGCCACCAATCGCCAATCATCCTGCGACTGGGCTGACTGGCTAATCACAAAAGCACTAGACGCTCGCTCGATGGCATTCTCGTAGAGATTAGGATCAGATGCTTCAACCGTTTCTAAACCTGCCTCTGAGCCTTCTGGACGTTCCGCCATCGGAGCGGTGGGCGTTAAGTCAGGGGTTTGGGCGGAGCTGATTTCGTTTGACGTCGGCTGGACAGAGCTGACAGAGCGATCGCCATCGTTTGGAAGGCTGCTGCAGCCAACCCCTGCCCAAGCCAAAAGGCCTGAAAGCATGATTAGCGCCGAACCAGATTGTAAGAGCTTAGGCATAACACCGAGTTCGAAAGACGCCTCAACAGTGTGACCGATCGCAAGTCTATCGCTAAAGTTAGAAAGTCGTTAAATCCTGACCATCGGGCTGAATTTAATGAATCCCTCTCTACTAATATGCCCTGATCCAGTCGTAGGATAGTAGCGCTAACGTAAAAATAGCTTGAAGAGTTTGTATGCTGGTCTCTGCTCCCCCTGCACTTTTGGTTTTGGCTGATGGTTCGGTTTACCGGGGCCGCTCGTTTGGGGCCTCAGGAACGGTGATTGGCGAAGTGGTCTTCAATACTGGCATGACAGGATATCAGGAAGTGCTGACAGACCCCAGCTATCGAGGGCAGATCATCACCTTCACCTATCCAGAGTTGGGCAACACGGGCGTCAATGCAGAGGACGAAGAATCAGAGCAGCCTCAGATCAAAGGGGCGATCGCCCGAAATATTTGCAACCGTCCGAGCAACTGGCGCTCCACCCAATCCCTGCCTGACTACCTAAAGCAGCATCAGATCCCCGGCATTTATGGCATTGATACGCGGGCACTGACCCGCAGGCTCAGATCCGCGGGTGCGATGAACGGCGCAATCTCCACCGAAATTCTTGATCCGGCGGAACTCCTGATGCGGGTACAAGAAGCGCCCAGCATGGCCGGACTCAACCTCGTCGGCGAAGTCTCAACCCAAGAGATTTATGAGTGGTCCGACCCGACCAATTCTGTTTGGGAGTTTGGCCCTACCCTGGCTGGCAAGACGAGCGAGGTTGGTGAGCCCTTAACGGTTGTGGCCATCGACTTTGGCATTAAGCGCAATATTCTACGACGTTTGGCCAGCTATGGCTGCCGCGTCATTGTGGTTCCGGTGGGAACGTCAGCAGAAGATATCCTTAAATACAACCCGGATGGCATTTTCCTGTCGAATGGTCCTGGCGACCCAGCGGCAGTCACCGAAGGCATCGCTACAACCAAGGCGTTACTGGCTAGCCAAAAGCCCATGTTTGGCATCTGTATGGGCCATCAAATCTTGGGCCTCTCCTTGGGAGCAGAGACGTTTAAGCTCAAGTTTGGGCATCGCGGCCTCAACCAGCCCGCCGGATTGAGTCAACGGGTGGAAATCACCAGCCAAAATCATGGCTTTGCGATTGATGCTGATTCGCTGCCCAACATAGACGTTGAAATTACTCACCTCAACCTCAACGATCGCACTGTTGCAGGACTGCGCCATAAGTCGCTGCCGATGTTTTCGGTGCAATACCATCCTGAGGCAAGTCCAGGTCCTCACGATGCCGACTATTTGTTTGAGCAGTTTGTGCAGGTGATGCGTCAGCAAAAACAAGCTAGTCTTGTTTAGAATCTTGGATCAAGCGATTGGATTGAGTGACTAAATTAAATGAACGATGGGGTGGGTGTCCGACGGGGTCGAACGATGCCCATCCCCCAAACTAGCCGTTTGTCCTAGAGAATTTGGGATAGAAATTTCTGCGATCGCTCCTCTTTAGGATTGTTGAAGAACTCATTTGGGGTGCTTTCTTCTACAATCACGCCGCCATCCATCAACACAACCCGATCGGCAACTTCCCGTGCAAATCCAACTTCATGGGTGACGCAAACCATCGTCATGCCTGAGTTGGCCAATGTTCGCATGACATCCAGCACCTCCCGCACCATTTCTGGGTCAAGGGCGGAAGTGGGTTCGTCGAACAACATGATCTTGGGTTGCATGGCCAGAGAACGGGCGATCGCCACCCGCTGTTGTTGCCCCCCCGAGAGCTGGCCTGGATGTTTGTGCGCCTGCTCCAAAATGCCAACCCGCTCTAGTAGTTGCATGGCCACTTCTTCAGCTTTAGCTTTAGGCCAGCGTCGTACCCAGATGGGAGCTAGCGTGACGTTTTTGAGCACCGTCAAGTGTGGAAACAAGTTGAACTGCTGAAACACCATGCCGACTTCTCGGCGGATAGTCTCAATATTTTTTAGGTCGTGGGAAAGCTGAATGCCGTCAATTTCGATGCTGCCCTTTTGAAAGGCTTCTAGGGCATTAAACGTGCGGATAAAGGTTGACTTACCGGAACCAGAGGGTCCCATCACGACCACCACTTCACCTCGATTGACAGTGAGGCTGACGCCTCGCAACACATGAAAGTTGTTGTCGTACCACTTCTCAACGTCCTGCGCGACGATGATGGGTCCTGATTCGGTTTGTGCTGGGGTTGATTCGGTTTGCGCTGGGGTTCTAGGTTGTTTTATTTCCATTGGGAGGCGGGTTTTATTAAGTTGAACAGGAATAACGTAGACTTAACGATTTTCGACATTGAGCTGCCTTTCCAAACGACGGCTAGCTAAAGCCATGCAATAGCAGCAAATCCAGTAAATGACAGCGATAAATAAATAAACTTCGACATAACGGCCCAAAAACTGCGGATTGGCCAAAACTGACTGCGCGATGCCCAGCAACTCAACCAGACCCACAATTGCCAACAGCGACGTGTCCTTAAACAAGCTAATAAACTGCCCTACAATCGTTGGAATGACGGCCTTGAGTGCCTGCGGCAACGTGATCAGCAAGGTCATCAGCAGGGGATTTAAGCCCATTGCTTTGGCCGCTTCATATTGGCCTCTGGGGACAGCCTGTAGACCTCCGCGCACATTTTCAGCCAGATAGGCGGCACTGAAGATTGTTAGACCTGCGATCGCCCGCACCACCCGGTCGGGACGCACCCCAACTGGCAAAACTAGGGGCAGCATCACCTGCGCCATAAACAGAATGCCGATCAGCGGCAGTCCTCGAATAATTTCGATATAGGCGATCGAAAACCAGCGGACGACGGGCAATGTGCTCTGTCTTCCCAGCGCCAGCAAAACCCCAAACGGAAACGAAATCACGATACTAACGACAGCGGTCAGAATCGTGAGAAGCAGCCCGCTCAAATCGTCAAGCCTGACCGGACGCAAAAACAGCCCCCCCTGCAGCAGCCAAAGGCCCACAAAAAAGGTGGCGACCCAGACCAGTGGCAACCAGACCACTAGAGAAGGGAGCCGTCGGCCAACCTGCTGGCCCAAGAGCCCAGTTGCGACAATCAAAACCAGCGTCCCAACCAGCAAAAGGCTAGAGGTGGTGTCGGTCAGCAGAGCCATGACGGCAAAGATGGCGGCGAGAGCACCCAACATCAAGAGACTGGTCCGGTTAAACAGAGGCGTCAACCGGGCCAGAATGCCCCAAGTCAGTCCTCCTAAGCCGACCAACAGCCCTAGAGCAGTCCAAGCTCGCCACAGCAGGGTGACTGGGTAGCGACCCACAAAAAACAGCCGCAGGTTGGCTTGCAAAACGGCCCATTGTGCTTCTGTGAAAGCCCAGGTTAGAAAAGTAGTCGCTAACCAAACAATGGCGGCCAGACAAACCAGCGTCAGGATGGTGTTGTACCAGGTGCTAAATAGGTTCTTTTGGGTCCAGGCAAACGGTCCGACTGCTTTGGCAGGGGGGGCAGAAATAATCCCAGGCTCTGGCTGTGTGGAGGTCATGATGTTTGCAAATGCATTGGCTCAACAATCTAAAGCACAGGGCTAGCCCTGTCAGAAGCCCTCAGAAACTAGCGCTCTTGGAGCTGGACAGACGCATTAAACCAGTTCATACCCAGGGCAATGATCAGGTTGATGATCAGATAGATAGACATCACGACGAGCAGCATCTCGACCGATCGCCCGGTTTGATTGGAGGTGGTGTTGGCGACAGCATAGACATCGGTATAGCCAACGGCGATCGCCAAGCTAGAGTTCTTGGCCAGGTTGAGGTATTCACTCGTCAGCGGCGGCACCATGACCCGCAATGCCTGCGGAAAAATCACCAACTGCATCACCAATCCGGATCGAAACCCTAATGCTTTTGCCGCTTCCCACTGCCCTTTGGTCACCGACTGAATTCCCGCCCGCACCACTTCAGCAATGAAGGCCGCCGTGTAAAACACCAGACCAAACAAGAGGGCCGAAAACTCTGGTGACAGATTAAGTCCTCCCCGAATGATGCCCGTGTCACCGAGAACAGGAGGCTGCCACTCCAGACCTACAACGAACGCAAACAAAGCCGCAATCCCCAGCCCAACCAAAATGTTTCGCAGCAGCAGACCAGATTCACCTCGCTGCACGATGACATAAGCCCGCCGCCGCCAGATCAGCACGGCCAGGATGACGCTTAGCACCAGGAAAATCAGCGATAGGGAGGTTTGGAGCGAGCCTTGCGGCCAGGGCAAATCGAGGCCTCGCTGGGTCAGAAAAATTGGCCCCGGTAGTGCGATGCGGTTGGCAACGCTGGGCAGATTCAGGAATAGCGCAAAATACCAGAAGAAAAGCTGCAGTAGCAGGGGGGTATTGCGGAAGGTTTCAACATAGGCGGCGGCAATCTGTCGCACCAGCCAGTTGTCGGATAGGCGAGCGACTCCGGCGATAATGCCGACGATCGTCGCTAAGACGATGCCCAAAATCATCACGCGCAGGGAGTTGAGCAATCCGACGATCACGGCTCGACTGTAGGGATCGGTTGGGGTGTAGGCGATCGCCGTATCGCCAATCCCAAAGGAAGCCGGACGACTGAGAAACCCAAACCCAAAGGTAAGCCCCAACTGCTGAAAGTTGCGGTTGAGGTTTCCCCACAGAAATAGAAAAATTGCGGCAATCACGACAAGGGCGATCGCCTGCCCCACAATGTTGAGAACGCGGGTATCTCGCCACAAAGGAATTTTTTGTTCGTCAGCCATCAGCCTTGCGCTAGGTCTATAGGAGCCAAAATTGAACGAAGCTAAAAGCTCAGGAACCAGGTTGAACAGACACCCCTCAAAATGACTGAAACGACAGCATCTTCAAGGCTCAAAATCGGTTCGGCTGGTTCCTCGACTGCTACCGTTTAACCGTTAGCGGAAGGGGGGAGAGTAGAGCAACCCACCATTGGTCCAGAGTTCATTCTGGCCCCGCTCTAGATCAAACTGTTCACCAATATTGCGATCGTAAATTTCGCCATAGTTCCCAACATGCCGAACAATGCGAGTCGCAAAGTCGTTGGGTAGACCCATATCTTCCCCTAAGTTGCCTTCTAACCCCTTAAAACGGCGGATATTAGGATCATCACTGGTCTCAAACTCGCTCAGATTTTGGGATGTGATGCCTAGTTCTTCGGCTTCAATTAGCGCGAAAGTAATCCACTTCACAGCATCCGCCCATCTTGCATCTCCGTTGATCACAGCTGGCCCCAACGGCTCCTTAGACATCACCACATCGAGCACAACATGATCATCAGGGTTGGGCAGGATCGCCCGACGGGCAACAAGCTGAGAGCGATCGGAGGTTGCGCCTTCACAGCGGCCTTGGGCATAGGCAGCATACAGAGCATCCTCATCATCAAAGACGACAGGCGTAAAGCTAACGTTTCTCTGCCGCATCTGGTCAGTCAGGTTGAGCTCAGTGGTGGTTCCAGCCTGAACGCAAATCGAGCGACCCTCCAGACCTTCCAAATCCTGAATTCCGCTAGCGGTTGTGACCATCATGCCCTGCCCGTCGTAGAAGGTGATCGGCATGAATTCTAGACCGACTGAGGTGTCGCGGCTAATCGTCCAAGTGGTGTTTCGAGACAGCAAATCAACTTCACCCGACTGTACTGCCGTAAAGCGCTCTTGAGCGCTCAAGTTGCGAAATTGAACGGCAGTGGGATCATCAAAGAGGGCTGCCGCAACGGCTCGGCAAACATCTACATCTAGCCCTGAATACTCTCCGTTTTGATCAACAAAGCTAAATCCTGGTAGCTGACCATTGACCCCGCAAACGAGTGTTCCTCGGCTCAGGACACTGTCTAGGATGCTTCCCCCTGTCTGCCCTGTTCCTTCTCCAGCAGTGCCTGTAGGTGACGAGCAGGCTGCCAACGATGCGGCTGTGAGCGTGGTGGCTAACAGCAGAGAGGCCGACTTTCGTATCATCTTTGTACTCACTTTTTGAAAACCAGAAATCTCTTAAAAGACAACAAGCAGTGTGTTAGGGAGAGATTAATCTCAGGATGTATCGAGTCATGCAGATATGTAATGTCAATGTGAAAATGCCTACAGTGAATGGACTGTGACACAGGGGCTACTCCATTGACAATTCATTCTCCGGCTTGACAAGAGCTACTCCCACAACGACTGATTCTTACATGTTTAACAGTCTACTGCTTTGCGATTTCTGGTTGTATCGGATTTCACAATTCTCAGTGATGCTGATATCAAGATGAACGAAAGCCACCTAATTGAGTTTTCCTAAATTCCTTCTAAAAGATCCTGAATAGAGGGAAATAAGACCAAGATTGTCAGCTTGCCGCTACAGGTGAAATGTACTGATTTAGATGAGCTAGTGAGATGGGCTGGTTGGATAGGCTAGTTGGATAGGCTAGAGCGCGATCGCAGGTTAACGATCAGAGGCTAGATCGCGGATGAGGGGCAGCTTAGAGTGAATGTAGCTGCTCATCACATCGGCTTCGTTTCGATCAATTGGACGCTCGGTTGTGAGTTGTCGGAGCAACCACTGCACCAGGCTATTGTCGTCTAGGTTGAGCAGAACATTAGATTGAGTCGTTTCGACTACAGACCAGATTTGGCGCAACATCAAAGGAGTCATACGACCTCCAGTTAAGCATTTCTTGAATATCTACACCATACTCACGCACTGGAAGCATGGATCTGGAACCACATAAGACGACACAAGAGTTACACAACACTCAACAAAGCGATCCATAACTTGATTAAAGACAGATTCTTCTCAGAAACCTCTCGGCAAAACAAATATTTTTATACCAAAAGTAGGTTGCTGAAAGGGCGATCGCCTCTTCAAGTTTTCAGTTCAGCTCATCCAACGCTGCCAAGAGAACTGCTAGAGTTCATATTTTTCAATCAGCCTCAACAGGTTAACGTGAGATTAAAAAATTCAGCGTTAGCCCCAAGATTATACCCAATTTCCTTGGCCAGAGCATAGAAATTTTCCGAGCAATTCAGAGACTCCAGAACCTATCTCCTACCCCAGGTAAAATTCTGTATTGGGCGGAAACCTTACCCAATACAGAATTTTTTGGCAGCCAACCTCAAGTCAAGCCGAGTCGGAGCGAGTCTAAAAGCCAAACTGAGCTCTCAGGTTGCCGACATAGATAGTGGGATTGTCACTAAAGTTGTTGGCATTCGCAATCACATAGAAAGAAGGTACGAGCGCAATATTGTCATTGAGCGGGTAGTAGTAACTCGCCTCAAACTCAAACTGAACACCCCCATCTCCTCCCCCCGAGATCAGAAATTCTCGCCCATCCAGAATGGAAAAAGGAATCAGGTAAGAAATCGTCGCCAAAGCGCCTTCTCGCCCTAGATCTGGAAATGCTACCCCAGCCTGAAATGCCTGAGTATTGATACTGCCAGGACTAATGTTGGTGCTGCCGTAAGTGTAACGACCAAACACGCCCAATCCGGGGGTGACGAGCCAGTCGAAATTGATATTAAACGTATCTGCAGTAGCACCATCTAGAGGCCCACCAGCACCATCATCTGCGATGCCGATTAGAGGTTCGCTGAGGGCACCTCCAACTGTTCCAAAGACATTGTCAAGGTTAGAACGGTTGTACAGCAGCCTGAGATTGAAGGTATTGAAAGGAGAGTAAGTGATCTCAGTAGTCAGGGTGTTCGTCCCCCCAAACAGCCCCTTATTAGGATCGCTGGCACTGTTGAAAATGCTAGCCGGTAAAAATTCGGTGTTCTCTCCTAGATAGGCTACGGCTAGCCGCAACTGGTTGGTGGGCTGCCACAAGGCTACCGCTCCAGAACCCCGATCGAGCGTGTTGAGTAAGGTGCTACCGCTGGAGTTGAAGCTGCCTGCCCCAGTCAAGAAGAAGGTGAAGCTGTTGCCATCAAAGTATCGGTACCAGTTGATGCGGGGACCCACCACAAATCGCAGAGTATCTCCAACGGGGAAAGAGTAAGACAGTTCGCGAAGAATAATGCTGCTGTTTCCGGCTGGGCTTTGTTCCACAAAGGGAACCCCAAACGTGTTGTAGAGTCCGGCAGAGGCAAAGGTATTGGCGGGTGAGTTGCCGTTGCCAACTGCAAATTGGGTGACCAAGCTGTCTCGACCTGTGAAGGACGTGTTGAAATTGAGCCAGACCAGATGGCTAAACGTAATTTCGGGATCATCATCTACCGTTTGTACAACGGGAAGTCCAGTAATCGGATTGCGTCCGGCAGGGCGAAGATTGAGAGGGGTGGCCAGGTTGGTGGTTTCAACCTGCACTGGGCCGTTCGCAAAGGCTCCAGTCAGATGAAAGAAAGCTAGCCCCGTCAGTCGGGTGGTGGTAGAAAACTGATTGGCTTCTAGTTCGCTGGTTCGAGCGTCGAGTGCATCGACCCGACCCCGCAGGGTGGCGAGTTCGGCAGAGAATTCCTCTTGCAGCCGCTGGAGCACAATCAAATCTTCTTGGGTGAGCAAATCCTCAGACGCAATCAGAATCAGTTCATTGATGCGATCGAGACAGGCGTTGAGTCCTGCTGCAAATTCGTATCGAGTCAGGGCGCGATTGCCCCGGAAGGTGCTGTCGGGATAGCCCGCAATACAGCCATATCGTTCTACTAAGGACTGTAAGGCTGGAAAGGCCCAATCGGTAGGCTGAACGTCAGATAGCTGAGAGACAGAGGTGACTTGAGACATGGCCTCCCAGAGGCTGGATGGTGACAACTCTATAGCGATGTCAGAAATGGTGTTAGCCGTGGTGTCAGAAATGTCTGTGTCGGAAACGGCGTCTAGGTTTGGGGTTAAAACTACTTCAAGATCTGTTGCTTCTAGGTCTGTTGCTTCTAGGTCTGTCGCTTCTAGATCTCTCTCTCCTAGATCTCTCGCTTCCAGATCCATGTCTACAGCATCTAAGGTGCTGCTATTTGGTGTAACAAAACTTGAGGGGACTGCTTCAGAAATCTCTGAGACCTCAGCATTGGGTGATTGATCTAGCAACGCTGGATCTAGGTTTGGTTTGGTCTCTAAAGATACTTGCTCTTCTGAAGGGGCGATCGCCCCCCCTTCACTTTCTACCTGGGCGATCGCAATACCTGATCCGGCGCACCATAGGCCTAAGACTGCCGCATTACAAAACAGTAGGCGCTGCCAATATTGATACATCACAACTCTCACACCACAAATTGATGTGGTTGAGGGTAACAGAGACAGCCTACTCTGTAATGTCACTTTGACTACTAGACCCCTGCTGATGTTCCCCTATATCAAAGAACGATTAGATATATAAAGCCGTGTAATCTAGGTTACTTCTTTGTCTAAATCACTGTGCTTCAACAGTGCTTCAAAGTGCTTGAGATGTAGGCGACCGCCCTTCCGGCAACATTTCAGCTCGGTTTTCCGTCACCTCTGCTTGATCCGGTTTATCTTGATCTCGATCTACAAATCGAGCTGTAAATAAAGATCTAAAGCTATAGTCTGATTTGTTCGATTTATATAAATTTTTGAAAATCTCAGGAAAAGTCTTAGGTTGTCAAGCTGAAGTCTAACTGCCTCTCCTAGAGCGGAAAAGGAATTTTGAGAGACCTCTTTGAAACATCAGGCCTGACCAAAATCAAACTGCCCATAATCAGTAGCCGCTTTCCGCCTCTAGGTCCTAGAATTTCTGAGAGACCTGATTATCTGGTGTCCTGCTGGAGAGTGCGCAACTCCAGCTGCCGATCTTGCTCAAGCGAAGTATCTCTTGATTTGCTATGGCTTATCCTGCCTCAATTCAGTCTCTATCCAAAAATTTGCGCCACAACTTGCGCCAACCCGGATCGCTGGCAGCTATCGTCTCTGTTGGTCTACACGGCCTGCTTTTGCTACCGATCATTTCTTTCTCCCAAACCCAACCCGACGAGCCAGAGATTCCCCAACCTGTAGCCTTGCTAGAGCTGAGCCCAGAAGAGCAACAGCGGCTCCCAGACCTATCAACGCCAGAGTTTTCGCTGCCGCCTATCTCTGAGACGCCACCTGATCTCTTTTCCTTTTCTCCTTTACCTAATCAGCCACCGCCGCCAGACTTCTCCTCCAACCTGCCGCCCTTTTTCATGTCGCCTTTGCCTGCGCCGCCTACGACTCCTATGCCGACCATGCCACTACCGCAGCGGCAGGTTCCCATCACGCCCCCACCTCAGCAGCGGCAAACTCCCGTTACGCCTCCTCAGCCTACGTCTCCCCCTCAGCCTACAACGCCTGATCCTGAGCCCACGGATCAAACTCTGGGATCGGGATCGACAACAGCCGTGCCTGAGCTTAGGGACTTGGAGCTGAGTGCTAGACCTAGGACTCAAACTGATGCAGAAGAGCAGACTCAGCCAGAAACCCAGCAGCCAGAGCAGCAAGCCGAACTTCAACAGCCAGAAACTCGACCGACTCCCAACGCTGCGCCAGAGGAGATGATGGCTCGGCAACAAGAGTTGCGGGAGCTATATACCTATCGGCCCGAAGGGACGACGCCAGAGGAAGCCAATCTAGCGTTTGGTGAATGGTTTTATCAAGAACTGGGCAAAGAGCAAGGCGATCTGCAGCAGGTCGAAATTGCACTTGCCTATCCTCGGGGAGCCTGCCCACTAGGTCGAAGCGCCGTGACGATTTACGGGGTGCTGGTTAATCCTGAAAACAATATTGTGGAAGAACCGCGTTTGATTCAGAGTTCGGGTTTTGGGGTATTCAACCGCAGAGCGTTAGAGGCGATTGAGGATTACGAGTTTGAGAATGAAACTGATGAAAATCAGGCTTATCGGGTCGATGTAAGGTTTGAGTACGACCGTGAAGCCTGTCCTGCAGCCAGTCCGGTTTCTTCTCGCTCCCAGACGCCGACTTCCTGAGATCGAGCGCCCTGGCCGTCAACAGTGTGGCTACACTACACAGACAGTAGCGCAGCGGTACGATATGACGATTGAGACATCCTTTGAGACATCCTTTTTAGGCCAACTTCGGGAGGCGAGCGATCGCCTGATCCAGCATCTCGATCGCTTTGCGACTGTGCGAGTGTTGGTGGTTGGCGATCTGGCCCTGGATGAGTTTCTCACTGGGCAGGTTGAGCGGGTGTCACGAGAAGCCCCCGTGCTGATTTTGCGACATGAGGTGACTCAGCAGGTGCCGGGAGGTGGGGCCAATGCCGTTTACAACCTGGCTCAACTGGGCGCACAGGTGAAAGCGGCAGGGCTGGTGGGTCAAGATGAGCAGGGTAGAGCCCTTCGTGAGATTTTTGCCGCAACGGGAATTGATACAGCGGGAGTTTTCATCGATCCACAGCGTCCCACGGTGACAAAAAGCCGGATCTCAGGTCATGCTCGTCAGTCTGTCACGCAGCAGATTGTCCGGATCGACCGCAAGTCAGATGAGTTGCCAGATTTGGCGCTACAGCAGCAGGTGGCTGACTATATTCAAAAACAGGTCGGCCAGGTTGATATTGTGATTTGTTCTGATTATGGAGATGGGCTGCTGACGAAGCCTGTCATTCAAGCCGCGTTGACCCATTCTCGCGTGGTGGTCGATGCCCAAATCGATCTGCAGCGCTATGCTGGGGCCACTTTGTTTACACCCAACTTGCCCGAGGCTGAACAAGCGGTAGGATATGCGATCGCCACTCCCGAAACACTCCGTCAGGCCGGGAAAGACTTGCTCACTTTGACGCAGGCCCAGCACATCCTGATTACCCGAGGTGAAGAGGGGATGAGTCTTTTTGACCAGACGGGTACAGAGCAGGTGATTCCAGCCTTCAATCGAACGGATGTGTTTGATGTGACAGGAGCCGGAGACACGGTTGCGGCTACTCTCACGTTGGCCTTAGCTGCTGGAGCCTCACCGTGGGAAGCTGCCGTTTTGGGAAATTTGGCCGCTAGCCTTGTGGTTCGTCAGTTTGGCACCGCAACCACAACTCCCGAAGCCATCAAAGCGGCCTTGCAAGAACTGGTCAGTGCCGCCGAAGCTTGACCACTAGAGCTACTGCTAGATCTAGAGAGATCTAGAGAGATCTAGTGGTCAAGCTTTTCTCTGAGGCCGCAGCCCTCACCCTGTCACTAAGGGCAGCGTCGTGTACAAAAACACACCTACTGTGGCGATCGCCAGCACCCCCTGAATCAAATTGCCAATGAGAGACCCGACTACGATACCAATCCCGGCCTTGACGGCAATCCTGATATCGCGCCGATAGAGAAACTCGCCGACAATAGCACCCAGCAACGGCCCAATCAAAATTCCCAGCAACGGTCCTCCAAACGGTAGGGCAGGTAGTAGTCCAAAAAACCCGACCAAAAAGCCCACAACAGCACCAATCTGGCCCCAACGGCTGGCTCCGGCTTGCTTGGCTCCCCAGTAGGTTGCCAGAAAATCAACACCGATGCCCAAGATCAGAACCCCAACGGCCACTCCCAGCGGAATGGTCAGACCTGCGAAGCCATGAATAAAGCCCCAAATTAGGATCGCAATCACAATCAGGCCTGTCCCCGGAATGCCAGGAACGACCGACCCAATGATGCCGACGACCATGATGGCAACAAGTAACCAATAAAGCGCTGTCATAATCAAACCGAGGTTGAAGGGTCTAAGGAGTCTACGGATGGAGCGGGGGATGGAGCGGGGGATGGAGCGGGCGATCGCCCAACAGCAAGCAGTTCAGGATGCTGGCTGAGTGTGACATCTAGTTTGTCAGCAATGCCAGTGACCCAAGTTTCGTCTTGCTGGGTATAGCTGCGAGGAGCATTGGCTGCCAAAATCAAAGCGCCCCGATTGCCAATGGGTTGGCAAATGACGCCTTGCGTATTTTCTGGCAGATAGTCAAATTCTACCCGCCCTGGATAGAGCTTCAAGCTGACCAGATACACTGGCTTTTGCTTTTCAATCACCCGTTGCAGGATCGTACCGGGCTTGACGGTCGCGTTAGGGCTCAAAATCCCTCGCCGTAGCAGGACTTTGCCGCCATACCAAACAACGAGTGATCGCGTTGCTGTGTTGGTCAGCAGCAGATGAGAGGCCCAGGCCAGCTCAGTTTTGACAGATTCCGGCAAGTCAGGGAGGAGGTCAAAGCCCTCTTCGCCAACTAGGGTGACAGCATCGGGCGATCGCGGCTGGACCTGCTGCCAGATCAGCCCCGTCAAGATCAACACGGCGCTAATAATGACGCCAAGCGCATCCGAACGCGCCTGCGACTCTGTGAGCTGGGGAGTAAACAGACGATTGACCATCAGCAGCGTGCCTGCAAGGGCACCTACCACAATCGGCAACCGTCGTAAGATTTGGTTTTGATCAGGTTTAGCCACGTTTCACGAAAAAGACAACCAAACGTTAAATAAATCGAGTAGACTGCTAGCCAGCAAATCATTGGGACGAGTAACTTTGGGATGGCCATTCCCTCAACGCCCAAAGTTAACGAGAACATTACGGCGTCTAGTCAGATGAGACAGGAGACCCCACTCCTATTGGAACATTTTGTTGAATATGTTGGAGGATCGAAGACGTGCTGGAGTCGCTTTTAGGATTTTTGTCGTTTGTTCTGGGGCCAGTTCAACCCCAAACGCTCAATGCGTCTAATCTATCTTCCTGGATCAATGCGGCCCAGATCGCGGTACTAAACGAACCCATTCTAAATCCTGATCCGGTGGCGGTAGCAGCAGTCCAGCGGCATCTGGCACTGTTGCAGGCTCAGGGCTTACCGATCGAGGGAAATGGTGTTTGGATTCAGGCTGGCAATCAGGTCTTGGCTGAGCACCAGGGCCGCGTGCCAATGTCTGCCGCATCTCTGACTAAGATCGCCACAACTCTGGCGGTTTTGGACGCTTGGGGACCTGATCATGAATTTGAGACCCAGGTGAGTACTACTGGCTCGATTGAGGATGGAGTGCTGCAGGGAGATTTGGTGATTCAGGGTAGTGGCGATCCCTTCTTTGTCTGGGAAGAGGCGATCGCCCTGGCCAATAGCCTGGAGCAGGCTGGAGTCAAGCGAGTTGAGGGAGACCTCATCATCGCCGAAAACTTCATCATGAACTTTGAGACCGATCCGATTACAGCTGGGGACCTCCTTCAGCAAGGATTTGATGCGGATCTCTGGACAGGAGAAATAGCGGCTCAGCACGGCACATTACCTGCAGGTACGCCACGTCCACGACTGGCGATTGGTGGCTCTGTCCGCGCAGCCACAGCCGCAGAGCTAAACGGCCAAACGCTCAAACCGCTGGTTCGACATCAGTCATTGCCCCTGGCAGAAGTGCTGAAGGCAATGAATATCTACAGCAACAACGTCATGTCAGAAGTGCTGGCTGATCAGGTGGGTGGCGCAAGAGTGGTGGCTCAAAAAGCAGCCAAGGCCGCCCGAGTGCCACAGGAGGAAATTCAGCTGATCAATGGTTCTGGCTTAGGAGAGGCAAACCGAATTTCACCACGGGCCGCAGTGGCAATGCTGATTGCAATTCAGCGCTATCTGGAGCCGCAGCAGCTCAACGTTGCTGATTTGTTTCCGGTGATCGGTCGCGATGGTGGCACCCTGGCTGGACGACAGATCCCAGTTGCCTCTGCCGTCAAAACAGGGACGCTCAATGCGGTGAGTTCGCTGGCGGGTGTGGTGCCAACGCGCGATCGCGAACTGATTTGGTTTGCGATTATCAACCTGGGCCCTGGCGATCTCCAAGGCTATCACCAGCAGCAAGACCTGATACTTCAGACCCTAGCGTTGCATTGGGGTCCTGCTTCACCCGTGCCACCCTCTCTGACCCCGAGCGATCGCCCCAACCGAGACTCAAACCGCTTAGGAGCGGCCAGCCGCAACCAACAGCTCTAGGCAAATCAACCCAGCCTTTATAAAATCAGGCATTCAGCGACGAACGCAAGTCCTCGACAATAGGGTCGCCCTCTACGCCCACCCAGGCAATCTGGTCGATCCGCCGCCGTCGGGCATAGTCCTGAATGTCTTTCTGGCTGTCTCGGTTGCCCAGATCGACTTCCACCTGAATCGGCTCCGCAGACTCCCGCAGGCTTTGAGCATAAGCAAAGGCCGCCGCATGGGCCTGCGGCGACGTTGGCACAATCAGCCAGTTGGGAGCTGGCGTTTGGTCAGGGAGTTGCCCAGTCGGCAATAAAACTTGGTGTAGGTCTTCAATGTTGAGACAAAACCCAATTCCAGGCGGCGTTTCGGCTTGAGGATGGTATAAGCCCAGCAATTGGTCATAGCGCCCACCCTGCCCCAGAACTCGCTGGCCGCTAGCACCCCCACTGACAACCTCAAACACAATGCCTGTGTAGTAGTCAAAGGTCTGCACCAAGCTCAAATCTAGAACCAAAGATGGAAATCCAGTCTCTGCGGCATTGGGAAAGTGCTGGTCCCAAAGTTCGGCTAGGGCTTTTAGGCTAGTCACAGTGTCGCGCTGGGTCGCATCGAGATCTAGCTGAGACACCCGCTGCAATACATCTGCAGGACGGCCACGCAAATCGAGTAGCAGCAAGGCCCGATCGCGCAGTTCGGATGACAGGGGCATAGCCTCGAGGCCAAGGCGATCTAAGTGGGCGATCGCCCGCCGCACCTGAGCGCGCAACTGTTCAGGAAAGGGAGTTAACAGCGATCGCGACAGACCCGCTTCCCCGAGCACCAGATGCCACTGGTTTAGCTCCAAATTCTTGAGGCAGTCTGACAGCAGAAATAAAATTTCCGCATCCGCCATCACACCACCCGCCCCCAACAGCTCAACGCCCGCCTGATAAAACTCCTGCTGACGGCTGTGGCTGCCTCTCGGTGCCCGCCGAAAAACATTCGCATTGTAGTAAAGCCGCTGAGGATAAGGCACCCCGGCCATCCGGGTGACAGCAGCCCGTGCGATCGAAGCCGTCAACTCGGGCCGCAAGCCCAGCACCTCCTCTTCTGCATCCTGGAGTTGAATCACCGTAGAAGGCTGCACCGCTCCGCCCGCCATCAGCGTATCCATCCGCTCTAGCGTCGAGGTAATAATCCGGTGATAGCCCCAACGGTGGAACACCTGCTGGAGTCGCTGTTCAATCCATCGCTTTTGAGCGACATCGAGGGGGAAAAGATCCCTCGCCCCAACTGGGGGTTGATACACCATTACTTTTTCTTCCCACCAAACAAACCAAACAAGCCGCCGCGAGGTTTTTCATCTGACTTTGAGCCTTGGCTAGGCTTCGACTCAGATGCAGCTTTACCACCCCCTGCCGCAGTTTCTAACCTCGTTTTGCCTTCTAGGGCAATTGGATCCTGCGGATTTAATTTTAAGGCCTGATTGAAGTGAATTTTGGCCATTGTCATCTGATTACTCTTGAAATAAATCAGGCCCAGCCGACTGTGACAGGTGCTGCTAGTAGGGTCGATCTGCAGTGCCTCCCTCAGTTCAAGAATGGCTTTGCCAAAGTCTTTCTTGCCTTCAAACTCCTGTGCTCGCCGCAAATAGGCTTCCACCAACGTTTGCTTAGTAGGTGGCGCAGCCTTCGCAGAGGTGGTCGGTGTTGGGGTTGCGGCTGGGCTTTGGGTCGAGCTAGTTGCCTTAGCCTTGGGCGGCCCAACTGGAGTCCCTCCTGCTCCTTCTTTCCGCATCAGATAAACCAGGTTTAACTCACTGATTTGCCCGATCACCTCCAAGGTTTGATCCAGATCTTGATATTGCTGTTCTCCCAGCTCTCGAATCAAACTGTTGTATAGCTGCTCAACTTCATTAACGGCCCTGGCTGCAGCGAGCTGACGTCCCGAATCACTGGCTAGCACAAGCGTTTCTTGCTGCCGAAGCGCATGCTGGCCCTTGAGCTTTAGTAAGATGCAGTATTCTGTATAGTTTTTTTCTTGCGACAGCTTCTCATAGGCGGGGTTGACGAGCTTAGACAAAAACTCGCTGGCGCGTTGGCGATCGTCCTCACTGTCAGTTGCAAAACTGTCTGGATGAAGTCGTCGGGCAATTTTGAGATACTGCTTGCGAATAGCTTTGGTATCCGCATCCACTGAGACTCCCAAAATTGCGTGATAGTCGGTGAAGTCTAAATTAAATAGTCCTTGCTCGATTTTGAAAGACATCCTGGACTGTCCCACTTGGCCATGAAGTTCCCTCTAGTGTACTGCGCTGCAGAAGGCGATGCAGTATTTAGGACGGACTGAATTGTTTGAGCGGCTTGACTTGCAGCAGCTCATGGCTGAGTGCCGTATGAATGCTGCCGTTCGTCGCTAAGATTCGCCCCGACTTGACATCAAAGGGACCGTTGTCGTAAGCCGTAACTTGCCCTCCGGCTTCTTCAACCAAGACAACGCCTGCGGCTACGTCCCAAGGCGACAGCCCCCGCTCCCAATAGCCATCGAGCCTGCCACAGGCGACATAGGCCAAGTCCATAGAGGCGGAACCACCTCGACGTACGCCCTGTGTGATGTGGGTGAGATGGCAAAATTCGGCGTAGTTGTTGTCAATGGTTTCGCAGCGATCGTAGGCAAACCCAGTTACGAGAAGGCTATTGCGGAGGGCTTGCGTCTTGGAAACCTGAATCGGACGGCGGTTTAAGGTTGCGCCCAGTCCCTTCGCGGCTCGAAACAGATCGTTGTGAAAAGGATTAAAAATAGCGCCGACGGAGGGAATACCGTCAATGAGCAAGCCAACCGAGGCTGCGAAGAAAGGATACTGATGGGCATAATTGGTGGTGCCATCTAAGGGATCAATCGCCCATAGATACTGATTTTGGGCTTCGCCAATTTGTCCCGACTCCTCTGCCAAAATGGCGTGTTCTGGCACATGCCGCCGCAAGACTTCCAAAATTACGGCCTCGGCAGCCTTGTCAGCCACGGTGACTAAGTCTCCAGGGCGACCTTTTTCTTCAACGCCCTCTAGTTTGCCCCAGTAGTTTTGCAGGACGGCACCCGCAGCTAAAGCGGCCTCTGTCGCGACGTCAAGGAAAATCTGCAGTTGCTCAGGGCTGTGGTCACTCATCGCTAAAGTTTTATGAGCTAAAGTTTTATGAACTTTTTCCACCCTACACCGCTATGGACGCTTCTGCTCGCGAAACTCGGCTGGGGTTTGTCGCATGGGTTGATCCGGATTCCAGATACCCGCTCCCAGGAGACGAGCCTGCTCTTGAGCATTTTGAAGCCGCTGATCATATTTGGTGTTGGGCGATCGCCCCACCGCCAACGCCTGTCCTTCGGCCACCAGTTGCTCATTCACCAGTGCGCCTTCCAGCCACACATAGGCTAGTCGCCGTTGAAAGCTATCTTGAGATTGCAGGTCTGGTTCTAGAAGTACAGTCTTGCCTTGGGTGAGAGCTGTCAGACGTTCCTTAGCTACATTGCCCCAGGGCGCTTGCTCTAAATCTGGAGCTTCAATTCCCAGCAGTCTGACCCGCTCGGCCAAGGCATTGGGTCCGCCAATTTGAATGACCTCTAGCGTATTGCCACTAATCACCTGTGTCACTTGGACGGCAACCCCCTGGGGAGGTCGGGCTGATTGGCACCCGCAGAGCAGCCAAATGCTCAGGAAGCTGGCCAGGATAGGCCGAAAGGGGTTGCACTGCGATCGCCTCCTAATCGTCATCCAGAGGCAGCCCAAATCGAACTTTGCCCCGGCCAAAATACCGACCAAACTGCAGCTCATAGACTTCATCCTCATTTTGAGTTTCCACCTCTAAGTCAGAGCGAGGATAGCTGACACAAAGGAGTGCATAGCCAGAGGACTGCAGCTTAGGGGAAAGACCCATCGCCTCTGGCTGCTCCAGATGGCCCGACAGTACCCGCACCGCACAGGTCGTACAGGCTCCGTTGCGGCAGGAAAAAGGCAAGTCAATGCCCTGTTCTTCAGCAAACTGCAGAATGTAGCGGTCTTCTGGAACTTGAAGCGAGTAGTCCCTTCCAGCCTGACGATGATGAATTCGAACCTGGTGTGAGCGAGCCATAAAGCCTAACGATGTCTGTGGAGAACTTCACATCCCGTATGATAGTCCGTTAGGGAACGCAACAGAGGCAAAAAAATTTTGTTGACTCTATCAGAATTCCCTAAACTCTGGTAACATAACAAATCTGTGGCCAAAACGAATGTTTGTCACAGCAAAACCTCTGGAGAGGTGGCCGAGTGGTTGAAGGCGCAGCACTGGAAATGCTGTTTAGGGCAACTTAACGAGGGTTCGAATCCCTCCCTCTCCGTTTTTAATCAACTCATCTGTTTTTAGTCAGCCAATAGTTTCAGCGGTGAGATCTGAACCGTCAATCGCCAACCTGTCGCCACAAGGGTTGGTTGGTTGCTTTAGATTTGCTTTTTGTTTAGTGAACTGTGTAAAGCGGAGCTTAAGTGATCGCCCAAATTCATCAAAACCCGATGAACTTGTTAAGTGTCAAACAAAACCTTTACCAGTTGCTTGTTAGGATTTGCACGCAGCGAGTCCCCTTACTCGTAAAAATACGCATCTACCGTAGTTATCCAAAGCAGTATTTTCGCAATTGCGAGCAGCTTGCTTAGATGCAGGGTGCTTATTGGTAATTGAGATGGGGGTAAAGACCCTCTTGTGGGTGTATCTGCAAGAGCTTACTCTACTTATATTTACAAGTTACAAGTTTTGAAGATGCGCCTATAAAGCGTAGATTAAGACTTAAGTATTTGTACTGTAATTTCTGGCTTTCTAGCTAAGAGACTGATGTCTCAAGCTGTACAGGCAGAATCTAATCCGCGCTTTACATTTGCTAGAGGTTAATTAAACCATCATGTACTTTGCTGAATTTGCTTTTGTAGGTATGACTGAATTGGCCAGCGACCTGCTGATTCAGGCACCCTCTGAGGCTGAAGCAAAAGCCTTTGCAGAAGAGTACGCTTCTCATTGGGGACTGGAGCTATTCGCGCTGAGTCCTGCAACCGAAAAGCAATCAAGCATGTATAGACGGTCGGGCAAAGTGGCGAATATTAAAGTTGCCTAAGTTCCTCTGCCCCTCAGATATCTAGTTGAGATGTTCAGTTGAGATGTCCAGTCGGGCGAGTGATTCCCCCAATTCTACGGAGAGAAATATTGGGATTTGCACCGATGTTCTTCCCCGAACAGCTTGGTACAGTGGGTCTAGCAATGTTCAGTCGCATTCTATCTCCCACCCCTACCTCGCTTGAACAAAATGCATCCTCAGGTTCATCTGCCGTCCCAAGATATTAAGTCTCTCGTTGATCAAATTCTGTCTTTGCGTCGAATGACTCGCACCGACCAGCAGCGGTTGATGTCTGTGCTGCTTTCTAAAACGGCTTTGAGCCGCGAAGACAATGCTCTCATCAATCGCGTCTTTGACCATCTTCGGGCTGGATTGATTCGAATTGTAGATTAGTGAATCAATCTACTCGCTCGACATCACGCTGTTAATGAAGCTCCCAGAAAGCAGAAAATTCTGCCTCGAAGGTTTTGCAGCACCATTCCCGCTAACACGGGAAACACTCACCGCAAAAACCTTTAAGACAGAGATGGAAGACCTCAAGACTGCAGTTGCTAGTTGCGGTCTGCTCTCGACTTCCCATTAATCTTCAAATTCTTCATCCATCTCGATCTGCTTAAGACGGATATGCTTACGGCCTAGAGAGATTTCAAATTCATCTCCGGGTTTGAGATCCATCTGCTTAGTGTAGGCCGAACCAATCAACAGGTTGCCGTTAGACTGGACGCTAATTCGATAGCTAGCGCTGCGACCCCCTCGACCGTTTGAGCCTTGTTTGCCATCTAGCTGAATGCCTTCCGCATCAATGAGGGCATTCAAAAATTTCATCATATTGACTCGTTCTACACCGTTTTTGGTGACAGTGTAGTAGCCACATTCCTTGGCTTTCTCTTCTTTGCTGAGGCTCTCTAGCTCCCTGACTTTAGCCAGGAGTATCTCACCCGTTAGCGGTTCGCTCTTTTTCTTTTTAGTCATCAACTTGGGCCTGAATCAATCAACAAGAAGTTTGCAGAGTGTCAACTTAGCTGAGAGTCGTTGAACGACTACAGCAATGACTCGAAGTCATCTTTTGAAACTATACTACACTGATAGAGTTAATTTTTTCACGGATTTTGTATTAAGATTCCATCTTTTCGATCTACACTCCTAAACCTGGATAAATGCCTTCGCTTTAGCAACAACTCACTCCTTTAACTAACTGCCGTAACTAAAAGGATTTCTGGTTAGAAAACTAGACTCTGCTGACGTCCGGTTACGTTTCTCACAGGTCACAACCTAACTAGAATTGGGATAGAGTGCTGGCAAATGGGTTAGTTATAAACTGCAATTAAAATGAAGCTGACAACTCGTGGTCACTATAGTGTCAAAGCTCTATTAGATTTAAGCTTGCAGCCCGGATATGGACCAGCTTCAGTGCGGGCGATCGCCCAGCGGCAAGATTTGCCTGCTCCCTATCTGGAAAAGCTGTTGATTGAAATGCGTCGAGCTGGATTGGTAGAGTCGGTGCGAGGCTCCCAAGGGGGGTATCAACTGGTGCGATCGCCCGCTCAAATTTCGCTTGGGCAAATCTTAGAAGCGGTGGGAGAAACCATTAACCCTCTACCGCACCATTCGCCTGATATGGAACAGGCTGAAGACTGGGTCACCTATACCCTCTGGAATCGTCTGCATCAGAAGCTGAAGGAAGCACTCTACAGTATTTCCCTGGAAGATCTGTATTATGATGCGCGCAGTTGGCAGGCTGCTCAAGGTGAAGCGACTAGTTTTGTCGTTTGACTTGACACTATCGCCGTCCATTCGCGATGATGGTAGACTGATTTGTTTATTTTGCTCGGATCAGGTTCAGGCTGAAAGGCAGTTATCTCCTTAATACTTATGGGAGGTAAGTTAGCTACCTGTACGGCAATCAGTAGGATAAAGTCATGACTTACGCAATTATTGAGACGGGTGGAAAACAGCTGCGGGTCGAACCCGGTCGCTTCTATGATATTGAGCGGCTTGCTGTCAGCGCTGATGATACGGTGACGATCGATCGCGTATTGCTGGTTGCAAACGATGCCGACATTTCTGTTGGCCAACCTTGGGTTGAAGGTGCAACTGTTGAAGGCACCGTAATGCGCCACTTCCGGGGCCGCAAGATCATCGTTTACAAGATGCGCCCCAAAAAGAAAACCCGGAAGAAGCGGGGACACCGCCAAGAAGTGACTCGTTTGATGATCAACTCGATCAATCTAAACGGATCAGTTTTCAGCGCCACCGATGATGTTGAAGATACGCAGACTGCTGCGGCTGAATAGCATCTAACTTTGGGTATGTCTGGCTTTCATTCCTTTAGAGAATGGGAAGCTTGGCTTAAACTAGAAAGATAAAGACTAAGGACAGCAGAGGCGACTATGGCTCATAAAAAAGGAACAGGTAGTACTCGTAATGGGCGTGACTCTAATGCCCAACGGCTAGGCGTCAAGCGTTATGGCGGTCAAGTCGTGCGAGCTGGTAACATTTTGGTCAGACAGCGGGGTACGAAAGTTCACCCTGGTACGAATGTCGGTCGGGGCAACGATGATACCTTGTTTGCTCTAATCGATGGTGTGGTTACTTTTGAGCGGCGTGGAAAAAACCGTAAGAAAGTCAGCATCTATCCTGTTGCTGAACAGATTTCTGCCTAAGAATCTAAATTCTCAAACGGTCAATTCATCGAGAGGTAGGTCACAAGCCTACCTCTTTTGTTTTGGGTGACACTGGAGCGACTTGCTCACCCAACCTACCGCAAAGATCTGTCAGTCAATCAGACCTCCGACCTCTTCCAAGAGGGAAGAGAGCTTAGTGCCAAAAACAGCGTAGAATTTTGAATGGGTAGCTTTTTACTAGTTTTCGCTGGTTCTCCTTGTAACGCAGCTACTCCTTAAGGAAATAATTAGTATGCGAAGGAATCGAGAGCAGAAAATAAGCCTGCAACTCCTCTTTTTGACAATTCTAAGTACTAATTAAACGGGTCCAACTAGCTCAAATATTTAGCGTCAAAATTTAGCATCAAATTGTGAATAATTTTCTGTTGAGATGTTGAATAAATAAGGTTGGGGTACAGGCGATCGCCCCTTCTAGGTAAGTCTTTGAGCCTTCTACCTACTCAGAATTACTTACTGCTAAATAAAGGTTTTATGAAGAGGAAAGAACTTCCTTCTCATCCCAAATTCACTCAAACGGTAGAGGTCTTCTAATTTGACTGCTCTTACACTAGCAGCACAGGCGATCATATAGTTGTTTCTCAGTTCAGTTGTGGTAATGCTGTCTTACAAACATTCCCCGATCCGGGTTCTTGTCGTTGATGATCATGAGCTAATTCGGTTCAGCTTAAAGCTAGCGCTCAAAAGACAAGACCATATCGAATTAGTCGGTTTGGCTGGCAACGGCCAGGAAGCTGTCGATTTGGTTGATGAACATCAACCTGACGTTGTCATTCTGGACCTGCAAATGCCAGTGATGGACGGCTTGAGCGCGTCAGCCTACATCAAGCAAAAATATCCTCAGACTCAGATTATTGCCTACTCTTCGGTCAACGATCCTCAGGTTGAGGTCATGGTACAAACGGCACAGATTGACGCACTGTGCAAAAAAGAAGTACCCATTCAGGAGTTGATTGAGACGGTGACTCAGTTGGGACAACGACAAAGCTACAGTCGCCCCTCCTGAGGTCTCTTCAAAGCTGCATCCCTGAACCTGCTCACTTGCGATCGCCATCCAGCGTGGAGTGCAACCTCAACAGTGACACTCCCGCCGCGCAATTCTACATCTGTAGGCGTGAAGAGATTAATTTACCTCATTGTCGGGGAAGGTGCGTTTAAACTCATCCAACAGGTCATCAATCTCTTCTAATGCCTGATTAACGTCAATTCTGAGGGTGCCTAAGTTAGGCTGCTCAAGCAGTCGTAGCAAGGACTCACGCTTCGCTTCAACTAGGCCGATGCGTTCGCGAAGGACGTTGGGATCTATCATAGGCGGAACCTCCATAGCATTTATCTGAGACAATTGTTCAGGTCTGGGGCTTTCCCCTTTCTGAGGCAATGATGCTTAATAATCATTAAGGTATATCGCCTCAAGAACTTGCAAGGACCAGAACTATTAGCATGTTACGTCAAACTTCTCTAGGATCGCTGGGACTGACAGTGGGCAGTATCCTGACAGTGGTCGGATTTGCTGCTTACTTTTCTGAGAATGCCACCCTCAATCTGGTGGGCTTTTTTTATGGTATTCCGATTTTGCTAGGAGGGCTGGCCCTCAAAGCCGCCGAACTGCGTCCTGTGCCAATTTCTCAGCCTACAGAGCCTACTGTTCTAGCCCTACGCAAAGCACAGGCTACAGAAACTCAAAATCAAATCCGCAAGGATGTCACCCGTTTTCGTTATGGGCAGGAAGTCCATTTAGACACCTCCCTCACTAGACTAGGACTAAGCCCTTCCGACGAAGAGCGACCTACCTTGGACGGTCTCCGCGAAGCAGACTGGGAAGGTCGTTACGCCTTAATTTTAGAATTTCAGTCCCACTGGTTTGATCTAGAGGCATGGCAGAAAAAGCAGGAGAAGATCGAGCGCTTTTTTGGTCCCGGCATCCAGGTAGAAGTGGCCCAACCCGCAGAAGATCGCATCGAACTGGCGCTAATCGCCGCCCCAAACGCCTCTGCTGCTAGTTCTGAGAGCCAATCCGTAGCTTGAACACTCTCCCCTTTGCTGCCCAACAGCGCGTGGAGAAAGCGGTTACAAAAAATCCCATTGCTCTGGGTTAGGGCAATGGGCGATCGCCTTCAGAACAGGCGCTATTTTTCTAACCGAACAACGTACCACTGCAAAAACTGCCCCGGCCCCAGATCAAACTCACAAGATGTCTCCATCAGATACTCAGCCTGGGCATCTAGCGAGTCTAGGGTCTGGAGATCTCTAGGCAAGTCGTCTTGATGCTCTGCTAAAACGGCCTTTAGCCTTGCGAGCAGCTCATCCGCAGCCAACAACTGTTCAGGTTGATTCGTTTCCAGCAATACGAAGTGATTGCCCTCGTACATGATTGAGTCTGGCATGACCTGCTCCTTGCCTAGATTTCAGCAATCTCAGGCGCTCTTCTTTCCTCCCAATCTACTCGTCTTCGGCAAAGACATAGCGATAAAGATCTTTGGGATCAGGCTCAGGGCTGTCTTGAGCAAATTTGACAGCATCCTCAATCGTCGCCTGAATTCTCCGCTCAATCTCGGTTAGTTCGTCCTGAGACACCAAATTTTGTTCGGTAAGATAGGCAGCCAACCGTTTGATGGGATCGCGAGCAAACCAAACTTCTTTCTCGTCCTTCGAACGCATCTCATCGGGATCAGCCAAAGAGTGGCCCCGGAAGCGGTAAGTCAGCGCCTCAATTAACGTTGGGCCTTCACCTGCGCGGGCCCGGGCAACGGCCTCTTTAGCGACCGCTTGCACCGCTAAGATGTCCATGCCATCCACCTCAACGCCGACCATGCCAAAGGCATTGGCTTTCTTATAGATTTCCGGTTGGGAGGTCGCCCGGTCGTGGGCCATACCGATCGCCCACTTGTTGTTTTCCACCACAAAGATAATCGGCAAATCCCAGAGGGCAGCCATGTTCAAACATTCAAAGAACTGGCCGTTGTTGCTAGCGCCATCGCCAAAAAAGCAGGCTGTCACTTGATCGGCATTGGGATCGCCCATGACTTCTCGACGGTAGCGAGTCTGGAGAGCCGCTCCTGCCGCAACCGGAATCCCCTCAGCCACAAATGCAAATCCACCGAGCAGATTGTGCTCAGCAGAAAACAGGTGCATAGAGCCACCTCGCCCCTTGCTGCAGCCCGTAGCTTTGCCAAACAGCTCAGCCATGACTTCACGAGCTGGAACGCCTGCACTCAGTGCATGAACGTGATCCCGATAGGTACTGCAGACAAAATCATCTGAACGCATCGCCTTGATCACCCCGCTAGAAACGGCTTCTTGACCGTTGTAAAGGTGAACAAAGCCAAACATCTTGCCCCGATAGTACATTTCGGCGCATTTGTCTTCGAAAAAGCGTCCCAGCGTCATGTCTTCATACAGCGTCAGCCCTTCTTCTCGCGTAATAGAAGCTGACGTAGTGGGGAAGGTGGGGAGTACTCGTTCCTGAACCATTGATTTGCAGTGTCCTCGCAGCAATAGCGCACTCGTTTCTATTCAACAAAATAACCTAGCTGGGTGCCCAGTTGAGCAATCTTCTTCTATACTCGATTCCTAACTCGATTCCTATCTTGTCTAAGTTTAAAGGAGCTACCCTAGGAATATCTGAGTCACAGCATACTTTCGGGTCATCACTATCTTTAGCCTTGATAGGGCTTGAGCCTACATTAGGGATCGATGCACTGACCATTACATTCAGCCCTTACATTCTGAGTCTTCACCGTGAGCTGTCACAGCAGAAGTGAGTCAAAATGTGGGAACCTGATCGAATTGCAGTCCCAAATGGTATCAGGGTTTTCGTGACAAATCTACATGTTTGGGAAGATCTCTGGTAAGTTATTCAAAACTTTGATGATCTCTGTAAATTATCAAAAACTATGTTAATTCAGCAGGTTTTTGACTATGCTGAGGAGTAAATTTCATCAAAATATTGCCCGTTATGATCAAGACAGGGTCGTAATGGCGCTATTTTGATGGTGTGATGGGTAGTATGTCTCTATCTGGGCTGGTTGAGTTGCTCTTTGCTGGGGAAGTGGACCGTGAGAATTCCGCTCGATTATTATCGAATTTTGGGTTTGCCGATTCAGGCAACTGCTGAACAGTTGCAGCAGGCTCATCGCGATCGCACCTTGCAACTTCCCCGGCGCGAATATTCTGAGGCTGCGATCGCCGCCCGCAAACAGCTGCTAGACGAAGCATATGAGATTCTCTCTAATCCTGACCAGCGGCAGACATACGATGCTGGCTTTCTGGCCAAGTCTTATGACTTAGAGCCAGAACGGTTGTCCGAATCGCCTGCAATGAGTGCAGCTTCAACGCTAGCTGATGCTGCAGATGCGGCCCCAGATCCCTATACGCCCAGCATCGAGATTCAGACTCAGCAGCTGGTGGGTGCGCTGTTGATTTTGCTGGAGCTAGGAGAGTATGAGCTGGTTCTAAAGCTGGGTCGCCCTTACCTAAGTAGCGGCAGCGTTAGCTTAAAAAATGGCCGATTTGGAGAGCCAGACATCGTTTTGGCGGACATTGTCATTACCATTGCCCTCGCCTGCCTAGAATTGGGACGCGAGCAATGGCAGCAAGGGCAGTACGAGAATGCAGCAGAATCTTTAGAAACGGGACAAGAGCTGCTACTGCGAGAGGGTCTATTTGCCAGCTTGAGAGGTGAAATGCAGGCGGATCTATATAAATTGCGCCCCTACCGCATCCTAGAACTGCTGGCACTGCCCATCGGCAATGCGGCAGAGCGTCGTCAGGGGCTGAGTCTGTTAGAAGACATGCTTCAGGACCGAGGTGGCATTGACGGAACAGGGGATGACCAGTCGGGGCTCAACGTTGATGATTTTCTACGGTTTATTCAGCAGCTCCGCGACTATCTCACCGCCGAAGAACAGCAAGTATTATTTGAGCGAGAAGCGCGCCGCCCCTCAGCAGTGGCCACCTATTTGGCCGTGTATGCGCTGATTGCGCGAGGGTTTGCCCAGCGTCAGCCTGCCCTAATTCGCCGCGCCAAGCTGATGCTGATCCGGTTGGGGGCTCGGCAGGATGTCCATCTAGAGCAGGCGGTCTGCGCGCTGCTGTTGGGCCAAACCGAGGAGGCGAGTCGGGCACTAGAGCTGAGCCATGAATATGACTCGCTGGCGTTTATTCGTGAGCATTCTCAGGGGGCTCCAGATTTGTTGCCCGGACTTTGTCTGTATGGAGAAAGTTGGCTCCAGAATGAGGTTTTCCCTCATTTTCGGGATCTGGCTCATCAGCAAGCTTCTCTCAAAGAATACTTTGCTGATGAGCAGGTTCAGGCTTATCTGGAAGAGTTGCCCAACGAGCCAGAAGCCTCTAACCAATGGTCAGTTGTGCAATCTACGGCGATCGCCCCTCAACCTGGTGCAGCCCAGCCTGTACGAGGCTCGGTGCGAGAGATCAATTCTACTCCAGAGCCCCGAAGTCCTGGTGTGAGCGCTGCCAGGGTTGCGCCAGCTGCGGCAACGGCTACCGTCGATGCAGTGGGGGGATATACTACTCCGAATGGCTCCTCCCAGAATGCAACGAAGAATGCAACCAACGGAGTATCAACTCTGCCGACAGCTGCCCGCATTTCGCAACTCTCTCCGGAAGGACGGTTGGCAAGTGCGGATGCCGCCACGCGAGGTCCGCATCCCCAAGCGACGGATCGATCTGGGCCGGGAATGCGAGTGGCGGATACGCCTTTAGCTCCGCCTCATCGCGCCACTACGGGCCGGAATGCACCTAAGATTGGTCGGCTTCTATTGGTGGCTCTGCTGGGACTGCTCAGCCTAGGAGCTTTGGCTTTTGTGGTGAGCCGCGCCTATGGCTGGCTGTCTCGCTCCATGTCTGGACCTGTCCTTCAGGGCGAACAACTGCAGATTCAGCTCGATCAGCCTCCGATTGCCATTCCCGATCCGACGGCTACGCCAGAGTCGGCCACGGCTGCAACTGGCCCCCTCACCGAAGAGAATGCTCGGGCACTGATTCAAACCTGGCTTTCTACCAAAGCGCAAGCCATGGGGCCTGAGCATCAGGCTGACCAGTTACCCAACATTTTGACGGACCCTGCGCTGTCTCAGTGGCGGGGTTGGTCGCAAGCCGCTCAACGAAATGAGGCCCACGCACAGTATGAGCATCGGATTGGCGATGTTTCGGTGGTGTCCGCAGGAGAGACGTCTGAGCAGGCTCAGATTGAGGCTAATGTGAGCGAAACAGCGCGCTTCTTTGATGCGGCTGGTCAAGAGAATGTGAGCGAGTCTTACAGCAGCGATCTGCGGGTTCGTTATGACTTGATTCGTCAGGAGGGTCAGTGGCGGATTCGCGAAATGACGGTGCTCTAGCGCAACCATGACGGATATTTTATTTCATGCTTATCTTCCCCTGATTTTTTGGCCGGGGCTAGGGTTGCTGCTGCTGCGTTTCCTGCCAGATACGTTTCCCCGGCTGCTGGGGCGCAGTCTATATTGGGTGGGGATTCCGCTAGAAATTTTTACCCTGGCAAGACAGACCGACTTTTCTGATCAGGTTGGTCTTGCGCCAATCTTTACTATCGCTGGGTTGTTGCTGGGTCTGAGCCTGGGAGCGATCGCCCTCCAAATTTTGTGCAGACAGCAGAGCCCCATTGAGGTTGTCTCTCCAGATCTTACTTTGAGCGACCCGCTCCTAGAGGCAGAGCCCAACATTGATCCCTCTCACCTTTGGCAAAGCCGCGCCCGCCAGGGCAGCTTTATTTTGTCTTCCATGCTGGGCAACACTGGATTTGTCGGACTAGCGATCGCCCCTGCCTTAGTAAGCGATCGCTACCTGGGCTGGATCGTCTTCTATAGCGTCACCCACAACATTGTTGGCACCTACGGCCTCGGCGTTTTCCTGTCCAGCTACTTTGGCCGTCCTCAGCAAGACAACCGCTGGTGGATGCAGTTTCGAGACGTCCTGACCGTCCCATCCCTTTGGGCCTTCATCCTGGGCTCCCTAACCCGCTCTTGCTGGCTTCCCCCCGTCGTTGAAACCGGACTACACAATGCCATCTGGTTCATCATTCCGGCAGCCCTCCTGCTCATGGGAATGCGTCTTAGCCAACTCCAAGGCTGGAAAAGCTTAAAGCTAGCCTTCATTCCCACCATTCTCAAAATCTTAGTCATCCCGGGCCTAATCGGTTTGACTACCATTCTTCTTGGCCTACCCACCCCTGCCAGCCTCGCCCTCGTCCTTATGTCGGGAATGCCCACCGCCTTTGCCGGACTCATCTTGGCAGAAGAATATGACCTGGATCGCGACCTGATTGCCAGCAGCATTGCGCTCACCACAGTAGGCTTATTGTTAACCATCCCGCTGTGGATTGCATTGTTTGGTTAGTGACTTAAATTTTCATAACCATCCTCATTCATCAGGTTATGGACAAGTTAATCTTAGAGAAAGAAGTTGGAAGCGCTTCACTAGAAGCCATTCAGGCGTGATGTCTGGAATGGTTTTGATACCAACTTTTTGTCATTTCTTGAAAAATATGGGAGCGAGCATCCTATGAACGAGAAAGTTTTGTCGGGCTCACGAAACGTGGCGATTGTGGGTCCATATCTCAGTGGTAAAACAACTCTGTTGGAAAGTTTGTTATCTGTCACAGGTGCGATTTCTCGTAAGGGGAATGTGGTAGATGGCAATGCCGTAGGAGACGGCACCCCAGAAGCCCGCGATCGCCAAATGAGTGTAGAAATTAATGCCGCCTGTACTGAGTACGGCGGCATTCGTTTTACATTTCTCGACTGCCCGGGTTCCGTTGAACTTGCTCAGGAAGGTTACAACGCCCTAATCGGAGTTGATGCCGCTGTTGTCGTGTGTGAACCCGACTGCGATCGCGTCCTCTCCCTCACGCCGCTCTTTCAGTTTTTAGACAACTGGGAAATTCCCCACCTCGTTTTCATCAACAAAATTGACAAGGCTCATTCCAACTTTGCTGACATTCTGCAAGCCTTAAAATCCGTTTCGACCCGTCCTCTCGTTCTGCACCAATATCCAATTGGCCAAGGCGAAAACACGACAGGCTTTATCGATCTCGTCACCGAACAGGCTTACCACTATCACCCCGGAGCGCCTGCCGATCCAGTCCCATTACCAGACAACCTCAAAGATCAAGAACATGCCGCTCGGGCAGAACTGCTGGAAACCCTGGCCGACTTTGACGACCATCTCCTCGAAGAATTGCTAGAAGAAATCGACCCGCCTCAAGAAGAAATCTGGCAAGATCTGAAGATGGAATTGGGCGCAGATTTGATCGTCCCGGTTCTGATCGGAATGGCCAACCAAGACTATGGCGTGCGGCCTCTCCTGGATGCCCTGGTGCGAGAAGCCCCCGAACCGTTTGAAACCGCTGAGCGACGCGGCATTACCCTCGATGCCCATACGCCCCTCGCGCAAGTGCTCAAAACCTATTTCACGCCGCAAGGTGGCAAGCTCTCGCTGGTTCGGGTGTGGCAAGGCAGCATGGCAGATGGCTCCACCCTCAACGGTGCGCGCATCGGAGGTCTCTATCGGCTTCAAGGCCAGCAACTGCAAAGCTTAAATGAAGCCCAGGCTGGAGATATTGTTGCCTTAGCTCGTCTCGATTCGGCCCAAACTGGAGATACCCTCAGTTCAGATGCTCAGCTCGCCACCGAGCTTCCTAAAGCAGAACGGCTTGATCCAGTTTATGCGCTGGCTTTGACACCCGAAAAGCGTAGTGATGAAGTCAAGCTGAGTGCCGCGCTGCATAAGCTGATGGAAGAAGATCCGTCGCTGCGGTGGGAACAGCATGGCGATACGCACGAAATCATTTTGTGGGGACAGGGAGAAATCCATTTGCAGATTGCGCTTGATCGCCTGCACCGCAAGTACAACCTGGCCATGACGACTCACCTGCCGCAGGTCCCTTACAAAGAAACGATTCGTCGGCCTGCTAACGCAGTACATGGACGCTATAAGCGACAAACGGGAGGTCATGGCCAGTTTGGCGATGTCTATCTAGACATCCAGCCGTTGAGCCGAGGGGAAGGCTTTAGCTTTGAGGAGAAGATCGTGGGAGGGGTGGTGCCTCGTCAATATATTCCTGGCGTTGAAACAGGCGTGCGGGAATATCTGGCGCATGGTCCTCTAGGCTTTCCGGTCGTCGATTTGTCAGTCACCCTCACAAATGGCTCCTATCACGCGGTTGATAGCTCTGAGCAGGCCTTCAAACAGGCCGCTCGAATTGCCATGCAGGAAGGATTGACGCAATGCCAACCTAGTCTGCTAGAGCCGATTTTATCTGTAGCAATTTCGGTTCCCAACGAGTTTACGTCTAACGTGCTGCGGCTGCTCAGCACCCGTCGGGGGCAAATTTTGGGCTATACCGCTAAAGACAACTGGCGAGGATGGGATGAAGTCTCTGCCTATCTGCCTCAGGCCGAAATGCACAACCTGATTGTGGAACTGCGATCGCTCACCATGGGTGTGGGCACATTCCGCTGGCAGTTTGATCACCTTCAAGAAGTGCCTGAGAAAATCACCGAGCAAGTCCTAGCTAAAGTGGGGAATGGCAACGGCGGATAAACTGACCTTCTGACAGAAGTGGAAGTCGCGTGATTTGTGGGATACCAGAGAGTACGGTCTACCTGGTATCCTATGGCGCTGGTGGAAAAGAAACAGACGGAGGCCAAAGGAAAGGTCAACGCAAATTCTGGGGACTGGACGGGCGATCGCCCCCCCGAGCAAACACCCTCCGAGCAAACCTCAGGCCCCTACAAGTTTGGCTGGTTTGATGGGTTTTGCCTCTGGTATCCACCGGGTTGGCTGATTCTCTTCAATCGCCACTGGCAGCACTATCACGACGATCCAGATGGCTGGATTTGGCCAGAATATCTACTATTTCTGATTCCAGGCGGTTTCTATCTGGCGATGCTAATTCGCTGGTTGCGATTGGGCTGTCGAAGTCCTCGGCAGCAAGTCAGCCAGGTCGATCCAACCTATCAGCAACAGTTTCGCCAGGAGATCCTGCTGCCGATTTTGCAGCGCTACTTTCGCGCAGAGCTACATCACCCTGAGCATGTGCCCGATTCTGGGCCTTTGTTGATTGTGATGAACCATGCGGGGATGTGCTTTCCCTGGGATTTTTTGGGGTTGGGTGTGCTGTTGAGCCAACGACAAGGATGGTTTGTGCAACCACTAGCCCACACCATTTTCTTTGATCATCCTTGGCTCAACTGGTGGCTACCACCCGGTTGGTTAGACACGATGGGTGGTCTGCGAGCCGAGCGAGAAAGCTTTGAGTCTGCCTTTGAAACTTCCTCTCAGCGGATTTTGCTCTATGCCCCCGAAAGCTGGCGAGGACTAGAGAAAGGGTGGCAACAGCGACACCAGTTAGCCACATTTGATCCGAGCTTTGTGCGGGTGAGCGATCGCCACCAAGTCCCCATCCTGCCTGTCATTTGCCTCGGCAATGAGTACCTGCATCCTTGGGCCTTCAATCTCAAGAAGATGGCGCAGTGGGTCAATCTGCCGATTTTTCCAGTTTCGCCGCTGCTGTTTGTGTTCCTATTGTTTCCCTCAATGGGGGTGTGGACAGCCAGAACGCGACTGCGATATTTCATTCAACCGCTTGAGCAGCCTTGGACAGAGCAGAAAGAATCTTTACAGCGGCGATCGCTCGCTTACCAAAAAGCCCAACAGTTGCGATCGCGCCTACAAGAGGCGATCAACCGTCTGACCAACCGCCGCAAGTCCTGACTCGTCTCCTCGGGTTGCTCCCTTCTCGAAATTGCCTGTCACAATTGGGGAAAAGACTTTATTAATCAGCCGCTGTGACTATTCAAACTATTGAGCAGACTATTGAGCAGATTCTCGAGCGGGCTTTAGCTGGAGCAGATCTGACCGAGGCAGAAGGCGCAATGCTTCTGAGGCAGACTGAACCAGGGGCGATCGCGGCCATTCAGCAAACCGCCGACCAACTTCGTCAGCGACAAGCCGGCGAGACGGTGACGTATATCATCAACCGCAATATCAACTTCACCAACATCTGTGAGCAGCACTGTAGCTTTTGTGCGTTTCGTCGCGATGAAGGAGAGTCAGAAGCCTACTGGCTAGATGAAGCCACCATTCTGTCAAAAACAACGGATGCCGTCCAGCGGGGGGCAACAGAAATCTGTATGCAGGGCGGCCTACATGTTGGGGCAAAGCTAAACGGCTCATCATTGGCCTACTACCAGCAGGTGGTTTGCACGATTAAAGATGCGTTTCCAGACTTGCATCTTCATGCTTTTTCGCCCCAGGAGGTGCAGTTTATTGCGCGAGAAGATAGCCTCAGCTATGCCGAAGTGATCGCAGCGCTGCAAGAGTCTGGTGTCGGTTCGATGCCGGGAACCGCCGCAGAAGTGTTGGTAGACGAGGTGCGCCGGATTCTCTGCCCTGAAAAAATCAATACGGCAGTTTGGCTAGAAATTGTCGAAACGGCCCATCGCTTGGGAATGCCGACAACCAGCACGATGCTCTCAGGCCACATCGAAACACCGGAGCAGCAAATGCGGCATTTGGAATTGTTGCGATCGCTTCAGCAAAAAGCAGCCGAACGGGGCGATCGCGGCATCACCGAATTTATCCTGCTGCCCTTTGTGGGGCAAGAAGCTCCCAAACCCCTCCGGAAACGGGTTGGACGCGATCAGCCCAGCTTGTCAGATGCGCTGTTATTGATGGCGGTAGCTCGCATCTTCCTGGGCAACTGGATTGCCAATCATCAACCCAGTTGGGTAAAGCTGGGGCTGGACGGCGCGACGGAAGCTTTAACTTGGGGCTGCAATGATATTGGTGGCACCCTCATGGAGGAACACATCACCACAATGGCAGGAGCCAAAGGGGGAACCTGTATGGAAGTTGAGACTCTGCAAGGGGCGATCGCCTCCCTCGGACGACCGGCCCAACAGCGTGATACGCTCTACCACCCGATTCAGGCGATTGAGCTATGTCGATGATCACCGTTGAAAATCTAAAAAAGGTCTATCCGGTTGCGGTCAAAGAACCGGGATTGAAAGGCACCATCGGCCACTTTTTCCGTCGGCAATATCGCCATGTAGAAGCCGTCCGAGATGTTTCGTTTCAGATTGAGCCAGGAGAAGTCGTCGGATTCTTGGGGCCAAATGGGGCAGGCAAAACAACTACTCTAAAAATGCTGACGGGCCTGATTCACCCTTCAGGAGGGCGAGTGACCGTGGCCGGACATACCCCCTTTAGCCGCGAAGAATCCTTCTTGCAGAAAATTACACTGGTGATGGGCCAAAAGCAGCAACTAATCTGGGATTTGCCCACGCTGGATTCACTACGAATCAATGCGGCAGTCTACGGCATCTCCGACAAAGAGTTTAAGGGCCGGGTTGGCGAACTGGTTGACATGTTGGCGCTGGAAGACAAGCTCAACCAGCCAGTGCGAAAGCTGTCTCTGGGCGAACGGATGAAGGCCGAACTGCTAGCGGCATTGCTGCACCGCCCCAAAGTCTTGTTTTTGGATGAACCAACCCTGGGGCTAGATGTCAATGCCCAGGTCAGCGTGCGAGATTTTTTGCGGGAGTATAACCAGCGCTACCAAGCCACCGTGTTGCTCACCAGTCACTACATGGCCGACATTACGGCCCTCTGTCAGCGAGTGATGCTGATCTATGCAGGACAGATGATCTATGACGGCAGTCTGGATCAGCTCCTAGAACAGTTTGCGCCCTATCGCGAAGTCAAAGTAGAGCTAGCAGAGGGTTGCGCGGTAGAAGAATTGCAGACCTACGGAGAGCTAGAGGGCGTAGAGGGCTGCATGGTCCGCTTCATTGTGCGTCGGGATGCCTTGACGCAGACCGTTTCTCGGATTTTGGCCAATCTCAAAGTGGTGGATATGACAGTGACAGATCCACCTGTAGAAGAAGTGATTGGCCGAGTGTTTAAGGCAGGAGCGGTGTCATGAGGAGTCCAGTGCGTCGGGCCATTCGCACCGCGACAACACTGACTTCGGTCTACTACGCCTACATGCTAGAGTATCGGGCCGAGCTGCTGCTGTGGATGCTGTCAGGCACGTTGCCGCTAATTTTGATGGGGGTTTGGGTGCAGGCGGCTCAAGAGGGGCAGTTTGGTCTGTCTCCAGTCGATTTCGTCCGCTATTTCTTGGCAGTCTTTTTAGTGCGCCAGTTTACGGCGGTGTGGGTGATCTGGGAGTTTGAGCGGGAGGTGCTGGAGGGAAAGCTCTCGTTTCGGCTGCTGCTGCCGCTAGATCCAGGTTGGCATTATTTTGCGTCTCATTTTGCCGAACGGTTTGCCCGCTTGCCGTTTGCGTTGGGGTTGGTGGCGCTATTTTTCCTGCTGTATCCAGATGCAGTTTGGCTACCCGATATAGGAGCACTGCTGCTGTTTTTACTGGTGGTGACGTTGGCGTTTGCACTACGGTTTTTGATGCAATATACGCTGGCAATGCTGTCTTTTTGGACAGAGCGAGCCAGCGCGATTGAGCAGTTTTGGTTTTTGTTTTATCTATTTTTGTCGGGGATTATTGCCCCACTAGAGGTGTTTCCGCCCGTTGTGCGGCAGGTGGTGCTGTGGACGCCATTTCCTTATTTGATTGATTTTCCGGCCAGCATTTTGGTAGGGTTTCCAGTGAATTGGGTGCAGGGATTGGGGGCGATCGCCGCCTGGACCCTCCTTTTCTTTGGGCTCAATCGTTGGTTGTGGCGGAAAGGATTGAAGCAGTATTCCGGCATGGGAGCTTAATCTACCTCTCACCCCTCATTCCTCACTTCTCACTTCTCATTCCTCACCTCTTAGATCTGCCTCTCTCCTCGCAGCATGTTTCGATAAGAAAACCATCCTCCACTCAAGGTGAGGGTCGCGAAGAGGGTGAGGAAACGGAGGTGGGGGAGGATTTCGGTGAGGGTAGCACCATTGGCAGAGACGTTGGTGAGGGCTTCGCCCATGTGGTAGACGGGGTTAAATTGGGCTAGGTCTAGGAGGAGGGGCGGGAAAAAACTGGTGGGGAGAAAGGCTCCACCCAAAATAAGCGTGGGGACACCGATGGTAGAAATCAGTTCGTTGACATCTTCGGTACGACAGGCAAATTGGGTGCCCAAGATGAAGCCTGAGCCTGTGTAGGCAATGATGCTGAGGAGAACGATCAGTGCGCCGAGGAGGGGCGATCCGTTGAATCGGGCTCCCAGAAAGGCGGCAATGGTGTAAATGGCGATCGCCTGCCCAATCCCAATGACGCTATGGGCCAGTAAAATGCCGCAAAAGTAGGAGTTGCCGTTGAGGGGGGAAAGGAATAAGCGGCGGAGGGTGCGCTGTTCGCGTTCGCAGACGACGGTGGCGAGGGTGCCGCCAAAACAGCTAAAGAAAAGAGCTGCGCCAATCAGGGTGAGGGGAGCGGCAAGTTCAAAGGCTTCGACGCTAGAGAGGGGGGTGCCTTCGGCCAAAATGGTGCCGTTGAGCATCAGGACAAAGACAGGAAACAGGCTCCAGCACACCAGATAGCCTCGACGACGAAATAGCTCAAGTAAAATCCGGTGGGTGACGGCGATCGCCTGCTGCCAAAATGCCATAATCTGCTGTTGTCGCTGCATTACAGAGCCTTGACCAAGGGGAAAAAGGTAGACGTGGGGCGATCGCCAGAGTCGCAAAATGACATGGTGGTGAATCCAAGTAGTAAATCTGAGTAGTGAATCTAAGTAGGAAACCCGACTAGGAAACCCGACTAGGAAAGCCGGACAGTGGGCGCTGAAATCGATACGATCAAGCTGGAAGGAAGTCTACCTTAATCCAAGCCACTGCTTAAGATAGGTTAAGAGCGAGTGGATCAAAGGTAGGAGGGGCGATCGCCTCAATGAGTTCCTTCTTGCAAGTCAGTCGAATCAAAGGAAGACACTATGCTACAGTTTCAACCGCCCGGTTTTGGACAGCGGGCTGTTGCAGTTTCTCTCGGAACGCTGGCTTACTATAAGCCAATTGGAGCACTTTGGCGAAGTGACGACACCGCACAACATTTTTCTCCCCTCATCTTTCTTCACAGTTTGGGGGGCGGGTCTTCTGCCTATGAGTGGTCCAAGGTGTATCCGGCGTTTGCGGCAGACTATAACGTGATTGCACCAGATCTGATTGGCTGGGGACAATCGACCCACCCACCCTGCGATTACCGGATTACAGATTATCTCAAGATGTTGGCTGAAATTTTGGAGCAATTGGCCCCCTCGCCCGCAACCGTGGTGGCCTCTTCCCTGACAGCAGGGCTGACAATTCGGCTAGCCATCCAGCGGCCAGAGCTGTTTCGATCACTGTTTTTGGTTTCGCCCTCTGGATATGCCGACTTTGGAGAAGACTATGGTCGGGGCATAGCGGCTCAGCTAGCAGGCTCTCCCTTCCTCGACCGCCTGCTCTACTCATTGGGTGCGGCCAACCTAGTGGCGGTTCGTAGCTTTTTAGAACAGGTGCTGTTTGCCGATGCAACCCGCCTCACCAACGAAACAGTCGATGCCTATCTGGCTTCTGCCCTCCAGCGCAATGCAGAATATGCGGCATTGGCCTCTCTCAAAGGCAATCTCTGCTTTGATTTGTCCCTGTTTATGAGCCGCCTGAGCGTGCCAACCATGATGGTGTGGGGAGAACAATCTCGGTTTGGCAGTCCTGCCATTGGGCGACGGTTGGCCAGCCTCAACCTCAAGGTGGTACGGCGATTTGAAGAAATCCCTAACGTTGGTGTGCTGCCCCATCTAGAACTCCCCGCTGTCGTCGCCGGACTGCTGCAAGCTCATCTCAACGAGGTGCAACAGTCGGCATAGACGCAGGCTCAGCCTCAGATTCAGCCTCAGGCTCAGATTACTCAGGTAAATCTGTCTGACATTGTTGCTCCGCAAGCTGAGCAGCGATTTCAGCAGGCCAGTCTGCATTCACTGTGGGGGGCGCGACAGATGCATACAGCCCAACTTGACCGGGTGAAGCGACAACACCCAGAAACTCAAAGGAGATCGGAGCCCAATTGGCGGTGATGGGTTGCATGAGGTCTTCGTGGAACTGTAGACGATCCGTTTGGGCTTGCCCGTCCTTGACCTCCACAACTCTCATTTTGATGGATGAAAAGATTGACATCTCATCGGCAGGTGCAGTGGTGACGCGTGAAAACTCGGTGGCGTCGAGGGGCAACTCATACTGGTAGCGGGCCTGATGGTCTACAACGCAAACTTGATTGGCGATCGCCGAAGGAAACACCACCAGCTGATCGGGCTGCAAATCATTCAAGTGGGTCCAGCTACCTAAAAAAGGCGCAACCTCAGGCTGCAACTCTGCCCAAGCTTGGCGATAGGCACTCACTTCTTCTGAAACAGTCGGAATGATGGTCGCTCCAACGCCCAACAGGTCTAAACTGACTTGGATTTGCTCCTGTAGGTCAGCTTCAGCCTGAATGAGTTGCTCTGCGGTAAGCGGTGGCTGAGCAGGCACTTCGGTGGAAACGGGGTCAGTGGGTGGCTGAGGAGTTGGCGATGTGGGATCAGCAGGGAGATTGGTGCAGGCCAACAACCCAGCCATCAAGCTCAGTAGCCCTAAGTTTAAGGGCCTCGAAATAATTTGGTGCAGAACCACAGGACTTGTTCTCCCTTTAGAGAGGTAGCGTGTTGAGTAAGCCCTGCCTAGTGGTGCGGAGAAATGGGGTAGCGATCGCTCAGCCAAATTTTCACTCCTGGAAATGCCAGCATCCGCACAGGCTTGGGGGCAAATATTGTGATGACTCTCACATCATCGTTGATCCGTATAATCCCGGATCGAGCCAGGATGCACTTCTGCAATCTGTCCACTCCAATCTTGGCGTTTTAATTTCCGTAAACTAGCGCTCCATTCATAGCTTCTGGGCTCTAGTCAACAAGATGATTAAAGTCCAATTTCAGGCAGGCAACTTCAAGTATCTATCTATACTAAATCTTTATGTATGGCAGTAAAGCAGTTGGTATGATCAAGGAAGTTTTCCCTGCCCAAGTGAATTGGGGACAAGATGGATATCATAGCGCTGACATCTCTTCTGAGTTCTTGCTTGCCGTTTTTGATGAAGTTAGGTGAGAAGGCCGCCGAGAGTGCGGGTAGCAAAATTGGCACCGATACTTGGGAGACGGCCAAGAAAATTTGGGACAAGCTACACCCCAAGTTAGAAGCAAAAGAGGATGCCAGGATTGCAGCAGAACAGTTGGCTGCAAAACCTGAAAGTGAGGCTCGTAAGGCGGTCTTTCAAGAAGAGTTGGAAGCACTGTTGAAGGAGAATCCAGATCTGGCAGAGGCGATCGCCCAAATCATGCAAGAAAGACCTTCCACGACAGCGGGGGTTCAAATTACTCAAACAGTTGCGAACAATGAAGGGCAGGTAATTGGGCAAATGACGGGCGGAAAAGCGATCGGTCGAATTGATGGTAATGTTCAAGGCGGCATTAACCTGTAACCACCTTGGTGCTTTAAGTACAACTGAATTGGGTGCAATGTGCAATGGCAGATTCTCTAGGCTCCGAATCGGTTTCAATTCCCGACCTCAGCACCTCCATTCGCCAAACAGTAGACCACAACCAAGGGCAAGCGATCGGCAAAATGGTAGGTGGTTTTGCGGTTGGGCAACTTACTGTCTACTTGTCTCAAGTTCCGACGACTGCAACCCCAGAATCCGCACCGCCTTCGGTAGAAATAGGAAAAAATCCCTATCAAGGGTTACTCACATTTCGCGAAACGGATGGCGATCGCTTCTTCGGGCGCTCCATTCAAATCGAGCAACTGTGGCAACGATTTCAGCAGCTCCATGGCGATCGCTCTACGATTCGAGTGTTGCCGATTTATGGCCCATCCGGTTCAGGCAAATCATCATTGGCGCGAGCAGGGTTGATTCCAGAACTGGGCAAAAAGCCATTACCAGGATGCGATCGCGCTCGTGTGGTGGTGTTAACTCCTGGAAATCATCCTGTAGAAGCATTAGCCACCGTCCTGGCTCGAATTACGACGCCTGATGGTGATTCAATGCCCGTCCGAAAAATACGGGAGTTTCAAGAAGAATTGCTTCGGCCCAATAGCGAGAAAGAGTTTGACGGGCTGCGCCGAATTGCAAATGTCTTTCCTGATATTAATTACTCACCCCTGATCATATTAGTTGATCAGTTTGAGGAAATTTATACGCTGTGTACCGATGAAACAAAGCGTCATGCCTTTGTAGAAAATTTATTGTGTGCGGCGAGCGATCGCGCCCAACGAGTCTCTATCATTTTGACCCTGCGAAGTGACTTTTTAGGAGCCACTCAACAACATCCACAACTCAACAAACTCTTTTCTTCTCAGGGCTTTTTAGTGCCGATTATGCAGCCAGAAGAGTTAGCGATCGCCATCACAGAACCCGCCAAACGAGCCGGATACACCCTCGATAAAGCAACCGTGCAATGGCTAATTGGTGAAACCGAGGGACGAGAATCCTCATTGCCGCTGCTACAATTTGCTCTGACTCAAATTTGGGAAGGGCTCCGCAATGGAGTAGAACCTGCGGACACCCTCGAACAAATCGGCGGCGTAGGTGGAGCGCTAGCCAGTGAGGCAAAACGACTCTATTACTCCCTCACCCCTGAACAGCAGAGCGTCGCTCGATGTATTTTTCTATCGCTCGTGCAAATCAATGAAGACAACAAAAGCACCCGTCGCCGGGCCGCCATTTCTGAACTAATTACAGGAGATAGCAGTGAAGCACTCGTCCGAGAGGTGATCGATCGCTTTGCCCGTCCTGGCGTTTGGATTTTAGTCACATCCTGCAATGCACAGAAAATAGAAATACTTGAAGTCGCCCATGAAGCCCTCATCCGTAACTGGCAAGAACTGCAAGAGTGGCTAAAAGAACACTGGGAAACCCTCCGCCAAAAACGCAAAATTGAAGAAGCGGCGATCGAGTGGAGGGATCGGAAAAAGTCTAAGGATTACTTATGGCGGGGGCGATCGCTCTGTGATGCCAAGGATTTTCTGAAAGCCCATAAAGACAACTCTGAAACTGCTTTGTCGGGTCTAGCAGCAGAGTTTATTAACGTGAGTCAAGAAAGGCGGCATCAGGGATTTCTGAAAGCCATTTTGTTTTTCCTAATTTTTCCTATGATAGGAACATTAACTATTACTCATATTGTTCTCCTTAACTTAACACAATTGATTCTCACCGCTGAAGAGTGCAAACAGAATTCTGAGGTTGCTTTACTCCTAAAATACAAAATCCTGGTAGGTGATACGAATAATTTAGAAAGAATAAATCTTTGTAGAGAAGATTTATTTCGTATTGATTTAAATGGGCTTATTTTATGGAAAGCTAATTTCAAGTGGGCTATCCTTCAGGAAGGTAACTTTCAAAAAGCTTTTCTTGTGGGGGCTGATTTTGAAGGGGCAAATCTTCAAAAAGCTGATTTCACTGGAGCTTTGCTCAAAGACGCAAATTTTGATAATAGCTATCTCGATTATGCTAATTTACAAGAAGCTAAAGGCTTAAACGCAGCGCAATTCGATAAAGCTAAGCTTTGTGCAACTGATTTGCCGAAGGAAATTAATCTGAATCCAGATCGTAACTGTGGAGAGAGGAACATACAAATTTATGAGTAATACCAATTTGAAATGAAGGAGAGCAGAATAGCGGCTTCTTAAAACGCTGCTTGCAAGAGCGCATCCAAGATGAAATTAAACGACGTTAACGATTGCACTTGTTCAGGTGTGAGGTCCTCCAGTTCTTGCTTCACTCTTTGTCGCAGTGCATCTAAAGAACTAAAATTCTCACCCTTCCATCCTCCCTTCAC
>JBGTGR010000029.1:0-2674 GCA_041746655.1 Elainellales cyanobacterium | reverse complement strand
CCCTCAAGTGCAACGAACTGCCTTTGTGTTGGATCGGGGGCAGCGCACGCTGGTGGTAGAGTGGGTCAATCCTAAAACGCCAGTGGTGGCTCTGGCTTCTCTGAAGCGATCGCTCGCCTGGGCCAAAATCCAGCAATATCGTGTGGTTCGGCAGCTTCCCGTTGACAAGCGACACAACGCCAAAATTGACTACCCTGCTTTGGCGCACCTGCTACACACACACCCAAACAGCCAGAGCTGAATTCTCCCTCAATCCTTGATCCCCCTATTGATTGGGTATGATGAAAATATGAAAATCATCCTGATTGGCCTGATTCGGGGATATCGGCTGCTAATCTCCCCGCTGTTTCCTCCAACCTGTCGATTTCAGCCCACTTGCTCCCAGTATGCAATGGATGCGATCGTCCGATTTGGCCCCCTGCGCGGCACTTGGCTAGCCATCCGCCGCATCTTGCGCTGTCATCCGTTCAATCCAGGTGGATACGATCCGGTGCCATCTTGTGGGTGTGATGAGGAACTAGAAGGCGGAAATAAAGAGTAAGCTTTTTTCTACGCCTGCTAAATCTCTCCAAGTGCGATAGGCTCGGAACTAATTTACTTTCGGCCTAAAATTTGTTGAAGCGTCCTCTGAAGGTGCTCGTAACACCCTCAGAAGACTAACCCCCAAACTGAGAACGCAGTCTGGCGGCTTATTGGATTTTACACTCCAAAGAGCCACCTCATCTGTCATGACATGGGGTGGCTTCGTGTTTTGGGCTTCCTTCCCATACCTGATTGGAGTGTAAAGCCATGTGTTCAGAACAGCCTTTTCTTGATCTTCGCGATACCGCCAATCCTCACTTGTTGCGAGTGCTGGCGATCGGCTCTCCCACCGTTGTTGAAGATTACATCTTGACCCAACATCAATTGGGCTACGCAGCCCCCCACGAATGGTCAAAACCACTGCCAATGGTAAATCCTGGTGAGGTAATGAGAGTGCTAACAAAGCGAGTGTTGATGCAGTAGCAAGAAGGCAAAAGTTTGGGCCAAAGGTACCACATTGCGTTTAATAGCCAGATGTGACAAGTAAGCCCTGATTTCGGCAGATCTCATTTCCTGCGGACACCGTTTGTTGTGAAACAAAATGAGGTCTCGAACATATAGCAATCGATAATGCCTTCAGACAATTGTCCTAACCTTCCCCTCGATTGCTATATCCCTCTTCCATCACTCTAGCGAGAGTAAGATCAGAATAGATGCTCTTGCTTGAGGTGCCTGTGATGGTTGAACCTCGTCTTCCTCAATCCACAGTTTGCTTTGTCGATAACTATTGCCGAGCCTACCAACCTCTCTTTAGCGATGTCCGCAGTTTTGAAGCGTTTACCGCTCTCCATCTCGGCTTGCTCGCTCCTCTGCCTCGCAAGTCTTTACCTGCCATTGCCAAAGCCGTAGGTTTGCCGAATGATCAGGTGCTGCACCATTTCCTGACTCACTCTCCTTGGCAGGTAGAAGCAGTACGCTATCAACGTCTGTCTCTGATTCTCGAGCAAATCCAGCGACAACCGATTGTCCTGGTCATTGATGACACTAGCGACCGCAAAAAAGGAAAAACGACCGATTCGTGGACAGACAGTACATTGGCAATGTGGGCAAAGTCGACAATGGCATGGTCTCTGTTAATGCCTATGGAGTACTGGGCGATCTCAGCTTTCCCTTGCTATTCAAAGTGTTTAAACCCCGACGTCGCCTGAAAGCAGAGGATGTTTATCAAACCAAGCTCCAACTAGCCCAGCAAATCATTCAAGAACTGCTAGATTTTGGATTCCGCTTTTCTTTAGTGCTGGCAGATAGTTTCTACGGGGAGAGCCATCCCTTCCTGGGCAGGCTCGACGCGTGGAAGTTGCCGTGGATTATGGCGATTCGCTCGAATCATGGGGTGTGGATGTCTAAAGAAGCCGAGATTAGCTACAGTGCTTGGCAAGCATTTGAGCGAGTGTTTGCCAATGGTGAAACTGAGACCCGATACATCCAAGAAATCATTGGTCGTCGCTTCGAGTGGCGATACTGGACGCTGACGAGTGACCCCACTTTATTGCCTGCCAACAGCACCTGGATGGTAATGAGCCACTTGTCTGCTGAACCAGACCAAGCCGAGTTTATCGGTAATCTCTATGGGTTAAGAACGTGGATAGAATATGGTTTCAAGCAGTGCAAAAACGAGCTGGGGTGGGCCGACGACCGACTCACACACTATGAGCAGATCGAACGATGGTGGGAGATTGTTTCGAGTGCCTATCTGATGGTGAGTTTGCAGTTCTACGGGTTAGGCGCTCAACCACCTGGAATCATGGGTGAAGGTCAACGCAACCTCCTGACGCGGTTGCAGCAACATCCCGATTGGCAAGAGGCGAAGGGATGGAAATGGCGTTTCAACAATGTCCAACTGCTGGTTCAACCCTTTAGGGGCTTGCAAATAAAGGTAGACTTTTTTAGTAAAGGACAGAGGAAATAAAGTCCTCTCACGCACCTAATCGCTCTAGACGTATTTGTTCGTTGTAGTAATGGATGAAATTCCAAATCGCTCCAATGTGATTTTCCAGCTTCTTAGAAAATGACAACGTTTTTCGTACTAATCGGGATACTCGTTGGCGTAAGGTGTTGTTGAATCGCTCAATATAACTGGTTAGCCCTGTTT
>JBGTGR010000028.1:0-31675 GCA_041746655.1 Elainellales cyanobacterium | reverse complement strand
AACAGATTGGACGACGCTTGCAGATTTCGGGTGCCCGTTGGAAGATTGCCTCTGTCAATCCAATGTTGAGTTTGCGATGTGCTTACCTTAATGGGCAGCTTGCCATGTGACTATATTCTTCGAAAGTGGGATGCTCCCATTCCGTCTAACATCCCGCAGCAGAAAAGTTAGCCAGAATCAAAGTTGCATATCATCTCCTCTGGGAACAGTTATACAGAATATTAACCGTATAACTAACCAAATTGGAGTGTTATGGAGAAATCTGTCGGGCTATCTACCCAAATCCGAGTGTCATGTCGAATCAAGTCGTGATAATTACCTTCATAGAGGTATTTAGCCAGAGCTTGTTCTGTATAATATGCTTACTGAAGGCTGCTGAGGGGTGTTATACCGATAGCTTCAGAAATCTTCATGGTCAGTACGCAGGTCAGAAACGTTGTATTTAACACATAAATGCTGCTGACATCTTCTTTCCTTGTCATGGCGTCCCGATCCAGAAAGCTGCTTGACCAAAGTCTGCGACGCGATTCGTCTAAAGCATTATTCCTATCGAACCGAGCAAAGCTATGTCGGATGGATTCGCAGGTACGTTCTCTTCTACAACAAGCAGCATCTTAAAGACATGAGACTCGAATTCGAGGTGGACGGGGGGTGCGGAGTCCTCTGGATGTTTGAAAGGGCGATCGCCCCCCTCCTTTCAAGAAAAGCGATCGCCAGCACTCGCAACAAGTCAAGGGCGATCGCTCCTCTGCTCCAACCCCTCAACCAGTCTTCTTGCTAAATGTTCAAGAAATGCGATCGCCTACCCATTTCACTCAAAGTGATTAGCATAAAGAGGTAGTTGGTTGAGTTGCAACGCATTTATGAACCTCCTTACTCAAATGCTGCATTTGGTCGGTTCCGGAGCAGTGGCCTATGTGATGTCGCGAAACTTGTGCGATCGCCAGACCCGCCCCAATTTGTTAGCAGGGTTTCAACTGGCAGAGTCCGGTTCGGTGCCATTTTTGGAAGCGCTGGGTCAGCGGGCGGCGGCTGAGGGAGACGAGTGGCTAGCCGAAAAGCTGGCTCGCCATGCACAAGACGAACGCCGTCATGGTCAGATTTTTGCCCATGCGCTCAAGCAGATCAACAAGCAAGTGATTGACTTCAAGCAAGTGCCCCAGACCACAGCAGAAGGCAAGCCCGACGAGCGCCGACGCAGTCCGTTTTTCGCCGCCTATTTCGATGGATACTCCAAAGAAGATTTGGGACCTGAGCAGATTGATTGGACTGTTTTTATGGCCAGCACCTACATTCTGGAACTGGACGCTTGCAAAGACTTTGGCCGCATGGCCCATGTGTTGTCGGATTCAGACCCAGCTACAGCAAATCTACGCAAGGGATTGTTGAGCATCTCCAAGGATGAAGAAGGTCATGCGGCTTATTTGCGAGAAGCAATGGAGCGACGTTTGCCAAAACCAACGGTCGATGCGTTAATTGACGACTGGCGCACCCGCAAAGTCAACGCCATGCTGGTAATGGTCAATGGTTTGATGCAGCGCAATGGCCAAATGCCTTCGTTGGTGCAGGATGGGGTGCCCAATGGGCTTTCGGAAGAACCTGCTGAAATGGCGATCGCCTGATTCAGCTCCATTCAGATAGCCATCTAAGATAGCTGCCTTGCCTGCGCCAGGTCTTCAGGCGTGTTGCAGTTAAACAACATCTGGTCTTCGGGTAAAGGCAAGGCTTGCACCGTTTGGTCGGCCAACCAGCGCTGAAACGATCGCCCTCCGCCCTGAATAAACGTCTGCAAACTGGGCAAACAGCGCTGGCGATAGAAGCCACACAAGGGTTCCCAGCCTTTGGGATGGTGAGGTAGGAGGGCGATCGCCCCGTCTGGCACCTCAGCCAACTGGCCCGACCACTGCAGCAGCACGTCTGACTGCAAGTATGGCAAATCGCAGGCCAACAGCAATACCCAGTCTGCCTCCACCTGCGCCAATCCTTGGGCAAAACCCACTAATGGACCATGCGGCTGCTCAGAGGGTGAATTGTTTTTTTCTTGAATCAAAACACAGCCCTCTGGCAACAAGTCCAAGTAGCGCTCGATCCAGGGCGTCACCACATACACCGTAGGGGCACACTGTCTTGCTACCTGACAAACCTGCTGCAAGAGCGGCACCTCTCCAATTGGCAACAGTGCTTTATCCTGCCCCATTCGGGAACTTTTGCCACCTGCCAACACCATCGCCACAAGCCGCACCATGATTTCTCTCCAGCAGTTTACAGTGAGTTGCAAGATTGTCAACGGCTATTAAGTCACCAAGCCCACAAGGACTAAAATGACGCCGATCATGCCACAGGCGACCATGCCATAAAACGAGTTTTTGGCATTGCGATCGGCGGCAGCGGTCAATTCTTCTGCGGTTCTCAGCGAGATAATAAACTTTTGATTAGCATCGGTTGATTTTTGTAGAACCAAGTCTCCGGTGCTGTCAGAAACAGTAGCCAAAACAAGAGCTTTGCGTTCGATTGGCAAGATTGATTCAGAGTAGTGATAGCCCAGCGTGCGGCGATTGGGCTGTCCAAATTGCTTGCCCAAGGCTAAAGAAAAACCACCATAGGAAATCATGCCTCCCCGTGCTTTTTCTTGACGGAATTCATCTAAAACTTTAATTGTTTCAATGTCTGCACCGTCTGGATTGACTTCAATTTTTCCGGTTTTATCTTCCAGTAAAAAGGGACAAGATTCTTCATTGCTGGAAACGACTTCCGAGCTGCGCTGAGTTTCTTGACGAGACTTTCCTTCACTATCTTTGCGCGTTACCGTCTCTTCATATTCTCGCTTGACGCTCATGGTGTAGTGAACGCAAGATTCTTGTTTGAGCTGTGAGGTGAGCGGGCGATCGCACCGAATCGTACCCCAAACCTTGACATGCTCTCGCCAGCTGCCGCCGCCAATTTCTTGAGCAATGTCTTTGGCCATTTTTTCTAGCTCAGCCACAGTGACAGTCCTGGCTAACTTAAGACAACTCGCCCGAGTATTTTGATTTTTGCGAACAAAGAAAAGAATGATGGCAATGACAAGTAGAACAACGCCAATCCATAACAAAACCATCGATCGCGCTCCAGCAATGCAAAGGGGAATCAACCTTATCTTGGCCGAAGGTTGAAGCTTTCTATCACAGTTGCAACAGACAGTTACAGGAGCAGGTCGCGAAACGTCTGCGACGTCAAAGACTAACGTCAAAGTAACTGTCGAAACAGCAGCCCAAACCGCCCCTGAAACTGTTGCCAGACAGATCTCTGCTTCCAGCTTTCGAGGGTGATTAGCTTGCTGTGCTCAAATGACTCCAGCAAGAATCTTTCGACTGCCTGGGCGAGGGTGCGATCGCTCATCGAAATATTCATTTCGTCATTTTGAAAGAAGCTACGCTCATCAACGTTGGTGCTGCCATGGCTCACCCACTGATCATCGACTAGAAATGCTTTGGCGTGCATCATGTTGGGCTGATATTCATAGATTTGAATATCGTTGGCGAGTAAATCTTGATAATTTTCGCGAGCAGCATAATAGATCACCGATTTATCGTTATACGGCCCCATCGTCAGAATGCGAACGTCAACCCCATTTTTGTAAGCCTTGATCAGCGCCTTTTTGGTGTAGAAATCTGGCACAAAATAAGGACTGGCAATCCATAGTCGCCTTCGAGCCGCCGAAATACTGACATGAAACAGCACTCGCAACGAAGAATCCTCAAGAGAAAAATTTCCTGTAGTGACGAAGGCCACTGAACCTTGAGCTGGGATTTCTCGGAAAATTTGGGGGCTGAGGTCCAGAGTGCCGCCGACGTTTGCCCAGTTTTCCATGAATACTCCTTCCAGCAAATTCACAATTGGCCCTCGATATTGAACCTCAAAATCTCGCCAGGGCGCATTACTCCCCGTGTCGCCTTCACCATCCCAGGCATCAGAAATTCCGGCTCCGCCGATCAGGGCCAACTGGCCATCAACTAACAGCAATTTGCGGTGGGTGCGTTCGTTGTAGTCGAAAGGCGCTCTCCAGCTAAAGCGACGGAAGAAGCCCACCTCTACCCCTGCCGATCGCAACGATCGCCAATAGCGGTCGGGCATGCTGACCGAGCCGAGATGATCTACGATCATTTGGACTTTCACTCCCGCCCGCGCCCGTTCCATTACAGCAACGGCAAATTCATCGGCTCGCCGACCGGGGGTGACATAAAAGGTCTCAAAGTGAATACTTTGCTGGGCGCTGCGAATGGCCTTCTGACGGGCCGCATAAATTTCTTCAGGTTTGACAAAAAATTCGATTACTTCTGCCTGACTCGGAAGACTACTAGTCAAGCCTGTAACCACAGCATAGAAATGAAGATCTTGCGTTTCCGGGGTGTTCTGCAGGTTGTAGCAAATCCGCCGACGAAAGCCCCCCCGAAAGTAAAAAAGGATCAACAGAATCAGCAGAACAATTAGGATTACTCCCGCTGCCTCGTCGATCGGCCCCATGAGCAACTCCTTATTGAGAATGAGAAGCAAAGGATTACAGGGTTATCCCATTGCTGTTGCGGAGCCGATTATAGGAGCAAGCTTGGAGCGATCGCACCCATCCAAAGCTGGATTTTGACCTTTCTTAAGGCTGCGAGAACGCATCAAAGCGAGGATGAAACCGGGGATGGAGCAGTCTAGTGACGGGTTGATCTGCCTCGAAGTGTTGCTCGACAATGCTGGGAACATCGTCTGGTGTGACTCGACAATACCAGGTATCGTCAGGCGTCACGCGTACGGTGGGGCCAGAGCTGCATTGCCCCATGCAGTCACTTTCACAGATAAAGACTCCGGCAGGAACGGGTGTGGCTCGAAAGGTAGCCAAGACTTCTGCTGCTCCATTTCTAAGACAAGAGCGATTTTGGCAAATTAAAACGCAGCGACGCTGTCGCGGGGATTGAGAGTTGGAAGCGGAGGCCAAGGCAGTTCACTCCTTGAGACAATAAAACTCACCCAACTCCCGTTAGGGCAGCAGAGTGAAACTAGCCTATTCTATCTGGCTGTACCTGAGTTAATCAGAAGGCTACGGTTTTACAGCTGACTGAGCGGCCCTTTAATGCAGCGATCTAAAAAGGTATCAACCGATTTCTTGAGCCGACGCTTGCGCCGCCACTGGGTAAAGGATTTTTCATAATCTTCTGGACTAGGCTGAAATGTTTTCCAGGCATCCAACGCCAGACCGAGGCCCCAACCCAAGATGACATAGATGGCCCAGGAAATACCACCCGTTGTAACCACGTTCAGTGTGACGAGGAAGGCATTGACAATGAGGTACTTCATTAGGCTCCGGCGGAACCTGCAGCGACGATATTGGTCAAAGACCTGCTGCTCTTGAATTTCTCCTCGCTTTGCAAACCACTCTTGCTCAGCTGCCTGCAGATCTGAAGGAGAGATACCCATCTCGATGGCAATCTCAGTGAGTTGCTGACGAGTTAGCTCACCTGCATCGGTTTGACGGGCGATCGCCAAATTCAAAATTTGTTGCACATCTTCCTGTCGATATGCCTGGGTCATCGCAGCCTCCTTGCTCCAGCCAGACGGTTAGCCGAATCTCTTTCCTTTGTTATACCGAAAATTTGAGGAGGACCGACTCCTGCTAGCGGAGGGATAACCGTCTATTTTCTGGAACAGCCGCTTTCTGAAACAGCCGCTTTTTGGAATAGCAGCGCAAACCAGATCGGTTTATTCGTCGATCCAGGCTTTGGCTCGTGTGACAGCTTTTTGCCAGGTGGCGAAGTTTGCCTGTGCTTCAGCAGCGTGGATGCTCGGTTCGAAGACACGCTCGATCTGGCGGCTCTGCACCAACGTTTGATAATCTTCCCAAAAACCGCAGGCCAACCCAGCAGCAAAGGCCGCACCCTGAGCCGTGGCATCGAGAACGGCAGGACGCTCGACGGGAATCCCTAATGTATCAGCCTGAAACTGCATCAGGAAGTTATTTTGGCAGGCTCCGCCATCGACTTTGAGCCGTTGAATCGGAGTGCCCGTATCTTCGTTGACCGCCTGCACGACTTCGCGCACCTGATAGGCAATGGATTCGAGGACTGCCCGCACCATATGCTCTCGCTGCACACCAGCCGTAATCCCCAGAAACGCTCCTCTGGCGCTCATGTCCCAATGGGGCGCACCCAGGCCGCTAAGAGCCGGGACAAAGTAGACCCCCCCGTTATCGACGACGCGATAGGCCATCGGTTCGGTGTCGGCTGCAGCGGTGATCAGCTTGATGCCATCTCGTAGCCACTGAATGCAGGCACCTGCGGTAAACATGCTGCCTTCCAGGGCATAGCCGACTTTGGTGTTGCCGTTGTTGGCTTCGCTCCAGGCAATGGTGGAAAGGAGCTGATTTTGCGATCGCGCAATCTCATGTCCAGCGTGGGCCACCAAAAAGCATCCGGTGCCGTAGGTGCATTTGAGTAAGCCGGGGCGATCGCACCCATGAGCAAACAATGCCGCCTGCTGATCACCCAAAATCGCCATAATCGGGATCTCTTCTCCCAAAATCCGGGCATCTAAATGGCCAAACTCTCCCAAGCTGGGCTGAATTTTGGGCATCAGGGTGGCTGGAATGCTAAACAAATCGAGCAGTTTTTCATCCCACTGATGGGAGGCCAAATTGAGCAACATCGTGCGGCTGGCGTTGCTGTCATCGGTGGCGTGAACCTTCCCACCCGTTAGGTTCCAGAGCACCCAGGTATCGACCGTCCCGGCCAGCACATCGCTCGTGATTTCAACGGGCGGATCATCTTGCTGCACCTGTTCGATCAGCCAGGCTAGCTTGGTGGCAGAAAAATAAGCATCTAGTACTAGCCCTGTGCGCTGATAGATTTCTTCGGCGTAGCCTTTTTCGCGGAGACGATTGCACATGGGGGCCGTGCGGCGATCCTGCCAAACGATCGCATTGTACAAAGGGCGGCCTGTGTTTTTGTCCCAGAGCAGGCAGGTTTCTCGTTGCACCGTCAGACCAATGGCGGCAATCTCAGCGGCGCGAATGTTGGCTTTTTGGACGGCAGTTTGCATAGCCCAGCAAATATCCTGCCAAATTTCACGCGGATCATGCTCAACCCATCCGGGCTGAGGATAATACTGGGTGAGTTCTTTATAGGCCTGCCCCGCAATATTGCCATCCCGATCAAACAAAATTGCCCGATTTCCGGTAGTGCCGAGATCGAGCGCCATGATGTAGGCCGGATTTTGAGTTGTCATGGGATTCGGTATTCGTTTCTTAACAACAGATTGAAACTTGAAAGCACCTGACGGCAGGTGGGCTACCCCGCCGGGATTTTATCTGGGCTCCGACACTCGTTCGAGCAGCAACCCTTGGCTATCCTGTAGCTCAAAACATTGCAGGTTGTCCAGGTTGCCGTTTTGGGCAAGGCCGGGGGAGGCGATCGCCACCTGCCATTCACTCAGGTCTAGCTGCAGCCAGTCGCCCAGCGTCACCGTGATGGGCTCTCCACCCATATGGGCCACCATCACAATCTGATCACCAGGGCCAGCAGCGTCTGCCTCAGGATGGCTCCGTAAGCCGTAAAACAGGGTGCGATCGCCATCGCTAATCCGGTTAAAGCGATCTTGTGCGGTCAAGTTTTGGCGCAGCCAGGGATGATCATGGCGATATTGACGCAGGTTGAGGCTAAAGCGGGTGCGGGCAGGATCAAGCGCCTGAGTGTAGTGCGAAACGGTGCAAAGCTCATGGCAGTCTTCCATAAAGGCCTTCGCAAAAACCTTGAGCTGCCCAACATCCAGCATCGTCAGCACTTCAGATTTTTCGGGGCCATTGAGCTTATTGAGTTCGGAGGCCGAACGTCGCTGTTTTGTTTCTTCTTGGACAGTTTCAGTCTGGGCTTCATGGCCTAGATAGCGCTGGCAGAGTTGGGCGACTTCTTCTAGGTCATAGTTTGTTTCGGCGATCGCCTCCCACAGGCCTCGCATAAACTGACGCAGCTCAGCTAGCTTGTTGAAGCCTAGCCTTTTGAGCCGAGGAAACGCTTCAGGATGGGCATATAGCTCAGGCTCCACTTGCCAATCTAGAAATCCTGCCTCTTCAGAAACGACCTTGACGCCGTAGCGATCGTCTGTGTTGCGGAAAAAGCCCCACGGTGCGCGCATCATCGCATTCAGGAAGTCCATGGGTAGCCCCGGACAAAAGCCATACGTAAACAAATCGATAGCAGGGTTGTTATAAGCGTTGTCCAGCACTTCCGGCAGCGTATTGCCGAGGTTCCAGTTAATCGCAGCCTCTGGATCGATCTGGGTTCCACGTCGCAGCGTGTCATGGTTGGCACAGCCCGTCACCCAGTTTTCGCCCTGCTGGACCACTTCGCAAACCCGCGCCCACTTGCTATCCCAAAAGCCTTTTAGAGTGGGCGTATTGTGAGCAAAAATCAGCGGCCCCCACTGAAAGACATCCGGCTGTCGATCAATCACATCCCGATAGGTGGAAGCTTCTTCCCAGCCTTCCATCGGCCAAGGACGGCCATCCTCAAAAATGGCAAACAAACGCCGCTGACATCCACCAATCTCTTGGAGCACATCGCTCATTTCCTGTAGATAGGTGTCGTCGTACTCGACTCGCCCCGAAATCGGATTGAAAAACTTAAAGTCTTGCGCTCCATCAATCCGGACTCCGTCTGCTCCCGTGTTGATTTTGCGCCGCTGCATCTCCAGCAAAACGGCCCGCACCGTCGGGTTTTGGTGGTTGATGTCTTGGCCATACATGTTGGGGCCTTTCAAGAAACGTCCATTTAGCAGCTCTTGGGCCTGGTTGTCGGCATGACCATAAACAATGTCGTAGATTAGCTGAATCGGACCCGTGGGGAAGGTGTGCAGCGTTTCGATAAACTCCACCAACTCATCGGGGCGCAGCGTTCCCAATACCGAGGGATCGATGGCTGAAGATCCAGCAATGACAACGTCGTAGCCCCAATTTTGGGTATCTGGTTTCTTGAGCGTCACGCTCAACGTCTCCGCCTGGGAGTCGATATCATCGCTACGTTCGTCAAAGACAAAAAATCCTTGCCCTGCGCCATGCTCAACGCGATATTCCACCGTCGGCTCGATGGGCAGGAGCTGCACGGCGTCATAGCCAAGATAAATCTCTTCGGCAGGCGTGAGTGTCTCACCGCTACGCAGTTTGTTGGCAATAGCGCGAAAAGTCTGGGTTAGCCCTTCCAATGAGCCTGCCTGTGAGGCTGTGTTGATGTGAATCTGCAAGATGTTATTGGGCGGCAACACCTGAACAACAGCTTCTCCAGGTTGACGCCCTTGGGTAAAGTGGTCCAGATCAGCCCGTTGGCGCTGAAGCGGCCCCATGTCATAAAACTCGGCCGGACCAAAGACACCGTAGGGAAGGGAGTAGGCTAGGGGGTCCCAAATGGTTTGCAAGTGGTTTTGGAGGTCGAGATAGCGCAGCCAATAGAGCGCCCCCAGTTGTGCTCGGGTTCCCGACGGCATGCCTGACAGCACGCCCCAAAAATATTCCCCTTGTTTTTCGAGCTGGAGGCGATCGCGCCGAAACGAAATCACCTGTTCTGCGGCGCGAAAATCAACCGACTCCAGCGGCGTCAAAATTTCTAGATAAATATTTTTGGGCTGCAGGATATCTGCTCCTAATTCGGGAGCCCAAAACCCAATCTCGGTGAATCCATCGGGGCGAGCATGAGCACCCAGACGAGTCGCCAGCATTTGCGCCTTGTGAAAAAAGGTTTGATCACTGTTGGCGATCGCCGCAGCCCAGTCTACCAATGCCTGAGTCTCTGCTTCGACTCTTGAAATAGACTGTGAAACTTCTACAACCGTTGTCATTCGTCAACTTTTCTCTAGACGTCAGTTCGGCAAATGGGCCACAGAGTTACCTCCTCTTTTCAACCCATTGCAACGTAGTTGAGTGTAACAACCTCTGGCAAGTTAAGCGATTTGCCTCCAGCCGTCTACTACCCGACGATAGATTGATCCTCTATCGGTAGTCCGAAATGTCAGAACGATCAATTGTTTTTAGAATTCTTTTTAGAATTCAAAGACCTCAATGCCTTTAACTCAGCAGCAGAATGCCCCAATGTTCGAGATTTCTGACTTGGCTATTAAAATATTCCTATCTTTTCCCTCCAGAATCCTGAAGCAGGGATAGGACAGTTTGGCTTTACAATGTACAAAGTCAGAGATTATACAAAATCCATTCATGTTGTTAAGGTTGGAGCCTGATTTCAATCAAACTTTACTCACGTTTGCGTTTCTTTATGTTTATTGACAAAACGAAATGCGAGTTTAAGGATGTTGATGAATGAGCATCATCGGCCCTGTTGAAAACAACAGTCAGTAGGCGTAGGAGCAAAAAGGAGATATCTGTGGAAAGTCCGGAAAAGGAAATGGATAACGGAACTACTAATCAACCCAAAACTTCTAAAGGCAAGGAGCCTCAGTCTGCTGCACAGGCAGGGGCTAAGAAAGGGTCGATTGAGCTGCGAACAGCAGGCTCTGTGCGTCCCAATCGCCCCGTCGGCCTGAGTGACGTTGAAGTGTACGACATGATGTCGGTTTCTGGGAATCGCCCCATTGCCGTGAGCACCATCGAAGTCTATGCCACGCTGATGGGTGGGCGTCCCATTGAGGCAAGCCATCTCAAAGTTCTCGACATTGATGGCATTCCGGGTCATCGTCCGGTGTTTGCCAGCGATCTAAAGATCCTAGATACCGGATCTTTGCCGGGTCAGCGGCCTGTGTTTGCCAGCCCCGCCAGTTTGATGGAGGCTGATTTCCTCCTCGGCAATCGTCCCATTGCATCCAATGAAATCGACGATCCCTTGGCGCTGATGGGCTATCTTGACTAGATGCGCTTTTGACTAGATGCGCTGGCTCGATCAAATCTTTTTCGGATCAGACTCGCTCCATTGCCCATTCAGCCCCCTAAACTTTGAGAGACGTGAATTTCAAAATTCGCGTCTCTTTGGCGTTTCAGGTCGCTATTTTAGGTTGCTGTTTCAGGCCAGAAGCCTAAGCTATTCCAAAATTTGGACGGTATCGCCCATTTGTAGGGTGCCCTGCTGCTGGGGGACAAGATTTTGGCCAAACCAGATTTCGCCGTCCCACAAACGATACTGCGCGAGCGTCCGCAGCGGTTCTAGTCCTGCGAGGCCAGTCGCCTGATCGATCGTCGGGACTTTGCAGCGTGAGCAGGCTTTCACGACTCGAAAGGGAATTTTCCCAATTTGAATCAGCTGCCAGCGATCTTCTGCAAAGGCTTCACAGCCCGCAACAACCAGATTGGGACGAAACCGATTCATGGGTATAGACTCTTCCAGGCGATCGTTCAAGTCTTGGAGAGAGGCTTCTGAAATCAGCAAGAAAGGAAAAGAGTCGGCAAAGCTGACCTGCTGTTGAGGGTTGGGTGGGTAGTCGCGAACGGGGCGATCGCTCTGATCGGGCATATAAACCAGCTGACAAGGAACCTGCAAAAATTCACTAAACCACTGCTGGCTCTCTGGGCCTAATGGGATCGCCTGACAGATATCTCGCCAAATTTGAACCCTCACAAGCTCACGCTCAAGCGGCGGCAGGGCAGGCAGGTGGGGAATCTGCAACGGACTCATACCCGGAGCCTCAACGGTCAATCCTTTTGGCTTGATCCTGACTGTGATCAGGGCCATTTTGGGAAACTGCCGCTGTGTCATAAAGCGATTGGCCTCATTCACCAGCAACCAGCGGCGATCGCCCTGAAACCCGCGTGCTTCAACCTGGGCGCTGTCAACGGCAATCCCAGCAGCAGATTTAATGGGGTAAATGTAAAGACCCGTAAGCGTCAGGGGTGGCATAAGTCTGTCGAGGCCTATCCAGTAGGGCCAAAAGCAGTAGGGCCAAAAGCAGGAATGAGATTTCTGCCTAAAGCAACTCACACTCTAGCTCACTCCACTTTAAACTAAGAGTTTGCCGCCTTTTCTGAGCTTTTTAGCGACTTGGTAGTCGAACGTGGCAAAATTTTAAGTAACGTTGAGATCTCGCAGAACTTCAGCCCTGGTTAGCTTTTTTCATGACTGCAACTACTCCGACCCTGGCCAGCCAGTACGACCCCTCCACGACCGATGCCAAGTGGCAACAGCACTGGGAGGCGCATGATGTTTTTAAGGCGGACCCCAGCCGGGGTGGAGAGCCTTACTGCGTCGTGATTCCCCCTCCCAATGTGACCGGCAGCCTGCACATGGGCCACGCCTTCGAGAATGCCCTCATCGATACGCTCGTCCGTTACCACCGGATGAAAGGACTCAACACGCTCTGGCTTCCTGGCACAGACCACGCCAGTATTGCAGTCCAGACGATTTTGGAGCGGCAACTCAAGGCTGAAGGCAGTCGGCGCGAAGAGGTCGGACGCGATGCCTTTCTAGAGCGGGCTTGGCAGTGGAAAGAAGAGTCGGGCGGCACGATTGTCGGGCAGTTACGTCGTTTAGGTGTCTCGGTAGACTGGTCCCGTGAGCGCTTCACGATGGATGAGGGGCTGTCTCAAGCCGTCTTGACGGCCTTTGCTCAGCTCCATGAAGAAGGGTTGATCTATCGCGGCAACTACCTGGTCAACTGGTGTCCCGCGAGCCAATCTGCCGTGTCAGATTTGGAAGTCGAAAACAAAGAGGTAGACGGCAGCCTCTGGCATTTTCGCTATCCGCTGACAGATGGCTCTGGCCATGTGGAAGTGGCGACGACGCGGCCCGAAACCATGCTGGGAGATACGGCGGTTGCGGTTAATCCCAACGATGAACGCTACAAGCATCTGGTGGGCAAAACCCTGATGTTGCCGTTGATGAAGCGGGAGATCCCGATCATTGCGGATGAATATGTGGATGCCTCCTTTGGAACGGGTTGTGTCAAAGTGACGCCTGCCCACGATCCCAATGACTTTGAGATGGGCAAGCGCCATGATTTGCCGTTCATCAACATCATGAATAAGGATGGCTCTCTCAACGCCAATGCAGGCGAATTCGAAGGGTTTGACCGCTTTGAGGCTCGCGAGCTAGTTGTAGAGCGCCTGCAAGAGGTCGGGACACTGGTAAAGGTCGAAAGCTATCGCCATACAGTTCCCTATAGCGATCGCGGCAAAGTGCCAGTGGAGCCGTTGCTCTCAACGCAGTGGTTTGTCAAAATTCGACCGATGGCCGATCGAGCCCTGCAATTCTTGGATGAGCAGGAGGAGCCGATCTTTGTCCCTGAACGCTGGACGAAGGTCTACCGCGATTGGCTGGTCAACTTAAAAGATTGGTGTATTTCTCGCCAACTGTGGTGGGGGCACCAAATTCCCGCCTGGTATGCCGTCAACCAGACCGATGGCCAGATCACAGATGACACGCCTTTTGTTGTGGCGACTAGCGAAGCCGAAGCTTGGGAAAAAGCAAAAGCCCAATTTGGTGACGATGTCCGGCTAGAGCAAGATCCGGATGTGTTAGATACCTGGTTTTCGTCGGGGCTCTGGCCTTTTTCAACGATGGGTTGGCCCGAGCAAACTCAGGATTTAGAGTTTTACTATCCCACCACGACGTTGGTCACAGGGTTCGACATCATTTTCTTCTGGGTAGCCCGGATGACACTGATGGCGGCTCACTTCACAGGGAAAATGCCGTTTAAGACGGTTTACATCCACGGTCTGGTGCGGGATGAAAACAACAAAAAGATGTCGAAGTCGTCCAACAACGGCATCGATCCCCTCCTGCTGATCAATAAGTATGGTACAGATGCTCTGCGCTATACGCTGATTCGAGAGGTGGCGGGAGCGGGACAGGATGTGCGCCTGGAGTACAACCGCAAGACAGATGAATCCACCTCGGTCGAGGCGTCTCGCAACTTTACCAATAAGCTGTGGAATGCGTCTCGCTTTGTCATGCTCAACCTGGAGGGGCAAACCCCTGCTCAGTTGGGACAACCTCAGGCTGAGGATTTGGAGCTGAGCGATCGCTGGATTTTGTCCCGCTACTATCAGGTGGTGCAGAAATCTCGCGATTATCTAGACAATTACGGCTTAGGCGAAGCGGCCAAGGAGCTGTATGAATTTATCTGGGGCGATTTCTGTGACTGGTATATCGAGCTAGCCAAGTCTCGCTGTCAGGCGGATGGATCTGCCAAGCGGGTTGCTCAGCAAACGTTGGCCTTGGTGTTAGATGGCATTTTGCGGCTCCTCCATCCCTTTATGCCACACATCACCGAAGAAGTTTGGCATACGCTCAACCAGGTTGGAGACGAAGAGACTCTGGCGCTGCAAGCCTATCCTGAAGCCAATCCAGATCTAATCGATCCAGATTTAGAAGAGCGGTTTGACCTGATCATTGGGGCAATTCGTACAATTCGGAATTTGCGAGCTGAGGCCGATATTAAGCCAGGGGTGAAGATTCAGACGCTTTTGCAGTCGGAGAGCGATCGCGAACGGCAGATTTTGACCGCTGGAAAGTCCTACATTCAAGATCTAGCGAAGGTTGAGCAACTAACCATCGCTGGAGCAGAACCCACAGCCGCTCCTGAACCACCTACTCAGCCTGTGGCGGCTCCCGTTACTGAACCTCCCATTTCCGAGCATCCCGTTACTGAACCTGCTATTGCAGAGTCTGCTCAAGAACCTGCCGCTGCCGAACCTACCGCACCGTCACTTGCCTCATCACTTGCCTCCCTAGCTTCAACCATCAACGAGGTGCTGCAACCTGAAACGCTGTTGCCTGGGTTGAAGGCCTATCGTCGGCCTGCGATCGCCCTAGGACTCCTCGTGGGCCTGTTCGTCACCCTCAGGATTGTGCTGTCCATCTTGGGCGCAGTCGATAACTTGTTGCTGATTTCGCCCTTGCTGGAGCTGATTGGGATAGGGTATTCGGCCTGGTTTGTTTACCGCTACCTGCTGCAACGGCAAAACCGTCAAGAGCTGGGGGCTAAGTTGCGCCAAGTTACAGAACAAGTTGCAGGGCAAGCGATCTCCCTATCTACGCCCTCTGTACCCTCTGTGCCGCAACCCGTACCGCAACCTGCACCGCAACCCGTGCCGCAACCCGCACCTCAGTCTACGCCCGAAGCCTCTGCTGTTGAGCCTTCTCAATCAGGCCATGAATCAGGTCATGAATCGGGCCACGAATCGGACCATGAATCGAGCCATGAATCGAGCCATGAATCAGGCCAAAAAATTGCAGGTGTGGTTGGCACGGTTCAGGTATTGATTCCGCTGACGGGTGTTGTCGATGTGGAGGCTCTGAAAGCCAAGCTGGAGAAAGATTTGGGTAAAGCTGAAGCGGAGGTGAAGTCTTTGGGCGATCGCCTCAGCAATCCTAAATTTGTTGAAAAAGCTCCGGCTGATGTGGTGCAGGGTGCGAGAAATGCATTAGCAGAGGCCGAGAAGCAAGCCGAAATTCTGCGGAGTCGGTTGGCTCAACTTTAGGGGCTAAGAGCCGCACGAAAGCAGCATGGCGATCAATCCCTTTTGCGACTTGCCATGCGGCCTAGTGAATACTTTGCAACCTAAAGTTTTTGTGAGGCTTACCCGTCACCATACCGAGTATTTTCATGAAATCGATACAGGTTTGATCGATCTGCATCCGAATGATTAAAGATATACTGTCTTTCAGGGATAAGTTCTCTCTGTTATCGAAATGCTTTACTTAGCTCAGATACAGAACAAAGATTTTTCGGGGCAAGCAACCCTTAAACTCCTCGCCCAGCAAAAATCTGAATATGTCTGGGCAGCGCTCTCAGAGAGCGAAACGTTGGCTAGCTCAGATGTGGGCGATCGCAATGACGGTGTCTTAGTCTTAGTCGAAGTCTCGAATGAGCGTCAGGTGCAAAAAATTGAAGACGCGACAGACTGGCTTCTGACCGTTGTTGACCAATATCTCAAGATTGGTGTAACGCCGACGGTGCTTCAGCAAGAAGTCCAGCGAGCCGAGCAGTGGCGTCAATCGTTGACATTACAAAGTCAAGAGCTGGCCCGTCGTGCATTAGAAATGGAAGCGCGTCGCGATCAAATTCAAGACTTGGAAGAAAGCCTTAAGCAGGAAAAACAAGAGCTAGAGATCATGGCTGCCAAACTCAAAGCCAGTATCAACAGCTCAGCCAGCAATTAGACATGGCTAGGATGGGGCTTCCCAAGGGCTGTTGAGATATCCCGTCAGAGTTGCCTTTAGGCGCTAGAAGTTTCCCGGTTTTGCTCAATGAGGGCGCGGCATTCTGCAACAGAGGCTCGACGCTGTAGCGCTTCTACCAGAGCTTCATAGGCCGTCCAGTTTTCCTGTAGCAAGGTTTTGGCCTGGAGGGCCGACCAGCGCTGTTTGAGTTCGCCCTCTGAGGCAGGACGTTGAAGCTGCGACCACAGCAAGCCAAACTTTTGGCGATCGTCGGCCCCACCTTCTGCCTGTCCATAAACCAGTGCTTCTGCAACCGCTCCTGCCATCCAAACCGTACAAAAGCGATCGAGAAGCTGGCCCGATAGCTGTCCGGTTTCCACTTCTGCATCTAGCTCCTGACAGTCAAAGCTGACGCCACCCCGACCGGGTTGTCCTTGCCGAAACGCTTCCCATGCAGTGAGGGTATAGCCTGTCACAGGAATATTGAGCAGATGGGCGGTGAGAAAGTGCCCTGCTTCGTGGTGCATGACGCGAGCCCGATGTTGGGGAGAAAATCGGGCAAGGCTATCGATCAACAATGCGCCTCCGCGTCCCTGCAAACTAAGCGTATCTAAGGTGGCAAACCCCAGCATTCCGGCGATCGCCACTGCCGGGATCGCGGGTGGGATGTTGAGCAGCGGTCCCAGCAAGCTGGCCATCACTACTGTAAAAATCGAAATTGCCACTACATTTAGGGTCGTCTGACTCACCTGGATCTCCTGAAATGGTTGGAAGCCCTGCCTCTTGAGAGCGGGGTGCTGACCGTGTTATTCTCCGGTCACACGATTGAGCTGCTGAGGACGGTAAAACGTTTCTAGACTGTGGCGATCGCCCACATATCGCCAGTGCCAAGGTTCATAGCTCACATTTTGAGGATTGCCGGGTGGAAACGACAGCTCAAAGCTAAAGTGGGCCGAGTTTTGCTCTAGCCATTGAAAGGCAGGGCTATCCTCAAAGCTCACCTGCAAATCTAGATCGCGCCGAGTCCCATCTGCGATATCCACGGCATAACCGGTGTGGTGTTCGCTGTAGCCGGGAGGGGCACTCACTTCAGCTCGCTGAGTCGCTTGTTGGCCGCGTTGCGCTTTGACCTCAAAAAACAAAAATTCCTGATCTTCCAGCGATCGAAAGCCAGAGATGGGAACCAGCTCGATCCCCTCTGCTTGGGCAGCAGCGACCATTTCGTCAAATCGGTCTGCCGCTGCTTGCCGCAGTAAAATGCCGCCGTCTGCGCTAATGGGTTGGAGCGTCTCAGCCGGAGCCTCTTCATAGGGAAAGTGGCCCAATAGAGCCTCTTCTGCTGGGTCTGCTTCCGGCACTGGCGTTTCCACAACAGCTTCTAACCCTGGCTCTAGTGGCTCAGTCGGGGTTGATTGACCCACAAAACTAGGCTGCTGCATCCACCACGCTAGCAAAATGCTCAAACAAAAGGCGATCGCCCCCAGCCCCACCCAAATCCAAACCTTAGGAAATCGGCGTTGATGCGGCTGATCTGCCGATACGGGGCTTTCCCGGAGCGCTTCAGGAATGTCATCCGGAGGTGTTGGAAATTCTGGTGATTTCCCAGACAAACCAGCCTTACCCACAAGCCAACCCCGCTATTACTACGACTTCATAATATTAGTAATTGTAGACTGGGGCAGAACCTACCCTCACGCTGTCAACCTGCATGGATGGTCTAGAAATCGATTTACTCCGGCTTTATATCCCTCTGGTGGGTTGGGTTGGGTTGGGCATTGCCCTCGGCTATTTCTTACCCAGTGCTATCCCGTTTTACTTGGGCAAAGGCCTGTTTTGGGTGGGTGTCCCCTTCAGTATTGTGGCGTTTCTACGCCAAACCGATCTATCAGAATCAGTTTGGGTTGCACCAATTGCAGCCTGGAGCGCAATGCTTCTGGGAGCTGGGCTGGCTTGGGCTTGGATTCAGGGCGATCGCTATTTCAACCCCACCCCTCAACATCCCCCTCAACATCCCTCTCCACCTCCGCTTCGGCCTACTTCTTTAGGGGCTTCTCGTGATTCTCATGACTCTAGCAATCACAGAGATTCTAGCAATCACAGAGATTCTCCCGATCCGGCAACCTGGAGCCGCCCAGCCCAGGGCAGCTTCTTGCTAGCGGCGATGGTGGGCAACACTGGATACTTAGGTTACCCCGTGACCTTAACGCTAGTAGGGCCACAGTATTTTGCCTGGGCGATTTTCTACGACACATTAGGGAGTACGCTCGGTGCCTACGGCTTAGGGGCGGCGATCGCCGCTCGACTTGGCATGAGCGCTCTAGACCGTTGGCAACTTGTACTGGCAATGCTCAAGAATCCAGCTTTGTGGAGCTTTTGGTTTGGCTTGTTCTTCCGAACAATCTGGTTGCCGCAGCCCATTGAGCAGGGTTTGCAAGGAGCCGCCTGGGTGGTGATTGCCCTTTCCCTGCTGCTGTTGGGAATGCGACTTAGCCAGCTCGCGTCTTGGGGCAACGTGCATCGAGCATCGATTAGCCTGGGAATCAAGATGCTAATTGTACCGCTGCTGCTGGGAGCAGGACTCTCGATATTTGGAGTGACAGGCACACCGCAACTAGTGATTGTGTTGCAGATGGCCATGCCACCTGCTTTTGCCACGCTGGTACTGGCGGAAGCTTACGACCTAGACCGCGACCTCACCGTCACGGCTTTAGCCATTGGCACGGTGGGAATCCTGATCATGCTGCCTGTTTGGCTGTGGTTGTTTGCCGCCTAAATCACCCGACCCAGCTTACGTCATTATCTGAAGACTTGATGGGCGGAAGGGGCTTCGTGATAGGAACCTCACGCCGCGTAAAGGCTTGCTGTTGCTGAGGTTGAGAGACTGGAGTGTTCGGATGCGAGCTTTGAGGGGGAGGCGTTGCTGGGTGGGCGGTCGAACTTTGGGCCGATGGGTGGGGGGCGCTCTGCTTGCGAACCTGCCGTTCGGGCAAAACTACTTTTTTCATTAAGTATTCAACGGTTTGTTGCTTGACCCATCCCCGTGCGGCCAAAATTTCCCCAAACCGCATCCCAGTCGATTTTTGGTCATTGAGGGCAACCTCAACTTGAGCTGTGGTGAGTAGCCCCGCTTCGATGAGATAGCTGCCTAGTCGTTTGGCAGGCGTCAGTGGGGGAGCTGTTTGAACTTGATATCGATCGATACTATCTCGCATGGGCTATTCCAGAATGCGGGGTCAGGTATCTGCAGCGTAGGGCAAGAAATCCTCAGTAATAAGCATCAGTATATCAATTACTTTATAAAACCTTTATGGCTACGAGAGGATTAGGAGCTAAATAGGACTTAAATTTACAAAACGAACCGTAAATCTACTTGCTTTTCATGTGCGATCAGGAAATAAACGCTAACCGTAGTTCCTGCTGATGCACCACTCCCCACCGCAAGCTGAGGGTGGAGATACTCGCTTCTCCGTTGTGCCGGCTGACAGGGTATAGTCAAATTTAGAGGGATTGTGCTAGAAGTCTGGATCTGAAACAGATTGAGCACAGGCTAAGGCAGCGTAACTAAATTGTCAGTTTCTAACCGCAAACGTCAATCATCAAAGTCGCCCAGAATCCTGGTTATCTTGAATGGCAAGGGTGGGGTCGGGAAAACCACAACCGCCGTCAACCTAGCGGCAGCGTTGGCGGAGCGCGATCGCGTGTTGTTAGTAGACGCCGATCCGCAAGCCTCCGCGACCTGGTGGGTTGAGCATAGCCAAAACAAGATGGGATTTGATCTAGCGAAAGAGCTTGATCCCCTACTTTTAGGAGGATTGCGCCAGGTTAAGAATTACGATTTGATTGTGGTAGATACTCCTCCAGCCTTGGGGTCAGCAGCATTAGCCGCAGTTGTTCCGGCTGCAGACTATGTAGTTTTACCCACTCCGCCTGCCCCGATGGATCTAACCGTGCTGATCGAAACCGTGAAAACGGCGATCGTACCAACGGGCGTTTCCCATCGAGTGTTGCTGACGCGGGTTGACCCTCGGAGTTTGGGAGAAGCACTGGAAGCTCAGAATACGCTCATGGAGTTGGGGATTCCGGCCTGCCACGCTTTTGTGAGAGCCTATAAAGCTCATGAACGAGCTGCCCTAGATGGAAAATCTATCACTCAATGGCGGGGTAAAAATGCCCGTGAAGCTGAGGCCGACTATCGTCGGGTCATTGATGAGTTGCAACGTGACTGGAGAATAGGATGACTAGAAAACGCCTCGCAGACTTAATACGCGACGAAGCCCAGAAGTCTTTGGGTTCAGAGACTAAAGCTGATTCAAAACCGCCTCAACCAGACGCCAAGACTGACACCAAGACTGACGCCAAGGCTGAAACCGAGACTGATGCCAAGATTACTGCTGACTCAGCTGCGGAATCTCCTGTGTCTGACACTGTTGCGGAGGTGGCCCAGCCCTCTGAGAAAGCAGCCCAGTCTAAGTCTCCGGCTCGCAGCAGTCGCTCTAGCCAGCCGACGAAAGCCGACCTTGAAAAAAGCGTTGCAGATTTGCAGGACAAGCTGCAGGCAGCTCATCAGCTAGAAGCAACCCTTCAACAGCAAGTCAAAACTCTGCAGGCAGAGTTGGAGGCGCAAAAGCAGGAGATCCAGAAGCTGCAAGAGTCCGCCAAGCAGACTGACTATCTCCGGGAAGGGCTAGAGTCAGCAAAGCAAACGATTTTGCAGCTCACTGAGGCAAACGCCAAGTCTGAGGCAAACGCCAAGTCTGAGGCAAACGCCAAGTCTGAGGCAAATGCCAAGTCTGAGGCAAATGCCAAGTCTGAGGCAATGGCAAAACAAGCGTCTATCGAGAAGGTGGCACCCGCAGCTCAATCGCGGCGTTCGTCTGCGCTCGGAACATCAACGCGATCGGTTCCGGCTCGTCAACCCTTGGCTCTCAAGCCTTTAGCCAACCCTGAAGAGCTGCCAGTCATGTCGGTGGAAGAGATTCAGTATCATGTGAAGCGCCGGGATTCGTTGCCGCCGATGTCAACAGAAGAAAATTTGGGTAAGCCCGAGCCGAAGCTATCTAGCAGCGATCTGGGTTGGTTTGATTGATGAATTTGATTGATGAAGAGAAAGTATTTTTTTAATGAAAAATACTAGATAAATCAAATTTGTATAGCCTAATACACCAAAACTCGGGACTGATTAGGCTACTCTTTCAGGTATCTGCGATCGCTGAGGAGTTTTGTTGTCGGTCAAGTTTGTAGCTTGATCAAAAAATTTGTATGGTACCTCAACCTAGAGCCTGAAGATGCCCCTAGGTTGAGCCGATAAGACTTGGGTCGTGCTGATTCTCTGAATGCTATTTGAGTTTGCTGGGTCTAGAGGTTTGTCCGGAGATTGAGGCGTTTTCAGGAACGGCTGAATCTCATCCAATCCAAATTTTTCAACAATCAGCATGTTCAGTCCCGACCTGAAGGATGGCGATCAGACCGCACAGAGTCAGTACCTGCATCAATTCTTTGGCTGTTCTGACGATGCGTTCTTTGAATTTGATTCTGATCTACGGTGCGTATTTGTTAATCCGGTGGGCGCAGCTCTGCTAAGGCGATCGCCTGCCGATTTAATTGGCATGGGGCTGGGCTATCAGGGTGAAGATTTATATCAGGCGCGATCGCACGTCTTGATTACCACTGCGGTTCGACAAGTCTTCCAAACGGCCACACCGCTCAAGCTACATCAGGAGTTGGGTGATGAATCCGAAAGCTGTCTCTATGAGGTTGCCTACACGCCCATCTTGGAGGAAGAGCAGGTCGTTCGGGTGTTTGCGCTGGGGCGAGTTTACTGTGTCAAGCCTGTCGAACCTGTTGAGCCTGTAGTACACCTACACCCCGAGCAAAAGCAGGTCGCAACCCTGAGCAAAAGCGTCACGTTGTTGCAGACGGTGTTAGATCATGTGCCGCAGTTTGTCTTCTGGAAAGATCGGAACTCGGTTTACCAGGGCTGTAATCGCAAATGGGCTGAGGTGGCTGGTTTGAGCAGTCCTGAGCAGGCGATCGGGAAAACCGACGCTGATTTGCCTTGGACGTCAGCAGAAACGACATTTTACCGGGAGTGCGATCGCCGCATCATGGAGTCGGACACCCCCGAATACCGCATTCTCGAGTCGCAGCGACAGGCCGATGGGAGAGATACCTGGCGTGAAACCAGCAAAATTCCACTCCACGATGCAACCGGAAATGTGATTGGCATCTTGGGCATGATTGAGGACATCACGGAGCGCAAGTTAGCCGAAGATCTGCTGCGTCAATCGGCGGCTCGTTTTCGCAAGCTGGCTCAGCGCGAAGAGTTGCTCAACCACCTGTCTAACCAAATTCGTAACTCTCTCGACCTCCGCACGATTTTGCAAACAGCGGTTCGAGAAGTGCGGCAACTGCTCAACACTGACCGCGTCGTGGTCTATCAGTTTTTTGAAGACTGGGCTGGTGAAGTCGTCGTCGAAGATGTCATCCCCCCTTGGTTGTCGGTGCTGGGAGACATGAACCAAGATGACTGTTTTCCCAAGCAGTATGCCCAACTGTATCGCCAGCGCAGAGTCAGAACGATCAACAACGTCCTAGAATCTGACCTGGGCAACTGCCACATTCAGTTTTTGCAACGCCTCCAGGTGCAGGCCAATCTGGTTGTTCCTATCTTGATGGGGAAAACTCTGTGGGGGCTACTGATTGCCCACGAGTGTCGTGGCCCCCGCACTTGGCAGAAATGGGAGATCAACCTGCTGCAACAGTTGGCAGATCAGCTGGCGATCGCCATCACCCAAGCCGAACTCTACACCCGCGCCCACCAAAGCGCCCAGCAGGCTCAAGCCCAAGCTCAGCAGCTAGAACAAGCACTGCAAGAGCTACGAGAGACCCAGAGCCAGCTCATCCAGACCGAAAAAATGTCTAGCTTAGGTCAGCTGGTAGCCGGGGTTGCCCATGAAATCAACAATCCGGTCAACTTCATTTACGGCAACCTGACCCATGCTGGTCAGTACACACAAGACTTGCTCCATCTGCTCCACCTTTATCAGCAGCACTATTCCGATCCCACTCCCGAGATTTGCACAGCAGCAAAACAGATTGATCTGGATTTCGTGATCTCAGACCTGCCGAAAACGCTGGCATCGATGAAAGTGGGAGCCGATCGAATTCGACAAATCGTGTTGTCGCTACGCAACTTTTCTCGCCTCGATGAAGCTGAGAAAAAACCAGTCAATATTCACGATGGGCTGGAGAGTACGCTGCTGATTTTGCAAAATCGGCTGAAAACCAAGCTGGCTCACGACAACATCGAACTCACCAAAAACTACGGAAACTTGCCCCTGGTCGAATGCTATGCCGGACAGCTCAACCAAGTGTTTATGAATATTTTGTCCAACGCTCTGGATGCGTTGGAGGAGCATGTTCGAGGGGCTAGCCTCCCCGCCGACTATCGAGCAGAGATTAGCATTACAACCGTAGCCCTCCCCCCAGACCGGGTCATCATTCGCATTGCCGACAATGGCCCTGGCATTCCATTGCACCTGCAGCAACGGTTGTTTGATCCGTTTTTTACCACGAAGCCTGTGGGTGCGGGGACAGGTTTAGGTCTATCGATCAGTCATCAAATTGTGGTGGAGAAACATGGGGGGCTCCTAAAGTGCAACTCGACACCAGGGCAGGGGACAGAATTTTGGATCGAGATTCCTGTTTGCCAAAAGTGTTCTACACCCCAATAGGGCTTGGCAAAAAAGCAAAGCTACAATCGATCTAAGGAAAGCATGGACTGGGAAAGTGTGGACTCAGGAGCACTGCGATGTTCTGAAGCCATCCGTATCAATTTTCATTGCAGGGATTGGAAATATATAGATCAGCTTCTGTGGTGGTCTATAGGGGGCTGCTATAATCTACGGCTCACCGTTGGTAAACCTTGCATCATTTGGACTCAGTACTGTGTCTGACCTGTTGGAATCGTTGTCAAGTCAGCCTGCTCATACGCTGTGGTTGCTGAGTGGGCTATGCTTTTTGGGTCTTGAAATGTTGGTTGGGGAGCCTAGCATTGCGGCATTGGGATTGGCCGCCATCATCACAGCCGTGGTGGCCCTGAGTGTGAAGACCGTCTCTACACAAATCTTAATCTGGGGAATACTGGCGATCGCCCTGTCGGTGCTCTTCCGGGGAATGATGCCAAATGAGTCAAAGGACCTTAGCCATCCCACCGAAGCTTTGGTCGCGGCATCCATTCCTCCCGGTGGGGTGGGGCAGGTTACGTATGAGGGAACGATTTGGATGGCCCGATGTCAAATCTCGGATGTGGCGATCGCCTCTGGTCAAACGGTCCACGTTGTCGGTCGTCAGGCCAATACGTTGATCGTCTTGCCCACGGTATTCCCAGATTCTGAATTCCCAGATTCCGAATAGTATCGTTTCGACTTCGCAAATTAGCGAAACTTAAGCTATAGGATAGCTGTACCCTGCTGGCTTCTTTGGCTCCTGCAAGAGATATAGATTTTATGGAATTTCTGGTTGCTCTGGTTCTGCTGATTTTCGGTTATATCGTTGGCTCCGTCAAAATCATCAAGCAAGGAAACGAGGCCTTAGTCGAGCGATTGGGGCGATATCGTTGCACCCTGACGCCCGGCATCAACTTTATCGTGCCGCTCCTCGACACCATCGTTTTAGAGGATACGACGCGGGAGCAAATGCTCGACTTTCCGCCCCAAGAAGCAATCACCAAAGACAATATTGCGCTGCAAGTAGATGCAGTTGTGTACTGGCGAATTCTGGAATTGCAGCGAGCCTACTATGCGGTTGAAAATCTAGAAGAAGCCTTGATTAATCTGGTAATCACCAGTCTGCGTTCAGATATTGGTCGGCTGGAGCTAGAGAAAACCTATTCTTCGCGGGAACAGCTCAACCGTACGCTCCTGCAACAACTCGACGAAGCAACAGCAACATGGGGGGTAAAGATCACCCGAATTGAAGTACAAAATATTATCTTGCCCGATCGCGTTCGAGAATCCCTGGAGCTAGAGCGAGCTGCTGAAAGTAAGAAACGGGCCGCAATCTCAGAAGCAGAAGGAAAACGTCAAGCTGCTATCGAAGAAGCAGAAGGCACTGTGCAGTCAATCCGTCTGATTTCAGATGCTTTGAGAAAAGAAGAAAATCCGCAGGCCGTGCTGCAGTACTTGATTGCTCAAAAATATGTAGACGCCAACTATCGGCTGGGCCAAAGTCCCAACTCTAAAATCTTGTTTATGGACCCCAAAAATTTGACTCAGGCTCTCACCGATCTAATTACCAATGATGGCGAGATTCGGGTTGATGCTCCGAACTCCCCCAAAAAATCGGGTGGTAATGGTTCGACCTAGCGACCCCGTGAAAATAGGTCAGGATGAGAAAGGAAAGGTTTAGGAGACTGCCATGTCTACACCAGCTCAAACATTAACTGAACATCCAGGTTCTAATTCCCCAGAAAAGAAAGTCTGGACGGATGAAGAATTCATGGCGCTCCCAGATGGGCGTCGTTATGAAATCCTTAATGGAGAGCTAATTGATATGGGAAACTCAGGCGCAAAACATGGTTATGTTTGCAGCCTCTTGGTCATGGCTTTGATGAGCTACATCTTGCCCAAAAAGTTAGGTGTGGTTCTCGATTCCAGTACCGCTTTTAAAATGAAAAGTGGTAACAAGCGCTCTCCTGATGTTTCCTTTTTTGCTAAAGAGCGCCTACATGGACTCGAAGAGTTACCCTCTGGACTCTTGGAAGGTGCACCCGATCTGACTATTGAAGTTTTGTCTCCTGGCAACACCATTGAAGAAATTGATAGCAAATTAGTTGAATATTTTGAGAATGGGGCTCGCTTGGTTTGGGTGATTAGTCCCAATCAGCATTACGTACTGGTCTATCGCTCTGCTCAGGAACCTGATCGCCTGCTCAAATCGATCGACTCCTTGGATGGCGAAGATGTGATTCCCGGCTTTACATTCCCCGTTGCTAATCTGTTCCAAAAACTTTCGTTCTAGGTGATGGTCCTGTAAGTCCAATCTCCCGCGAAAAGATTCACTTCGCGTCAAAGGATGGTTGTTGAGGGGTGAATCTTTCCGGATTCGACTGTCAAAATTTGGGAAGATTGCAGCCATTGGGCATCAAATGAGCCGAGATGAGTCGTTGTAATTAGGGTTTGAAAGCGTTCTTGAATGGTTTCAAGTAACTTGTTTTGACGACTGAGATCGAGTTCTGCCAGCACATCGTCTAGGAGCAACAACGGAGGTTCTCCAATCACAGCTTCAATTAGCTTTAGCTCTGCAAGTTTTAGCGCTAAAACCAGGGTGCGCTGTTGTCCCTGAGAACCATACTGGCGGGCAGGGGTTTGGTTGATGGTAAACTCGACTTCATCTCGATGGGGACCCACTAGGGTGGTGCCTTGGTGCTGTTCGGCGATCGCCCGCTTTTGAATCTTTTCCAAAAATGCCTGTTGCACGATGGCTGGGTCGTCCTGTTCTAGACCGACATTGGGCAGATAGCGGATTTCCAAATTTTCAGTACTGCTGCTGATTGCCTGATGCCAGCTTTGGGCGAGGGGAGCCAGTCTTTCCACAACTCTGGCTCTGCGGCGAATCACACGAGACCCGATCGTCGCCAGTTGGGCATCCCAAATCGCTAGCTGAGTTGGGTCTGCATCCACAGCGGCATCCGATTCGAGGGCGCGGCGTCTTTGCTTGAGAAAGGCGTTGCGCTGTCGGAGTACCAGGTTATATTGCTGCAAGATGTAAGCATAAACAGGTTCTAGCTGGGTTAGCAGCGTATCGAGCCAGGTGCGCCGCTGTCCGGGGCCACCCCGCACCAGTTCTAGATCTAAGCTAGAAAACTGCACTGCATTCATGACGCCCAAAAAGTCTAGCTGACGACGCAGCGATTCTCCGTTGAGAGCTACGGTGCGCCGACCGCTGCCGCGCAAGACTAGGCCCAGATCGACTGTTCCGGTATCTCGATCGAGTGTAGCGGTGATAGAACCTGCGGTGCTCGCTTCCTGAACCAATTCGCGATCGCGCCATGCCCGATGCGATCGCAAGGTTGCCAGTAGCTCCACGGCTTCCAGCAAGTTTGACTTCCCCTGAGCATTGTCCCCCACCAAGATAGTTTTGGGTGCTGAGAAAACCACCTGCTGATCCAGGTAATTCCGAAACTGACGAAGGTGGATGGCTTTCAAGTACATGCAGACGCAGGAGGTGAGGGGCGAGGATCAAATGCAAGGCGGAAAGAAAACAGCCGGACGGGATTCCTCTCAAAACTTACCACCTGCTGCCGCTCTAACCTCGGCGTCGATACCAACGAATAAACAGCTTTTCGAATTCAACCCAGACAAAAAGTAGGGTGCTAAAGCCGAAGCAAACCAAAAGCTCAAGTGGGCTGATTAGCTGGGTGCCAAAGAAAGCACGTAGAGGCGGCACATAGATCAGCATTAGTTGCAAGATTGTTGTCAGCACGACTGCTGCCACCACAAATGGATTGGATAAGGGATTCATTTCCACAGTGAGGCGCGAATCAGAACGAGCGGCGATCGCATGTCCCATTTGCGCCAGACAGAGGGTCGTGAAAACCATTGTTTTCCAGCGCCCAGCTGCCAAAAAGTCACCTGTTGTTTCCTGGGTATAGCCATAGGCCCAGACCATCAGCACAATGGAAATCAGCGCAAAGACGATGCCAATCCGCACCATATAGGATCCCAAACCTCGGGCAAAAATGCTTTCGTGAGGGCTATAGGGAGGACGGTTCATGACATCGGGGCTGGCAGGCTCAACGGCAAGCGCCAGAGCCGGAACACCGTCTGTCACGAGGTTCATCCATAGAATTTGCAGAGGCGTGAGCGGTACGCCGCCCATCGGCACCAGAACCGTGGATGCAGCTATCGTCAAAACTTCTCCAATATTGGAGCCCAAAATGTACCGGACAAAGCGCCGAATGTTGCTGTAGACAACTCGCCCTTCCTCGGTTGCTGCGACAATCGTGGCAAAGTTGTCATCTAGCAACACCATATCGCTGGCTTCTTTGCTGACATCGGTGCCTGTGATACCCATTGCGATGCCGATATCGGCCTGTTTGAGGGCCGGAGCATCATTTACTCCATCTCCGGTCATAGCAACGACTTGCTTGCGGCGCTGCAGAGCCTGCACGATGCGAAGCTTATGTTCAGGGGAAACTCTGGCATAAACGTTGACCTGCTGCACAGTGGTCTCTAGCTCTGTCTGGCTCATTTTTTCGAGGGTTTGTCCACTCAAGACGCGATCGCCTGCCTTTGTAATGCCTAGATCCTCTGCGATCGCCTGTGCCGTCAGTTGATGGTCACCTGTGATCATCATGGGCCGAATCCCAGCTTTCCGACAGCGGGCTACGGCCTCTCGCACTTCAGGACGAGGTGCATCCAGCATTCCAACCAGGCCCAGCCAGATCAGATCGCTCTCTAGCGTTTCGTCCAGCGTGTCTGCAATCGGTTGAGCAATCGGCCTGTAGGCAAATCCCAAAACTCGTAAGCCTCGACTGGCGAGCTGATTGTTGTGGTCGAGGATCTGCTGACACAGGGCTGCGGTGAGGGGGACAGGGCGATCGCCCATCTGAATCTGGCTACAGCGTTCCAGCGTTAGTTCTGGTGACCCTTTGGTAAACATAAGCAGCGGCACCAAACCTTGGCCGTTTGAGCGGTAGGTGGGCGTGAAGGCAGTCAGCCCTCCCTGGCCGTTTTGCAAGCATTCTTCTTCATCCTGCACGATGACACTCATGCGCTTGCGCTCTGATGAGAAGGGAATCTCACCAATGCGGGGAAGCCGACTTGTCCACTGATCGCGCTCCAGATTGGCTTTACCTGCTAGCACCAGCAGCGCCCCCTCAGTGGGGTCTCCCATCACGACCCATTCCCCCTGCTCTTCTTGCAGCATGGCATCGTTGCAGAGCGTACAGGCCAGCAGCAAACCCTGTAGCTCCGCATGGTCATGAACTGGGATGGCCTGCCCGTCTTGCTGAAACTCTCCGGTGGGCGCATAGCCCTGCCCGGTCACCTTTAAGCTACCACTGGCCAGCACGACCGACTGAACGACCATCTTATTTTGGGTGAGGGTGCCAGTCTTATCTGAGCAAATCATGGTGACTGAGCCCAGCGTTTCGACGGCAGGCAGCTTGCGAATCAGAGCGTGCCGCTTGACCATCCGCTGCGTGCCGAGCGCTAGGGTGACTGTGATCACCGCTGGCAAGCCTTCTGGAACAACTGCAACCGCCATGCTGAGAGAGACTTCTAGCAGCTCCTCAAACTGAGTCCATCCAGCCTGTAGTACGCCAATTCCTACCACCAATCCCACTAAGATCAGCGATCCAGTCACCAGCACATTGCCTAACTGAGTCATGCGCTGCTGCAGCGGTGTTGGCTCTGTTTCAACAGATTGGAGCATGGCGGCTACGCGCCCCAGCTCGGTTGACATGCCTGTATTTGTGATGACGACAGTGGCTCTGCCCATCACGACCTCGGTGCCCTGAAAGACAAGATTGCTGCGATCGCCCAGCGATGTTTCTTCCGCTAGAACAACATTGGCTTTCTTCTTGGCCGCATTAGCTTCTCCCGTCAGGGCCGACTCCCGAATTTGCAGGTTGGCTGCTTCAAGCAGTCGTCCGTCTGCCGAGACCTGAACGCCTGCCTCGATCAGCATCAGATCACCCGGAACTAGCTCTTTGGCATTTACCTCTACCACCTTGCCGTCTCGAATCACACGCACGATGGGGGAGGCCATCTGTTTCAGCGCAGCCAGCGCTTTCTCGGCTCGGCTTTCCTGGAGAAACCCTAAAACACCATTGAGAGCAACAATCAGAGTGATCGCGATCGCATCTTTCGGAAACTCTCCGTCCCTGAGATCCAGCACAGCCGATACGACTGCCACCGCAATCAGCATCAGCAACATGACATTTTTAAACTGGTCTAGCAGGATAATCCAAGTATTGCGTCCGCCCGTTTCAACCAGCTCATTCCATCCGTGGTGCTGGAGCCGCTCAGCCACTTGTTCAGCCGTGAGGCCAGTGGTGCGATCGCCCTTCAGAAGCGTCAGTGTTTTTTCAACGTCGAGAGCATGCCAAACAGGCGAATTCAAATCTGACTGAGGATCAAAATTCATGAACAGAGGCGGTGAAGCAAGGGATCTCAACCGTTGATCATAGTGCCTCCAACAAAAGATGCAGCATGCTGCTTATAATTCGTCAGCTTGCTGCATTTTTGTGTTTGAACTTTTGTTGGAACTTTCGTTTAAACTTTGGCCTGAGCCGTTATCTGAATCAAGCCCTCAAAACCTTACTGAGGATAGCCTGAGACAATGCCGCTATAAAACAGCCGCGTCACCGCCTCATAAGCCCAATGGTCGGTGGGAACGTCTGAGAAGGCAGGCTCAAACTGCTCAATAGGGGTTTGGTAGACCGTCCCCAAGGGCAAAGGAGCCTGATCTCGCCGAATCGATGCTCCGGGAACAGCCTGTACGACTGCCGGAGCATCGGGCACGGTGAAGCGAGGGAGTGACGTGGGAGAGGCCACTTCGGCTGGAGATGCCTCTCGCGATTGGGCAGATGCGGGTAGCCCCAGGCCCACAGTCAGGCCGATCGCCACCGTCATTAAAGGAACAAGTCGAAAAGTTAAACGCTTGGTCATGATGGGCAACCCAAATGTTTTGAGTAATAAATTGTGAAAGGCGCTCTCTTGACTGGACACCTTGAGAGCGCTGCTAACTACCATGATGACTTCAGACCCTAAGACTGTGCGGACGGTTCCAAGTCTTGCCGCATCGCCATAGCCACGTTAGATATCTAGATCCGTTAGATTTAACCTGGGACCATAGGTCTCGATAAATTCACGGCGGGGTGCAACGCGATCGCCCATCAGCACCGTAAAGATGCGATCTGCTTCTGCCGCATCCTCAATTTCTATCCTCTTCAGCGTGCGCGATTCCGGGTTCATGGTGGTATCCCATAGCTGCTGCGGCATCATTTCGCCGAGTCCTTTAAACCGCTGGATGTTGTACTTGGCGTTGGCCGGTAGCGCAGCGATGCCGTCTTGCAGTTCGCGTTCGCTGTAGCAGTAGGTATGGTTGCGTCCGCGCTCTAACTTGTACAGGGGCGGGCAGGCAATGTAAATGAAGCCCTGATCCACCAGATCGCGCTGATAGCGATAGAAGAAGGTCAGCAGCAATGTGCGAATGTGAGCGCCGTCGACGTCGGCATCTGTCATCAGGCAAATGCGGTGATAGCGCAAATTGGCCGGGTCGAATTCTTCGCCCTTAATGCCCAGTCCCAGCGCCGTAATTAGCGACTGCACCTCGTTGTTTTTATAGATCTTCGAGTCGTCGGTTTTCTCAATGTTGAGAATTTTGCCTCGCAGCGGCAGGATGGCTTGGAAGCGGCGATCGCGCCCTTGCTTAGCACTACCGCCAGCCGAATCCCCCTCAACGATGAAAATCTCCGACTCAGCCGGATCTCGCGAGCTACAGTCAGCCAGCTTACCCGGCAGCGTCGAAGACTCCAGCACCGACTTGCGGCGCAC
>JBGTGR010000027.1:0-10053 GCA_041746655.1 Elainellales cyanobacterium | reverse complement strand
AGCAACGTGGGAATCATCAGAACGCCGAACCAGCCTACATAGAGGCGGTTGTCGGTGCTGGTCACCCAGTTACAAAACCGTTCCCACAGGTTGGCGCTTTCGCGCTGCTGTAGTGTCGTGGTCATAATTGATGAGTGCGTTGTGTAACAACAAGGTTTATTAAGCGGGAGCAAGTTTATTTAAGAACTGCCCCGTTGTTTAGTATCTTAGACCCTTTATTGACTTTTGTAAAGATAAAATTGACTTCTTAACGTAAGCCAGGAGGCTTTGATTGGCAAAATCCTATCTCCAAAAAGGTTTGAGAGATTGGGAGGGATAATGAGAGGTGACGACTTCCTCGTTACATTCCTTGTTATTGAGGATGCAGAGCAGGCGATCGCCCACTATGGAACTCTTTATTGATACTGATACAGAATTGATACAGAGACAACTATGGGGACAGATCAGTGAGGCTTCAAGACGAGCTGATTCTCGCAAGCCTTTAAATTCTTAAATTGACATTACACCTACTCAAACCCCAGGTTTTGTTCGCTAGGGTGGGCAGGGAGTGGATAGGAACCTGCTCGAACTTCATAACCGGGTTGTCCGATGGGAGCCGAGCCAGAGTTGCTCTAGTCTTGGTCCAAGGAAAGCTTTTACAACAGTAAATTCTGCAAACAGTAAATCTGCAAGCAGTGTGCTGACAGACTTTTGGTCTACTAAAACTCGGGCTTCTGCCTGATTGACCTGATGACATCAGGGGTTTCAGCTCACTCTCAGGCACCTGGTTTAGCAATGATATAGTGAATCGGAGAAAATATGATGACAGCAAAAAACGGCGACACCGTCAAAGTACATTACACCGGAAAACTGCAAGATGGGACAGTTTTTGATTCTTCAATGAGTCGGGAGCCTCTGGAATTTGCCATTGGTTCAGGCAACATTATTCCTGGCTTTGAGAATGCTGTGATTGGAATGAATCCTGGCGATAGTAAGACAGAAACTATTCCTGCAGAAAACGCCTATGGTCCCCATCGGGAAGAAATGGTGTTGGTAGTAGAGCGAGGCCAAATTCCTGAAGACGTTGCAGTAGAAGTGGGTCAGCAGTTGCAAATCCGCCAGCAAGAAGGACAGGTCATTCCCGTTATCGTGACAGACATTTCAGATAGCCAAGTGACTCTCGATGCCAACCATCCCTTGGCAGGCGAAGATCTTGTTTTCGATATTGAGCTAGTGGGCATCGACTAATCTCACGTCGCAACCAAGCTCATCCAAATTTCAAGTCATACGACTGCTGGGAAGGGTGGGTCAGTCCCAGCTCTCTCTTTGTATAAGGGTGAAAAGGTATAGGGGCGAAGAGAGGCGGTCTAGCACTTTGAGCAGAATAAACCTCTGGCCGACTGACCCAATCTAACCGTATCCTGAGCAGTATGAATACTGACCCAATCCCATCAGGGCTAGAATGGAACCAGTTGCTTCGCCGCAATTTTGAATGCCTATGATCACTGCTGCTCCAGTTAAAACGCAATATGAGGCCGTCATCGGCCTGGAAACTCACTGTCAACTCAAGACAGAGACTAAAATCTTTTGTGACTGCTCCACGGAGTTTGGTACTCCCCCCAACACAAATGTCTGTCCGATTTGCATGGGGATGCCGGGAGTTTTGCCGGTCCTCAACCAGAAGGTTCTGGAGTATGCGGTCAAGGCTGGCTTAGCTCTGAATGGGCAAATCGCGCCTTACAGTAAGTTTGACCGTAAGCAGTACTTCTACCCTGACCTGCCCAAAAACTATCAAATTTCTCAGTACGACCTGCCCATTGTGGAGCATGGCTGGCTAGAGATTGAGCTTCCTGACAGCGAGGGCAACCCAGTCCGAAAGCGAATTGGTATCACCCGACTTCACATGGAAGAAGATGCTGGGAAACTGGTTCATGCGGGGAGCGATCGCCTCTCCGGCTCCACCTACTCCCTCGTAGACTTCAACCGTACGGGCGTTCCCCTGCTTGAAATTGTCTCCGAGCCCGATATGCGCTCTGGACAGGAAGCCGCTGAGTATGCCCAAGAGCTGCGGCGCATCATGCGCTACCTGGGTGTTAGCGACGGCAACATGCAAGAAGGTTCGTTGCGCTGCGATGTCAACATTTCCGTGCGTCCGGTAGGACAGGAAAAGTTTGGCACGAAGGTAGAAATCAAAAACATGAACTCCTTCAACGCCATTCAGCGAGCGATCGAGTACGAAATCGATCGTCAAACTCAGGCATTGGAGTCAGGAGAACCGATCATTCAAGAGACGCGCCTCTGGGAAGAAGGCGCGCAGCGGACAATCAGCATGCGGATCAAGGAAGGTTCTAGCGACTATCGCTACTTCCCTGAGCCTGATCTGGGGCCGATTGAGGTTTCGGAAACACAAAAAGATCAATGGCGCTCAGAGCTACCGGAGCTGCCTGCCCAAAAACGGCGGCGTTATGAAGATGACTTTGGACTCTCCGCCTACGATGCCCGGATTTTAACCGATGACCAGGCGATCGCAGCCTACTTTGAAGCTGCCGTTGCAGCGAGTGCCAGCCCCAAGCTAGCTGTCAACTGGATCATGGGCGACATCAGTGGCTACCTCAACAACGAAAAGCTCACTATCACCGAGATAGCCCTCACACCCGCCGTGTTAGCCGAGCTAGTTGGACTCATCGAAGACAAAACAATCAGCACCAAGATTGCCAAAGACTTGCTGCCTGAGCTCCTAACCCAGGGCGGCTCAGCAAAATCCTTGGTCGAAAGCAAGGGACTAACCCAGATTTCGGATACGAGCGCCATTGAGGCCGCCATCGACGAAGTCATCGCCAATCATCCTGACGAGCTGGCGAAATATCGGGGCGGCAAAACCAAGCTACTTGGCTTCTTTGTCGGTCAAGTCATGAAGGCAACAGGTGGACGGGCTGACCCAAAACTAACCAATCAGTTGCTAGCCACAAAGCTCAATGGCTAAATCAGTCGCAGCTTAACCGCTGAGGCTTCTATGCTGGGGTGGATCTCTCAGGGCGGGTCGTTGACCTGCCCTAGTTTATTTTTGGAGTACTTTTTTATACAGGCTTCATCATTTCTGGGCAAAAGCAGGCCGAAAAGCTCTAAGTCTTTATAGAATTTTTCAAAAAGGGGGTTACGCCCCTCACCCCTCTAGTGTCATACTGTGTTAAGTAGATGCACCCTGATGGTAGGGAGAGTTCCAACACTCTCCCTTTTTTTGCTTTAAACGCTTTTTGCTCTAATGCTTTTTGATCTGACGGAATAGAGCATTAGGCCGTCCATCATTTGCGCCACCCGTCAGCCTCTCTCATGGCCTTTCTCACAAAAAGCCAGCAAAACGCCGGAGAGATGACGAGGTTGGTAAGATATAAAGAGTTATTGTTCAGATCATCCTAATGCGACGGTCAAAATCCGTTCTCTCCCAGTTGATTGATTGGGAGAAGGCTCTGATATGTGTCGCTGCTGCAAAAATCGAGTTTTATGTTTGAAGCGCTTGCCGAACGTCTGGAAGGAGCCTGGAAAAAGCTCCGGGGTCAAGACAAGATCTCTGAATCGAATATTCAAGAAGCTTTGAGAGAAGTCCGTCGGGCTCTACTAGAGGCCGATGTTAACCTGCAGGTTGTTAAAGATTTTGTAGCAGACGTCCAAACCAAAGCTCTAGGTGCAGATGTTGTTGCAGGAGTTCGTCCTGATCAGCAGTTCATCAAGATTGTCTACGATGAGCTGATGGCGCTCATGGGCGAGACCAACCAGCCCTTAGCAGAAGTAGACCCCTCCCCCACAATTATCTTGATGGCGGGTCTACAAGGAACAGGTAAAACCACAGCAACTGCTAAGCTGGCGCTACATTTACGCAAGCAAAATCGCAGCGCGCTACTGGTCGCAACCGATGTATATCGTCCTGCTGCAATCGATCAACTCGTCACGCTGGGTAAGCAGATTGACGTACCTGTCTTTGAGATGGGCAAAGATGCTGACCCTGTCGAGATTGCTCGCCAAGGCGTCGAGAAAGCAAAGGCCGATGGCGTCAATACTGTCATTATCGATACGGCTGGTCGTCTGCAAATTGACCAGTCCATGATGGCAGAGTTGGTTCGGATCAAAGAGACGGTGCAGCCCCATGAGGTCTTGCTGGTCGTGGATGCGATGACGGGTCAAGAAGCCGCCAACCTGACCCGCACCTTCCATGAGCAAATTGGGGTGACGGGTGCGATTCTCACCAAGCTCGATGGCGATACGCGAGGGGGGGCGGCCCTCTCGGTACGACAAATCTCTGGCCAGCCCATTAAGTTTGTGGGGGTCGGGGAAAAAGTAGAAGCACTCCAGCCGTTCTATCCCGATCGGATGGCTTCTCGGATTTTGGGGATGGGCGATGTTCTGACGCTGGTTGAGAAGGCGCAGGAAGAAGTCGATCTAGTCGAAGCTGAGAAAATGCAGGAGAAAATTCTCTCTGCTCAGTTTGACTTCACAGATTTCCTCAAGCAGACCCGCTTGCTCAAGAATATGGGTTCGCTGGGCGGCATCATCAAGATGATCCCTGGCATGAATAAGCTCTCTAGCGAGCAGCTCCAACAGGGTGAAGTCCAGCTGAAGCGGGCGGAAGCCATGATCAACTCGATGACGGTTGACGAGCGGCGCGATCCTGATCTCTTGGCAGGCTCTCCTAGCCGACGGCGACGGATTGCCAAAGGAGCAGGCTATGGGCTAGATGACGTGAGCAAGCTAGTCAGCGATTTTCAGAAAATGCGATCGTTGATGCAGCAGATGGGTCAAGGCCAAATGCCCGGAATGCCCGGAATGGGAGGGATGCCTGGAATGGGCGGGATGGGCAATCCCTTTGGTGGGGGCGGGCCGCAAGCGGGTTGGCGAGGCTACCCAGGGGGAGCGCCCTCTGCTAAGAAGAAAAAGAAAAAGGAGAAAAAGAAGAAAGGGTTTGGTTCGCTCTAAGCTCTCTTCTTGGCCAGATCTGTTAAGGATGACAGGGTGACCCCATTGTGCATCCTGACATTCTTTCTAGATCAATGGTATGATTTCTAATCCAGCGTCTAAAATTTTAAAGGCCATTAGCGTCCGGCTGTTGGTCGCTGCCCAAAGTCTTGTAATTTTCCAGGAGCACATTTTTTAAGCATGATCAAACTGCGATTAAAGCGTTACGGGAAAAAGCGCGAGGTTAGCTACCGCATCGTTGCGATGAAGAACACAGATCGCCGCGATGGTCGTCCTCTAGAGGAACTTGGATTTTATAATCCTAGAACCGACGAAACTCGGCTGAATGTCCCAGCGATTGTCAAGCGGCTCAAAGAGGGTGCTCAACCCACCGATACGGTACGCGATATCTTGCGGAAAGCCAACGTTTTTGAACAGGTCAACACCTGATTAAATTGTGTCTGATTCAGCTGCTCCTCGCTCTACACAGTCAATGTCTGCCGGGTCAAACGCTGGAACTCCAGAATCTCCTCATCCAGATTATGTTGGGTTGGTCAAGTTTTTGATCAGCCCTTTTCTGGAATCGCCAGACGCGCTCAGTGTTGACTGTGAAATCTCTGCTCAACAGTCGCGGTTTTGGGTGCGTGTCGCTTTTCAAGGGGCCGACAAGGGTCGTGTCTTTGGCCGGGGAGGGCGGAACATTCAAGCGATTCGGACGGTGCTGAAGGCTGTTGCAGAAGCAGCTGATCATTCTGCTTACCTGGATATTTACGATAGTCAAGACGAGGGCGATCGCGAGAGTGAGGTAGAAGGTAAGCCTGTTGCTTCAAAGCCTACTCCTCGCCCGACTCCCAAGCCTCGCACCTGATGCAGCGCTGAAGAACTTTACCAATTCGGTAAGATCTAGGTTCAGGCTATTTTAGGGAGGGTGTAAGGCAATCCATACTATATGGGAAAAAAAATAACTATTGATCTGCTGAGTCCTGAGAGTGCGATCGCGTTGGCAGGGGAACACGAAGAAAACCTCAAGCAGATGGCTCGACAGACGGGAGCCACGTTGGTTTTGAGAGGCCAGGATCTGCTAATCTCCGGACCTGATCATCAGGTAGAGATATGTGAGCGGTTGGTGCGATCGCTAGAACCTTTCTGGAGTCAGGGAAAAGCAATCACGGGCGTAGATATTCTGACGGCTCGCCATGCCTTGGATACCCAGCGTCAAGAAGACCTGCAAAATTTGCAGCGAGATGTTCTAGCCCGCACGCGACGGGGAGAAGAAATTCGCGCTAAAACTTTTAAGCAGCAGCAATATATCAAAGCGATTCGTACGCATGATCTAACCTTCTGCATTGGCCCTGCCGGAACTGGAAAAACTTTTCTAGCGGCGATCTTGGCTGTCCAAGCCTTACTGGATAACCAGTACGAACGACTGATTTTGACTCGTCCTGCGGTCGAAGCCGGAGAAAAGCTAGGATTCCTCCCTGGTGACCTGCAGCAAAAAATTAACCCATATCTGCGGCCGCTCTATGATGCGCTGTATGAGCTAATCGACCCTGAAAAAATTCCCAGCTTGATGGAGCGGGGCGTCATTGAAGTCGCTCCTATTGCCTACATGCGAGGCCGTACGCTCAACAATGCTTTTGTGATTTTGGATGAAGCTCAAAATACGACGCCCGCTCAGATGAAGATGGTGCTGACTCGCTTGGGCTTTAAGTCGCGTATGGTCGTCACCGGAGATATCACCCAGACTGACTTACCTAGCTATCAGCAGTCGGGTTTGGCGGTTGCCGATCGGATTCTTCAGCATGTAGAAGGAATTGCGTTTTGCCATCTCTCCCAGGCAGATGTCGTTCGCCATCCCCTGGTCCAGCGGATTGTTGCGGCCTATGAGCGGTTTGAGCAGTGAGCTAGAAGCAGCGTTATGAAGCGGATGATGAAGCGGCGGCGACTGATCTGGCTAATCGGGTTGGTGCTGCTGTGGCTGTTTTGCAGCGGAGGGGCGATCGCCAGCCCCTTGGCAGAACGACTGGCCAAGTTTCCTGACTGGCAGCAAAAGCCACCTGTGCAGGTCGCTCAGGGTGATTTGGAGTATCCTGACTGGTTTGCAGGTTCCTGGAAGGTGACGACAACGCTGGTTGATTTGGCTACCGCCTAGAATTTTCCCCGAAAGCGTAAAAAGGTATGTTTCGAGGAAAAATTCATGGTCCAAACTGTTGGAATATGTGCATCTTGAGTTAAGGTGACTAGCATATATCCCAAAGTTGAGGAGTACTACTATGGGTGTGGGATTTTTAAAAGGATTGGTTGGGGCGATCGCCTTTTCTGCAGCGTCAGTGATCGGCATCGGTACAGCGGCTGCTCAAACAGCCCCCTCACAGGGGCCTACTGTGCCACAGGCGTTTGAAGACGCCGCGTTTACAAGCACCGGAAATTTCTACGAAAACCGTTCTCTGGGAGGCCAGATCAACTATCTGGTTGGCCCCGGTTCGCTGATTCGCAATGGTTTTCCAGAAAATCAAATTGCTAGAGACGCTCGTCGGATTAACCAGATCTATCGAGATACCCTAAGTCGGCAAGTTTCAACCACTCCCGTGATTCGGACACCGGATCTGCCCAATCCCTTTGAGTCTTCGCTGCTACTCTCACCAATCGTACCGCCACAGGTAACAGAAGACTTCAGATTGGCTCCTGCTCCAGCGCTGCCGCCAGTTGTGCAGCCTCAGACAGTTCCTGGCCCTGTACCTGCGCTTTTCTAAACCCCCCAATGTAAGGTTTTGTGATTAGAATCGGTGAGAAGAAGCACTCCCGAGTTGTGGACGTGCATACCAGGTTGATGTGGGTGCAAAGGTGAGTCATCCCTGAAGCTTATGAATACACTGATTGGCAAAACCTTACAGGGCGGAAAATACACGCTGTCTCAGGAATTAGGGCGCGGAGGCTTTGGCATTACCTTCAAAGCCACCCACCACTATCTGGGACAGGTTGTGGTGATCAAAACCTTGAATGAGATTGGCTGTGACGCGCCCAATTTTGACGACCTTCAGCGCAAGTTTCGAGATGAAGCGCGTCGTCTGGCGTTGTGTATTCATCCCAATATTGTGCGGGTGAGCGACTTCTTCGTTGAAGAAGGCATGCCCTACATGGTGATGGACTATATTCCAGGGCTGACGTTACAAAACATTGTTTTTCCCGATCGGCCTTTACCCGAGGCGGTGGCGGTCCACTACATTCGTCAAGTTGGGGAAGCGCTTAAGGTGGTTCATCAGAACGGGCTGCTGCACCGCGATGTCAAGCCCCAAAATATTATGTTGCGTCAGGGCACGCAGGAAGTCGTTCTGATTGACTTTGGTATTGCGCGTGAGTTTTCGCTCGATCAAATCCAAACCCACACCAGTCTGATCACAACGGGATATGCGCCCGTTGAGCAGTATCTTTCCCAAGGCAAGCGGACGCCCGCCACCGATGTGTATGGACTGGCCGCAACCCTCTACGCAATGCTAACGGCCCAGATCCCAGTGGCTTCGATCTTGCGCGATCGCCAACCCATGCCTGCCCCCAAAGATATTCGACCCGAACTCAGTTCGGCGGTGAATCAGGCTGTTTTGTGGGGAATGGCGCTGGATGTGCAAAATCGGCCTTCGACGATCGACGAATGGCTATCCTTACTAGATGACGAGCAGGCGCACCCTCCCCTCGCCCCTTCAAACCCCACAGTATCTGCCACTTCAGCCGCGACGATAGCGGTTTCACCTCGCTACGAACCCATTCCCAATCCTACGCCTGTCTCTCGATCGATTCGTCCCCCCCAAACAGCAGAGCCACCTCCCACTCGCCCCCCGGTGTCCACCGGACGATGGCTAATCTGGGGCAGCATGGCATTGGCTGGAGTGGCGATCGCGGGCATTGCCGCCTGGATTGGCCAATCTCAACCCTTCAGGCTTCCTCAGCCCCAGCCAACTGTATCCCCTTCACCCGCCGTTGAAACAACTCCGACACCTGAGCCGATTCGTCGGCCAACTCCCGTTGCACCCGTTACACCGGAGGACAGCCTACCGTTTGAACCTGAACCGCCAGAACCATTGCCCCCAGAGGTAGAAGAAGAGCCAACGCCACCCCCCCCGTCCGAACCGGTTGAGCCGCCGCCCGAATCTGTTGCGCCGCCGCCGCCGCCCCCTGCCGCAGAGATTGAGCCGCTCCCGCCTGAACCGGAAACGATTCCTGCACCTGTAGAGGTGGCTCCTGAAGCAGTAGAACCCATTCCACCTCCTCCCACAGCGGAATAAGAGACGGCAGAAGGATTTCTGACGCTTTAAATTGCACTTGCATATTTGCAGCACCTTGCAAATGCAAAGACGGTATGTTTTTGGGGGATATCCCTTTAGAGCGACTGACAAATAGACCTGCGGGCGGAATGCCCCATTGAGTCAGCTCGATACTATCAAACAAAGCAATTTCTAGTCTTGGCTGGCCCAGTTTCGTTGCATCGGCAAAGTTCCGATGGGCGAGGCTGTCAATAAAGGGCTGGTCTTTACTGTTGCTAAAACTCTAAAGGAAGAAAGAATGAATTTTTTGCTAATCTCTCTCGGATGATTCGCTTGCGTCAGTTGCTGACGATGGCAGTGTTGAGCGTTGCGCTCTGGTTGGGCGCAGTGGTGGAGCAGGGGGCGATCGCCGACACGCTCACACCGGAAGCCACATCCTATCAAGCGAGCTCTCATACGGCTCCCACGATTGATCTAAATGAGGAAACCAATAAACAGGCCCGCAATGCCAAGAGCAACCTTCAAAGCGCGGCAGATAACGTGCGCGAAAAGCTCAACCTCGATCAGCCGATTCATCCCGACACCAAAGAATTTTTTAGGGACGTTCAGGAAAAGGCAAATGAAACGCTAGAGGATGTTCAAGAAGCTGTGACGCATCCTGGGGAAGCGTTGTCGGGCGATCGCCACTAACACTAGCAAACAGTGAAAGTCCCAAGAGACTCGCTACATGCTTATTCTCACGACTTCGGCAGGGGAATCTCACTCAACTTCGGCACCCCAGTTTCGTGTAACTTTGGCAGGATAATTTCATCAACTTAAGTGAGTCAAAATTCATCGAATTAGATCGCGAATGAGATCACCTTTGATA
>JBGTGR010000026.1:0-80712 GCA_041746655.1 Elainellales cyanobacterium | reverse complement strand
GATGCGCTCTGCAGCAGACTCAGACCGTGAGTCGATAACAGCCGGAGTAGGGGTGGGAGGCAGACGCATAAACGCTAGAACCATTGGAACTAGCCTGAAACTCTAGCATCTTTAGGCTCCCCTGAGAATGAAATGGCCCTGGCTAGTATACGCCTTAATACTTACTGTTGCAATTCCTGTTGGAATGACATTTTCCAGTTCAATGGTCAATCGAGAGATTCAGGAATTATCGAAAGATGAAATCCAGAAAGCCCAAACTGAACGTGACAAGGCAATAACAAAATGCAATGGAGAGATAGGGAGATTTCAAAATATTTACTCCCAGAGAATTGACAAAATAAAAAATTCCCTTGAACCTCTAAAGGAGTTTGAGGATATATATAAGCAGTGTCTTTTTGAGGTTAAGAACTGTCAAGCAATATTTGACGAGCTCCAGAAGAAAAGCCATGCAGCCGCCGATCTTGCAGACTGGCTGTCTTCAAAATCAAACCGAATGCAAATTAGAGATTTTGCCGTCTTTGAGGTGGAGAAGAAACATTCGATCCCTGCCTATAAAGCGATCACATTCCGCAATGATATTGGACGGTGCATTAACTGGCTAAGGGATAGCATCTTCGCTTTACAAGGCTATGAAGTCCGTCGAGAGGAGATAGCCCGAGCCTGCCCAGACATTCCAAGTGGTATCAGTGCTTATCTGACAGCTTTGGAAGTAATAAAGTCTCACTCAGACCTCGTTCGCTTGTCTAACAACACAAATGTTCTAGAAGACTTTATTCAAGAGCTATCTAAGAAAATTCAGCCATAGAAGAACCTATTGGCCACCACTTACTCGTGCAACAAGAGTTTGCCAGAAACTTGCTTGTTCACTTTCATCATCTTCATAAAGATGTGGAGCTGGCGTGTACTGGTATGCTCCATAATTAGCAACCTCTTGGTGCAGACCATATTCAATAGAAGCCAGATGGCGGTCAATTTCTATGTAGACTTCTTTAGAAAGGCCATGAGCCTCTCTATCCAGAAGGCTCCGTATACTTTGAATAGACGTCAGTGTTGCTTGCATTGCAGTAATTGCCGCTGAGTCGTTGTTATACATGAACCATCACTCCCCCAACGCTCCCTGCCGAGTAAAATTACTTACTTTCAAGGCAGATTTAATCAATCTGCTCATACTAACCAGGAAGAGTCTGCTAGCGACTACCGCTAACTAGGACAGTTCATCTTTGGGATGAAATTGCTTCTTCCACCTCTTCCGAACGACAAGAGCTGAGTTTATATGTGTTTATAAGTATCGAAATTCCTTTATCTCCTTACCCATATGTAGAGTGCTATCTGTGTGAGGCTGTAATGAGTCACCAAAATACTCCTGGTACTTTGTCGTAGTGCAACTAAGCAAAGCTCAGAAAATCCTCAAAGCCTCTGCTAAAAATTATTTCCAGTGTTTTGCGGGGTATTAGAACCACTAACGGCAGAATGAGGATTTTAGGCAATTATCCTCAACTGTCATAAGGAGGTTTGGTCTTTCCCTAATCCAGAATTCTTGCTAGCTATCACAAGAGCCTTCAGGGCAAGATTTGGGGCTCATCCTGATACGGTATTTCAGGTGCCTCATCGATAGAACTATTCAATTCCTCGACGCGTTAGGCTGGAATGTCGGCTCAGCTAGCAAATCAGACTACTACGGGCGATAATGAAACCCTGTCGTCAACCCGGCCAAACCCTTGCCCTCAGAAAACTCAAACCCAATCGAGCATCAGAACATCCCTGTCGCTCACCAGGGCCTCCACGAGTTCTTGTACAGCGCAGCTGATGAACATGCTGCCGAGACTGCCGACGCTCCTGCCTTGGAGCACACCGTCGATGCGCCTATGGACGTGCAAGCTTGGTGCGACCTTGCCCAAAATGCCAAAGTGGCAGGCGTTTATGCAGTACTCGATCGCGATCTTCAAACCCAATTTATTGGCTACTCCCGCAACATCTCCCTTTCTCTCCGGAGTCACCTCACCCAAAAAGGAGAAGCGGTTTGCGCCTTGGTGACAGTGCAGCCGTTTAAGTTCCCCAAACGGGATGACATGGCCGCGCTTCAAGACGAATGGATTGCGGCATTGCCAAGCCCCCCACCCGGAAATGTAGATGGCACTTGGGCTGCAACTATTCGCGAAGCTTCGACTCAGGTTATGTCTGCAGCAGAGCGGGATGCCTACGAAGAGAAAAAGCTGAAGATTCGTCGCGCTATGGCGGATGGTTCGCTATCGCAAGAACTGGATCAGGCTAAGGCTGACGGCTTAGGGGAGCCACAAGCAGACTTGGCGGCAGCCATGACGAATGATAACTGGAGTGCTTTGATTCGAGAGCAAACCCAGGACACTCAGTCCTAACCTGTGCAGGATGAGATGTGCGATCGCCGACTATCGTTTATTTTTCCTTGTTGTCGTAAGCCGCAACTATTGACTTTAAAGATTCCGAAAAATTGTAGAGTTCATTGACCTCTCCAATAGGAACCATCTCTGATGATTTCTCTCCGTCCTCGTTTCGAGTAAAGAGTTCAAGACGCCTCTTTTGAGGGTTGTTAAACCAGAGGCGCACGATCGGTTTACGCCCATTATCATCAAGCAAGATATTACAGTAGTTGGTTGTATCTCGGTGAGTGACCCGTTTTGGATCAACATTTTGACAAAGAATAGACTTGACGACATAGAGCCCCTCTCGCTCATCTTCTGTAAACTCAAGCTGCTTAGCAGCTAGTTCCTGATCTCGCGAGACTTGCTTAGGCTGTCAAATTGTAGCTTACTCAATCAATATCAATAACTGCTGTAAGATGGGATGCGGTTAGCATTTGCACTTCATCTTGACAGTAGGATAGTTTGGTAGCGAGATTTATAGTCATCGATTGACATGAGTATTGGTGATAGCCTTGATCTCCCCGCTTCCGAGCCAGTTTATTTAGAATTATCAGACGGACAATCCCACAAGTTTTATGAGGTAACGGTGAATGGGACGGTGGTCGCGATTCGCTACGGGCGGATTGGCACAGCAGGGCAATCATCAAATAGTACCTATGCCATCCCAGAAGAAGCACAAGCTGAGGCAATCAAGAAAATCAACGAAAAGTTGAGCAAAGGCTATGTACGGGTCCCATTGGGAGGCGATCGCCCAACCTCGTCAGAGCAGTTGCTTACTGATCCGTCTCCAGAGCTGTCGTCAATCGAGAACCTGGGAATGCAAGCCGAGGGGCAGCAGGTGGGGACACAGGAGCAACCGCTGGATTCTCGCCACTATTGGGTTTACGACAGCGGGTGGTTCACCTCGGATGGGCAGGGTGGCTGGGAAGAAGTGAACGAGGAGACCCGTCGCCGGGGTCAACCATGGCGGTTTCGGGAGACGACCCGCCCCGAAGAGTACGTTGAGATGTACGACCAATCCCGCTGGGTGACAGTTCGCCTGACGGCAACGGCCATGCTCGTCCGCTGGGACCGCGATGGGAACGCCGCGAGGTGGGAGGAGTATCACAAAGGTCAATGGCAGGAATGCCCCGCCGATCGCCCTGCTGCCGAATCTCCAGAAGCCAGTAAAATCAGGATGCGTTCCACTGATTTGGTTAAATCACCGTTCGACCGAAGCCAGGAGTCTACCCATCCACCCACCGCTGCGCCGCCCCTGCCCGCGATCGCCCCAACCATTCCTGCCCCCAGCGGCAAACTATTGCATAAAGCGGTTCGCGGTCCAACATTTCTACCCCGCGTCACCCAAACTCATCTGCCTGCTGTTAGGTATCCATTGGGTTTTGTTTTTGATGGGAGGCGGTTTTACGATCTAATCATTCCCTTAGCGCGATCGCTAGTTTGTTTTGAGATGGTTGGAACCATTGTCAACCTGGATGCTGGTGGCTTTACATTGCAGGTAGCGGCAAACCAAGATACTTACTACAATTGTGACTTCCGTCCCCAGGAGGGGCAAATTATACACGGGCTCAGGGTACGTGGAGAAAGTAGCCCACCAGAACACGCCAGCATCCCCAGCACGATTGCATCTGGGCAAATTTTTCATTATGTTCTAACAATTACTGAGAGTACTATCGTTGCTTATCTCAACAATTATCCCGTCTTTCACACGCTTCAACGCCAACCCTTTAATCCGCTAGATACGCTGCACCTGAACTACGACCCGTCTGGGTTAAGGCTGCAACTTGCCAGAGTCTTAGAACCTGCAACGGCTGAAAGTCAGACGCCTCACCCAAACAACGCGATCGCTACCCCAGTACCCTCAAGCCCTCAAGCTACAGCGACACAGGAAGCGATCGCTGACTCCCCATTGCTGCAAAATTTGCCGTCACAATTCGAGCCGTTGCGACCCTATATCGAAGCCAAATTGCAGTCTTATATCAAGATTCAGGTGGGAGAAGAAGTGCGATGGTTAGATTCCCCTTGGATCAGAGATCCGCTAGACCCCTGGCAAAGCAAAATTGGCGGCTTTCCTTACCTGCCGAAAGGCACAGACTACCCCACCGATCGCGAAACGGGTGAGTTGATGCTATTCCTGATGCAGATCAACTGCGCTGACCTACCCATCATCGACGGGTTAAATCTCCCTCGCCAGGGAATCTTGCAGTTTTATTCAGGATTGGATGTGCCCCTGTGTGAGGTAAGTCCTGAGCAACATCGTATTCTTTACTTTCCTGAAGTGTCTCAAGATAGGAACGACTTGATTACCGACTTCGGCTTTTTGGTAGAGTATGCCGAAATAGAAGAATGGTATGACGAAATTTACCCATTGACCTTTGCTACACAACAAGATTTATTCCGGGTTACGCGGGAGGGTTACCTTGATACCCTCGAGGTTCCTGAAGAATTGGAAACGCTCTCTGAGGAATTTATGGAATGGTTGGATGAGCAAAATAGTGAAACGATCGCTCAGCGCATTAATAAGATTGGTGGAGAAGTAGAGTCTCATTCCTATGTCAGCGAAACAGTAGGAGAAGCGCAAGGACTACTACTGCTAGAACTGAACCACCCATGTGATTGTGATGATCATTTCTACTTTTTCATTGAGGCTAGTGATTTGGCCAATTTAGACTTTAGCAACGTCGAATCTTACTTTATGCGTGTGTAAGAAGACAGGCCCAATCAAATCGGGCAAGATTATCTGCTCATTCTAGTCATTAGTTCGTTTATTGTAGCAACCGTCTGTGCCTCATCTTCAACCCATCTTTGTTGTCGGCATTCATGGCATTGGTGAGCGCGATCGCTAGGGCGGTTTTGATTGTACCGTCAACGTTTTTGGGTTACAAACGCCTCACCATAAATTTTCAGTACGGCAGGCGTAGTGCTTCAGACGAATAGCATTCCGCACTTGATTCAACACTTTCTTAGGAGGTGACTGCATGGAGATAAGTAGATATATCATTCATCTCCGCAAGGAATCTGAAAATATAAGGAAAGACTCTTGCTAATCACCTCAAACAGCCTATTATGTGGAAATAATTTACATAACCAGTAATTTGGGATTTTATGCTGAATTGTTCTGCCTATCCACCCATTTTGGGATCTTATGCGGAAAATTTCAGTCTATTAATAGTTAGCTGGCTCATTTATCCTTCCTCCGATAGAAGAAGGAATCTTTGGGGAACACTACAAATCTCAATCAAGCTACTGAGCAAGCATGTACTATGTCTTATTCCGCTCACCGTATTCATCCGTCTGAACTAACTGGGCCACGCAGCTACTTCACCGATCTCGACCCCGCTGATCTAAACTTTGAGGCACCAACTGTTGAAAGAAAGCTAAAGTTGCAATTACTGACAAAGGAAAAGGTAATTATTGCCGCTTCATCACTTTTTCATGATACGAGTCTAGAATTTTGTCGAAAGGATAAAGGCTTAATCGAAGCTTTAGAAAAAGGAATTTTACTGCCAGCAATTAGAAACCAGTTTGGAAATGTTGAAGTATTTTTCAGAAGCAAACCTGATTATTCAACAGAATCCGAAAAATTCTTTAAGTCTCATGTCAAGTCTTTTGTCATTTGGGATTTGCAGGAAAATGTTAATTGGTTTAGAACCGCTTTCTTTTCTGCATTAAGCTCACAAAACTCCGTCTTACGAAAAAGGTCTAATATATCCCAATCTGAAGCCGAAGCTATTATTCAAGATATTGAGCAGATAAGCAAATCTCGACCAACACCCGTGATTACAAGAGAAGATATTGCTCAAGCATCAAGAGAACTTGAAGATGATAAGCAAGCTTTTTTAAGGGATTACACAAATCTTATATACAGATTGTCAGGTGCAAGAGCTGTCAATTCCGAAGGACACTTTCCACAGTCAAACTTAACAAATTTAAATTTGGTGGAAAACGAAAAACTTCTTTCAGAAGAATCCTTATTCTGGGATATCTATGTTGAAGCTGTAACAACCTACTTAAATCAGGCTGTTTATCTTATGCCTGATCGTCTTGATAGATTATCATTTGCAGATATCTTAAAAATCAGAAATTCACTTTTTAGCAGTAATTTTTCAGAATCATACGACAAACTTCTATCCGAAGTGAAAGCCTCTGTTAATCTCTCCGATCCAGAGAAATTGGTTTTGCACATGGAGGAGATTAATTCACTTGCTTCTAAACTTCATGAAGGTTTCAGGGAAAGAATTTGGAGTGAGTTAAGTAGATCTGATACTGGAGCAAGAGAAAATGCTCTGTTTCAAGTTGCTAATATTTTGGCCTTATTCAATCCGACAGGTGGTTTAGTTGTTGGTACTTTGTCAGCCTTGAAATCCCTTCCTGAAATAACGGTGGCTGTTTCGCCTGAAGTTGCAGAGTCTATGAATAGTAAAATGAGATGGATGAAGGATTTTGTTAACTCTAAGATAGGCTGGTCAACTTCTAGCAAAAAGTCACTAATTGATGCTTACAAAGAGCTTGTTACCTATGGACTACCAAAATAGAAATTACAGCTTAAGTGAATTGGAACTTGAAACCAGAAATGATAAGCATCTTAAATATTATCTTTCTGAGCCTAAAATATCAAAAGGAGTCTGTTTCTTTATACATGGAATAGGGGATTCAAGTGAAACATTCTCAAAACTGATAAGCAATGCTAATCTAGAAGGATATAGTGCCATCTACTATGATCTTCCTGGTTTTAGCGGGAATAAAGATTATGAACTTGAAGATTTTAATGAAAATCTTGATGTCTTGAGCCAGCTAATTTATTTACACTCTCATCCAGAAAATAAGAATTATTTTGTTGGACACTCTATGGGTGGCCTAATTACTTTATTAACTCTTGTCACTTATGATTTTTCTGTTAATCCATCTAGTATTTTAGCAATTGAACCTTCCCTAACTTCGATTGATTTTGATTTTTTTCAATCTATTCAAGAACCGCCTTTGGGAATGGGCTATATTGGTTTCTTGGAAAGAAATAAATTTCAATCTGACGATTCTGCCTACGCTGGAATCTATTATAAGAACTTGATAAACTCTTCTGTCTCTGCTTTTCGAGAGTGCGTAGTAGGAGTCAATAAGGACTTCCTTTCATATCAAAACTCAATTTTCCAGTCTAGGATTCCCTTTATTTATACTTATGGAATGGATTCTTCTGGTATCAGCTTTCGTGAAAAAATGAAAGAACGTGAGAATGTAGAAGTTAAAGCATTTGAGCATGCGAAACATTGGGTACATGTAGATGCTGAACACGAGTTTTGCAATTTCTTTGTTCGTGATTTTCTAAAAAGTTAACTAAATCAAAGCCAGCTAATACGTCACGGCAGCGGACGGACAAAGCCGCTGGCGCTGAGTTCAAGGTTATCTGCCGCCGCTGCGTTTTGCCGTTAGCTGGCTTCGTTTTTGGGCTGGGATGGTACAGCGAGGTTATCAGTGCGATCGCCATCTTTTAGGATGTATTCCTAAAAGCGGCTTTCAATACTCCGCCAACAAATTCTAAGAACACACCTTAAGGAAGTGAGTATTCGGGCTGCTCTTGTTTGGCTTCTTCGAGACGATATTCGGCCAGTTGGGCTTCAATTTGTTCTCGAACCAATTGGCGGAAGTTAATAAAGTGTTCGGCGTGGGCGCAAACGGTCAAGTAGTGTTCCCACACACCAGGGTTGCGCTTGATGATGCTAAACAAGTGATGCCAAAACTTCCAACGGGTGCTGCGCTTGACGCCCTGCCGCCAGATGATGATTGCCAAGGCCCGCAAGTCAACCAGACTCGGAAACTGGCCGGGAGCCTTGCAGCGGGGGGGGGCCATGTTCAAGAAATGGCGATAGGTGCGATCGAGGAAGCGTTCGGGTTCGTAGAGGGTGCAGAAGGTTTGGACGTATTCTTGAGCAATTTCTTCGATGGGACGAGTCGGCACAAAGTTCATCAAGACCATTTGGTTGCCATCAACTCGATTGCTCAAGAGGCGGCCTTCTTTTTCTAGACGGTGCCAGAGCGCCGTGTTGGGGAGAGCTTGCAGGACACCAAACAAGGCGGTGGGAATGGCAGTTTGTTCGACAAATTCGACAATGCGATCGCCCGCACCCCGTTTCTCGCCATCAAAGCCAATAATAAATCCGGCCATCACCCGCAGCCCAGACCGATTGATTGCATTGACCGCATCGACTAAGGAATTGCGTGTATTCTGAAACTTCTTGGTCATCTCCAAACTGTCTGCATCTGGGGTTTCAATTCCCAAAAACACACCATTGAAGTTGCAGTCCACCATTAGCTCTAGCAGTTCTTCATCCTGGCCCAGATCAACAGAAGCTTCAGTATTGAACGAGAACGGATACTGGTACTCTGCCATCCAGCCTTTTAGCTCTCGCAGCAAGAGCTTGACATTGCGCTTGTTGCCAATGAAATTGTCGTCCACCATGAAGATGGCCCGTCGCCAGCCCAAATCATAGAGGCACTTCAATTCGGCTAAAAGCTGCTGGGGCGTCTTGGTCCGAGGTTTGCGTCCATACAGCACAATGATGTCGCAAAACTCGCACTGGAAGGGACAGCCCCGCGAAAACTGCACCGACATGGAGTCATAGGCATCCAGCTCTAGCAGGTCGAAGCGAGGAATGGGGGTATCAGTTACGGCAGGCTTTTCACCATCTGAGCGAAAAACTCCCTGGGTTTCGCCCCGCTGCACAGCTTCAACAAACAGTGGCAGCGTAATTTCCCCTTCATCCAAAATCAGGTAGTCTGTGCCTGCGGCCTGCGCATCTTCGGGCACAGAAGTGGGATACGGGCCTCCTACAGCGACTTTCTTGCCTCGCCGCTTGGCTTCCTGGATCAGGTCGAGCAGGTCTTGCTTCTGCACAATCATGGCAGACAGAATTACCATTTCTGCCCATTCCCATTCCGCCTCGGTTACGTCGCGCACGTTGCGATCAACCAGCTTAAATTCCCACTCCTGTGGCAAAATTGCAGCTACCGTAACTAGGCCCAGCGGTGGTAGGAGCACTTTCCGATCCACAAGTTCCAAAATCTTCTCAAAAGACCAGAAAGTGCTGGGAAATAGAGGATAGAGTAGGAGAACCCGCATATTTGTTAAGTTAAATTTACGTACTTAAGGTTCAAGCTTAACGTACTCAAGATACAACCTGATTTGTAGAAAATCACCCATGAGTCGGCTCGATGGTTTTCCCTGGGAAAGCCAATAGTTCTGAAGTCACCCCTCTAAATCTTCCCGAGTTCTTCTCGATTAGGATCTATTTTACTAAACATAGATCCCCAGCCCCAGTGTCGGGCTTGGGCTGGGATTGGATCATATCCCAAATTTGCAGTAGCGTTCGAGGGGAACAGCTACTGCATTTTTATGTGGTTTTGTAGAGCCAGGAATCTCACGCGCTTTAGCCATAGGAGTGTCAATCGGAGGGGTAGGTCTCAGGTAAGAACGCCTCTGGCGGTACTTCAGGCCCAGTGGTGGTTTCCAGAATCATCACGGATGGCGCTTCTGGCGTTTCCGAGGCATCTTCTCGCCAAGTGTCAAGGACATCTTTAATGAAGGCTTCTTCAATCCAAATTTTGGCGACGACAGCGAGTGGTAGAGCCAAGACCAACCCCAGTATCCCCAGGAAGGTGGCAAAGAAAATTTGGGCCACCAGGGTCACTGCTGGCAGCAGGGAGACTTGCTTCTGCATCACCATTGGGCTGAGCCAATAGCTTTCGATATTTTGGATGATCAGGTAGAGGATGACAACGGCGATCGCCTTCCCCGGTGACTCCAGCAGGGCGACTGATACTGGGAAAACGACGCTCAGGGTAGGGCCGATGTTGGGGATGAAATTGGCCACGCCCGCGAGGAGGGCATGGGCAAAGACAAATGGGACTCCCATCACCAGTAGCCCAATTGCGCTCATCGTTGCGACAAACAGTGAGTTGATCGAAATTCCGGCCATCCAGCTCAGTAGGGTGACTTCGCACCGCGCAAAGATTTCATCGGCCCGCCGTCGATAAAAGGAGGGAAAGAGCCGCAGCACGAGCTGGCGATAGGCATCCGGGTCCGACAACATCATGATCGTCAGCACCACCACCAGCAGCAACTGCAGCAGCACGCCCAGCGCATTGGAAAACCAGGTAAAGAAGTTGCCAAAGAGCTGACTGGCCAGAGGCCCCACCTGCTGAATCAAATCCGTCAGCTGCGGTAGGAGATCGACTTCCGGCTGAGGGAACCAGGTCGGCGGGTTGTTGATCCAAGCATCTAAGCCGTTGATGACTTCACGAGCGGCTGCGGGCAAAAGTAGAATGAGCTGCTGAAACTGCCCGATGAAGGGGGGCATCACTAATCCGATAAAGATTGCGCCACCTAGCAAAACCAGGATGATCGAAATCAAAACGGCTGTGCTGCGTTGCACATGAAACTTGCGTACTAGCGTTCGGACTAAGCCGTTGAGGGCGATCGCCAGCACCACCGATGCAAACACGAGCAGCAAGATCACCCGAAACTGCCACAAAATCAGCAGTGCAATGATGAAACAAATACCACCGACCCAATCCGTTAATTTCACCCCGTCTGCTCCTTCTGCATACAGGCTTGATCTTTCATGATAAACATTCCCTGGCACGATGCGATCGCTATCAGATCAGGCATAACTCTCGCGATATAAGCCGAATGGTCCCGAATTCAGGATAATGACCAATAGAGTCACACAGAAAACGAGAGGGGTTCATGGTTGGTCCTGGGGCATTTACACCCAAAAGTAGACTTTTGAGCTGGTGGGACTCACTTTCTCCAGTCTCTCGGCTGCTGACTGTTGCTCTGGCAGCACCCCTGACGGTGCTCAATGCTTGGGCCTTTTCAGAAATCTTTGGTTACTTCGAGTCGCTCTTCGTCGTGCTGCTTGTGGCGGCGCTGCTGACGTTTTTGCTCAACTACCCAGTGGGGTGGCTAGAGGGGCAAGGGGTGAACCGGGGACCCGCCGCTGTCCTAGTATTTCTGACAACGCTACTCTTGGTGGCCGCTCTGGGCGTGACGCTGCTGCCGCTCGCCTTCACTCAGGCTCAGCAGTTTATCATTCGTTTGCCTGAGTGGATTGATTCTGGCCGCCAGCAACTAGAAATGTTGGATGAAAATATTGCCAACTTGGGCTTGCCGATCAATCTAGATGGCTTAATCGCTCAGCTCAACACCCGCCTCAAAGCCGAACTTCAGCGGATTGGAGGGCAGGCGCTGAACCTGACTCTCAGTTTGACGGTCTTAACCGTTGTCAGACTGCTAGATGTGCTGCTGACTATTGTTTTGACGTTCTACCTGCTCCAACACAGCCGCGACATCTGGACCAGCATTATCCAATGGTTGCCCGAACGCATACAGCAGCCCTTTTCAGAAACGCTGCGCCTCAGCTTTCAAAACTACTTCATCGGGCAAATCATTTTGGCGACTTGTATGGCCACTGGGCTGACGCCGATCTTTTTGCTGCTAAAGGTGCCGTTTGGGCTGTTGTTTGGCCTCACAATTGGGCTGATTGCGCTGGTTCCGTTTGGCGGCACGATTGGCATCATCACGGTGACTTCGTTAGTTGCCCTCCAAAATATTGGATTGGCCGCCCAGGTTTTGGCGGCGGCTGTCGTTGTGCAACAAATTGTTGAAAACCTTATCGCGCCTCGCGTCTTTGGCAGTGTGACGGGGCTTAATCCTTTCTGGATCTTCGTTGCCATTTTGACAGGAATTCGGGTGGGAGGCTTGCTAGGCGTGGTGGTGGCGGTGCCGTCGGCAGTCGTCATCAAAGAGGCGCTGGCCGCGCTCAGATCGTCCCGGAAAGATGGCTCTGAGGGGTCTTCTCCTGCCAATGAGCTGCATGGCGCAGAAACTGGTCAGGAGCGATCGCCCCTCCCTCCCAACAGAGAGATGGGCGGCACCGAGGAAGATATCATCAAAACTGAGCGCTAACTGACTTCTTCCTGTGACAGCATGATCAGGGTTAAGCCGGAGCACATGATCAGCATGACGAGCGATGCGGCGGCAGCTTGTGAGAAGGCGGCATCTTCTGCAGTGGCCAACCAAATTTGAATGGCTAGGGTTCTAAACCCAGTGGGAGCCAGGAGCAACGTCGCGGGTAGCTCTTTGATGGCCGTCAAGAAAATCAGCATTGTGCCGCCAATCAGACCCGGACGCACCAGCGGGATGACGATTTCGCGGATCGTCTGCCAGGGGGTTCGGCCTAGGCTGCGGGCACATTCTTCTAAGCTAGGGCTAACTTGCAGCAGTGAGTTTCTGACCATACCAACCGACTGGGGCAAAAACAGCACCAGATAGGCAAAGATCAGCATGGGTAGCGTTTGGTAAATCGCAGGCAGGTAGTTGGCTCCAAAGAAGACCAGCGATAGGGCCACGACGATTCCGGGCATACCAAACCCAAGGTAAGAGCAGCGCTCTAGAGCCATGGTAAGGCGGCTAGGATAGCGGATCGATAGGATGGCGACAGGTAGAGCGAATAGGGTAGAGATCAGCGCGGCTAAGCCTGCGGCATAGAGCGAGTTGAAGGCGAGAGACAGCGCATCTTGAATCGGTCCCCAGCCTACTTGGCCGATAAACATGCCTCGATAGAGCCAGAACAGAATGACGCCCACTGGCATGATCAGACTTGCAGTGGCAACGAGGGTACAGAAGGCGATCGCCCCCCATTTCCATTTCCCCAGGGGGATAATGCGCTGCGGCTGTTGAGATCCAGAGCCGCGACTGTAGTACTTGGCTCGCGATCGCGCCCGATATTCTAAGACCAAAATGGCTAACACCAACAGCACCAGCAACATCGCGAGAGCCGCTGCTAGGTTGCGGTTAAAGCTAGCTCGATATTGTATAAAAATGGCCCGCGTGAACGAGTCAAACCGCATCAGCGCAGGTGTGCCAAAGTCTTGCAACGTATAGAGCGCTATTAAAAGACTGCCAGCGGCGATCGCCGGACGCAACTGTGGCAGCGTTACCCGAAAGAACGTTGAGCGGGGGCCATGCCCTAGGCTGAGGGCTGCTTCTTCCATCGCCGGGTCCATCCCCTGCAGCGCTGTGCGAATGCTAATCAGCAGATAGGGATAGGTAAACAGCCCAATTCCCAAGGTTGCACCCACCCACCCATAAATCGAGGGCAGCCGATCTACTCCTAGTGGGGCGAGCAGCATCTGAGCAATACTGCCGCGAGGCCCAAAGGCGGCTAGAAGCGTAAAGCTGCCCACATAGGTCGGGATAGCTAAAGGGAGGGTCGTGACGATGACCCAAAACCGTCGCCAAGGCAGATCTGTGCGGGCGGTTAAGAACGCCAAAGGAATTGCAATCACTGCCGATAGCAATGTCACCGCTAGAGCCAACCCAATGCTGTTGAAGAAAATCTCGGTGGTGCGAGGGCGACTAACGAGTGTCCAAAAATCATCGAGCCCAACGCCTGCTGCCCGAATGATCAGATAGACCAGGGGCAGCGCAATCAGAAAAGCACTAAAAAGAGCCGCCACAATTAAAAAAACAGGAGGGCGAGCCAACTGGCGATCGCCCTTCGCAAACGGCACGGAGCTAATTGAACTAGATGAGGACTTTGCCACCGATCGCTACCCTATAAACTCGACAAGCTTTGTGAGGGACTAAAAGCTAGCCCCCCACAAAGCATCTCAAAATCTTGAGCAACCTGAATATTACAGCACGCCTGCTGCTTGCAGAAGCTCTAGTGTTCCAGCCAGGTCAGCTAGATCACTTAGATCAATGTCGGGAGGATTGATTTCGTCAATCGAAAGCTGATCTTCAGGTGGATCAATGCCCACCACCAAGGGATACTCTTTGGTCTCCTCAGCAAAGAAAGCCTGAGCTTCTTCGGTGAGCAGATAGGCCACAAACGCCTGCACTTCTTCCGGCTGATCGGCGGTATCCAAAACTGCCACACCCGCCACGTTGATCAATGCTCCGATGTCACCACGAGTGTAGTGCTGAGCTACAGGGAAGTTGGGATCTTCAGCCAGGAAACGATAGAGGTAGTAGTTGTTGACCAATCCCAGTTCAACTTCACCCCGACCCAAGGCTTCAACAATGGTTGTGTTGTTACGATATTCCACAACGTCATTGGCAAGCATGGCTTCTAGCCATTCCTGTGCCCGCTCATCCCCTTCAACCAAACGCAGTGCAGTTACGAAAGACTGGAAAGAACCATTGTTTGGAGCCCATGCCACTTTGCCGCGCCATTGAGGCTCTGTCAATTCCCAAATTGTGGTGGGTAGCTCTTCTGGACTAACTAGATCGGTGTTGTAGTTAATGACGCGAGTCCGGCCCGAAATGCCCACCCACTGGCCATCTGGTGAACGAAAACGCTCATCTACCAGTTCCAAAATTTCGTCTGGTAGTGTGACTGTCCGGCCTTCGCGAGCCAATGCACCTAATGCACCCGCATCTTGCCCAAAGAACAAGTCAGCGGGGCTGTTTTGGCCCTCTTCAATGATGGCGATCGCCAGTTCTGCAGTATCCCCATACCGAACTTCGATATCAAAGCCTAAATCTTGCTCGGCTTGCTCAATTAGGGGAGCAATCAAGGATTCACCCCGGCCTGAGTAAATGGTCAAGGTCTGAGCTGCAACAGCACCTGCTAACCCGACCCCCCAGGAGACCGCTAGAGCTACGAGACCTGTTGCGATTGAAACGGGTTTGAGTGTAACCAAGCTCGGAATCCTCCTTTTTATTGGGAATTATTCTCAAATTCTGAGAACTGAATGTACCATCAATCCTGGAGCTAAAACAAGAAGATTTCTCAATTAAAAAGTTGTCTACGTCACATCATGGAACGAGGTCGATACCCAAATCACCTTCCCCTAAAGCTATTCAGCCTACAGGCGAGTTCTTTGAGTTCCAGAAGTCAGAAAAACTTATCATCAAGCAGCTTTTAGATCAGATTTTACGATTTGGCTGTAGTACAGGCAGTCTCGCAGCAGACTTCCAGCGGATGAACCGGCTCTTGGTCTAGCGTGGATGAGCCGCGCGATCGCCTCCAAAATTTTGGGTGGAGGGGCTTCCAGACTTCTTGACCTAGATGGTAGGCTATTAACTTAAAAGGTTTTTGAGTAGTGGCTCAAATTTACAGCTGATGCTGATAAATATTAGTAATTAAATGGATACTCATCCTACAGAGAAGCTACAGTCTCTGTCAAAAGATTTGGACGCGCTATCAAAGGCAGAACTGATCGAGCTAGTGTTAGCGCAGCGACAGAGTCGGGGCGATCGCGTCCCAGTTCAGCCATCGCGAGTCCTGAGCTTTCCAGAAAATCGAGCTACCGAAAACCAGGGATTAGAAAGCCGAGGATCAGAAAACCGAGGCTCGGAAAGCCAGGGATCAATTGCGCCATCTCGATTGGATTCTCGCTTAGCTCCGACGGAGCAAGTTACTTTCAAGTCTCCAGCCTCTCGTCCTGCATGGCTTGTGCTGCTGATCTCACTGAGTCTGCATGGGGTGTTGCTAGCGATCCCGATGCCTGTTCCTCCTGTAGAAGAAGAAGTAACAGAGGAGCCTGAGTTTCTACTCCCACTGGCGAACTTACCCCCAGCGCCGACAGAGCCAGCTCCACCACCTGAAGCCGCTCCACCCCCCGAACCTAGCCCGGTTCCTCAGGTCGTCGCACCCCCTCCAGCGCCCATCCCCCCATTGCCTCAAGCCGCTCCTCCACCCGCAATTCAACCTGCGCCACCCGCGACACCTCAACCTGCACCTCAACCTACTCCTCAAGCAGCTAGCCCGCCGGAGCCAGAACCTGTTGATCCAGTTGATCTGTCACTTGCGATCGCCCCCCCTGAACCGGAGCCAGAACCTGATCTTCCCGCAGGTCCCACAGACATTTCAGGCGTTCCAGTTTCTTCTAACTGGCAATTGATTTCGCAGTTTCAAGACCTCCAGCAAAAAACGCAGGTATCGGATTCACAGTGGTATTCCGATGATGGCGGTCAACTGCGAGACGATATTGTTGGCTTACTACAGATTTCAGACGAAGACTTTGATCAGTTTTGGACTCGCTATCAAGAACAGCTAACTGAAGCTGGATTTAAGATTCAGCCACAAGGCCGTGCCCCTGGTGGAGCAATTCTCTATCAGCTGAGTCGAGAGGGTGGCAACGGACGGCTCTATCTCAGCGTTGAATCTATTGAAGCGGAAAACGAAATTCTCTTAGGGATCTGGAATCGCTATCCCTGGTAATCAGATACACGAATTTAAGTCTTCTAGCCCAAAGAATACAACTACGATCAAAATCGGTACGACCATATGGATCTGGGAAGACCAGAAGGTGAGTTTTGGATCACTTCAAAACCACCGTTATCTATAGTCTGACGAAGCCCAATGAATGTTTGTGCATGATCAGAGGCTAAGCGTCCATGAACCAGAAGTTCTGCTTGATCCGCTTCACGCTTAATCACGAAGTAGTCATCAAACGACCTATTAGTATCAAGCACATTGTTCCAAAAACTAGCTTGGTAACGTAGATTTCTCCTTCCATAGAGAACATAGGTTGCCCTATCGTTTGTGATGAGGTCAACCACGCCCCCGACTAGCTGCCAGCCTTCGCCAAGAAGAAATCTTGTAGTCTCTGGCTCAAGACTATGAATTTGAATAATGTCATGATCGTAGTTTAGAACAGGCCGAAGCTGATCGCTATCGGAGCGAGGATCTTGAGGCAGATCTTGCAAAAGGGCTTCTCCAAGCCATTGGCTGCTCAAGTCATCGTAATTTGCTTCCGCTGACGGGGATACGAGGGCTACCAAGGCAATTAGAAATACAAAGGATATCCCTATCCCGATGAGAAATTTTGTAAGTAGCCCAATCCCCGTTGTCATCTTATGCTAGCCTCATACGCTTCAGCTTGAACCAAGCAAATGCACCAACCAGGGTCAGTAAGACTGCCGGCATTTGAGGTTCATCAACAGGCACTGGTTCAGGTTCGTCATCCTCCGTAAACAATGGCCTTTGTACCCATTGAACGAAGCCAGGCTCAGTGAACGTCAATCCTGTAACAAACGCAGTGACATCGTTTGGATCAATGGCCAAGTCGGAATCAACCCCTAAGATCCGGAAAAAGTCAATACCTAAGTCAAGTCCAAGGTCAGAAAAGAAATATTCTGAACCGCCAATGATATCAGCGATATACATGGGATTTGACTCACTCCCCAACCATAGTTCGTAAGAGTTATCTCCTAGCACAGGTAGTATAAAGCTTCTGAAAGTGCTACCGCTCTCAACAGCGTAATCGTATCCAAAAACAATCTCCGGATCACTCCAAACAACTTCATCAACTTGAGTTGTCGTGTATTGAAAACGCCATCCATCAGATTGAACATCCGGGAGTAACGGATTCTCCCGAGTCGTTCCTGGAGCAGCACCATCACGAAAAGGAAAGTACCAGCGTCCGGCTTTACCAATATTTGAACGTTGGTCGAGGGTTAGGACATCAGCAGTGCCTGAGCCAGAAAGAGTCTGTGGTGCGCCCGCTCTACCGCCAGTATATCCTGCGAACGCAGGCTGTCCTCCCAGCCCATTTTCGCCATCACTTGCATCTCCTGTGGTCCATTGCAAGTTTCCGTAGCGGAATTCAACATCAGTATTGGAGCCTGTCAAGTCATTTCGGTCTCGGAGTATCAGTTGAAAAGTATTCTGCTTGGAGTCGTTGGAATTGTAATATCCGACATTGTTCCATGTAACTACTGCAACATCAGAGGTTGGAACGCTTAGATAAACCTCTCCGCAACTTGAGCACCGCGTATCCACATCCCCCCAATAGGGCGCGATCATTTCTACGTCGAGGCTACCAAGACCCGATGGCGTAAACTCTCCATAGGGGCCATTAAATGTAATGTTGCCATTGTTGTTGATGTAAATTGTGCTGTATTCACTACCATTGAGATTGATACTAAAAGGCAGCTGAATTGCATTCGTACTGCCGTCATCATTACGAGTCATGGCAAGGGTGCCGAAACCTACAGGCCCACCTAGCCCAGTCATGAGAACATTGTTATCTCTCTGGCTAAACACATCATTTAGAATGAGCCGACGCAACTGTGCATCATCGTCTATCGTGCTGTGATTGACGGACGGATCACCGAGCAATGTGTTGACATTGATATTGATTGCTCCAGTAACATTGCTCTCTCCGGAGATACCGCCTCCTGTCTGAAAATAATTGGTGGCGCTGATCACGTTGCTGGGAACAATCTGTGGTCCCGACGACACAATTGCATCAAAGTCAAAACCTCCAGCAACAAAGTCTAGAAGACAAGTAGACGCGCTGTCTGCTTCGTAATTTCCGGTCCCCCCACATCTAACGGGATCGAGTTGGATAAGGCGATGAATTGGAATACCTTCTTGATCTAACTCGTTAGCAACCCGTAACGATTGATAACCACCACGGCTATATCCAATCAGGTAGTTTGTTGAAGAGTTGAACAGCTGAAAGTAGTTTACTGCCTCTTGAACATTACCCCAATCAAATACGCGGGAGTAATAATTTTCACCCACCAGTCTATTTCTGATGTCAGTGTTGAGACCATTTATACCAATTGTGTTTTCTTGGCCTTGCGAGAAAGAGTAACCCTCCATGAGACCAATTACTAAAGGTCCGGATATAGCAGGAGCACTCCAGGATAGAACTCCAAGGAAGGCAGCGGTTGTTGCTAAAGATATGGTGAATGACTGTTTCACTTTTCCCTCTACGTAAACTCAGTGAGATAAGCCTAGCTGCCAGTGATAGTTGTAAATTCACAGGCATTTAGAAGTATCAGTGATGATACTTAGAGCATTTAAAGTAAAATTCACTATAAATGCAAAGCACCTACTGAAGGCTTCATCAACTCTTTAAAGTGTTGTAAATGTAACAATATATTTTGTGACTAGCGCATCGTGCCTAATTTGTATAGGTTTGATGAGCTACCTACCGTACATCTAGACAGAGGCGTATCTTGGCAACTGCTCCGCATTAACAGCAACACTTTCTCTCTACACTGGAAGGTGTCAAACCTATCGATTTTGGGAGACAGATGATTCAACGTCTCACTGCCTGGGTCACGTTGGCGGCTCAAGATTTTGAGCAGTTGGTGCAGTTTTATCAACAATTGCTGGATCAATTGCCTCAGCCTTGTTTGCCCAACCAGTATGCCGAATTTCAATTTCCGGGGGTGCGGTTAGGGATTTTTAGCCCCAAGGCCACTCATCGTCCAGAGTTTGCTCAATCAACAGGAGCAGGAATGAGTTTGTGTTTGGAAGTGGTGGATCTGGAAGGGGCGATCGCCCAATTCACCACCTTGGGCTGTCCCCCTCCTGGAGAGATTGCGATCGCCTCCCACGGTCGCGAAATTTACGCTTACGACCCGGAAGGCAATCGACTGATCCTACATCAATCTACTTGAGAGATTCTTTCTTTTCTTGAAGGCTATTCACTAACGCTCCTCATTCCCTCACTGCAACTACCTCAATTTCAACCAACCAGCCTGGATTAACCAGACCTGCAACCTGCATCGTAGAACGGGTAGGGAGGTTGGGCTGTGCTTCGGTGCCAAAAAATTGAGTATAGCCGTCCATAAAGCCTGCGAAGTCCATTCGACCATCCAGGGCGGGATCACCGACCAGGAAGGCTTGCATTTTTACGACATCGCTCATCGTCAGGCCTAGGCTGGTTAAGATGCCGTCAATCCGTTCCAGGACAGTAATGGTTTGCATTTCGGTATCGCCAAAGGCTTCAATGCTATCTCCGGGTGCGTCGGGATTAATCACAGGAGGAACTTGGCCGCTGAGGTAGACTAGCGTCCCTGTGGTGGGAATTTCTACCGCCTGGGCAATTGGGAACGTGGAGTTGGGGATGGGGTGACGGATGACTTCTTGAGCGAGAGAGCGACCGGGGGTAGCCAAGACAAGGGCGATCGCCAGTCCCAGCACCAGCAGGGGCATTAGAGTAATTTTTTTCCAGAGTTTGATCATGATTCGTTCCTCCTCAATAGAGCTAATTAATTAAGCATTCATGGCCTGAAGCTGAGCTGAAATGCCCTGTACTGCCTGATGTGCGGATAAGACTGCACCTTCTTGCCATCCGGTCAGATAGCTTAGGTGCTCTCCGGCTAGATAAATTGGGCCGTCGGGCTGATTGAGAATGGGATAGGCTGAGGCGCGAGACTCGTCTTCCCACTCCATCCAGCCGCCTTGACTATAAGGGACTTTATGCCATGCGATACTCATGCCCTTGGCAGGTGAGACTTCTTGAGCATAGGAAGGATGAATGGCCGAGCCATCTTCAATTGCTTTCTGGAGCCGTTGTGAGAGCGACATTGCACCCAGGCGATCGCCAATCTCGTTATCCCAAATGTAGGCTCCAACCACGATGCCTTCATCTTGATGAAATCCGGCGGTAGGATACCAAATCTGGGTAATATCACGTTCGGTCCAAGAAATGCCGCCGTAGATGTGCAAATCTTCTTCCCAAAAACGACGGGACTGGAAGCCAATCTTCATGGCCTTCACATAAGCCTCAGAGTTGGTGGCGATCGCATTTTGAAACTCTGGCGAAAAGTCGGCATCAATTCCAGCCAAAACAGATAGTGGGAAAGTGCAGATAGCGAAGTCGGCATCCAGCGCTTTTTCCTCACTTGTGGCCTTGTCGGTGTAAACCACACGCACACCCGACCCAGTCTTGCGAATTTGGCTGACGGCAGCATTGTATTCAATCATGCTGCCGACCTGACGCTCAAAGGCCTTAGAGATTTGATCCATGCCGCCAATTGGTTCTAGCATGGTCGCGGCCTGATTAAAGCCTTCGCCAAAGTGCATCTTGAAGCGCCAAAAGTCTGACTTGAGCAGTTCAGATAAATCAAGAGGGCCATTGCGTTCTCCAACCACAGCCCCTGCCCCAGGCGGCACTGTGTATCCAGCTCGGGCCGTACCCTGATAGAGATAATCGGGATTGAGATTGCCAAAGCTGCGGAGAAATTCCAGGACACGTTCTTGATCGTCAGCCGAAATTTCTTCGTCTAAGGCTCGCTTGCTAATCGCTTTAGCCAGCAGTTCTGAGACGTAGCCTCGGCTGTCATTGACCACGCGCCGATTGAGCATGGGCTGCCCGTCGAAGGCTTTATCGTCTTGAAAATAGGAAGCCCGATTTTCGTTGACGATCACCTCCATCGGCACACCAAACTCTTTGCAGTAGCCCAGCACAGCCTGGTGATGGTAAGGAATTCGAGCTGGCCCTGGATTGATATAGAGATGATCGGCCTGATCAAAGGGGCAGGTTTGCTGACTGTCGGTTTCGGCGATCGCATCTCCCCCCCGAATTGTCCAACATCGACCTCCGGCGCGATCGCGAGCCTCCAAAATTTGGCAGCTATAGCCCGCCTTCGAGAGTTCATAGGCCGCTGTCATTCCAGCCAAACCTGCGCCCAAAATGGCAACCTTCTTGCCATCACCGGAACCTACAGCAAGCTGAGGCCGCTCTGTCCCCGTCGCAGCTGACTGCATCAGTCCCATTGCTTTCATTGTGGTGAGAACGGCAGCCGTTCCGCCTGCTCTCCCCACCAACTTCAACCATTGCCGTCGGTTCATGCCCCCTCTCTATCCTCAAGCACGTTTGCATTAGCCTTGATGGATAAAAAGCTAGCCCCTCTTTTAAAGCCAAGATGTATCGACTACTGCCTTTCTTCTTTCACAATGGAAAGAGACGCGAGAAAGGTAAGTAGTCTATGAACCCCTGGAAAGTCTATCTCACCAAAGGCGAAAGGGTCGCCCCACGAGACGACCCTTTCGCTGAGGGCACTGCGATAAATTTATCCTCACCCTCGCTCCGCTTCTTTGGCTACAAGTAAACCCGATCTAAACTTGTCTAGACTTGCAGTAACCGCTTCAGCGAGAGTTCGACCCAATCTGGACGGTGATCGAGCTGGTAGGCTAGGTCGTAGATAATTTTCTCCAGGATGTAGGCATCCAGCAGAATCTTGAGTTCCACATCAGTACTTGGCAGGAAGGAGTCTTTCTGGGCGATCGCCAGATAAGACTTCAGGAACATCGCACCGACCCAATCGCACCAAAACTGCGCCCACTGCTCCATAATCGGCCGATCTTCAGGATTGATCATGCCGCTTTCGATCTCATTTTGCAGACCGACATTGGTCGCATGATAAAACGACTCCAACATACCAGCCACATCTCGGAGGGGCGATCGCTTCATGCGCCGCTCACTCAGGCTACGGGTTGGGTCGCCTTCAAAGTCAATGATGATGAAGTCTTTTCCGGTATAGAGCACCTGACCCAGATGATAGTCGCCGTGGCAACGAATTCGCTGAGCGTTGATCTTCTGGTTGAGGATGGGCTGAAACCGCCCCATTAGTTCATCCTGGCGGTTGAGCACTAGATGAGCTAGCTTTTGAGTCGAGTCGGGCAGATTGTCTAAGTGTTTGCGGAGCGATAGAAACACCTGCCCCATGAGGTTGCGGGCAGATTGATAGATCGATCGCTGGTAGAGCGACGAAAAAGGCTCTGGCGCAAAACTAGAATTTTCGCCATCAGACGCCAAGGCGACATGTAACTCAGCCGTCGATTGCCCCAATAGTTCTGCACTGGCCAAATAGGCTCCAATGGTTTTCTGAGCCAGATCTGACATCTCGCCGGCCTGTAGCTCAAGCAGCGATTCTGACTGCACAGGCACCTCTTCCACGTCGGCCTGATGCACCATGACATGCTCAAAGTAGTCTCGCAGTGTATCTAACGTATAGTGCCAGCTATTGCGAGCATCCAGCACATACTCTTGCAGCATACCAATGGTCATGTGGGAGGCATGGCGCTGACGATATTCTAGATAGCCGACGACAGGCGTGAAGTGCTGCAAACGCTTTTTCTCACCCAAAAACTGACGGATTTCTAGATCAGGGTTGAGGCCTTCTTCTAAGCGCCGGAAGAGCTTGAGAATGAAGCGATCGCCATAGATGACAGAAGTATTGCGCTGTCTGCCCTTAAGCGGCGTTGGCTCCAGCAAGTGAGATGCGTGGGCAACTTCTTCGGGGAAGAGAGCAGTCGCTTTGGCCAACAGATCGCCTGATACACCTTGATGGCTCCAGTGGTTGACATTGTTGGAGCGGGCACTCTGGGCGATCGCCTCCAGCAAAGACGCCATAAAGTTTTTGTCTACCGTCACCTCAAATAAAACTCCGGACTCTTCCTGTCCAGAAACCTGTAACCGCGCAATCACCGTCTGCGGCAAATCCGAGAACAAATTGGACGCTTGCTCCCCATCCGTATATCCCAGCATCAGCAAATAGGTTTCTGGCTCACCCTGGAGATAAAGCACTTGCAGCCAAACCCCATAGGCAACCTGATCCTGATAGGGAATCGACACCACTTCTAGAACGTGGGTAGACTGAATTCTGCGATTTTTACCCACAAACCAGGAACAGGTGTAAAGATAATTAGCCAAGACAGACTCTAGACCCGCAATAAAATTGCGTGTTGCCAGCGACTGCGCTCGCGCAAATACCTGTTGCCACGGGGTGTTGATAGCCAACGTCGGCAACTCCTCCTGGGGCTTAAGCGCCTGAACCGCATCAGGCTGGAGCTTCAAGTTAAACCAGTAGAAGGCATAAGGGCCAACGCTGAGGAAATAGGGCGACTCTGTAACCGCTGGAAACTCAGTGCGGCCAAAAATTTCAACAGGCACCATGCCGCGAAAGGCTGACAAATCTAGCTCGACAGTCTGCACAAAGCGCGATAGGTTAGCCACCACCAAAATATGCTCGGTGCCATAGGTGCGCGTAAAAGCCAACACCTTACGATTTTCTGAGTGCAACAGCTCAAACGTGCCTCGCCCAATCGCCTGAAACCGCTTGCGGGTGCCGATCAAGCGCTTCATCCAATACCAGAGTGAATTCGGATTGGCCCGCTGCGTTTCTACGTTGATCGCTTCGTAGTGGTATTCAGATTCCACAATTACTGGGAGATAGAGCCGATGGGGCGTGGTGCGGCTAAATCCAGCATTGCGATCGCTCGTCCACTGCATTGGGGTGCGAACTCCGTTGCGATCGCCCACATAGACATTGTCGCCCATGCCAATCTCATCACCGTAGTAGAGCACAGGTGTTCCTGGCAAAGACAGCAGCAAACTGTTGAGCATCTCGATCTGACGGCGATCATTGCCCAACAAAGGAGCCAGCCGCCGCCGAATCCCTAAATTCAGCCGCATCTCCGGATCTTGAGCATAGACCCGATACATAAAGTCGCGGTCTTCATCCGTCACCATTTCCAGCGTCAGCTCATCGTGATTTCGCAAAAACAGCGCCCACTGGCAGTTATCCGGGATCGCAGGCGTCTGCTGCAAAATATCAGCGATCGGAAAACTATCCTCCATCCGCAACGCCATAAACAGACGTGGCATCAGCGGAAAATGGAAATTCATGTGGCACTCATTGCCCTGGCCATAATAAGACGCCGCATCCTCTGGCCACTGATTGGCCTCCGCCAACAACATTCGGTTAGGGTACTTGGCATCTACGCGCGATCGCAACTGCTGCAAAAAGACATGAGTCTCCGGCAAATTCTCGCAATTCGTGCCCTCCCGCTCATAGAGATAGGGCACCGCATCCATCCGCAGACCATCCACCCCCAGATCCAGCCAAAAATCTAGCACCTCAAATACCGCTTCCCGCACCGCCGGATTGTCGTAGTTTAGGTCCGGCTGATGAGAATAGAACCGATGCCAATAGTAAGCCTTCGCCACCGGGTCCCAGGCCCAGTTCGACGTTTCAAAATCCTGGAAAATAATCCGGGCTTCCTGATACTTCTCCGGCGTATCATTCCAGACGTAGAAATCTCGCTCCACACTGTCCTTGGGCGATCGCCTCGCCCGCTGAAACCAGGGATGCTGATCAGATGTATGATTGACAATCAGCTCAATAATGACCCGAATGCCCCGCTGATGCGCCGCATCCAAAAATTCCTTAAAATCGTCCAGCGTTCCATAGATAGGATTGACATTTATATAGTCAGAAATGTCATAGCCATCATCCTTAAGTGGCGAAGGAAAGAACGGCAGTATCCAAACCGCAGTCACGCCCAAATCCTGCAAATAATCAAGCTTCTCTGTCAAACCGCGAAAGTCGCCAATCCCGTCCCCGTTGCTATCGGCAAACGCACGAACGGGCACCTCATAAATAATGGCGTCCTTAAACCAGAGCGGATCATTGCTTAAAACTGAGTGCTGCATGGTTTCCAAAAACTTATTCCCCTTGAGCCACCGTTTCAAGGTATTGAGTCAGCAGCAGAGTTGACAATGACCTTCAGAGAGAAATTTAGAGCCGCGAACGAGAATCAGAGAGCAAAAGCAAGCCCTTGCCCGTCTGCAACAGTTTTGCAGCCTTCTCTCCATCAGGGATGCTGTGCATACGACAAGTTCACTCAGCTGGCACTATACCCACCCCTGCCCCTCCTGGGAGGGGCAGGGGTGGAAGTATCTCTAGCATTTCCCCTCCCAGGAGGGGAGTTATGGAAGTATCTCTAGTCGTTTCCCCTCTCGGGAGGGGCTAGGGGTGGGTTCATCTCCCGCGAGAGCTAAGGGTAGGTTCATCTTCGCCAGGGTTCAAAAGTGGGAACCTACCCTAAGCCGGAAACTGAGGCATCTTCTGAGCGATCACAATCAAGAAATCCCCCTCAACCATTGGCTCATCCTGCGGAGGATTGACAAGCGTTTGTCGCTTTCCATTTGTTTGTCGCTCGATCGCCAACAAAATCGCATCCGAATCTCGCTTCAACAGCTGCGTCACCTGCCAAAATGTTAGATTTTTCCAGCGGGGAGGCAAAGAAATCTTGTAAATCTGGTTGCCAATCTGCACCGTCAGCAACTCCGCCAAAACCTCCGATGCCCCCAAATTGCGAGTAGAAGTGGCAATCAGATGACTCGCCAACTCATCTGCCACCACAATATCTTCCACCCCCGCAGACTTAAGCTGCACATTATTCTTGCGATCGAGCAATTGCGCGCAAGTATAAATCCCAGGTTTGAGCTTTTCAATCGTCAATGCCGCCAACACCGTTCGAGCATCCCGATCCTGATCGCTACGCGGACAAGTCGAATCTGCCAACAAAATCGCCCGCGATGCATGGTAAATGCCAACACTTTCCAGCACATCAATCATGGTGTAGTCGCCCGTGTAGAAATAAAGCTGCGATCGATCAATATTTCGCAACTCACGCTCTGGCGTTTCAGTAAACTCTGCCACCACCACAATGGGCATCTGCTTCAGTTCTACATCTGCCTGTAGCTCCTCAATGATCAGATGGCCGCTGCGATTCCAGCCACAAATCACAATGTGGTTCCGCAGTTCGTCCAGTTCTAGGTAACGAATTTCCATCACATTCTGTAAGCGCTGCACCATTACCGCCGATACTACCCCAGTGAAGACCGCAAACATGGTCAATCCACCGACGATCACAATCAGCGTCACCACCCGCCCGCCAAATGTTTCAGCCTCTCCCCCAATAGGCTCTCCTGAGATTAGAGTAAAAAAGCTCCACCACAGCGCATCTTCTAGCGTCGAGAAAGCTTCATTTTGACGGCCTTCCAGCAGATAAATCCCTAGCGCACCGACCAAGACAATCAGCCCGACCACCAGGAAAACGCCGATTTGAGCACTCAAGCTCGCAGCCAGCGTAGAAGAAACTCGACCTAAATTGCGGCTGATCAGGACACCGACCCGCAGCAGTCGCAACAGTCGCAGTAGCCGCAAAATTCGGAAGGCAGGCAAAAAGGGAACGACCGCGATAATGTCGATCCAATAGTTGCGAAAGAACCGATCTTTGCGGCGAGCTACCCAAAAGCGCAGACTCAGCTCTACCACAAAGATCGCGGTGATCGCCTGATCCAACTGACTGAGCGTAGTAGGAAAGGTCGGTTGCTCCAGCGCGACCTCAGCCACTACTAGCATGACTGAAATTAGAATCAGCACCACCAGCGCAAACTCAACTTGAGGCGCATGAATCCAGCGGTCAATTCGAGCTTGCCAGGACGAAGGAGAAAGACTTGTCACCACACTATCAAACGAAACGACGACCAGCAGTTTCAGAGCTTGCTAGACGCATCTTAAAGGGTTGTCGAATCGGAAATCCACCATCCACCATTCTCGTGAAGACTAACTAGGAGATTTTTCTACCCAGAGCGTCATGTTAATGGGGAGGAGAGGCGATATGGTTGACCTTGACTTTGGTTGATTTTACGCGGACTCACTACCTGAACAATGACCTTTCAACGCGCCAGTGGTATTCTCCTGCATCCGACTTCCCTGCCGAGCCGATTTGGAATTGGTGATCTGGGTCAGTCTGCCTACGAGTTCATAGACTTTTTAGAGAAAAGTGGGCAAAAGATTTGGCAGGTGTTGCCGTTGGGGCCGACGGGTTATGAGCATTCTCCCTACACAATGAACTTCAGCGCCTTTGCGGGCAACCCGTTGTTGATCAGCCTCGATCGCCTGGCTGAGGAAGGTTTGCTCCAGGCAGATCAGCTAGAGCCGCTCGCAGCAGGGGCAGGCCAAGACCCGAATCGCGTTCAGTTTGATCAGGTCATTCCTCATAAGTTTCACTATTTGCAACTGGCTTATAAAAATTTTCAGCAGTCTTTGGAAGGGCGATCGCATCCTGAGTTTGACGAGTTTTGTCAGAGTCAGGCTGATTGGCTAGAAGACTATCTCTTGTTTATGGCCATTCTGGAAGAAAACGAGGGTCGGTTTTGGAATGAGTGGGAGCCTGCGATCGCCCGTCGCGAACCGGATGCCCTCAAGGCCAAAGCGGAAGCCCTTCAAGACAAAATTGCCTTTCATCGGTTCTTGCAGTTCAAATTCTTTGAACAATGGAAAGCTTTGCGGAGCTACGCCAACCAAAAAAACATTCAAATCATTGGCGACATCTCGATTTACGTTTGCCACAACAGCTCCGATGTGTGGGCCAATCCTGAAATTTTTAAGCTCAATCCTGAGACGCTAGAACCTGCCTTTATCGCCGGGGTTCCGCCCGATTACTTCAGCGCCACTGGGCAACTGTGGGGAAATCCAGTCTATGACTGGGACAAGTTGCAAAGCACCAACTTTGACTGGTGGATCAAGCGCTTCAAAGCCACGCTGCTTTATGTAGATATCGTGCGGATTGACCACTTCCGAGGCTTTGAAGCCTATTGGCAGGTTCCAGCGGGCGAAGAAACTGCCATGAATGGCGAATGGATCACAGCGCCGGGAGCTGAATTTTTTGAAACCTTGGGGCAGACCTTGGGCAGTTTACCCGTCCTAGCTGAAGATTTGGGCATCATTACGCCGGAAGTTGAAGAACTGCGCGATCGCTTCCAATTTCCAGGGATGCGAATCTTGCAATTTGCCTTTGGGGAAGATCCGGCCAACCCCTACCTTCCCCACAATTACGTCCCAAACAGCGTCGTTTATGTCGGCACTCACGACAACGATACGACGCTAGGATGGTGGCAAAATGCCAGTTCTGGCGAGAAGCAATTTCTGGCTCAATATCTGGGGTACAACAGCGCTGAAGACATTCAAGACATTCAATGGGTCTTGATGCGTGTGGCACTCGCATCTGTTTCGGATCTGGCTATTCTCTCACTTCAGGATCTCTTGAATTTGGGTGGTGAAGCTCGCATGAATGACCCTAGTGTGAATGCAGGCAACTGGCGCTGGCGATATACTCAACCTGAAGTTTTGAATCAGGAATTGAGCGATCGCCTCCTACACCTCACCCGACTTTATAGTCGTTAAGGCGTCTCAACTGTGTGCTTAAACAGCTCTAGCAAACCAACGGTGCCAACGAAAAAGGTATAGGTGCCGTAGCGGAGGGCTGGCTTGTTTCTAGAGGGGGCGTAGGCGGCGGCAACGCCACCCTCTAGCAGATGAATTGCAATGGCAAAGCGCTCTAGCCAAAAAACAGGCTCGGGAATACTGGCGATCCAACTGTCGGTGAGGGTTGCTTTGAGGGTCCACAACTCCAAACCAATCGCCCCTGTGATCAAACAAGTAGACAAAACCTTAATGAAGCCGTACATTTTACTCTTCAATTAGGACAGTGACAGCGGCGATCGCCACCAGCATTTCATCATTTTTGTCGTTGAGTTGGGGGATAGCTCTACCCTCAACGACCATGCCTCCCGCCTCGACTTTCAACGTTTTGTGGCCAAAAGGTAAGACAGCCAACACTTCTGCTTCTCGCACCTGATCAGGATAGGGAACAGCCACCTGGACTTCTACAATCATTTCACTAGGATCGCTGAGTCCGGCAACTTCCCAAACGCCAGGAAGTGCATTGTGGGCGATCGCATTGCGGACCGCTCTTGCGGCTGCCACAGTAGGGTCTTGTCCATGCTGATCTACCCCCATCCCCATTTCAATAATTAATCGTTTGCGAGCCATATTGTTTATCCTTTAATGATCTCGTGAACCAGACAGAATTCTTTTGAGGCAGGGGCTCAAGCATTCGAGTTAATCAACATCATGATAATTCTCTTCTATGCGCTTGTGCTTTGATCTGACAGGTTGGGATGAAGGCGACTGGGTAGAGATAGGTTTGATGGCTTCGTGGGATGGATGATCTACCATCTGTTTGTCCAGTGATGCTTTGATCATTGCAAGCTCTTGCTGGTCATTTACCTTGCCGATAAACGCCGCAACCAATGAGGCGACTCTACCCAAAAAATCAAGTGTGCCTCGATGAAACTCGTACTCATAGCCTGTATAGAGAGATAAGGTTCCAACAATTTTTTCGTCATAGAGCAGCGGAAAACAGCAAAATGACTTAAATTGATGTTGCTCGATCCATTTCCTGTTTTTAAACTTATCAAGCTCATCATGGATTCTCTGGACTATTTTGGGTTCTCGCAGCTCAAGAACCTCCCCTACTAGTCCTTCCCATGCTTTTCTACCTTGTCTGAGTCTGCCTTCTAGCTTGTTATTGACCGCCGCTTCGGCCACAACCTGTAAAACATCCAGGCCATTGATCTCCTGCTTGACCCGAAGAATACAAACTTCAAAGGCAGTCTCTTCAGAAATAAGACGCTTAGCTACTTCTGCGTAGATTGATTTAGCATCTTCAGCAACTGATTTTGGTTCGCTATACCGGACCAAAACATCGCAGAGGCTACTGTAGAGTTGGTTTTGGCGATCGCGTCTAGAATTACTAATAGCGGTGGCAATCGAAACGCTGATGGCAGACAGCCAGTGAACCTCCTCTTGGAGAAACCCACAGTGTGGGATTACAGTTTGCGTCACTGGGTCAATTCTGTTGATCACCTCTAGAACACCATAGGTTTTGTTGCGGCCATCAAGAGGAACAGCGATCGCACAATTGATTGAGCCTAAAGCATTTGAGTATTCTTGCTTGCTGTCTTCATTCAACTGCTCTTCATTCAAATGATTTGTGACTTGGGGCTTTCCAAAGCGGTCCTGACGGGGCATCGCCGCCTTTCCAGTAAAGCTTTCGTTGGGTGCATAATTTTCACCGACAAAAAACGTCTCATGTTGGATCAGATTTCCAGCCGCATCTATGCCTTCAATGCCTTCCCGGTGCAGGCAACCATCTTTAGAAAACAAGAAGATAGAAGCAGTTTGAGCATTCAATCTTTGTCGGACAATCTTAAGTGCTTTTTGAATAATTTCTTTTTTGCTTTTAGAACCAATTAATTGATTCTTCATGCTCTGCAAATCGATCAGCAGGTCTTCAGGAGGTCTGATTGGTTCTTTGGTAGGTTGGCGAAAAAGCCGATCTCGAACATGATCAAACTTTTTCGGAATCTTCTCAGAATGCTTTTGATCAATTTGGATTTGAAAAACTCCCTGATTGTTGTGAGCGCGTTCTAAAAACTGCGTAAGAAACTTCTTGTAGTGATCTATTTCTCCAGTAATAGGTGAGAAATGCACCAGGCGCTGCGTGCGCTGTCCCTTCAGATTGTCCTCGTCATGCCAAGCCAAAACTTGACTGCCATCACTGGCTGCAATCACGCCAAATTCTTTGGTAGGCAAGCTAAAGTCTTCTCCCCACTGCTCCAAAAACTCTTGCTTGGACTGGTTCTTTTTCCGCAGCGAGAACTCCGCTGCACAGGGTTCATAGATATCTTTAGTCGTGACGAAGACGTTGTAGTGAAGTGCATGTCGCAACAAGAAATTCTCACTACTGCTAAAATCTTTTTCATCAGAGAACACAAATAGCCGCTCACTGGTCGCGTTAGCAGTTTCTCCAATCTCATCGCCTTCATCTTCTCGCCAAAAGTGCTCGACGCTATTGACGATCGCAACAGATGTCACCCGAACTTGCAGCTCTCGTTGCAGAAACGCAAGATAGCGGGGATACAACTCCAGCGGCATCGAGAAGATAGACTTAGGGGTCGCCACTCGCTCCATCTGATCCGCAACTTCTTGTAGAAAGTGGGTGATGAGGTGACGAAAAACCGTATTGCTGAGAAAGGCGGCACTTTGGTGAAGTAACTCTAGACCTGTACTGAATAAGCTCAGCGTTTTGGGGGTGCGAGTCTGAGCCGATTGGTTGGGGTGGGGCAAGTCATCGAGCCAGGATGATTTATTGAGCTTCAAGTTGACCCAATCACTGGATTCATCTAAATCTCCACCGACGATGTCGTGCAGCAACTGAGCTAGCTTGTTTGTTTCAAAGCCATTGACGACCGTAAAGCTGGCTAAAGATTCGGGTAGGGGTGTAGAGGTAAAATTTAAAATTCTAAAGTTGGGAATTTGCCCCACCAAACAGCCCGCTGCAAAGTTGACCAGCGGATGGGTCGGTGCATCGCCCGAGAGGCAGAGGATGCCAAACTCAATTTTCTCTAACTGCCAGGTTGGTTGGGCTTCTAGAAAGGCATCAAAACGGGTATAGACGAGAACAGATTCGATTTGAGGGTGCTTGAATACACTTTTTAGCCCCTCAGCTAAATGAGGGTTTTCGTTAAGCCAGAGCAGCAACACCTTCTTGGGGCTCTGAAGAGCATAGAGGCGATCGCTCAAGATCTTTTGCAGTTTAGGCAACTTCCCTGGCCCTGCTCCCGCAATCCGAAACCGTGCATAAATCTTTGCCAGTCGTTTCTGTACTGCATTTTCAGAAGGAATGCCCAGTACAGATTTGATCTCTGAAGGAGACTTGCCTGCGATCGCCAAGGCCAAAACCTCCAGTTCGGGTTCTGTCACCGCTTCAGGGCCAACCAAGTCTCTTAAAAGATCCAAAGAAATCGGAGTCATGCAGTCTCCCCGTAAAAGCCTCACTTGATTGTAGTCTTTCACCCAAAAAGGTTACTGAACTGTAACAATTTACAAAACAAAGCAAAATGAGGGTTTTATTATCCCGATATTACTGCTATCCTCAAAATAAGCTTAAATGACTCACTTAACATAGGCACTTAACATGGTCTTTTAAGTTGGTTAGAGGTTGCTAGATCTGCTCGTCGCTAAAGCAGGCCGTTGCATCTCTAGGTGTGAGGAATCCCTATATAGGAATGAAGCAAAGAAATTGTAGAGATTCAGAAAAGGAGTCAGCCATGCTCTTCCTGGAACGATTTTTGAATCAGTCGTCTTCCTCAACGCAGCAACTCTTTTACGAAGATCGATTCGTCCCACTCGATCCGCCTGTAGCAGGCTTTGTGGAAATCTTTGCAGATCTTGCGCCCCGGATCAAATGTCAGGGAACAACCTGGAAATTTAGATTCTTAGACTCAAGCAAGCTTGATGATCTTTGGGATGGGCAGGAGGTTGTCGTGGTGGGGCGACGTGGAAACTGCCTGTTTGTCGAGCTGAAGCCTGTTCGCTGTCTCTAGCTTTTACAAAAAGAGGATTAAAGCCATGAGAAGACTGCTGGGCCGAATCAAGAGAAAGTTGCAGCGATCTGATTCACCTGCAATTAGAAAAGGGCAGATCTGTCTGTTCACAAAGCTGCCAGTTTTGCACCGCAACCTGACCCCTGCTTCCCTGGAGGAGGCCATTTATCACGTCAAATTGCGCTTGCAGGTGCTAGGCTATCTCTCCCCTACCAGCAGTCGGGCTGACCACATCTATGATGAAGCCACTGAGACGGCAGTTCACGAGTTCCAAAAAGACCATCACCTCACTGTAGATGGCATTGTGGGACCGCTTACCCACGCTTGCTTGTTTTATCCAATGCTTCACCGCCAGCTCAACAACCCTTCCCTGGAGGTCGAGCAAGCCATTCGGATGTTGCAGACCATCCTCAAGGATGAAGGCTTCTTGAATCAGGAGATTAATGGAAAGTTTGGGTGGCCCACAGAGCGGGCAGTTCGAGCCTTTCAACAGCGGTATAGCTTGAAGGCAGATGGCGTTGTGGGTGCGGTGACGTGGGCTGTATTGCTGGGGATGAGGCAGCGCAAGAAGGCGTTTCCATCCGTTTTCTTGCTTACTCCCAACTATTTGCCCTTATTTGAACAACTATTAAAGGTCGCTGTGACTGCGGTGGGAATTTATCTCAGTCCATTGGCAAATACTGAAGCTCTAACCTTTTCAACAACGGTGGCTACAGCCTATGCCCTGCCCTGTGTCGTTTCGCCTCTGCTAGATCGCCTGCCGTTGCAGCTACCAACTGACTCTCAGCAATGGTTTTGGAAATATTCTCCCTACATGCTGATTGGTCTGTGTTGGGAGGTTGTTTTGAGCCTTTTTAGTAGTTTGATTGAATTGATGCCCCCCTAAAGTGGGCAAAATCTTGAATCCTCGTAAAATGAGGAGGCATCTGATTTGTGTTTGTTGATGAGTACCAAGGTTAAACCAGACTGGGCCGGGGATGATCTGCTTTCCCGCTTTGTGAATGTTTTGATTCAGACCAAGCCGATCTACAGTGTGATGAAACAGCAGGCTCGGAAGGTGCTGGTGAAGACGGCTGAGAAAAATGGGATTCCCTGGCGTCAGACCTATCAGGAGTTGGAAGCTTCCGGGATTCAGGCTCAGTTGGAGCAGATTACTGATCCTAACGTGGTTTATCCTGACTACTACCAGGTGCCTTTCCACGCCTACGCTCAGGGAAATCTCTGCTGGCCTGCTGCCTTTGAGGCAGAATCTGCCACCTATGCGATGGCACTGCGGGTCTGGCCACAAGAATCGCTTTCTTGGCAAGCGGCTCAAGATCGACTGAGAGGCAGCTTCCACGAGGTCTTGGCGCAGCATGGCCCTGAGCAGGTGCAGAATATTTTAGATATTGGCTGCTCAGTGGGCATCTCTACGCTGACGCTGCATCGTTATTATCAAAATCGTCAAGCGGCTCCAGTTCAAACGGTTGGTCTGGATTTATCGCCTTACATGCTGGCCGTTGCCCGAGCGCGAGATGTGGAGCAGGCTGTGACTTGGGTGCATGGTAAAGCTGAGCAAACCCAGTGGGCCGATGGCGCTTTTGATGTGGTGACGATGCAGTTTGTCACCCATGAGCTACCCCACGCGGCAACAAAAGCAATTTTTCGGGAAGCCTTGAGACTGCTGCGTCCAGATGGCTGTCTGGCGATCGTAGACAACAACCCTCAGTCACCTGTGATTCAAAATCTGCCTCCGGTATTGTTTACCTTGATGAAAAGTACAGAGCCTTGGTCAGACGAATATTACACGTTGGATTTAGAGGCAACACTGCAGGCGGTTGGGTTTGAGTCGGTTGTAACGGTGCCCAGCGATCCGCGCCACCGGACGATCGTGGCTCAAAAACTTTGAGGCTCTGCTGCGCCAAATCATACAGGGCTTTGCGCTTTCAGAAAATGTCTTTGCAGACAACTTTGCAGACCATGTTGTATTAATGCCAGGAAAATAGTTGATGCCGATCATTGAAACAAAAGAATTAACCAAACAATTTGGTGCGGTCAAGGCGGTTAAGGCGGTGACACTCTCCGTTGAGGCGGGTGAGGTGTTTGGGCTGTTGGGTCCCAATGGCGCTGGAAAAAGTACCGTGACGAAGATGTTGGTGACATTGCTGCCCCCTACAGCCGGGCAGGCTCGCGTTGCTGGATATGACACTGTGCGGCAGATGAGCAGCGTTCAGCGCATGATTGGCTATGTCCCTCAAGCTCTCTCGGTAGATGGAAATCTGTCGGGCTACGAAAATCTCTTGATCATCGCCAAGCTCTATGACCTGCCTCGCCGCAACCGAGTGGCCCAAGTATGGAGTGCGCTAGCCTATGTGGGGTTGGACTCAGTGGGCGATCGCCTCGTCAAAACCTACTCTGGCGGCATGATCCGGCGATTGGAAATTGCTCAAGCCATTCTCCATCGTCCGCCTGTCCTCTTTATGGATGAACCGACTGTCGGTCTCGATCCGGTTGCCCGCAAAGCCATGTGGGAACTGGTGCAGCAGCTTTGCCAAGACTATGGCATGACTGTTTTCTTGACGACTCACTTTATGGATGAAGCAGATCTGCTGTGCGATCGCCTTGCCATTATGCATCTGGGGCAAATGGTCACGACAGGCACGCCCGCACAGCTCAAAGCGGCCATTGGCACGCCAAATGCCACCCTTGACGATGTCTTCATCCATTACACCGGAGACTATTTAGCTAACGCAGGAGACTATCGTGACACTTCATCCACACGACGAACCGCTCAACGACTCGGATAATCTATCGGATAATCTAACAGTGCCACGGCGGCTCAAAGCAACCAGCGTTGCAGGATTCATCTTCAAAACACTGGTTATTACCGAGCTAGAACTGCGAAAGCTGCGTCATGACCCCAGCCAACTGTTGACACGGGCGGTTCAGCCAGCGCTGTGGCTCTTGATCTTTGGCCAAGTCTTTGACCGCATTCGGGCTATTCCGACTGGAGACTTGAGCTATCTCGATTTTATGACTCCCGGAATTTTGGCTCAGAGTATCCTGTTTATGTCGATCTTTACAGGGCTAGCCGTCATTTGGGAAAAGGATCTCGGCATCTTGCACAAGCTAATGGTAAGCCCAACACCACGGGTGGCGCTGGTGCTAGGAAAATCAATTGCTGCCGGGATTCGGAGCCTGTCGCAAGTGGTGATTATCTATATCATTGCCTATGCGCTCGGGGTCGGCATGAATTTTAACCCGCTGGCATTGTTGGGCGTGATCGTTGCTGTGCTACTGGGTTCGGCGCTATTTTCGGCGTTTTCACTGGCGATCGCCTGCATCGTCAAAACCCACGAACGCCTGATGGGAATTGGTCAGTTGATGACGATGCCGCTCTTTTTTGCCAGCAATGCCATCTATCCCATTGAAATTATGCCCAACTGGCTCCAAGTCATTTCCTACATCAACCCCCTCACCTATCTAGTGGATGCCCTGCGTGGCCTCATGCTTGTCACAGAAGCAAGCACCTACGGACTAGCCCTAGACTTTGGCATTCTGCTAACCATTACAGCCGTGCTGGCGATCGCCAGCGGCAAGCTTTATCCTCGACTCGTTCGGTAGATTACACGTAATAAACGGCATAAACGGCAAGCTTTATCTTCGACTCGTTCGGCAGATTACAAAACTGTAATAAACATATGGGGCAATCCGTCATGTTGGGTTGGTTCAATCTAGGCGCAGACGCATTTCTTAGCTCCAAGGAGTCATGCAGCCAATTCTTTCCCCTGAGGTTACGAGGCGATCGCCACGACTAAGAATCCGTCATATTTGGATTGTTGGCCTGCTCCTGTTTTCGGCGGGGTGTAGTAATGTGTTGCCAGCCGGAGAAGCCCAGACTAGTCCAGCGCGAGGCGGACGACCCGGAGGGCCAGGTGGAGGGCCTGCCGCTGTGGATGTGGCGATCGCCCGTGAGGCCCAGCTCGAGAGTACCCAAGAATATACCGGAACCACCCTGCCTTTTCGGGAAGTCGCAGTCCGATCACAAGTTGAAGGGCAAATCCTGGATATCACCGTCAACGTGGGTGCGCCCGTCCGGCAAGGGCAAGTTTTAGCCCAGTTAGACGACAGCTTACTCGCAGCTTCAGTCATTGAAGCTGACTCCGAAATTGCGGCTCGACAGGCAGAGGTTGCCAGCTTAATGGGTGAAGTCGATAATGCTGAAACCCAGGTACAGCAGGCACAGCTAGAACTCCAACAAGCCCGATCTAATGCGGCTCGGTTGGAGTCTTTGTTTCGGGAGGGGGCGATCGCCGAGCAAGAAGTCGAGCTCACCCAGACTGCAGTCGCTACCGCAGAACAGGCCCTGCGATCGACACAGCAGCAAGTGCAAAACCGACAGCGAGCGGTTGATGCCGCCCGACGCCGAATTACCTCTCAAGAAGCGTTATTGGATCAAGCCCAACGCAGACAGTCCTACACCACCCTCACCGCAACTGTGGAGGGCTCAGTGCTGTCGCGAGTCCTAGAACCCGGCGATCTGGCTCAGCCCGGTAGCGAAATCTTGCGCTTGGGAGATTTGAGTCAGATCAGAGTTGAAGTGCAAATCTCAGAGTTAGAGCTCGCCCAGATCCGGCTAGGGCAACCAGCGCAGGTGCGGCTAGATGCCTTTCCTGATCAGACCTTTGCAGGGCAGGTTAGCCAGATTTCGCCAGCGGCAGACCCGACGGCGCGACTGATTCCGGTCGAAGTTACCATTCCCAATGCAACAGGCCGAGTTGGTAGCGGGCTGTTAGCGCGAGTGAGTTTTGAGCCGCAAACGGTTCAACAAGTGGTTGTGCCCGAAACCGCCGTGCAGATTGGCGCAAGCGATCGGGAGCAGTCTAATATGGCGACGCTGTTTGTGGTGAGTCGGACTGATGAGCGTGCCACAGTGGAAGCCCGAACGGTGGAAGCCCGAAGGGTGAGAGTGGGCGATCGCGCCGACAACCAAGTCCAAATCTTGTCTGGGCTAGAACCCGGCGAAGAATTTGTTGTTCGCAGTGGCGGGCCTCTCAACGACGGTGACCCCGTGCGGATCAGCTTTATTTCGGAAACCTCAGCTCAATAGCTTTCTGCTCAAGCAATGCATTGCTCTTTATTGCCACGCTCCTACCATGCCGACCCCCAAAACGTCTCACTTTAGTATCAGCGGTACTGCCATTCGTCAGCACATCGGCACCTTGATGTTGACGTTGGCCATGATTGTGATCGGCGTGTTTTTCATCTTCAACCTTCAGGTTGACTTGCTGCCCTCCATTACCTACCCGCGCATTAGCGTCCGCGTCAATGCCCCCGGTGTTTCCCCGGAAGTGGCCGTTGATGAAATCACGCGACCGCTCGAAGATGCATTGTCGGCAACCGAGGGCGTCGTGCAGGTCTACTCCCAAACTCGCGAAGGCCAAGTTAGCGTAGACCTTTACTTTCAACCTGGGGGCAACATTGACCAAGCGCTCAATGACGCGACAGCAGCCTTCAACCGAGCCAGAGCCAGCTTGCCCGACTCCCTAGAGACCCCCCGCATCTCAAAGCTTGATCCATCGCAGTCACCCATTTACGAGGTGGCCCTGTCTTCTCAATCTTTGCAGCCGCTAGACTTGAGGATCTTTGCAGATGAAGAGCTTGCCCGTGAATTGAGCGTTGTGGAGGGGGTGGCTGGCGTTGACATTTCCGGTGGCATTCCTGAAGAAGTGCGCGTCACCGTGGATCTAAACCGGATGCAGTCTCTGGGCATTGGTCTGAATGAGGTGGTTTCCAAGCTCCAAGAGGCCAACCAAGATATCTCCGGTGGCCGGATTTTGGGTGAGCTTTCTGAACCGCTGACCCGTGCCGTGGGGCGATTTGAGAGCGCGGATGAGATTCGCGATCTGAGCTTTCGCTTAGCTGGCAATGGATCCGCGACGAGTGATGAATCTGGGCCAACGGCGGCCCGTCGTGTCTATCTCCGCAGCTTTGCCGATGTCAATGACGGCACCCAGGAGCAACGAATCTTTGTCTCTCTCAATAAGCAGCCTGCGATTAAGATCAGCATTCAAAAGCAGCCCGATGCCAACACGATTGATGTGGTGGATGGTGTGAAGCGACGGGTGGCGGAACTGCGGCAGGCTAGAGTCATACCAGCGGATATGGAGCTGATTGAAACGCTGGATGAGGCTGTTTTTATCCGCAATGCGATTTCCAATGTGACGACAGCGGGCTTGACCGGAACAGGGCTGGCGGCGATCGCCGTTCTCCTGTTTCTAGGTTCCCTCCGCCAAACGCTGATTATCGTGGTGGCCATTCCCCTCGCTACGCTAACGGCCGTTATCTTCATGAAGCTGTTTGGCCTCTCAATCAATGTGTTCAGCCTGGGCGGATTGGCACTGGGTGTAGGCATCGTGGTCGATAACTCCATCGTCATGCTGGAGACGATCGCAGAAGATGCTGGAATGACGCCGGGTCAAGATGCTCGCAGCCGTCTCAACTCCGACCAACTGATTACACAGGCGATCCGGAGTGGTCAGTCTGTTGAGTCCGCGCTGGTGGCTTCTACCGCGACCAACCTCGTTGCCGTGCTGCCGTTCTTGCTGATCGGCGGCTTGATTGCGCTACTGTTTAACGAACTAGTGCTGACCATTAGCTTTGCCGTAGCGTCGTCTATTTTGGTGGCCGTTACCGTCGTACCCACCTTTGCCTCACGGCTGCTGGCGATTCGCAAAACCAGCAACTTAGCTCAGTTTTGGCCGTTGCAAGCCTTCAACCGCCGATTTGCTGCCGCGACTCGTCGCTATACCAGACTGCTCGACCAAATTTTGCAGCGACGATTGCTGGTCATTGGTCTCACCTTTCTCTTGCTGGGAGGCAGCAGCATTATAATTGTGGGTCAAATTCCTCAAGAAATCTTGCCCCGCATCAATACCGGGCAGGCCCGCCTCGTCGCCCAGTTTCCGCCCGGAACGCCGCTAGAAACCAACCGTAGAATCATGGATGCCGTCGATGACATCCTGCTAGCCCAACCAGAAACCGAATATGTCTTCACCACCGCAGGCGGCTTCTTGTTTGGCAGCAACACCAGCGAAAATGCTCTCCGCAGCTCCAGCACGATTACCCTCAACTCCGGCACCAATGTCGAGTCTTATATCTCGCGAGTCACAGAGGAGTTTAACCAGCTCAATTTGGTAGATGTGCGGTTGCGGATGAGTCCTGGTGAAGTGCGCGGTTTGATTCTAAACAATTCTCCTGTCCGGGCCGAGGTGGATGTCGTTTTGCAGGGCGACGATACGGCCACGCTGGAGCAAGCTGGACAGGAAGTGTTGCAAATTCTCGAACAGCAAGCCACGCTATCGAGCTTCCGACCGGATGCTGATCGCCGTCAGCCAGAACTCCAAATCCGCCTCGATCGCGAACGTGCGGCCGATCTAGACCTGAGCATTCGAGATGTCGGGGAGGTGCTGCAAACAGCCATTGGCGGAGCCGTACCCACGCAACTCCAGCGCCGCAATCGCTTGGTTGATGTGCGGGTTCAACTCGATCAAGACTCGATTCGTCGCCCCTCTCAGCTGGAGGCCTTGCCACTGTTTACGCAGGGAAATCAGCTGGTGCGGTTGGGAGATGTCGCTCGCATTGAGGAAGGAGAAGCCCCTGGTCAGATTCAGCGCATCAATCAGCGTCAGGTATTTCTGATTGCTGGCAGTCTAAACGAGGGCGCTAACCTGGGACAGGCCTTGGCTGAGGTCGATGAAATTGTGCAGGGCATTGATCTGCCCCAAGGGGTGAGTCGCCTGCCGAGTGCAGCGGCTCAAAGTAATCAAGAAATTCAATCGGCGCTGCCGCTGTTGGGAGGACTGGCGGCCTTCCTGGTGTTTGTGGTGATGGCAGTGCAGTATAACTCGCTGGTAGATCCGCTGGTCATTATGTTTACGCTGCCGTTGGCTCTGGCCGGTGGCATTTGGGGGCTGTTTATCACCCAAACGGCGATTGGGGCAACGGTGATCGTTGGTGCGGTGTTGCTGGTCGGCATCGTGGTCAACAATGCCATTATTTTGGTGGAACTGGCTAACCAAATTCGAGAGCGGGAACGGTGCGATCGCCGCACGGCCATTTTGCAAGCCGCCCCTCAACGGCTTCGCCCCATTTTGATGACGACCATCACCACCGTCGTCGGGATGTTTCCCTTGGCGTTGGGCTTGGGGCAGGGGAGCGAATTCTTGCAGCCGATGGGAATTGTAATTTTCTCGGGCCTATCCCTCGCTACCCTCCTGACCCTGTTTATCATTCCTTGCTTTTACTTGCTGCTACACGACTTGTTTGGCCTATTTACACGAAAAGATCCGGCAGTTGCTAACTCAATGGCCATTCGACCAAAATCTGCAAAGGCCGTTTCTAGACGCGACTAATCTACAAAAGTTAAGGAACATTCAAGGCTCTGATATCATCTCATTACTGGTCTATCCCCTTCTTACTCCGCAAGCAGCCCCAGCTCAACTCAGACAATGGTATGCAGTTCATGAATAAGAAAATCGCCCTTGGCTTTATGTCTCTTCCTGCAGTCGCAGGGTCTCTGCTAGCTCCGATGGCTGCAGCTCCAGCCTCTGCCCAGGAGGCGATCACCGCCCCAGCTCAACCAGATTCCTGTCTCCAATCTCCTCGGATTCAAGCCAACCAGTTTAGCTGTCGGCGCGCAGGCTCTAACCCAACGACGGCGGCAAGCAACTTCCAGGGTGTCCCCGTCGCATCTGCACCAGAAACCACTGAACCAGAAAGGATTGCCGCGGCCCCTGCGGCTCCAGAGAGTGAGCATCCTTCCTTGGATTTTAGCTATGCCGAGAGCGATGCCGCCGTCGCACTGTTTGGTTGCGACTGCCCTGCCTGCCTCAACTCGCTCCGCAAGCTACGCGCTATGATCCCCGTTACCGACGACAACCGAGATCCATGCTGGGTTGTGACTCAAGAAGAATACACAGCCAATATGGGCAAAGTATTAGTCGCTCTGAGAGTAGCAGAAATTCGTCAAGAGTCCTTTAACCTCAACTGGGCAAACTAAATATTTCCCAACAGCTTTCCCTCTTCCCATCCCCTTCAACCACAAGAGCGTTGTTGGGAAGAGGGAAAACGCCTAAGGCTCGCCTTTCTGCTTTCCTCCTTCCCTTTCATATGGTTTAGGCTTTGGCCAATTGAATGACGGCTCCCAGCCCTGCCCCCATTTCTTCCGGTGTAATTTTGCCGTCTTTGTTGATATCTAAGGCATCAAACACGGCATCGGTGCCCAGCCACTCCTCACGGGTGATAAAGCCATCGCCGTCAAGATCGTAGACATGGAACATCTCTTCAGCAGCATAACTAAGGGCTTCAGTGCCTTCTAGACGAGACAGGCGCTCGGCAAGGAGTTTTTCTAACGCTTCTAGGGCTTTGGTGAAGCCTTTGATGCCTTCATCAAGCTTTTCAGTGGCCATGCGATCGCCCAGGTGCATCTGGTCAAAGCTGGCCTTGTCCATCGCAATTTTTTCGATGTCCATGTTAGTAGATTGAGCCGGATCAAGCTTGCGGGGCAGCTCTTCTACTGTCGAATTGAGTTCGCTCAGCAGTCCTGGAGAAATGGTGAGCAAGTCGCAACCTGCTAGCTCGGTGATTTCGCCCAGGTTGCGGAAGCTGGCACCCATCACTTCGGTGCTGTAGCCGAACTTCTTGTAGTAGTTGTAGATTTGGGTCACCGACAACACACCTGGATCGGCTTGGACTGGGTAAGAATCTTGTCCAGTTTCTTTCTTGTACCAGTCTAAGATCCTCCCGACAAAGGGAGAAATTAGAGTGATGCCAGCTTCGGCACAGGCGATCGCCTGATGTAGGCCAAACAAGAGCGTCAGGTTGCAGTGAATCCCTTCTTTTTCAAGCACTTCTGCCGCTTTGATCCCTTCCCAGGTCGAAGCAATTTTAATCAGAATGCGATCGCGCGATACACCTGCCGCCTCATACTGAGCAATCAGACTATGAGCCATTTCAATTGTGGCCTCAGTGTCGTAAGACAGTCGTGCATCAACCTCTGTTGAGACCCGCCCTGGAATAATCTGCAAAATTTTCAAGCCAAAGGCAACGGCCAGACGTTGAAACGCCAATGACACCACGTCCTGCTCAGAAGCGGTGAGTCCAGCATCCTGTCTTGCCTGTTTTAGCGTTTCGTCCACAATCTCCTGATATTCCGGCATTTGAGCTGCTGCCGTAATCAAAGAAGGGTTGGTTGTCGCATCCCGGGGCTTAAACTTTTCGATCGCCTGAATATCCCCCGTATCCGCCACCACCACCGTCATTTCCCGCAGCTGTTCAAGCAAGCTTTTGGCCATTCGAGACATCCTTTGTGTGTGTGCAGTGTGTTGTCTGCAGTGTGTTGTCTGCAAGATGATGAGCAAGACGATCTGAACGTTGGGGAGCGAGTTTTAATGTGGACATTAATGTGGACATTATTAATGTAGATACCGCTCACCCTAATCAAACCTATCTCTTGCTATTTAAAAGACCTTCTTTATTCGCCATTGAAATCATCAAGTCAATGACGCGATTGGAGTAGCCCCATTCGTTGTCGTACCAGGACACCACCTTAAAGAAATTGGAATTTAGCTCGATCCCAGCTCCCGCGTCAAAAATACTGGAGCGGGCATCTCCCTGAAAATCAGTCGAAACCACATCTTCATCGGTATAGCCCAAAATTCCAGCCAGGTTGCTTTCCGATGCTTGCTTCATGGCGGCACAAATGTCGGCGTAGGAGGTCGATTTTGCGGTTTTGAAGGTTAAATCGACCACTGAGACATCTGGCGTTGGCACCCGCAGGGCCATTCCCGTCAATTTGCCCTTGAGTTCGGGGAGGACCAGCGCCACGGCCTTGGCGGCTCCCGTCGAAGAAGGAATAATATTTTGGGCTGCGCCCCGTCCGCCCCGCCAATCTTTGCGGCTAGGGCCATCTACTGTGGGCTGGGTGGCAGTCATGGCATGAATTGTCGTCATCAAACCTTCCGTCAAGCCAAAGTTATCATTGATCACCTTGGCGATCGGGGCAAGACAGTTGGTTGTACAGCTAGCATTGGAAACTACTGTATCTTGGTCTGGATCAAACAAGTGGTGGTTGACGCCGATCAAGAAAGTTGGCACCCGTTCTGGATCTTTAGTTGGGGCCGAAATAATCACCCGCTTTGCGCCCGCTTTGAGATGGTTTTCTGAACCCTCGTAGGTGGTAAACAGCCCTGTCGATTCCACCACATGGTCGGCTCCCAACTTTCCCCAAGGCAATTCGGCGGGGTTGCGCTCCGACATGCAGGGAATAAACTTTCCATCGACTAAGATGCCGTCTGGTTTGGCTTCAACGTCTCCTTGATACATCCCGTGGGTAGAGTCGTATTTAAACAGATAAGCCAGGTTGTCTGGTGGCACCAAGTCATTGATCCCCACAAATTCAATGTCGGGGTGTTGGAACCCAGCCCTCATAACTAAGCGTCCAATCCGGCCAAATCCATTAATACCAACCTTCAATGCTGCCATAGTCTACCTATTCGTGAGGGCAATTATTACCGATGGGGTGCGTTGCACCTCGGCCACGCACCCATTCCCGTTGGATCAGGTAATCACGGTGGGCTTATCCATCGCGGTATAGACCTGAACTTGGGCAATTTCATCTGCGATGCGGATCAAATCTGCTAAGGCGTCCTGAGAATCCAGGTTATGCTTAGCGGCGTCAGGTTCATAACTTTCTAGGTAAACTCTTAAGGTTGCACCCTGAGTTCCGGTGCCAGATAGGCGGAATACAATCCGTGAACCGTCGGTGAACCCAATCCGAACGCCTTGCTTTTGGCTGACGCTGCTATCGATGGGGTCAGTGTAGCTGAAGTCATCGGCATAGTCTACGGTGTAGTTGCCAAACGACTTGCCTGGAAGATCGGCCAATCCAGCTCGTAATTTTTCGATCAGGGTGTTGGCGCGATCGCTATCTACGCCTTCGTAGTCATGGCGAGAATAGTAGTTGCGTCCGTAGGTTTTCCAGTGATCCCGAACAATAGTTTCGACGGATTCTTGTCGTGCTGCCAAGATATTGAGCCAAAACAAGACCGCCCACAGACCATCTTTTTCGCGAACGTGGTTGGAGCCGGTGCCAAAGCTTTCTTCTCCGCAGAGGGTCGCCTTACCTGCATCCAGCAAGTTTCCAAAGAATTTCCAGCCTGTGGGTGTTTCGTAGCAGTCGATCCCCAGCTGAGCCGCAACTCGATCGGCGGCTTGGCTGGTAGGCATGGAGCGAGCAATCCCAGCCAGACCATCACTGTAGCCTGGAACCAGCTTGGCGTTTGCTGCCAAGATAGCCAGACTGTCGCTGGGGGTAACAAAGAAATGGCGGCCCAAAATCATGTTGCGATCGCCATCCCCATCTGAAGCCGCTCCAAAGTCTGGTGCATCGTCGCCATGCAACACGATTTCAACTAACTCATGGGCATAGACCAAGTTGGGATCGGGGTGGCCGTTGCCAAAATCTTCTAGCGGTTCTCCGTTGATCACTGTTCCGGCGGGCGCACCTAGCCGCTCTTCAAAAATGGCGCGGGCATAGGGGCCTGTCACCGCGTGCATCGAGTCCATGCACATCCGGAAGGAGCCAGAGGTGAGCAGTTTTTGAATCTGCTCAAAATCAAACAATGACTCCATCAGGTCTGCATAGTCTGCAACCGCATCGATCACCTCAACTGTCATCTCTCCCAGCTGAACTGTGCCCAACTGATTGAGATCCACATCGGGCGCTTCCATGATGCGATAGGTGTCGATCGTTTGGCTGCGGGCATAGATCGCCTCGGTCACCTTCTCGGGCGCAGGCCCCCCATTGCTAATGTTGTATTTGACGCCAAAATCTCCCTCTGGGCCACCTGGGTTGTGGCTGGCTGAGAGAATGATGCCACCGAAGGCCTGGTTCTTGCGAATCACACAAGATGCGGCTGGGGTGGAGAGAATGCCGCCCTGCCCAACTAGCACCCGACCAAACCCGTTGGCTGCTGCCATTTTTAGAATAATCTGAATGGCCTGACGGTTGTAATAACGGCCATCGCCTCCAACGACTAGCGTCTTTCCCTGAAACCCTTCTAGGCTGTCAAAGATCGACTGAATGAAGTTTTCTAGATAGTTGCGCTGTTGAAAGTCCGGAACTCGTTTTCGCAGGCCAGAGGTGCCGGGCTTTTGGTCTGAGAAAGGCTGCGTCGATACGGTCCGTATGTTCATAAGGATATTTGGAGCAAATTGAACAACTAATAGAGAGGTTCTGATCGCCTCTCGTTACAGCTGAATACTAGCTTGTAACCTGCCCTCAGCTTCACGTCTGTTGGGCAGAAGTTGGCCTATTGATATGATTTCTATTTTTTCGCATAAAAAAATCAGAGCCGTGAAGCTCTGATTCGTCCGTTTCGCAAGCTTGCTCTAGCACAAGCCGTTTCCAACCCTTGTTTGGTGGTTAGAGGGCTTGGCGAGAAATGAATTTTTCAAAGTTGGCCTGAGTCTGGTGGAGGAGCTGTTCGCGACTATCTGCCGTTTGGGTCAGGGTCGGGATCAGCTTTCGAGCATGTAGCGCCATATGAAGCTGGAGGTGAGCTACGTACTCGCTAAGATCTTCACGAGACGAGACATTTAGATCGGATGACTGTTGAGAATGTGAGGCCAAAGTGTTCTCCCTCTCTATGTTCTGCGTCATACAACAACGTTATTGAACGTAACATGGACGGTTAACCTCCCCCAAATTTTGCAATGAAGTGTAACTCTACAGACATAAACTGTTTCAAAGCGTTAATGAATCGAGGTCTTCAGCAAATTTCTATATATTTGGAGGTAGGCGAACTGGTTTTATGTTAGACAGTTTTCGATATTGTTGCAGGCTGTTTCTTCGTCCAGAATGGCAGTGGGGCGATCGCCCCCTGATTGCTGTTGCGATCGCCCCCTGATTGCTGTTGCGATTGCTGGTTGCGATTTCAGCCTTGATTGTGGCCGTAATAAAAAATGTGATGAAAACTGCCAAACCATCTCAGTTCTGGGCTTTCTCGCTAGGGTGCTTATTGCTGTTTCCGGGGTCAGCCTGTGCCCAGCAGGTGGTCCAATTGGTTTCGCCGCACGTGATCGAAACGGCAACTTCTCAGACCTACCCAGCTCAGACGGTGTTGGACACACTAGCTCAGGCTAACGTGGTCTACCTGGGAGAAACCCATGACAGCCCAGCCGATCATGCTGCCCAGCTAGAAATCATTCAGGCATTGCACCAGCGCAATCCAAACCTGGCGATCGGGATGGAAATGTTTCAGCGTCCGTTTCAGGAGTCCATCGATCAGTTTTTGGCGGGAGACATCACTTCAGCTCAGCTCCGTCAGCAAACCGAATATGATCGCCGCTGGGGCTTTCCCTGGGCCTACTATGCGCCCATTTTGGAGTATGCCCGGACTCATCAAATTCCTGTCTTGGCTCTCAACACTCCCAGCGAAATCACTCGGCGGGTGGCGGAAAAAGGCCTCCCAAGTCTCACACCGGACCAGCAACAGTGGATTCCTCCTGCGAACGAGATAGACACCGAGCATCCAGGCTATCGTCTGCTGCTACGAGAAATCTATGATCAGTTTCACGTTCATCACGGCTCTAGTGCCGATTTCGAGAATTTTGTTTTGGCGCAGGTGCTTTGGGATGAAACGATGGCCGCAGGGGTGGCTCAGTTTCTAGCAGAAAATTCTGAGCATCAGGTGGTGGTGCTGGCAGGGCAGGGCCACATCATCTACGGCTACGGCATCCCTGATCGAGTGGCTCGTCGCATGGAGGATAGTCCTGGTTTTATGCAGCGATCGCTCTTGCTCAACCCATCTGAAGCCGATTTGCCGGAGGGTGAGGGGGCGATCGCCGACTATCTCTGGCACTCCGGCCAGCCGTAAATGCTTAACGCTTGACTTCGCCCACCATCCCCACGGGCAAGGCCATCTCAAACCCATATTCGATTGAGTGGTTTGAATCTTGGAGGTCCCGCTGCCCTTTTTGCTGAAAGCCCAAGCTCTGATAGAGCTGATGAGCTGCCAAAAAGCGGGTGTCGCTCCAGAGGAAAATGCGGCTGTGGTTGGCGGTGCGGGCGTAGGCGATCGCCAGTTTGACCAACCTTCGTCCCCATCCCTGCCGACGTAGCGTTGGATGGACATATAAGTTTCTGATCTCAGCCCCTTCTGGATGCAACAGGATCGCCACCGTAGCGCGAATTGCACCCTGATCTTCAACTACCCAGAAGTCGCCACCGTTGGCCCGAAAATATTGGTGAGGGTTGAGCAGAGGCGGATCTTCTTTTTCGGCATCCAACACACAGTCATACTCGGCATAGATCCCGGCAATTAGCTGCAGAACACCGGGGACATCCTGCCGCGCCACAGTCCGAACTAAGGGCATAGGATAAAGGGAAACAGAAACAGAACAAATCAAACCTTGAGCGACAGGCTAAAGCTTGCCAATGTAGCTTTGATCTCTTGCAGCTTTTTGAGGGCATGTCCCTGAGTTAGAGAGACTTCTGCTGCTACTAGTCCGGCTGCCATATCAGGACAGGCTCCGCACTGCCACAGGTAAAAGCCTCCATTCCAGAGCGCCGACTTCATCAGCTCGCTAGAGTGGCCTTTCAAGACCGCCATTATATCGTCTAGGAGCTGTGTCGCACTTTCTAGGGGAACGTCTGGACCCGCTAGGTCGTAGTCTCGTGGATGGAGCAGCAGGCGTTCGATCCCATCTTCGGCTTCAGGATTGCTTAGGCCAATGATGGCGGTGCGATCGCGCGGCAGATCGCAGCTTCCTTCTAGACCTTTCACCGTGATGAAATCCTGGCTGCCCCGGATGGCAAAGGCGGCTTGGGCCATCCGTTCGGTCGGGGGATGCACGTAGCCCACTACTTTTCGGGCCGCATGGCTGTAGGGCGACCAAAACAGCTCAATTGTCGCAAAGGGGGGCCGCTTGCCAATTTGATCCCGGTAGGGTACTAGTCCCTGCGCGAGTGGAAACTGCTGCGGCAGATAGACAAATCCTAAATGCGTTTGGGCAAAGGTCTGCTGAATTTGAGCGAGGGGGATCGGCGTCCAATCGACTCCTAGCCTTTGCCAAATTTCGATCAGGGGAATGCCATATTTGGTCGGCATGCGATCGCCCCCATGCAAAATCACGGGGCAGTCAGCCGCCGCCAAGATTAAGGCCGTGATTGGGCCAAGGGGAGCCGTGCGCGATCGCCCATCGTAGGGAAGCCCCAACACCGTTGGCATTCGCGGCGAGTCAATCGGCTGGAGCTGTGGGCCAAGTTGATCATACGCATCTAAAATTCCAGCCAGCTCTTCAGGTGTCGGTCGCTTAATCCGGTGGGCAATCATGAACGCCCCAATCTGGGCAGGTGTGGCCTCTTGCCGCAACATCATTTGAGTGGCATCCTGTGCCTCCGCGCGACTCAAATCTTTGCCCGTATGAACACCACTTCCAACTTTTTTTAACAGCTCTCTAAATGCCTCGCTCATGATTCCAACCTAAGTCACACTGCTCTGCTGATCCAGTCTGTATCCCTAGGCCACCCGTCCGATTGACCCCGGTCTACCAGCTTGGCCTTGACGACAATCTTGATTTTGCTGAATTTGCCAAGTGTTTGCCGTAGCCTAGACTTCAGATAGCGTAGTTGCAGCTGAAGGCGTTCCCAATAACTCGCGCACCAATTCTCGAAACCGCTGAATGGGTGGAATTTGCAAGCGATCGTGAGTTGTTACCAGCACGACTTGCCGAATTAAAGTTGGCTCTCCGGTTGGACGAACTGCCAAGGTACTGTCTGAATGGGCATCTAGGATTGCTGATCGCGGCAGCAGCGCCACCAGATCTCCCTGACGCACAATACCCCGAAATGCATCGAGGGTATTTAACTCTAGCACGGCGTTTAGCGTTGCTCCCTGCCGCTGAAACTGTTCTTGGACGAGACGCTGCATTCCATATCCATCCTTGAAAACAACCTGGGGATAGCGCACCAATTCGGCCCAAGGCACCTGCTCATACTTTGTGAGCGGATGGTCATGACTCATCAGCACCTCGACTGGTTCGTTGTAGAGGACATCTGTCACTACATCAGGGCCGGAGGTCAAAAAGCGATTGTTCATCACGATCGCCGCATCGACCAACCCATCTCTGAGGACTTTGAGGGCGCGATCGCTCCCTAGAGACGTCACCCGCAACTGCATGCCGGGATAGTCTTGGCAAAAGCGCTGTAGCACAGGCGGCAAATAGTGGGCACACACTGAATGAATGGCGGCAATGCAGAGTTCAGGCTGCTTTCCGGCAATCAGATCCGAAAGTTCCTGGGTGACATTTTGCCACTCCTGGCAAATTTTGCGAGCGCGAGGTAAGAGACGCTCCCCCCCTAGCGTTAGTTTGGCTTGGGCGGTGCGATGAAACAACGGCAACCCCAACTCAGCCTCCAGCGCTTGAATTTGGCGACTAATCGTAGACTGGGTGACGCTAAATTTGCGGGCGGCTTGCTGAAAACTGCCTGTTTCGGCGATCGCCAAAAATGCTTGCAACTGCTCCAGGCGCATAGGACGTGATGTAGCCTAAATTACATTTTCTCAATTCAGCAACCTTAGCGGATTTAATCGGAGTGTTTAGTAGAAACTGATACAGCCTGAAATAGGATTATTCTTTTACCTAGAGTGCCTATGTCAAGGTTACTACCCAGATCAAAGCAAATCTACGCTGAAAAGTTAGGCTCCGTGTTGCTTGCTGATCAATCAATCAAGCCCGGAATGATGACTTCATGACATTTACAGATCACAATAAAAAACTGGAAATCATTTTCGATAGAAACCTTACGCCCAAGGACTAATCTGTTCATGCAAGACCGTCTACCAACTAGTATTCGTGGCCTAGATGAAATTTTGCAGGGAGGTTTCATTGCTAACCGCGCTTATTTAGTCCGGGGAGGGCCCGGTTCGGGGAAAACCACCTTAGGATTACATTTCCTGGCGGCAGCTGCTCAGCACCAAGAATCATCATTATTTATCTCCCTGGGCGAAACAACAGCTCAGATTCAAGACAATGCCAGTCGCATCGGGCTTGATATTGGCCATGTCGAATTTCTAGACCTCAGCCCCACCTCGGATGTCTTCACAGAAATTCAAGCCTACGATATTTTTTCGCCCGCCGAAGTTGAACGAGAGCCAACTACGCAGCGGATTATGGAGAAAATTCAGACCCTTCATCCGCGTCGGGTCTTTCTAGATGCCATGACCCAGTTTCGCTATCTGGCGACTGATCCATTTCAGTTTCGCAAGCAGGTTTTGGCTTTCCTTCGCTTTCTGACTGAGCAGGGAGCAACGGTGCTATTTACCTCAGAGTCGAGTCCTGAAGCGCCGGATGAAGATTTGCAGTTCATGAGTGATGGTGTTATTCATCTCGAAAATTTGGTGAAGGGGCGATCGCTCCGGGTTTCCAAATTTCGTGGCTCAGGCTTTCGAGATGGCTACCACTCTATGCAACTCAGCCACACTGGGATGGAAGTCTTTCCGCGTCTGCTGCCAGAAGCCTACAAGCAAGAATTTACGCCTGAGCCAATGTCATCCGGCATTCCTGAGCTAGATGAACTTCTGCATGGCGGCATAGAACGGGGGACGATCACATTTATTAATGGCCCCAGTGGGGTGGGTAAAACGACCATTAGTTTGCAGTTTATGAAAGAGGCTGCAGGGCGGGGCGATCGCTCGGTTGTCTATAGTTTTGAAGAAGAAGTTGAAATTATTTTGCGTCGCTGCGAATCGGTCAGCATTCCAGCCCGCGCCATGATAGAGCGAGACATGCTCTCTCTCGTCAAGGTTGAACCCCTGCGGTTTTCGCCGGATGCATTTGCCGATTTGGTTCGCCAAGAAGTTGAGGAGCAAAACGCCAAGATTGTCATGATCGACAGTATCTCTGGCTATCAGCTAGCGCTGCGTGGAGAAGACTTAGTTGGCCATCTCCATGCTCTCTGCAAATATTTGGCCAATGTTGGCGTGACTGTAATTTTGGTAAATGAAACAGCCAACTTTGCTGGAGAATTTCAGGGAACACGAGCTGGGATTACCTATCTGGCCGATAACTTCATCTATATGCGCTATCTGGAGCGCTATGTGGGCTCCCAATTGGAAGTCCGAAAAGCCATCGGGGTTTTGAAAAAGCGTCTGAGCGACTTCGAGAAAACCTTGCGAGAACTCCAGATCACTCGCTATGGCCTGAAGGTCGGCCAGCCGATGAGCGGGCTGCGAGGGATTTTTAGTGATATGCCTCAGGTTAGCCGTCCTAGCGAAAATGGCTCGAATGTATGACTATGACTACTGAGGCGACTACTGAAGCGGCCTCTGAGACGATAACATCACCACTGGCCACGTCACCACTGGCCACGTCACCACTAATCCTGACGGTCGATTGTAATGTGCAAAACCTCAAACTTCTCAGTCGCTTTTTGAGCCAAGAAAACTATCAAACAATGGCTGTGAAAAGTTTGCCTGAATTGGAGCAGGTTTTGATAAAACTCAATAAGATTGACTTAGCTCTAATCGATATTTCAGGATTTAACCGCGATATTTGGACCTATTGTGAACAGCTTCAGCGCCGAAAGATTCCAGTTTTAGTGGTTCTTCCAGCCAGAAGCTCTATCACCCATTGCGAAAAGTTTGGGCACGGAGTGGAACGATTGCTCGTTAAACCCCTAGTGGTACGAGAGCTGTTAGGCGTTATTCAGCATTTGATTGGAGAGCACGCGTGAACCGGGTTTTACTGCTGCTAGAGCATCGCGAAAACCGTCAACTACTGGCAAGCTGGCTGGCAAAACAGTATGAGGTGCTGTCTCCTGAGCTAGGGCTACAGGCCGCTGGTTTCACACAAGCTTTACAGCAACCCTTTGATCTCTGCATTGTCGATAGCCAGACGCTAGAAAAGCTGTGGCAGTTGATCCAGTCGATTAAGGCAAAAGACCCTCAAATCTTTTCACCATTTTTGCTGCTTACCTCCAATCAGGGGCTTAGTCTTGCAGCGCAACATTTGCGGCAGACAGTCGATGAATTGGTGACGACGCCTGTCAATAAAGCAGAACTAAGTGCTCGGGTTGAGATTCTTTTGCGAACTCGACAGCTTTCTGTGGAGCTTCAACAGCGCAATCTCCAACTCAGTGCTGCCAATGAGGAAGTTCGCCACGCCCTCGAAAAAGAGAAGGAGCTAAACGAGCTGAAGTCTCGCTTTGTGGCGATGGTGTCCCATGAGTTTCGCAACCCGCTAACGAGCATTACACTGGCCGCACATTTGCTGGAATGCTATGGCCAGGGATGGCCTGCTGAACGGCGACAGGATTATTTTCTGCGGATCAAGAAAACGATCCGCAATATGACTGAACTCCTGGAAGATGTGCTGTTTATTGGGCAAACCGACTTCGGCAAATTAAAGTTTGATCCGGCTCCGCTGGATTTTGATCAGTTTTGCCGGGAGTTATTAGAAGAGATTCAGGCCACGGCGGGCGATCGCCATTTGCTTCAGTTTCAGATCTATGAAACAGGGGGCGATGGGCCTGTGCTGCGATCGCCTCCCACGCCATTCATAGGAAAATCTACAGAAAAATCTACAGAGGAATCTACGGCTCCAATCGTTTGTGTTGATGCCAAGCTGCTCAGACATGTGTTGACCAATTTGCTGACCAATGCGGTGAAATATTCCCCGACGGGGGGAAACGTGCAGTTTACGCTCACCTATGAATCGGAGCATTTGATCTTGCAAGTTCAGGATCAGGGCATTGGTATTCCGGCTGAAGATTTACCTTATTTGTTTGAATCGTTTCATCGGGCCAGCAATGTCGGCAAGATTCCTGGCTCTGGCTTGGGGCTATCCATTCTGAAACGATGTGTTGATCTCCACCAAGGCGAGATTGCCGTTGAGAGCACGGCCAATGTGGGGACAACTTTTACGATCAAGCTTCCCCGGATGAGCTAATCGGATGAGCTAATAGATGAGCTAATCAAGGGCTTACCATTCTTGTAGGGCGATCGCTACTCCCTGCTGCAGTTCGGGCGACAGACTATCCATTGCCGCAAATTCTTGTAGGCGTTGGTGAGCTGTTTCGGGTGACAGTTGTTTGAGGGCGGCGATCGCATGGAGACGGATGCTGATATCTGGATCGGCCAAGAGTTCGATTAAGGGGTCTAGAGCGGAGGGATGCCCCAACTGTCCTAGTCCCAAGGCCGCCGTTTGCTTGACGCTCAGATGTTGAGCTACCAAATCAGAGGAGTTCAACAGTCGGATCAGCATTTCTGTTGCGTTTGGCACTAGCTCAGCCACATCAATCCGTCCCAACACCATTGCCAACTCTCGACAGACGGCTACAGAGGTGAGCTGGACACCCTGATCGAGGCAGTGCAGCGCCATGTCAGTTTGCATCCAGCCTAGTACCCGAATGGCTTCAAGCTGGAGCGGGAGGGGCGTGTGGGGCGATCGCAAAACCGCTTCCAGGGCTTGGGCGGCTGCATCGGTTTTGAGTCGGCCTAAGGCGATCGCGGCCTGATGGCAAACGTCTAGATTTAAGTCCCAGAGTCGCTCCTTGAGCAAGTCTACTAGGTTTAATGTTGTGGCCAAGTCGGGACGCAGACCCAACCCGATGATGGCTTCCCGACGGACAGCCACAGCTACATCGTCGAGAGCATGAACTAAGACAGGTGTAACCCGTGGATCATGCACGCTGCTGAGGGCGGCGATCGCGGCGGCTCGGACTTCTGCTTGCGAAGCATTGACGACACTGAGCAAGGGGTCGAGGGTGATTGGCGTTTGCATCCGTGCCAAGGCTTGAACAGCCAAAAGCCGCCATTCTTCATGTTGTAAAAGTTCGCTGAGGGCCACCACTGCAGGTTCTCCCAACTGAGTCAGTGCCTCTGCCGCAATACTGCTCAGTTCGTCATCATGGGTGGTTTTGAGCAGCTCAATCAACGTCGCAATCACTTCTGGCTGCTGAAACTCTCCCAAGATGCGGACCGCAAACCAACGCAGTTCCCAATCTGCGGTTTCATCTTGGAGCAACTCAATCAGGGGGGGGATGGCGCGATCGCCCAGCTGAGGAAAAAATTTGGCAATATCCCAACGCTCTCTAAAATCTCCTGCCCGGAGGCCAGCCAAGGCCAATGAGAGCACCTGATCCAAGTCAGTATTGACCGTAAGATAATCATCCTGATCGGTCGCAAGAGGCGATCGCGCCTGATCCTCTTCTTGGTGAAGCAACTGCTGCAAGCACTGATGTAAAAGCAACCAGTCTTCTTGCGCTACAGCTTCTTGAGCCTGAACCATCAAATTTGACATAGCGAAACGTCTCGCAACCATTCAATGCTGACATGCAAACCGGACAATCATGCAAACCGGACAATCAGCATGGGCTGAATATAGGCTGAATTTAAGTATTGAGCATGACCAATTAAGCAACCTAGCTCCACTTTGATGCAAATATTGTATAGCTTCAATGCGGATTTTGCATGACTCAGGCATGACTCAGACTTGGTGCAAAAATCTAACCTAGGATTGTTATTAGTTATTTTGTTAGTCAAGAACAGTTTTATTCAGACTGATATTTCACTATTCCAGCTAAGTAGCGATTGATCCTAGGGGAAGGATTGTCACCTTAAAAACCTAGCTGAAAACCTACCTCTGTCTGGAGTAATACGATGAATAAACTTACTTTCAAAATATCAGTCAAGCTATCAGTTCAGGAAATTGTTTCGTGACTAAAAACTTTTTAATCTAAATACGATTTTTGTTGGTTAGTGAGCGATCGCCGCCTGATTTTTGCAAACAAAATCTAATTTTGTATCGAGAATTACATTTATTCACCTGCCAAAAAGGTTGAAATACAAGGGTTATGCGGTTCATGCATAAGTTCAATGCGCCAAATTCATCGGGGTAAACATTTTGTAACTAAATATACGAATCGTCTGCTTTGCAGCGCATAACGTAACAGAAATCGAAAGCAAGCTTACGTTGATTTGCAATCCAGCTTGAGATGGAAGGAAGCTAATTTTGCGAAATTCCGATGAGATTTCTAAAACAGACTCAATAAATTTATGGAGCTAACTCCTCCATGTTTGTAAATTTCAGTGCAATGGCGGGACAAATCAAGGCATCTAAAACAAAGCCTTGTTGAACTAAAGTTCCACGATGCTGATCCGCAGCGAGGATGAATTTGTGACGACGACAACGAACAATACGGCAGCCAGTCTCAATAAATTTGAGAAATTCAAAGCGGAAAAAGATGGTCTTGAGCTGAAAAAAGAGCTAGATCACTTTGCCGAAATTGGCTGGGAAGCGATGGATGCGACTGATCGCGACCATCGGCTCAAGTGGCTAGGCGTCTTCTTCCGTCCGGTCACGCCAGGGCAATTTATGCTGCGAATGCGGATGCCCAACGGCATTCTCACCAGCGGACAGCTGCGGGTCTTGGCCGAAGTCGTGCAGCGATATGGGGATGATGGCAGTGCCGACATCACCACTCGTCAAAATATTCAGCTGCGTGGCATCCGTCTGGAAGATGTACCCGATATCTTTCAGAAGTTTGAGCAGGCGGGACTAACGAGTGTCCAGTCGGGCATGGACAATGTTCGCAACATTACGGGTTCTCCGGTTGCCGGCATTGATGCCGATGAGCTGATCGACACAAGAGGAATTGTCCGCAAAGTGCAGGACATGATCACCAACAATGGTGAAGGCAATCCCTCCTTTACGAATCTGCCTCGCAAGTTCAACATTGCGATCGCCGGATGTCGAGACAACTCTGTTCATGCCGAAATCAACGACATTGCCTTTATTCCCGCCTTCAAAGATGACGTGCTAGGCTTCAACGTGCTAGTCGGTGGCTTTTTCTCCGCCAAGCGCTGTGAAGCGGCAGTGCCGATGAATGCCTGGGTTGATCCACGGGATGTAGTAGCCCTCTGTGAAGCCATCTTGCTGGTCTATCGGAATCATGGCTTACGAGCCAATCGTCAAAAGTCGCGTCTGATGTGGCTGATTGATGAGTGGGGTATTGAGAAATTCCGAGAAGCCGTTGAGCAGCAAATGGGTCACGCCTTGCAGCCTGCAGCGCTCAAAGATGAAATCCTTTGGGACAAGCGCGATCACATTGGCATTCATGCCCAAAAACAACCCGGACTCAACTACGTCGGTCTCCATGTCCCAGTCGGACGGCTCTATGCCGATGACGTGTTTGAGTTGGCTCGATTGTCTGAAGTCTACGGCAGCGGTGAACTGCGGCTGACCGTTGAGCAAAATGCGATCATTCCCAATATTCCTGATTCGCGCTTGAGTCCCTTCTTAAAGGAGCCTTTGCTGGAGAGATTTTCGGTGGAGCCTGACCCATTGGTGCGATCGCTGGTTTCCTGCACGGGCAGTCAGTTTTGTAACTTTGCCTTGATCGAAACCAAAAATCGAGCTGTGGCAATGATTCAAGAACTTGAAACCGAGCTATCTTCCCCCCGCCCCGTGCGAATTCACTGGACAGGTTGCCCCAACTCCTGCGGTCAGCCCCAGGTTGCCGATATTGGCCTGATGGGCACCAAAGCCCGCAAAGATGGCAAAACCGTCGAAGCGGTTGACATCTATATGGGTGGCAAAGTTGGCAAGGAAGCTGAGTTGGGAACCTGCGTCACAAAGAGCATTCCCTGCGAAGATCTCAAGCCTGTGCTCAGACAGCTGCTGATCGAAAACTTTGGGGCTCGGGTTCGGGAGGTTGCGGTGACCTAGTTGGGCTCCTCGTACCTATCGGTAAACCCATTTCGCCATTGCCCCCTCTGAATTTCGACCATCACTGCTTCGCCAGTGAGAAAGCTTGTCCTACCCAAAATCCTTCTAGCCTAACAACGAACTGAGAGAACACTATGTCAAGCCTTTCAAGACGGAAATTCATCCTGACCGCTGGTGCAACCGCTGCTGCCACTTTCTTGGTTCATGGCTGTAGCTCAAACGGTGGAACCACTCAGTCTGCTGCACCTGCCGTAGAGATCGATCCTGCTGATGCGCCCGAAGTTACAACGGCCAAGTTGGGCTTTATTGCACTAACCGATTCTGCGCCGCTGATTATTGCCAAAGAGAAAGGACTCTTTGCCAAGTACGGGATGCCTGATGTTGAGGTTCTCAAGCAAGCTTCTTGGGGCACCACTCGTGACAACTTGGTGTTGGGCTCTGGCGGTGGCGGTATTGACGGGGCACATATCCTCACCCCCATGCCTTACCTGATGACCACCGGAAAAATTACCGATGGTCGCGAAGTGCCGATGTATATCTTGGCCCGACTCAATGTAGACGGCCAAGGGATCTCAGTTGCTAACACCTACAAAGACATTGATGTCCAGCTCGATAGCTCTTTGCTGAGAGGAAAAGTTGATGAAGCAAAATCCGCTGGCAATCGCCTCTCTTTCGCAGTAACGTTCCCTGGCGGTACGCACGACCTTTGGATGCGGTATTGGTTAGCGGCAGGCGGGATTGATCCAGACAATGATGTGTCAACCATTGTGGTTCCACCCCCTCAAATGGTGGCCAACATGAGAACCGCAACGGTTGATGCTTTCTGTGTGGGTGAGCCCTGGAATGCCCAACTGATCAACCAGGATATTGGTTACTCTGCGGTCACCACTGGACAGCTCTGGAACAATCACCCCGAAAAAGCGCTCTCCCTGCGGGCCGATTGGGTCGATCAAAATCCCAAAGCTACGATGGCCCTGCTAAAAGCAGTTCTGGAAGCTCAGATCTGGTGTGATGCACCTGAAAACAAAGAAGAAATGTCCAATATCGTTTCCAAGCGAGCTTGGTTTAATGTCCCAGCCTCCGACATCATGGAGCGCTCTAAGGGGAACTTTGATTTTGGGGATGGTCGTAAGGAAGAAAGTAGCCCTCATGTGATGAAGTTTTGGAGCGAAGATGCGTCCTATCCCTTTAAGAGCCACGATCTGTGGTTCTTGGCTGAGAATATCCGCTGGGGATATTTGCCACCCGACACAGATATGCAAGCACTCGTCGAGCGGGTGAATCGTGAAGACTTGTGGAAAGAAGCAGCTGAGGCCATTGGTCAGGCCGCTGCCATTCCGGCCAGCACCTCTCGCGGCGTTGAAACTTTCTTTGACGGCATTACGTTTGACCCCGAAAATCCCCAGGCTTACCTGGATAGCCTCGCCATCAAGCGGACCTAAACGCTGATTTTCTTGCAACGCTGAATCGCTTCTCCACTCCCACCTCGCACTTCCAAGGACACTGAAATGACTGCACAGGTAAGCCGCAATTCGAGGCGTTTGGGACCTCAAGAGGTCACTAAATTCTTCAAGCATAATGCACAGCAGTTAATTGCTCCGGTTGTTGCCATCGCGATTTTCTTGGCGATTTGGCAGGTGTTGACGATGGGCTCAGGGGCAACGCTGCCTAGCCCAGTTCAGACTGTTCAAGATAGTTGGGATATCATCATTGATCCTTTCTTTGACAATGGTGGTAATGACAAAGGTCTGTTTTGGCAGGTCTTGACGAGCTTGCAGCGCGTTGCCCTAGGCTTTAGCTTGGCGGCGATCGCCGGAATCGCCATCGGGATTTTGATTGGCACCAATAAGTTGATGTCGCAGGCGCTTGATCCGATTTTTCAGGTCTTGCGAACCGTACCACCGCTGGCCTGGTTGCCCATCTCACTAGCGGCCTTTCAGCAAGCCAATCCTTCTGCGATCTTCGTTATTTTCATTACGGCAATTTGGCCCATTATCATCAATACGGCTGAAGGTGTTCGACAAATCCCCCAAGACTACAACAACGTCGCTAAAGTGCTGAAGCTTTCACGCCAAAAGTACTTCTTCAAGATTTTGATTCCGGCGACGGTGCCTTATATCTTTACAGGCATCCGGATTGGGATTGGGTTGTCTTGGCTGGCGATCGTTGCTGCAGAGATGCTGATTGGGGGCGTCGGCATTGGGTTCTTTATCTGGGATGCCTGGAATAGCTCCCGCATCAGCGACATTATTATCGCCATTATCTACGTCGGCATTGTGGGCTTGCTACTCGATCGGGTGGTAGACCAAATTTCAAGGATGGTCATTCCAGATGAACAGCAGGTCTAATGAGGCTGATCCGACGGCTCGATCCCCCCGCTTCTTGCTCGATTTAGATCGCTTCTGCACCCTACTTCACGCGCTAACACCATGTCTTTTCTTGTTGAAGTTGACCACGTTGACCGTGTCTTTCCCCTGCCAGAGGGTGGTGAGTACGTCGCTCTCCGCAACATTGACCTCAAAGTTCGCAAAGGGGAATTTATCTCCCTCGTGGGACACTCTGGCTGTGGCAAGTCTACCCTGCTCAACATCCTGGCGGGGTTAGATCAGCCCACCCACGGCGGCATCATTCTGGAAGGACGACAGGTGACAGAACCTGGCCCCGATCGCATGGTAGTCTTCCAAAACTATTCGCTGCTGCCTTGGCTGACGGTGCGTGAAAACATCGCCCTCGCTGTCGATGAGGTGATGGCCAATCGTCCTATCGGACACCGTCGCAAGATCATTGAGCACAACCTAGAACTGGTGGGTTTGAGCGCGGCTGCTGACAAACTGCCGGGTCAGTTGTCGGGAGGGATGAAGCAGCGGGTGGCGATCGCCCGTGCCCTAGCGATTCGACCCAAACTGCTCTTGCTAGATGAACCCTTTGGCGCACTAGATGCCCTGACCAGAGGTGGCCTGCAAGAACAACTGATGAGAATTTGCCAGGAGCATGAAGTTACCTGCGTCATGGTGACGCACGATGCCGATGAGGCTCTGCTGCTGTCGGATCGGATTGTCTTAATGACCAATGGCCCCGAAGCTCACATTGGCCAAATTCTAGAGGTGCCATTTCCTCGACCCCGTAGCCGCATGGAGGTGGTCAACCATCCTAGCTATTACAGCTTGCGCAACGAAATTATTTACTTCCTCAACCAGCAAAAACGGGCCAAGAAGCGTCAGGCTCAGCCTGCAGTGGCGATCGCCCGTCACGGTCTAGAGAAAATTAACCTCAACATTGGCTTTATTCCCCTTACCGACTGTGCTCCCTTGGTCGTAGCCAAAGAGAAAGGCTTCTTCCAAAAGCATGGCCTGGAAGACGTGACCCTCTCTCGCGAGCCCAACTGGAAGGCAATCTCCGAAGGAGTGGCCACAGGTCGTCTCGATGGCGCGCAGATGGTAGCGGGAATGCCGCTGTCGATGACCCTAGGATTTGGTCAAAAATCCCACGTTCCAGTTGTCACCGCGCTAGTCCTGAGCCGCAACGGCAACGCCATCACCCTCAACAAGCGGTTTTATGAGCAAGGGGTGCGGACGCTGGCAGACTTTAAGAGGGCGATCGCCCAAACGCCCGACAAAGTCCACACCCTGGGAATGGTGCATCCAGCCTCCATGCACAACCTGATGTTGCGCTACTGGCTCGCCGCCGGCGGGATCGACCCCGACCAAGATGTGAACCTCACCGTGATTCCACCGCCGCAAATGGTGTCCAACCTCAGAGCTGGCAACATTGACGGCTACTGTGTGGGCGAACCGTGGAACTCACGAGCAGTCTACGAAGGGTTAGGCTTTGTGATTGCAACTGACCTCGACATCTGGCCTGCTCACCCCGAAAAGGTGCTCGGCCTCCGAGAAGACTGGGTCAACCAGCATCCCGAAACCCATATTGCTCTCGTCAAAGCCCTACTAGAAGCTTGCGAATACTGTGACGATCGCCGCAACCGGGAAGGAATCCTAGAACTGCTCTGTCGGCCTGAATATGTCGGCTCCGCCCAAGCCTATACCCGCCCTGGATTCTTAGATCCCTATGTAAAAGGTACCGAGGAAAGCCCGAAAGCCTTATTACGCTACAACCAGTTCCACGTCGATCAGACCAACTGCCCAGGACGCGCTGAAGGACTGTGGATCTTGACTCAGCTAGCTCGTTGGGGGATCACACCCTTCCCCAAAAACTGGATCGAAATCTTGGAGCGGGTCCGGCGGGTTGACCTCTACGGAGAAGCGGCTCGTCAGCTGGGCTGGCCCGATACCGAACCCGATCGCGATCCCTTCCAGTTGTTTGATGGAACGATGTTCAACCCAGATGATCCGCTTGGATATTTGAATCGCCTGGAGATTAGCCGCGAAATCCGCATCCAAGAAATCATCATTGATGAGACTCCATCTCCAGCCACCGCAGTCTAGCCCTTTTGCAGCCTCACCCTGTTCTATCGTCGATCGCTCCTGAAGTTGGTAACTCATGCAAACTGCACGCACATCCGTAACTGATCAGCTTGTCCACCGCGATCCCTTCCTGGTGATCGACGGTGTTTCGAAGGTCTATCCTACCCCCAATGGTCCCTTTACCGTTTTAGATGGGATTGACCTCACCATTTACGAAGGTGAATTTGTTTGCCTGATTGGTCACTCTGGCTGTGGCAAAACCACACTGCTGGATATGGTTTCCGGATTTCGGCGGCCCACCACCGGAGAAGTCCGGCTGCAAACCAAGCCGATTACTGAACCGGGTCCCGATCGAATGGTCGTATTTCAAAACTATGCCCTTCTACCCTGGCTAACAGCTTTTGAAAACGTCTATCTGGGAGTCAATTCAGTTTATCCTGACAAACCGAAAGCCGAAAAAGTGGCGATCGTCCGAGAACACCTAGAGATGGTAGGTCTGACAGAAGCTGCCAACAAGAAGCCTAAACAGCTCTCTGGCGGCATGAAGCAGCGGGTTTCAATTGCCCGTGCCTTGGCAATTCGTCCTCAAGTATTGATTTTGGATGAGCCTTTTGGTGCACTGGACTCCATCACCAAAGAAGAGCTGCAAGAGGAGCTACTCAAAATTTGGGCCGATCATCAAGTCACTGTGCTGATGATTACCCACGATATTGATGAAGCTCTTTTCTTGGCCGATCGCCTGGTCATGATGACCAATGGCCCCAATGCCCGAATTGGAGAGGTGCTAGACATCCCGTTTTCGCGTCCTCGCAATCGGGCCCAAATCATGGAAAATCCGGAGTTTTATACGCTGCGGAACTACGCCCTCGACTTCCTCTATAGCCGCTTTGCAACGGCTTAAATTGCATCGACCAACATTGACTCTGGGCATTTTCCTAGAGCATGTTTGCTGAATTCAAGGTTTTGAAATGCTCCGAGAACTGTGGTCCTTCAATGGACGATACCGAGTCTTGCACATGACTTGGTTTGCCTTCTTCCTCTCATTTGTGGTCTGGTTCAACTTTGCACCACTAGCCACAACTGTAAGAGACGCGCTAGACCTATCCGAAGCTCAGATTCGGACGCTGGCCATCTGTAATGTGGCACTTACAGTGCCAGCCCGAATCATCATCGGCATGTTGCTTGACAAGTATGGCCCTCGAGTCACCTATTCCCTCTTGCTGATCTTTTCTGCCATTCCCTGTACGATGTTTGCCCTGGCCCAGGATTTTAATACCCTGGTAATCAGCCGCTTGTTGCTCAGCATTGTGGGAGCCGGATTTGTCATTGGCATCCGCATGGTAGCAGAGTGGTTCCCGCCCAGAGAAATTGGCTTGGCAGAAGGCATCTACGGCGGTTGGGGAAACTTTGGCTCGGCAGCAGCGGCTTTCACCCTGCCATCTGTGGCCTTAGGATTGGCTTTCTTGAGCGGTGGGCAGACCAATTGGCGGTTGGCGATCGCCCTCACTGGAGTCGCAGCCGCAGTCTACGGAGTTATCTACTTCTTTAGCGTCCAAGACACGCCCGCCGGAAAGGTTTATCACCGTCCGTCCCGGCATGGCGGCATCGAAGTCACCAGCAAGCGAGATTTCTGGCTGCTGATGCTGTCAAATGTGCCGCTGGTGGGGGTATTAGCTCTGTTGGCATGGCGTCTGCGTCAGGCTGATTTTCTCAACCCAACTACTCTAGTGATTACCTGGGTTGCGCTTTTGGGACTTTATCTTTTCCAAGCTTACAAGTGCTGGGATGTTAACCAGGATTTGATGCTGAACCGCAAGAAATATGCGCCTGAAGATCGTTACCAATTTAAGCAAGTCGGTTTGCTCGAGCTAACCTATGTCGTCAACTTTGGCTCCGAGTTGGCGGTGGTTTCGATGCTGCCTGCCTTCTTTGAGATGACCTTTGGCATCAACCGAGCCGCCGCGGGCATGATTGCCTCGAGCTATGCGTTTATGAACCTGATGTCGCGTCCAGGCGGCGGATTGATTTCTGATCGACTGGGTAGCCGCAAGTGGACAATGGCGGTGCTCACGACTGCTATGGGTGTTTGCTATCTGCTCTTTAGTGGGATCGGCAGTGGCTGGTGGCTCCCTGGCGCAGTCGCGTTGACAATGGTTTGTTCCTTCTTTGTGCAAGCAGGCGAAGGCTCAACCTATGCGATCGTGCCCCTGATCAAGCGTCGGGTTACAGGGCAAATTGCCGGAAATGTAGGCGCATATGGCAATGTGGGGGCGGTCTGCTACCTGACCCTTTATAGCCTCTTGCCAGAAGGCGCAGTTGGAAACCAGATTTTCTTCCAAACGTTGGGAGTTACTGCGTTGATTGTCGGCTTCCTGTGTATCTTCTTCCTGAGAGAACCCAAAGGCTCATTTGCCGAACATCATGAGGGAGATGCAGATGGAGCGATCGCGCCGGCTCCGATTCTGGCCGAAGAGCCACAGCAAGGGCACCTCTGAGGTTTGGTGTAGGGTGGGCAATGCTCACCTTACCCAGGCTCAAGTGGCTTGATCCCATTAGCTTAATCCCCCTGTCTTGATCACATCAACTTGATCACATCGACTTGGTCACAAACGTTCGCAGATAACCGTATTTCATGCTGAGGTCTAGGATGATGAATAAAACGGCTGTGAGCCCAGTTCAACAAGATGATTGGGTGCTTTGTCACTACTTCAACAGCAGCAACTATCTCCAGATCGCTCGAATTGAGAACCGCACGGGTTGGCGGTTTGAACGGGTGGTCTTCCCAAAACAGCGACTGCTCTTTAATGCCCCAGTTGAAGCTGAACTCGAAGTGCAAACGAGTGCTAGCACCCCGACCTCAGAACGTATTCCTTGTAGTGATTTAGCCTGTACCGAAGGTCTGGCATGATCTTGGTTGGCAGTTGAGATGAGCTTTAATGTAACTGCCTGTTAGTGTGATTGTGGAGCAATTATGACGGAACCCACCAAAACCCTTTGTCCTTATTGTGGTGTGGGTTGTGGCTTAGAAGTCCTACCCCCGGCCCGTCCTGGCAAAGCAACTCATCGTGATGGACAAGGCAACCCGATTTGGCAGGTTAGGGGCGATCGCGATCATCCCTCCAGTCAGGGCATGGTTTGTGTCAAGGGGGCAACCGTCAGCGAATCTCTCGACAAAGATCGGCTGAAATATCCGATGATGCGAGATTCTTTGAATGAAGCCTTTCGGCAAGTGAGTTGGGACGAAGCTCTCGATTGCATTGTCCAGCGAATGCAGGCCATTCGTCTGACCCAAGGGGCCGATGCCATCTGTATGTATGGTTCGGGTCAGTTTCAAACCGAAGACTACTACATTGCTCAGAAGCTCCTCAAAGGCTGTTTAGGCACCAACAACTTTGATGCCAACTCTCGTCTCTGCATGTCTTCTGCCGTCTCTGGTTATATCCAGAGCTTTGGGGCAGATGGGCCACCTTGCTGCTATGACGACCTTGAGCAAACCGACTGTGCCTTTTTGATCGGCACCAACACGGCTGAGTGTCATCCCATTGTGTTTAACCGCCTGCGGAAGCACCACAAGCGCAACCGCAACGTCAAAATGGTGGTGGTTGATCCACGTCGCACTCCGACCGCAGAGGCCGCCGACCTTCACTTGGCCATCAATCCCGGCACCGACATCGAACTGCTCAACGGTATCGCCCACTTGCTGATGCGTTGGGGCTATTTTGATGCGCCTTTCATTCAAGAATGCACCCAAGGGTTTTCAGCCTTTGCTGAGGTGATTCAGCATTACCCGCCTGAGTTGGTTGCCCGTCGCTGTGGCATCCGGCTGGATGACTTGGAAACCGCTGCTCGTTATTGGGGAGAAGCTGAACGGGTTCTGTCGCTCTGGTCAATGGGGGTGAACCAGTCTTCGGAAGGCACCGCCAAAGTCCGCACCATTATTAACTTACACTTGATGACTGCCAATATTGGCAAGCCGGGAGCAGGCCCTTTTTCGCTCACTGGCCAGCCCAACGCCATGGGTGGTCGTGAAGCGGGTGGGCTCGCCCACATTTTGCCTGGATACCGCGTGGTCAAAAATCCGCAGCATCGCGCCGAAGTCGAGCAGTTGTGGGGATTGCCAGCAGGTCAAATTTCACCCGACCCCGGCCTGACCGCCTGGGACATGATTGTTGGATTGGAACAAGGCACGGTTGGTATGCTGTGGGTTGCGGCTACAAATCCTGCCGTCAGTATGCCCGATATCGAACGCACCAAGGCTGCCCTGCGGCGATCGCCATTCACGGTCTACCAAGACGCCTATTACCCGACCGAGACAGCCGCCTACGCCCATGTTCTGCTGCCTGCCGCGCAGTGGAGCGAAAAACCTGGCACAATGACCAACTCCGAGCGGGTCGTCACTCTGTGCCCCGCCTTTCGCAACCCACCCGGACAGGCTCGACCCGACTGGGAAATCTTTGCTGAAGTAGGGCGGAGATTAGGCTTCACTAAAGAGTTCGACTTTGCCAATGCTGCCGAAGTCCACGCCGAATTTGTGCGACTAACTCGCGATCGCCCCTGCGACATGACCGGGCTCAGCCACGATCGCCTGCGGCAGGAAGGCCCCATCCAGTGGCCCTGCCCAGCGCCTGTTGAACCCTTACCCACTGATCAGTTAGATCTATTAGATCATTCAACAGATTATTCATCAGATCATTTAATAGAAGATCATCCAAACCATTTAGATCATCCAAACCATTCAGATCATCAGTTAACTCCAGAGTTAGCTCCTGCCAATCAGGCTCAAACTTTCCCCAAACGTCTCTACACCGATCTGCACTTTCATACACCAGACGGACGAGCCAGATTTGGGGCTTATCACGCCAAAGGCTTAGCAGAACCGCCCGATCCTGACTACCCCTTTGTTTTGACCACAGGCAGGCTCTACGGCCACTGGCATACCCAAACCCGTACCGGACGGATTGAAAAAATTGTCAAAATGCATCCCAAGCCGTTCATCGAAATTCATCCCCGCGATGCCGAAAAGCTGGACATTCAAGATAATGCCTGGGTAGAGGTGCGATCGCGTCGAGGCTTGGGGCGCTTTCCAGCGAAAGTTACTCGCGCCATCTGTCCCGGCACTGTTTTTGTGCCGATGCACTGGGGCGCACTCTGGGCCAATCAGGCCGAAGCTAATGCACTCACCCATCCAGAGGCTTGCCCGGAGTCTCTCCAGCCCGAACTGAAAGCCTGTGCCGTTCAGCTGATTCCGATCACAGCGGAGGCTTGGATGGAAGAAGATCTCCAGCAAATTGTCTCCATCACCCATCCCTCTCCTTCGCTGTCAATGTAACTGCACCTGTCTTCGTTTTCTGTCCTCGTTTATTTATCTATCAGGATGATTTGCTACCTCTTGCACTGGGGGCGGCAAATGTCATACTGGTGAAGATTCTGCTCAGAATGGCCTCTTCTACCCACCCTCTATGCAGCCTCTCCGGAAACCTTCCAGGAGTCCCTCACCCATCGAAAAAGACGAAAAGTTTTTAGGCTTTATTGGTCAGATTGAAACGCTGGTTTCTAAAGCCCTCTCGATTGCAATGCTGGCCGTTTTGCTGGTTGCACTCGTCGATTTGTTCGTCTTTTTAGGCCGACAACTCCTCTCAGAACCCTATGGCTTTTTTTCTACGACACTGATTGAAATCTTTGGCCTTTTCTTGAATATCCTCATCGCGCTGGAAGTGCTAGAAAATATCACCGCTTACCTGCGTAAGCATGTCGTTCAAGTGGAGCTAGTGATTGTGACGTCACTCACGGCTGTGGCGCGAAAAATTATTATCTTTGACTTTAGTAAGGCTGACGGTATTGATTTGATTGGTTTGGCGATCGCCATCTTTGCCCTCTCCATCAGTTACTGGATTGTTCGCCAAATGAATGCCGTTCGTTCAGATCGGCCCTAGTAACCAACAGTTTGCAGAAGCGCAGGAGGGTGAGTTATGGGGAGGATACAAACTGTTTAACTTGCGACAGGATAAAGATAAATTCCGCCCCTTAGCCAAAATTTCGCAGGAATACCGTTGGTTCGTCCCTTATAATCGCCTCAGCGAGTCAGGCAACAATCACCGTGATTGCAGTTTATCCCGGCAGTTTTGATCCGATCACTTTGGGACACCTAGACATCATCGAGCGAGGCTGTCACCTCTGTGAGCAGGTCATCGTGGTGGTCCTTCGCAATCCAAATAAGACTCCCCTTTTTACGGTGTCGCAACGCATCGAGCAGATCCGGACATCGACCCGTCATTTAGCGAATGTGGATGTTGATAGCTTTGATGGCCTAACCGTTACCTATGCTCGGATGCGAAACGCCAAGGCTTTATTACGGGGGTTAAGGGCTGTATCAGACTTTGAAATGGAACTCCAGATGGCGCATACTAACAAAACACTCTCCGATGATATCGAGACAATTTTTTTGGCCACCTCTAACGAGTACAGTTTTCTCAGCAGTAGTGTGGTAAAAGAAATTGCTAGATTTGGCGGCCCGATAGATCATCTTGTTCCTCATCCTGTTGCTCTCGATATTCGCAAATGCTACGCCCAGAATCAGATCGCATCACCCCCGACCGTAATGGAATCCGCTCGACAACTGGCAACTCAGCCGGAGGAGCCGCCCCTGGAGACGCAGCTCGAATAAATCATGTTGATATCCAGCGAGAACTCAACAAGCTGGAAGAAATGATTCTAGACAGTCCTCGCATCCCACTCAGCCAAAAAACCCTCATTGATGAAGAGCAGCTGCTAGATCAGCTCGATCTGGTGCGTATCAATCTGCCTACAGCTTTTCAGGAGGCCGTTGAGATCCTGCAGCAAAAGGAAGAAATTTTGCTCGAAGCAGAGCAATATGCCCAGGACATCATTGAAGCTGCGGAGCAGCGAGCCGCCCAGATTTTAGATGAGATGGGGCTGATTCGACAGGCAGAACTGGAAGCCCAGCAGATTCAGAATCAGGTGCAGCACGAGTGTGAAACGGTTCAAGACCAAACGATCGCTGAGATCGAACGTATCCGTCGTCAGGGTCAGCAAGAGATTGAAGAGATGCAGCGTAGAGCCATCGCCGAGTGTGAAGAGATTCAACAGGGTGCGGATGACTATGCCGATCAGGTGCTTCAAGATCTAGAGCAGCAGCTTAACGAGATGGTGCGAGTGATTCGCAATGGTCGCCAACGGCTCCAACCCGAAAATCCGCCTAGCAAAGGCCGCGAATCTGAACCGCCCTCCCGTCCTGCGCCATCGTCTCGTCCTAGCGATCGCCCCAAAAAATAGCCCCCGCTTTCTACTGCGGCTGCCCACGGGCTCCTCATTCGCACTTGCCAAACTGTCACACCGATTTGTCTAACGCTCTGTAGAAGTCGCCACACTACAGATATTCAATCACAACGCCTGTCCGCTCTCTACGGGCAATGAGGCAAGTATATGGTTTCCGATAAGTTTAGACGCCAGTTGCGCCAGGAAGCGAGTCAATGGCAGACTGACGGATTGATTACTACAATTCAGCATCAGCAGTTGGCCGAGCGCTATGAGTTTGCTCGGTTGGAAACTGCGGCTCGCGATCGCTTCGTGATTATTTTGGTTGGATTGGGCAGCATTTTGCTCGGTTTAGGCGCGATTACCTTTGTCGCTGCGAACTGGCAGGCCCTGTCCCGTGAACTCAAGGTGGGTTTGCTGCTGGCGCTGTTTGGGGGCGTCAACACCGCTGGATTTTATCTCTGGAAGCATCCTCTGGGCCAGATGGCGGGTCAAGAGCGGTGGCAGCGACGACTGGGACAAGGACTTCTCCTGCTGGGCGGGCTGCTGCTGGGTGCGAATATGGCCCTGATGGGGCAGATCTTTCATCGCGGTGGTTCTGCCTATGAGCTTTGCCTGGTGTGGGGGTTGGGCGTCCTGGCAATGGCTTACAGCCTGCGACTCACTTCCCTAGGGGTTCTCTCCCTCCTGCTGATGGGAATGGGCTACTGGTTAGGCATGCAGGAACTCACAGGTGTCGGTGCCCAACCTGGTTTGAACGAATTAATGCAGTACATGCCGATCGTTGCAGGCGTGTTGTTTATCCCGTTGGCTTACTGGTGTCGGTCTCGCGTGATTTTTGGGATGGGGGCGATCGCCATCATTTCGTCGTTTGAAGTTGGCTTGGCCGATGTTGGACGGTTGTTCCTCTATCCGCCAGGAATTGGGATGGCGATCGCCTTTACTTTGCCGCCCGCGCTGCTGTGGGGATATGATGATCGGCTGTGGGGACGACTATTTCGCCAACCTCATTCCAGCCAACCGTTTCGGCCTCTAGCTAGGGGTCTCGCCATTTGCTGGCTGGCCGTGCTGATCTATGGGCTGTCTTTTCACTGGCTTTGGTCTGGGACTGCCCTGATAACCAGGACTTCTCTTCCACCCCAGGCCCTGCTATCGGCTAGCTTACCGTTTTTACCCAACCTAATCGGTCTCGCAGGATGGACACTGGTGGAGTGGTTTGAGCTATTTCGATCTGGAACATCAGCCCGATCGCGCTGGCGTTTAGATCTGACCAGTGGCAGCATTTTCTGTTTTTTGGTGATTACCGCTGTTGTAACTCGTTGGCACTGGAGCGTTATGCCGATAGTGGCGAACGCCACTTTCATCTTCAACGTACTGCTATTCCTAATCGCTGCAGGCCTAGTTCGGGAGGGGTTAGCCCTTGGGCAAAGGCGCTTATTCTGGTTTGGTTTGGTGTTGCTGGTGGTGCAAATCATGAGCCGTATGCTGGAATACGAAACAGGCTTGCTGCTAAAGTCTCTTGTGTTTCTGTTGTGCGGTGTCGGTGTCATCTTCATTGGGCTGTGGTTTGAACGCTATATCCATACCCTCAACCCAAACCCGCTGCTGTTAGCCTCACCGACTGAGGAGGAACTCTCATGACAACTATTGCTTCGTCTGGTTCTCCTCGGCCAATGGCGAGTTGGCGATTTTGGCTGCCGCTGGCCGCCCAGGCTGCTTTGATTTTGGCGATTCCGGCTCAGGTGGTTTATACCCACGTTGTGGGGGAGACGGTGATTTTGCAGACTGGGCCTGTTGATCCCTATAACGTGTTTCGCGGCTACTACGTCATTCTCAGTTACGATATTTCTCAACCCAATCAGCTTCAGCATTTACCAGGTTGGGCTGATATCCCGAATGAGACGGCCAACTCCAACCAGCCGTCGTTTTTCTCCAGTGGCAATGAGTTTTATGTCATTCTGGAAGCTCCTGAGAGGGCAAGTCAGGATGTTCAGCAACCGCCTGCCGCCTGGGAGCCTGTCCGGGTCAGTCGCGATCGCCCCTCCACCCTTCCCAGCAATCAAATCGCGCTCAAGGGTAACTTTCGCCGTAGTCGGGTTTCCTATGGCCTGGAAACCTACTACATTCCAGAAGAGCAGCGCTACGAAATCAATGAAAACATTAGTCAGGCTAACCAGACGCAGGGCACCGTGCCGCCCTTTGTTGTAGAGATAAAAGTCACTCGGCAGGGACAGGCGACCCCGGTGAGTCTGTGGATTCGCGATCGCAACTATCGTTTTTGAGCAAAAACCTTGAGCACGAACTTTAAGCTCAAAGTTTGAGCACAAACCTACTTAATAGGCTGGAGCAATCCAGTTGGTTACCTTACAGTTAAGGTAGGCATTGAGTTAGGGCTTTGAATATTTTGAGGCGAGAAATCGGGAGTTACAAAGTTTCAGATGGAGGACAGTAAGCAAAAAGCAAAAGATCAAATTCTGTACCTGCTGAAAATGAAGGGGGCACAAACGGCGACGGCCTTGGCGAAACAGTTGCAGATCTCGCCAATGGCCGTTCGTCAGCACCTGCAAGTTTTGAAGGCGGAGCAGTGGATCGCTTACCGGGAAGAACGTCGCCCCCTAGGACGGCCCGTCAAACTCTGGCAATTGACCGAACGGGCGCGCGATCGCTTCCCCGATTCCCACGCTGACCTCATGCTCGATTTGCTGCAGAGCATCGAAACGCTGTTTGGGGAAGAAGGGTTGGAGCAGCTTTTGGCCGAACGTCGCTGTCGTCAGGTGCAGATCTATCAAGAGCAATTGGCAGCCCTAGACGATGCTAAAACCTGGCAAAAGCAGGTTGAGGCGATCGCCCACATCCGGAGTCAGGAAGGCTATATGGCCGAAACCATTGAGCAGGCTGAAGACGGAGCGCTATTGTTGGTCGAAAACCATTGCCCAATTTGCACCGCCGCCCAAGCCTGCCCCGGACTTTGCCGCACCGAGCTAGAGGTGTTTCAAGCGCTCTTGGGGCCTGAAATCGCCATTGAACGGGTTGAGCATATCCTAAAGGGCGATCGCCGTTGTGCTTACCGGATTCAGCCTGTGGCGTAGCGATCGCCCCCACCCCTACTCAATTCGCAGATCAAACGGCAAACGCGTATAGATTCCCAGCGGATCATTTAAGGACTCTAGAATTTGCAAATCGGCTTCTAGCTTTTGCAACGTTCGAGAGAGCGGATCTCTTGCGGCCGCCGTGTGAGCAACCCGACTAAAGAAAGTCTCCAACAGCTGCTCTCCCAATGGCCGGGTGCGGGGATATTCATCAATCCGCCAGTTAATCCCTAAGTCAGCTTCCTCTGCCGCAGCCTGAATCGCCGCATCCAATCCGCCCAGCTCATCGACCAGACCCAGATTTTCAGCTTCTGTCCCCGACCACACCCGACCTTGAGCCACGGCATCAACCTGCGTGCGCGAGATGGGACGAGATTCCGCGACGCTGCTGACAAACATCTCATAGAGCTGATTGACGACCCGCTGGATGACAGCCAATTCGGCAGCGGTTTTGGGCCGCGAGATCGTATCGATATCGGCAAACTCTCCAGTTTTGACGACGTCCCAGGTAATCCCGTTTTCGTTGGCGATCTCCTGAACGTTGGGCAGCAGGCCAAACACCCCGATCGATCCAGTGACCGTATTGGGGGAAGCAAAGATCCGATCAGCATAGGTGGCAATCAAATATCCGCCCGATGCAGCATAGCTCCCCATCGACACAATCACAGGTTTTTCTTGACTGGTGAGGAAGACCTCGCGAGCAATCTCATCTGCCGCCGTGGCACTACCCCCAGGACTATTAACCCGCAATACCACAGCCTTGACATCGTCATCCTGCCGCAGGCGGCGGAGCTGTTGGGCAAAGCGATCGCCCCCCACTTGCCCTAACCGACCCGACCCACTAACAATTTCTCCCTCAGCATAGACAACTGCAATTCGATTGCGACCCTGCCGCCGGTTCTGGACATTTGCAGTCTGAGCATAGGCCGGAATGCTGATTTGCCGAAACGAACGCTCTTCCGTCGGGGCTGAATCTGTCAGGGTCTGAAGCTGAGTAATCACTTCATCGAAATAAGCCACCTGATCGATCAGGCCTGCTTCGAGGGCCGCATTGGCCATCAGTAAGCCCTGGCTATCGGCGATCGCCTGCAAAGCCTGAGGTGTCGTATCTCGGCTAGATGCGGCAGTGGTGAGAAACTCATTCCAGAGGCCAGTGAGCAGCAGCTGGGTTTGCTCTTCCTGCTGAGGGCTGTTGTCTGTGCGCGTAAACGGCTCTACTGCTGATTTATACTGTCCGGCCCGCACGGGCTGAATACCAATACCATACTGCTCTAGTGCCCCAGCAAAAAATATGGTTTCTGACCGAAAGCCATTTAATTCTAAAACCCCGACCGGATTGAGGATGATCGTGTCTGCAATCGAGGTGAGATAGTAGTCGCGCTCTACCCAATTGAGGTCGTAGGCAATGATGGGCTTTCCGGTGGCTTGAAAGTCGGCTAATGCACTACGTACTTCGCTCAATGAGGCAAACCCAGAGCCCAACCCGACTGGATTAGTGTTGCCATACAGGTAAATGCCTACAATTCGATCATCCTCTGCGGCCGCTCTCAAAGTCTCTAGCACAGCCCTTAGCGGCATAGAGCGAGGCACCTCCCGGCCCGCCAAAGCGCCGCCAACCACGTCGGTTGGGCTAGCGATGGGTCCTGTATCGGTGATGTTGAGCGAGAGGTCGAAGGTCAAGATCGACCGATCTTCTACCTGTGGCCCTGTCTCTCGGGCTGATGTGAGGATGCCGATTAAGAGAAGAATCAGCCCGCTCGCGCCTAAACCAAAGAACAGCAAAATACCTGCAAAGCTAGCCAGTGTCGTTTTGAGAAAATCGCGCATGTTGGTTGACTCGGCAAAGAAGATTGTGAACTAGGCAACTTTCTCTAAAGCATTAGAGCGCTTTAGATCTGCCAAAGTTGCATTCCCGGTACAGAAAAGAACGGTTGTGATTTCAGCGGTGAGGATTTTAACCAGTTCGTCAAGTGCGGCTTCAGAAGTGGAAGCGGCTTGCAAGAAAGGGAGTGCTAGCCCTGCGAGGTCGGCTCCTAGGGCGATCGCCTTGGCCACATCCAGTCCATTTCGCAACCCACCGGAGGCAATCAGCGGCATCTGGGGGGCGATCGCCCGAATTGCAGTCACACAATCTGCCGTTGGCAAGCCCCAATTGGCAAAAGTCGCTCCTAGGCGGCGCTGCTGAGCATCCGTGGCGCGTTCGCTTTCTACTCTGGCCCAGGATGTTCCACCTGCACCCGCCACATCAATGGCACTGACACCCGCCTCAATTAGCTTTTGGGCCATCTGGGCTGAAATGCCGTTTCCGACCTCTTTGGCAATCACCGGAACAGGCAATCGTTCACATAGCATAGCAATTTTGGCTAACAAGCCGCGAAAGTTGGTGTCTCCCTTGGTTTGAACGCACTCCTGGAGTGGATTGAGATGCAAAATTAGTGCATCCGCCTCTAGCCAGTCCACGACCCGCTGGCATTCGTCCAGACCATAGCTGTAGTTGAGCTGCACTGCGCCCAGATTGGCAAACAACAAAATATCAGGCGCAACAGACCGGACCGCAAAGGTTGAAGACACTTGCGGGTTTTCGACGGCGACCCGCTGCGACCCCACCCCCATCGCCAATCGATAGCGTTGGGCAACCTCCGCCAACCGATAGTTAATCATTCGCGCCTGTTCGGTGCCCCCTGTCATGGAAGAAATCAACAAGGGGGAGCCCAAGGATTTGCCTAGAAAGCGGGTGCTAAGGTCGATATCCTGGCGATCGAGTTCGGGCAAACAACAATGGCTAAATCGATAGCGCTCTAGCCCGTGGGTTGTCTGATGAAACTGGACATCTTCATCCAGACAAATCCGCAGGTGATCAGCCTTGCGGGACTGGGTCACTTGGGCCTGTTCGGTGCCAGTTTTTCCCGCAGGATCAGTTGTTTGATTCGACAAGTCAAGGGATGAACTCACAGCTAACCCGGCTACTCCTTAGTCAAGTTTCCAGCATATCTAAGCTAGTCTCCCACGGCAAAGCAACCTCTTGAAGCGGCAATAACAATGAGCAACAATCTTTTGGCTAACTGTTAGCGAGAATTGTGAGTTAACTGTTAGAGCCTCGTGATCGGCTCCTGTTGCAATGCTGGTAGACGGCGATCGCTAAATTCTTGGGCCATATCCAGCTTTTGGTTGAGTTCTCGAATCCGTCGCGAGAGCAGGCGAATGATGTTGACGGCAATTCCTGGCGTTTCGTCGATCGCCTCATAGAGCTGCTGCTGCGTCAGCATGAGGCACTCGCATGTTTCTAGGGTTGTGATTGAGGCAGACCGAGGCTCCGCATCAAACAGCGACATTTCTCCGAAGCTATCTCCGGTTTTAAAGCGGGTGATTTCGCGATCGCCCAAATGCACCTTCACCTGTCCCGACACCAAAATATAGAGCGATCGCCCCTCCTGCCCCTGCGTAAAGATGGTGTGTCGGTTTGGGAAAGACAGCTCATCCATGATGGACGCCAGCCGCACCAAGAAATCGTCCCGCAGCTCTTTGAAGATCGGAACACCTCGAACAAATAGTAAGCGGTCAACGCTAGTTAGCATAAAAGATCAGTACGGTGGAGATATCTCAAGCTCTGACATGCGATGCCCACTAAGTGGGTTTATATCGAGCCTGATTTGGCGTTAGAGTCGGGGGCCGGGACGATCGAACAGAGGGTGGAGTGGAGTCAAGCCCCATCTCTATCATCAACTGCTGTACTTGTGCTGCGACCAGACGATCTGGATCGTCTTTAATCAGCGGCAACAACTCTAAGAGGGAGCGAGGCGACGCCATTTGCAAATAGGCCAGCACCGCCTCCCGCACAAAGCTGGCAGGATGGCGCAGACAAGACAGGGTTTGCTCAGGTGTCAAACTCCACTGGGTCTGACGCGCCAGATGAAAACAGCAGGCCAACGTCCAATCCGAGAGGAAGTAACGTAACTCTAGCAAATAGCGCAGACGCTGACTGGGCGGCATCGGCTCGTAGTCAATAATCTCAGACAGGCTTTGCAGCTTTTCTAAATCGGAGCGGCGATCGAGAATCGACAGCAAGGCACGCTTGCTGGGAATATCTAGCGTGTTGTCGAGAATTTCTAGGCCACGAGCCATATGATCGCGGGAATCTGACTGCAAATTGAAAGCGGCCGCCTGAATAGAACTGGACGGATAGAGAAATCGCATCAGCAAAAACAGCCGCTGCATGGCATCAGCCTGCAAATCCTGGAGCGATCGCCGCAGCAAATCAGCCTCTACCCCCTCCACTTGGCTGGGGGCTAAGTCGATCTGGCTAGCGTAGATCTGCCCAACAAACAGCAGCTCTTGATTGATCAATGTTTCTAACCCACTGCGGCCTAGTAAATCAGAGACAGCATCGACCCCAGCTTCTTGAGGTAGCTTGAGCAAAACCCGCAGAATGGTGTATCGAGTAGAACCCCAGGCCGTCATTAGGTGGTGAGCTAGCACATCTAGTGCTTCAATCGTGCCAATTTGACCAATTGCCGTCCAAGCGCAGGTCCGAATCAAGGCAGGTTTGTGAACATTTTCGGCGAGCTTCACGAGTAGCGGAATGGCGTCATTTTCTAGCCGTACCAAGGCCCGCATCGCGGCTTCACGGGTTGATTTGTAGTGCAGTCCTTGCAGGAGGGATGGGTAGTACTCTTCTAGGTGAGTGGCGGCGATCGCCTCCAGCAACGCACATCGCACCCGCAGAGACTCATCCTGTAGTAGGGGCTTAATGTAGAGCCGCAATGCCTGCAGATACACCGCTTCTCCCAAGGCCCGACAGCCCATCACCCGCTCACGTTCAGACTGGTGGGTCAACATTTGCCGCAGCGTGTTGGTTGCCTCCGCTTTTTGGCGAGAATCACCCCGTCTCAGCATCAACGAAGCTGCCGTGCCTCGCACCACCGGCTCTATGGTGGGTTGCAAATAGGAACGGAGGGGCCGAATATCGGGATCGGGATCTGTCAACCAAACATAGCGTAACGCCACCGCCAAGACCTCTGGTGAGAGCGGCTGCTCAATGAGCGATCGCACCCGATCCAAATAAATTGGATTTGGGTAATTGAGCATCGCTTCCAGGCTCTGACGTTGCAGGGCTGGAGAAAGATTGGGCAAAAGTGGAGCCAGCACTTCACCGACATTGCGCGGGTCCATATGAGTGAGGAGCTCAATGCAAGACTGCTTGTCTGCATCGGTGCCGGGCCGATCCAACGCCTCAACGACGGCTCGCTTAAAGGTGCGTAAATCGACCTCCGAGAGGCTCAGCTGACCTCGCTCGGCACTCAACACCAGCAACCCTAGATAGCGGGAACGTAGCAGCGAGACCGATACCAGCCAAACCAGCGCAAAGGCCGCAATAAACAGCAGAAAGATCCAGCTTTGGGCCTGCCGAAAGAATTCGGGTTCAGCGTTGGGCAGCAGCCATTGGGACCACCAGATCGTTGCCAAAATTCCGGCCCCAGCAATCCCTGAAGCAAGGGGTTCGGCAATACCACGCACAATAGACTGAATTCGGCTCCGGACCGTGCTCGGGATGGGCTGAAACAAAACTGGCCCTGTTCCTGCCACCAGGGTATAGCGCAGCAGCTCATCGACAAACTTGAGCGTCACCACCCCCATAAAGATGCTCAGCAGCCCGCTCATCGACAGCATACTGATTGCGATCAGCAAGATGGGAGGCAGTAGCGAGACGACAAATACCCCCAATCGCTCAATGGCTCGACTGGAGATAAACCACTGAGTTATCAGCTCAAAAATCCCTAAAATTCCGCTAAAGAGGGCCAGGAAGTCAGCAATATCTTCGACACTAACGTTGAGGCTTTGCTCCAGCTGACTGAGATACTGAAAGTCGATCAGCAGGGCTAAAAACTGAATCATCACGAAGAAGGCGATGATCAACACCACATAGCGCCGCAGAGGGCCACGCAGCCTTCGGGTCGTGAAGTCGGGTTGATTTTCTTGGAGCCGTCGTCGAGGCGAGTCAGGGAAGGCTTGTTGGTAGGCTTGACTGAGATAGAAGAGAATGCCAGCGCCCACAAATAGCATGATGCAGGCCAAGGTGATCACATTCTCAAGGCCAATCAGCGATCGCAACAGGGGCAACGAAAAACCGCTGAGGACATCTGCGACTAGGATGCCGCTGCTGATCAGGGGGTAGGCTCGTTTGACTTCCCGAATATTAAACAGCTGGTTGGCTGTAATCGAGGTATTTAGCTCATTTAGGACATAGATGGCTTCTAGCCATAGCCGCATCAGAAAAACGGCGTATCCTCCCAAAAAGGCAGTATTTAGCCCGAGGCGAAACAGCAACAGCGGCAGCGCCATCAGCACAGCGATGATCACGATCACCCGTCGCAGCGGCAAAAACTTTTGTAGCCAAGAGTAAAGAAAGCCTAGGCCTGTGCCAATTCCAGCGCTAGCAATGTAAATCCAGGGCAGTGAGTTTGCGCCGTATTCTCCTAGAAATAGAGCAGCGGCACTCACTTCGAGCCAGAGGATGCCAATCGAACTGGCAGTATAAAAGGCGAACATCAAAAGGGTACGTTCACTCTCTTCAGGCCGAAGGTTAAACCACTTCAGCCATCCTTGAGATACGCGCGCGCCTTGCTCTGTCCTCCATTCGTTCAGTTTCATGCAGCACTGATTGTTGACGTCTTGGGCTATTTGCCTATCATCTAACCACGCCTTGGGCGCTCTATGACTGACTTTTGCTACATTCAGTCTGTAAAGCAGAGCGGTGAGGATTTTCTTAGCATGCCCAAACTCGTTACGACAAATTAACCAGCCTGCCAGATCTGACTAAGAAGTTAATTTTTTCGGGACAACCAAAACGCGATCGCCCCTCATATCCATAGGGCTAGCTCCATAGAAGAGCCATCTACGGGGTTGGCGATCGCGTTTTCTGAGTTTAGTTTGGGAGCCTAGTTTGGGAGCTTACTTTTTGGGTGAGAGCATCATCATCATGTTGCGGCCTTCCCGCTTGGGGGCCTGTTGCACTTCTGCCAGTGCCTGTAAATCGGTGGCCAACCGCTTGAGAAGACTTTCTGCCAGATCGATGTGTTGGATCTCGCGGCCTCGAAACATCACCGTTGCCTTGACCTTGTCGCCAGACTTGAGGAAGCGCTCTGCCTGGTTGACCCGCACATGGTAATCATGTTCTTCAATTTTGTAGCGCATCTTTACTTCTTTCACATCAGAAGTATGCTGTTTTTTGCGGGCTTCGCGAGCTTTTTTCTCTTGCTCAAACTTAAACTTTCCGTAATCTATGATCCGACAAACCGGCGGATCAGCCTTATCGCTCACAAGCACCAAATCTAGATTGTTTTCCTGAGCAATCTGTAAGGCTTCCCGAGGCGTCATGATGCCAGCCTGTCCGCCATCTGCATCAATGACTCGAATCGTTGGAAATCGAATACGTTCGTTAATAGTCGGTACGTCGCGATTTGGGCGGGTCTGTTTGGTCAAAAGCATTGGAGAGATTTGTTCAGTTGCTTAGTAGGGGATTAAGTTCAGTTCTGGAAATGGAAGTTTGGAAATGGCAGGCCGCTCAGATTTGCCATCGGAAATCTATAACCAATATGTTATTAGATCCCTCGAAGTTGGCATCCTAGTGGGGAGTGTAGATTTGTTACCCGTTACTGTCCTGAAAAGGAACGAGCTGGCCTGGTTCAATTCAGCAGGGTACAGGCGATCGCCACTTAACCTACTCCTTACAAAACCACTAACATGGGGCATTGGCCTGTCCATTTCAACAACCTACTAACTCCAGGGCTATTTCATTCTAAAAATGGCCTTGAGGGTATCTAGACCAAATTGGCAAAGACGTTGGGCCTGAGCCATATTGGAGAACTCATTGGAGCGATAGAGGTTGAGTGCGAAGTTACGAGCGACGGCGAAGATTTGCGG
>JBGTGR010000025.1:0-78887 GCA_041746655.1 Elainellales cyanobacterium | reverse complement strand
TTCTTTGGAATATTCAAACTCTGGTTCGTATGTTGACATTAGGAGCCTGAAGCTACAAACTTTAAGCGTAAATTTTGTCAGGTTATGCAAAAGTGCTGGAGGTTGAATCTTGCTCAATGCTACTTCTGGAAATTTTCTAGTAGCTAACGGAGTAGGAGCAAAGGTTTCTATTTTGGAGTTTTTCAAGAGAGCCTCAGAATCATTCAGCACTTCTAGAAATAGGAGGGTGATCCATCCAAAGCTGTGTCTTCTAATCAAGAAGTTTCTGATATGATATCGCGTGTAATGGGTGTGGTGTGAAGGAGCTAAAATGCTGAAATCCGTTGACTTCAGCGGGAGGCCATTTCATTTCATCGGTGTAGGTGGAATTGGAATGTCGGCTCTCGCCTATGTTCTCGCAAAGCGGGAGCTGCCAGTCTCTGGATCGGATATTTCTCTCAATCACATTACGAAGAAACTCCAAGAGAATGGCGCTCACATCTTCTGGAGCCAAGATGCAGCTAATCTAGAATTTTTTCAGTCCCCTGTATCGACTTCTGCCTCAGCCTTGTCGCCAGCTATAGCGAGCCGATCTGCGTCACTGAAGACGACAGAAGAGGTCTCTCCGTTACAGCAGCATCGCTCAACAGTTGAGGAGTCGGCCTCTGCGACAGCCTTACCCCAAGTCATTTGCTCAACCGCAATTGATACAACTAATTCAGAGTATCAAGCCGCTCTAGATCTGGGCTGTCCGATCTTCCACCGTTCTGATCTGCTCGCAGCCCTGATGCAGCAATACCAGGGAATTGCGATCGCCGGCACTCATGGCAAAACCACCACCAGCAGCCTAGTCGGTTACCTCCTGTACAAAGCTGGCCTAGATCCCACCATTGTGATTGGGGGAGAGGTTGACGCATGGGAGGGGAACGCCCGAATGGGGCACAGTCCCTATTTCGTCGCCGAAGCAGATGAGTCGGATGGTTCTTTGGTCAAGCTCTCCGCACAGATTGGCGTTGTTACAAACATTGAGCTAGATCACCCCGACCACTACGCCACCCTCGACCAGGTGATTGCCACCTTCCAAACCTTCGCCCAGCGTTGCCAAACGTTGATCGGCTGTATTGACTGCGATACAGTGGCGCAGGAACTCAAGCCAGAGATTAGCTATAGCCTGCGACCCAATGCAGAGGCAGACTATACAGTCGATGAAATTATGGATGGCCCGGATGGCACAATCGCTCGGGTTTGGGAGCGGGGTAAGATTTTAGGACAGCTTCAGCTCAAGCTTTTAGGTCGCCACAACCTCAGCAATGCATTGGCTGCCGTTGCCGTTGGCAGATTACTTGGCTTAGATTTTTCGGAGATTGCTCCTGTTCTAGCCACCTTTGAAGGGGCTCGTCGCCGCTTTGAACACCGGGGTGAACACAACAACATCCTGTTCATCGATGACTATGCCCATCACCCCAGCGAGATCCAAGTCACGCTGGCTGCCGCTCGTCTGCAGGCAATGGATTCTCATTTGGATCAGCCTCGACGTATTGTTGCGGTTTTTCAACCCCATCGCTATAGCCGAACATTGGCCTTTCTCAGGGAATTTTCTCAATCTTTTGGGAATGCTGATCTGGTTGTGACCACAGAGGTGTATAGTGCTGGCGAACCAGACTTGGGCCAAGTCAATGGTCAGAAGCTGGCTGATGCGATCGCCATCCATCATCCTCAAGTCAAATATCAGCCTACGCTGGCTGAGGTTTCGGCCTTTCTAACCCAAAACTTAGCCCCCAATGATTTGGTTATTTTCCTGGGCGCAGGTAATTTAAACCGAATAATTCCAGAACTAGCTGCTTTTTACCAACAGCACGATCAGGGTAAACTCCAGGCTCCCCACCCATAGACTGATGAAATTTGGGTTCAAGACGTGTTTTGCCTGGAGTGTAGGCTTACCGCTTGAGTCCTCTGGTCTCATGCTAGATCAACATCCACAGCATTCCGTACCTGCACGATTATGACTCTTTCTTATGATCCCCATAGCGTCCATGATGCTTCTAAAGTAACTGATCGCTCTAAATCTGATTTCAACGACGTCAAAACGAGACGGCCCTCCGCAACCGCTATACCGATTGGGTCACGGTTGGCACCCATTCGTCTACCGGGCACCGACTGCTTAATTAAACCTCAGGTGTCTTTGTCAAGCCTGACATCTTTTCGAGTCGGAGGTCCAGCAGAGCTTTACGTCGCGCCTCGCTCCCTCGAAGATCTACAAGCCAGCTTTGAGTGGGCTACAGCCCATAGTGTTCCTGTGACATTGCTCGGAGCCGGAACTAATCTGCTGGTCAGCGATCGCGGCCTCCCAGGTCTAGTCATTTGCACACGCCATCTGCGCCATTCCGAGTTTGATTCCGAGACGGGTTGCGTCACGGCCGGAGCAGGTGAACCCATTGCGCGCTTAGCTTGGCATGCCGCAGAGCGTGGCTGGAAAGGGCTGGAGTGGGCTGTTGGCATTCCGGGCACTGTAGGAGGAGCCGTTGTTATGAACGCCGGAGCCCATGATGCCTGCGCTGCCGATCTATTGGTCAGCACTGATGTGCTCACACCTGCCGGAACTGTCAAAACCCTCAGGCCCGACCAGCTTGAGTACCGCTATCGGACGTCTAATCTGCAGGGTGGCGATCGCTTCGTGACCCATGCCACATTCCAACTTCAGCCGGGTGGTGATCCAAAAGCTGTCACAGCCTTGACTGCAGCCCATCTAGAACAACGACGGACCAGCCAGCCCTATCATCTACCTAGCTGTGGCAGCGTATTTCGCAACCCTGGCCCCCAGACGGCAGGTTGGCTAATCGAGCAAGCTGGCCTCAAAGGTCATCAAATCGGTGGGGCTCAAGTTGCTCAGCGTCATGCCAACTTTATCTTGAACTGCGGCGGAGCCACGGCCAGCGACATTTTTCAGCTCATCTATCATGTGCAGCAGCAAGTTGAAAAACATTGGACGCTATATTTAGAACCCGAAGTGAAGATGCTGGGCGATTTTTAGGCGGGTTGATGTTTGGTAGGTTGGATTGCAGCCTAGAACCAGGCTATAAATCGACCAAGAATGCTAAGGTTTTATAGAAACCAGCGGAGAATCCACGGTTTAAGCCTGGAGGATAGGCTGGGAAATGTGTCGTAGTTCTGCAGTAAGGTGTGCAAGTGGTGAGCTAGAAAAGACTGGCACTCGTTGCAGACCTCGTAATTCACTTTAGGAAATACGCTAGGAAGTTATGTCAAAAGGACAAGGGCAAGGATTTGGCTTTGGCCTCGGTAAGATGAAAGAGCTCACCGAGGCATTCAAAAAAGCACAACAGGTCCAGGAAGGGGCTCGAAAGCTCCAGGAAGAACTGGAGGTCATGGAAATTGAAGGCGAAGCTGGAGGCGGGCTTGTTAAAGTCATCCTCAGCGGCAACCAGGAACCTCGTCGCGTTGAGCTGTCGCCAGATGCGCTTAACGAAGGTGCTGAAGTTTTATCAGATCTAGTTTTGGCAGCAATGGTTGATGCTTATGATAAGTCAACCGCCACCATGCGAGAACGCATGGAGGAGTTGACTGGAGGTCTAAACCTACCTGGAATGTAAGGTGAAGAGACCTACCGTCTCACAATAGATTCGCTGATTCATACAGGCGTCTGAGAGTCGAGATAATCTTCTCTCCATACTGAGGGTCTGCAGCCCAACGACCGCTCAACTGAGTGACGAGGGGGGCCACACCGCGAGTTACAAAGCGAAAGCGAGGGTCCACTAGCTCTTGAATGAGTGGCTCGGTGCTGGCGTAGGCCTTCAGGTGTTGAACCTGAGCCCGAATGCCAATCCGAGCACTGGGGAAAGAGGCACCCGCAGCCCCTGCACCAATGGCTCCTAGTCCCGAAAAGTTGTTTTGCTCAGGTCTTACGTCTCCGCCAAACCGAAGAAATCCTGTCTCAACACACATTTGGCAAAACGCAATATCGTAGTTTACGCCTTCGACGCTGGCTTCTTCCCGATAAAGCCTGGAGATATCGGGAAACCGGACAAGGGCGTTTTCATTGTTGGCTTTGAGGAACATCATCAGCTGTAGCTCAGAGGTGTTGCCGTTCGTCATGATGCGATCGATCGCCCCTGGACAAATTCTGAGGATAGAGCGCAGGACAACAGTACGGGTCGCGCTCTCCCACCCCACGGAGACATTAAACTCCCGCAGGTCTACTGCTTTGATATAAACGACGTTGCTATATCTGACTCGACGAATCTCTGGGAACTGAGCCAGATTGATCCCGAGGCTGTCTACCAAATCCACGGGAATATAGGAGTTGCCGTTGATGATGATGCCCTGTTCTCCATGCAATCGGCCATTGATATTAATCGAAATTGGCGGGTAAACCACTGTGGCTCCCGCTGTGCCTCCAACTGTGGCAGGTGCTGCTGGCGTCGCGGTGGGTGATGCCGTTGTGGTCGGCGTTGCAAGGGTGTGGGGCTGACTAGGTGTGGAGGCTGGGACGGATGTAGTCGTTGGCGTAGGGCTGGTTCCAGCAACGGCTCGACTCCAAGCGGCCAAACCATCAGAAATTCCTAGGGCAAAATCTCGTCGCCGCGTTTGGAGCAGGTTCCGATCGTCTGGATTCGTTAAAAAACCAACTTCCATCAACAGAGAAGGCCAAATGATCCGTCGGCAAAATGGTAAGCTGCCGATCCCAGTTGTTGTGTCGGGTCTAGCACCCCGACTTGGCAGTTGAGGAACTCGTCGGGTCAGAGCCAAGAGCAACAGCTCTGCATGGGCTCGACGCTGGTCATTATTGGCAATGTAGAAGACGCTCGCTCCTCGAACAGAGGGGCTGTTGTAAGCATCGGCATGAATTTCCAGCGCGACATCTCCAGTGCGCCCTCGCGTATTGACCCAATCGATGGTTTGGACCAAGCTCAAGTCATCTGGAACGGACAGAACTTCAAATCCACGCGATCGCAATTCGGTCACAATTAGATCCCGGAGCAAAATCATCTCACGGGCTTCTGTTGTGTTACCTGCGATCGCACCGGGATCTACCCCTCCACTTTCAATCCCACCATGACCTGCTGAAATAATGATTCGTCCCATCTGCAATCAATCCTTTAGTACCAGAAGCACCTTGCTTAACCAAACGGACGCAGGGTATCCGGGAAAAATAGTGCCAGTCGTCCGCAAGTAAGCCGAAGCCTAGCTTACTCTAGTCCCTTCCAGTCTGAAACTTAGCAAAATTCAATTTTATTGGGCAAGAATTCGTTGATTGTGCTGCTTTGCGCTAACAGATGAAGGCGGCACAATAGAAGAAGACAGTAGGGTTTGGATCGTCATCTCTCAGAAATCTCTCAGACGCGCATGAGCACTCCTCGCCTGCACCCCGACACGATTGAACAAGTCAAGCAGCGAGTTGACATTGTTGATGTTGTCTCTGAGCATGTTGTGCTGCGAAAGCAGGGTAAGGATTTTGTCGGGCTCTGTCCGTTTCACGACGATAAGTCTCCGAGCTTTAGCGTCAGCCCCAGTAAACAGTTTTATTACTGCTTTAGCTGCGGGGCGGGTGGGAACGCGATTAAGTTTTTGATGGAGCTGGACAAAAGCTCTTTTAGTGAAGTTGTCCTCAGTCTGGCCCGCCGATACCAGGTTTCAGTCCAAACCCTAGAACCCGCCCAACATCAGGAATTTCAGCGTCAGCTGTCGCTACGAGAACAGCTCTATGAAATTTTGGGGCTAACGGCCCGGTTTTATCAGCACGCGCTGCAGCAGCCTCCGGGAGAAGCCGCTCTCACGTATCTGCAGTCAGCTCGTCGTCTGTCTATTGCCACGATTCAACAGTTTCAGTTGGGCTATGCTCCAGCGGGTTGGCAGACCCTCTATGGTTATTTGGTGGAGCAAAAGCGCTACCCGGTAGAACTGGTCGAGAAGGCAGGGCTGATTGTGCCGCGCTCTTCGGGGGGCGGCTACTATGATCGGTTTCGCGATCGCCTGATGATTCCCATCCTCGACATCCAGGGCCGAACGATTGGGTTTGGGGGGCGATCGCTTGGAGATGAACAGCCTAAGTATCTCAATTCTCCCGAAACAGAACTATTTGACAAGGGCAAAACGCTGTATGGACTAGATCAGGCTAGAGCGGCGATCGCCAAGCAAGACTGTGCGGTGGTCGTAGAAGGCTACTTTGACGCGATCGCCCTCCATGCAGCAGGCATTAGCAACGCTGTCGCTTCCTTGGGAACGGCGTTGAGCTTGGCTCAGGTGCGGCTACTACTGCGCTATACCGAGTCAAAACGAATTGTCCTCAACTTTGATGCAGATACAGCGGGGACAAAGGCGGCAGAGCGAGCCATCGGTGAAGTGGCTGATCTGGCCTACAAAGGAGAAGTTCAGCTTCGGATCTTGAATATGCCGGAGGGAAAAGATCCAGACGAATTTCTGCAAACGCGCACAGCAGAAGACTACCAAACGTTACTAGATCAAGCTCCGCTCTGGCTTGACTGGCAGATTCAGACCATTTTGGCGGCTCACGATCTCAATCAGTCGGATCAGTTTCAGCAAGGGATTCAGGCCATCACCCAGCTATTGGGGAATTTGCCAAACGCAACTCTACGAACTCACTATATCCACCGCTGCGCTGAGTTGCTAAGCCAGGGCAACGCTCGACTGACCATTCAACTAGAGTCTGACCTGCGGACCCAAGTTCGAGGACAGCGTTGGCATGGGCGATCGCAGAAATGGCAAACGGCGAGCGATCGCACTCTGCTTGGAGAGGCTGAAGCTCAACTGCTGCTGCTGTATCTGCATATGCCCAGCTATCGCGAGCAAGTGATCGAAGCTCTAGAAAAACGCGACGTCGAATTTAGTATTTCTCACCATCGGTTTCTTTGGCAGCAAATCTTAGAATTGCAGTCTGTACCAGAAGATGAACTACTGACGCATCTGCGCGATCGCTGTACCGAATTTCCTGAAAAGATGGCCCAGGTTTATCACCTGTTTCATTTAGATGAGCATACCCAACGGACAATTCTCCGATCTGCCTTGGTGATTCGCTCCGCCACAGCCTGCATGGAGCGGGTCATGTGCGAAAAACGCTGCCGTCACTTCCTCAACCTGTGGGAAAAAACAGACTGGACAACCACCGAGCTAGGGCTGTACTACCAACAGCAAATCTATGCCGAAAAGCAGCGGATCGAAGCACTCGATCAGCAAGAAAGGCAAGTTACATTTGAAGATTTGGCCTGCACCCCGTGGGTAGGCGAATTTTATGAATCCATGGCAACAGAGCCACTAGAAACAATCTAGGGTGTCGCGGGTGTTGCGTCCGGTGGTGGGGTTGGTGCCTGCTGCAATGTTGCACAGCCGATCTTGAGCATCTTGACGCAAAAGCACATCCGTAAAATCGGCTCCCTCGATCACCGCACCCTCAAACTTAGCGTTGAAGGCAAACGCACCCTCCAGCACCGCATCCTTTAGGTTGGCTCGGACCAAGCGAGCACTATCTAGAGTGGCATAGCTGAGATCTGCCCCTTCGAGATCGGTTGCTTCTAAGTTGGCCCCAAAAAAGCTAACACCCCGGAGGTTGGCATGGCTCAGATTGCTGCCGCGCAAATTGGCTTTTGTAAAGCTCGAATCAGTCAAATCTCGGTCTGAAAAATCGACATCAATCAAACTTCCCTTGTTGTAGTTATCGGCCCAAGCTGACGAGGTGGGTAAAAGGCTGAGAAAGGCGATCGCCCCCCACAACACAATGCCGATCACAGTCAGATAGCGAAAGTTGACGCGAGGGCGATGCAGTCTTTCCAAAAAATAGTGAAGCCAAGGAATCATGCTGCTAGATTTGCGTCGTGATTTGCGTCGTGAAGATGGTCAAACCAGAATTGCTCTACCCTCGATAGTACCTGAATCTGTCGGCCTGCTTGCGGTTCACCAAGGCCCAACTGGGTAAACTTCGGTTACATCTTGTAAATCCTGGAGCCCATGGCCATCACCTCCGACCCCTCAAAACCTCCCAAGAAGGCTGTGACTCACGCCAAGATTGCTCAGCTAGATTTTGGGCTGCTGGGGGAGAAGCTGGTGGCTCAGTGGTTGGAGCAGCAAGGATGGCAGATTTTAGAGCAGCGGTGGCGGTGCCGTTGGGGCGAGATCGATCTGATCGCACACTATCGGCCTCCTGCGTCTCAGCCCAAAGCCGCGATTTTAGCCTTTGTCGAAGTCAAGTCTCGGAGCCAGGGCAACTGGGATGCAGACGGGTTGCTAGCTGTGACTGCCCAGAAGCAGGCTAAGCTCTGGCGAACCGCTCAGATTTTTTTAGCTCGGCATCCTCAACTAGCCGAACTCCCCTGCCGCTTTGATGTGGCGCTGGTACAGGGAAAAAGCTGGCCGCATCGTCCGGCTGATTTTGCTTTTACAGAAAAGATTGGTGCAGAGAAGAAAAAGAACCAGGGAAGGGCGATCGCCCCCATCCATCTGGGTCAACCCGTCATATGCTCTGGATATCAGCTCAGCCTTCAGCACTACATTCCCGCAGCATTTACTGAAGGCTGAGAACTAGGACATCTAAAAAATGGACATCTAAAAAATTTCTTTGCCAAAGGCTAGGCTAGCGTTTCAGGACAGTACCCGAGTCCTTGCACAAACTGCTTGCGAAACTCCTCGATTTCTCCCCGATCAGGATTACCATGGGAAACAACCGCAACCTGATAGCGACGCATCACATCAACGGGAGATTGACCTGTCTCTAATCCCCAGAGCGCCATCCGCACGCGGATATCAGGTTCACAGGGAATTCCTAGCTCATTTAAGAAGGCGCGGATATCTCCAGCTTCTTGTGGGTCTAGCTGGTGGCTAAGCTTCACCTTAACAATCCAGCCATCAATCTGATGGATCACAGTCATGAAACGGACTGGAACCCAGGGCGCGGCATGAAGGCGCTCAACGGCTCTAAGGGTCAGGCTGGCATTGGCCAGGAAGTAGATATATTCCATTATTAGCGACCCAGTCAATTGCTACTTACGTGTCTATAGCTCTATTGTTGCGAGAAATTGCTGAAACCAACAGGGGAAGTACACCCGACCTGATATGGGTGGGTTCACCCAATCTCTTGGTACACTACGAATTCTCAGGAATTTTCTCAGGAAATCTCTCAGGAAATCTCTCAGGAAATTCAGGAGATATAGATTCCCCGAAACATTAGCAGGGTATGACTGACTCCAACAGTTGCTTTACCGACTCCCAGAGCGCCTCTCCAGACTGGTCACTATCCGCCTACGACTATGAACTGCCAGAAGAGCGGATTGCCCAAAACCCCGTCACTCCGCGCGATCAGGCTCGCCTCATGGTGATTGGTGATTCTACCGAACCGCAACATCACCGCTTTCGGGACTTAGCAGACCTTTTGCAGGCTGGGGATCTGCTGGTCCTCAACAATACGCAGGTTCTGCCCGCCCGTCTCTATGGTCGAAAACCCGAAGGCGCTCAGGTGGAGGTGCTTTTGCTGGAAGAACAGCAGCAAAATCGGTGGCTGGCCCTCGTGAAGCCTGGTAAGCGGCTAAAACCAGGAGCCTTAATTCAATTCACGGCTGGGACAGGAGCAACTGCGGAGGGCGATCAGACGAGCCTCTCTGCGACGGTCTTAGCCACAGATCCAGAAACGGGCGGACGTATTCTTGAATTCAACCTTCCCGCCGATTGCGCTCTGCAACAGGTCTTAAGTCAGTGGGGACAGGTTCCTTTGCCACCCTACATTACAGACTCTCAAGCGCAACCCGAGCAATATCAAACAGTTTATGCAGAGCGTCCGGGAGCCGTGGCTGCTCCTACGGCAGGGCTACACTTTACGCCGGAGTTGCTGACGCGCTTACAGGCTCAGGGCATCTCGCAGACTTTTATCACTCTACATGTGGGTGTAGGAACGTTTCGGCCTGTGGAGACGGAAGATATTACCGCCCACAATATGCACGGTGAATGGTTGGAGGTGTCTGCGGAAACAGTGGCCCAAATCCAGCAAACGCAGGCGCGGGGAGGCCGCATCATCGCGGTCGGAACGACGGTCACGCGGGCACTAGAAACAGCTGCCCAAACGGGAACGCTCCAGCCTTACTGCGGCAAAAGTAATCTGTTTATCTACCCAGGGTATCAGTGGCGGGTCGTGGAGGGATTAATTACGAATTTCCACCTACCCAAGTCCAGCTTGCTGATGCTAGTAGGTGCACTGATCGGGCGATCGCGGCTGCTCAATTTATACCAAGAGGCGATCGCCCACCAGTATCGGTTTTACTCGTTTGGGGATGCGATGTTGATTCTACCGGAAGCTCGATTGCAGCTATAAAACTTGATTTTTCTGAGTTTGAGTGATTTTCAGTTTTGAGCTGGGAAGGCTAAAAGGATGTAGTGAACAGCACCTGTATCTGCTCCTTACCCGGATCCCATGAAGATCATCCACCACAGCCCAACACTCCTAACCCTGCAATTGCGCCCGTGGTTTCTTTGGCTGTTTGGTGCAGCATTTTCGACTGCAGGGCTTGTCGTGATTCTGCTGCTCGGAAACGTTACCACCTTGACCTGTCAGCGCACAGGGACTACAGGTGACTGTAAGCTGTCTCAGTCTGGTGTGCTTGACTCTAGTTTGCAGCGCCTACCGCTAAACGAGGTCCGAGGAGCCGAGATCGCGACTCATCACAATCGCGACGGCAATACTTATCAGATCCGGCTTTTGACTGACACTGGAGAGATTCCCTTAACCTCCTATTACAGTTCTGGCTACAGCAGCAAAGCCAATGTGGTTCAGCAGATTGAGCAGTTTGTCAGCAACCCCGAAATATCCAGCCTCTCGATTCAGGAGGATGGTCGCTGGTTTGCCTATCCATTTGGGGGGGTGTTTTTGCTGTCGGGGCTAGCGATCGCCACCTGTTTTGGTCAGGTTGTCACCTGCAGCTTCGATAAAACGATGGGAAAGTTCACCATTCAACGACAAGGACTTTTGGGAAACCATCAGCGTCACTATCGCATCCAGGATATTTCAAACGTAGAAATCGAAGAGTCACGCGGCAACAACAGCAGTACCTATCGGGTCAGCCTCGTGATCTACGACGACTCCTCCGATGGCTATCAGCGCTCCAAGAATTACCATCAGATGGTTCCACTGACGACTTACTACAGCTCCGGCTATAACGAAAAACAAAAAACAGTAGACTCAATCCGCAACTTTTTGGATCTGAGCGAAAAATATTGATAGGGTGCGTCCGCATGTGAATCCTATGTGAAGCAGGAATCTCCCTCTGACCTACTGCTACATAGAAGCAAGCGAAGGTACAGAGGGAGAGTGTCAAAAATGGGTTTATTTGACGACCGTTTGCTTTCGCTTCAGGCGAGAGCTAGCTCCCCATGCACCCAGCAGTAGCAGGCCAATGGCGCTAGCGGGCTCAGGAACAGACGCAGGTGGAGGTGTCTCAGAATCTGTAGGCAGTGGGAAGCCTGGAACCTCTCCCTGAAAGATCCGCTCATTCAGGTCAACGCCGTAGTCAGCTGCCGTGACCTGTCCACTCAGCACTTGCTGAATATAGTTGACGAATGCTTGCTGATAGGTGACGCCAACGCTGGTGAAAGGCGCATCGTCAAATGGATAAGCATCTCCTCCTCGCGCCAGAAAATCGATTGTGGCGACCGAGATTGCAGGAGCATTTGCAACCACCATGCCATCGCGAACGATGACGGTGCCATCATTCAGGACAACTTGCTTAACGCGGCTACCCGGTGCACTTTCGATTTCGATCCCCATCTGAAATCCTGCCACCTGAGCAAAACGACCTTCGGCACTCAGTTCGCCTTCAGGCGTCAAGTCTCCCGACACGGTCCATTCCAACAGTTCTTTGAACTTGTCCGCAGCGACATTGGGGACAATGCTGACAAAATTTGCAAAGGCCAGTGTATCGAAGGTCGCCAACTCAGAGACATCACCCTGGGGAATGCTGGCGCGAATGCCACCGCCGTTTTGCAACGCAACTTGGGGAGTCTGAATCCCGAAGTCGTCAGCTAGCTCAGCAGCCTGCCAGAGCAGAGAATCGGCCACTAGATTGCCCAGATTGGTTTCCCGCGTCCGGATGTTTTCACGCGCGCCATCGAGGGGCACTTCGCTAAAGCCAATCACATTAGCGGCCAACTCAGCGATCGCCGCTTCTACTGGCTCGACTACTCGCGACTGCACGACTGGATCGGGCGCAACAGCATCAGGCAAATCGCCCCCTGCAATCCGGACAAGACCGCTTTCGTCTCCGATCCGAACAATGTCACCAGCGTCGTCAAATTCCACAATCAGACGACCCACATAGGTGTAGTCACCTGGAGTGGTCACGACGGGAACGATACGACCATCAGCATCTCTCGTTTCGATCAGGGGATAAGGGCCAAAGATATTTCCTTCGTCACCCGGAACCAGCAGCGTTGAGTCATCGGCCAAAAGCTGCTCACCACCACCAGCAATTACGATATCTACTCCCCGTAGTTGCGGCACCAAGTTCAACTCTTCTTGAATATTTTGGAGGTGGCTGGAGACGATAATCTTGTTGACGCCATCAGCTCTGAGCCGATCGACTTCCGCTTGAACGGCTCCTACGATATTGGCGTCTACGCCCACATTGCGAGGACTAGAAATAGCGGCTAGCCGCTCGGTCGTTGCACCGATGACCCCAACCCGTTCGCCTCCTACTTCAAACACCGCACTTTTGGCAATGCGGGGACCTGTTGTGGCATCAACCAGAGCTTGGAGGCGAGGTTCATTGCTGAAGTCCAGGTTGGCACTCAGGAACGGAACAGATGACTCAAATCCGACGATGAAATCGGCCAAGACATCTGGACCAAAGTCAAACTCATGGTTGCCAATCGTCACGGCATCGTAGCCAATCAGATCGAGTGCGATGGAGTCAAAGAAGGGAACCCCTTTCTGCAAACTGGCGTTGAACTGAGTTCCGGCTAGGAAGTTATCCCCTGAAGAGATCAAGAGCGAACCATTAGTATTTGTGGTAGCTTCAGCTCTAAGGCTTTGAATTACCGTAGCAAAGCGAGCTACACCCCCGAAGTCTTCTCGTCCGGGTCCAGCATTGATGAGTCGAGACTCACCATCGTTGTTATGTAAGAGGGTAAGCGTAAATGCATCAGCAGGAGTCGCAGCGAAAACGCCAGTCAGCCCGATTAAACTGACTAAACTTGCGGTTAAGGTTGAATATTTTGCTGACATAGAAATAGCTCTTGAGGTGTGTCTTCCATCCGTGGATATACGGAATCCCTTCAAAACGCTACCTTTTGAAGGTTAAGTAAAGATTCAACCAGGTTAAGCCAAGGTCAACAAATCCAGACTTCACTTAACTTTCATCGACTTGCTCTACTGCTTCACCTCAAATTCATATCCAGCCGCTTGTGGTGGAGCGGTTTACACTTCGACTTTCAGCGTTAGAGGAGGGATTCCGCCTTCTGGCATCTCCACTTTTTTCGCTGTTGTTTGATAATGGGGACAGAAGTATTGCGAAAACTGGATTGCTGACGGCTTTGATTCAATCTGAAACTTTAGAGCTACTGGAATGGTCGCGTCTCTGTCAGCATCTAGCTACCTTTGCGGCAACCAAGCTAGGTGCAACAGCAGCGCGTCGTTTGCGGATTCCAACTCTGATCGACGAGAGCTTGAGGCTTTTGGCCCAAACGCGGGAAGTTTATCAGTTAGAAAATGACTTGCCCACGGGATTGAGTTTTGAGGGTGTTCAAGACATTGGCGATTCGCTGGAGCGGGCAGAACTTCAGGGCATTTTGTCTGGAGATGAACTGCTGGCGATCGCCACCACCCTCTCCGGAGCCCGACAACTGCGCCGGGTCATTGATGGCCAGCCCGATTTGGCTGTGCTGCAAGATCTGGTGGCCGAGCTTCGCACCTATCCCGAACTGGAGCAGGAAATTCATCACTGCATTGATGATCGAGGTCGAGTGACCGATCGAGCCAGCCCGAAGCTCGGTGGCATTCGAGAACAGCTGCGGCAGGGACGCGATCGCATCCATCGGGTGTTACAAAGCATCTTGCAACGGCAGGCTAATGCGGTACAGGAGCAGCTGATTACCCAACGGGGCGATCGCTTTGTGATTCCGGTGAAAGCGCCTCAAAAGGACGCCATTCCGGGCGTGGTTCATGACACGTCCACCAGTGGAGCCACTCTTTACGTCGAGCCACACGCCATCGTCAGCCAGGGCAATCATCTGCGGCAGCTTTTGCGACAGGAGCAGACTGAAGAAGAAGCCGTTCGGCGGGTGCTGACAGAAAAGGTTGCAGCCGTGAAGCTGGATCTAGAGCAGCTGCTGGTAATTGTCACAACGTTGGATTTGGCGACGGCACGGGCGCGCTATTCTCTATGGCTGGGGGCCAACCCACCTCGATTTATTGATCGGGCTTCTGGCGAAAAGATGCTGCTGCGACAGTTGCGGCATCCTCTACTGGTTTGGCAACAGCAGTATGAGCAAGGCACTCCGGTCGTCCCCATTGACCTGATCATTCAGCCTCAAATTCATGTAGTGGCGATCACAGGCCCCAATACAGGCGGCAAAACGGTGACACTCAAGACGCTGGGGTTGGCAGTGCTGATGGCCAAAGTGGGGCTGTTTATCCCAGCTCGGGAGCCTGTAGAGTTGCCCTGGTTTGACCAAGTGTTGGCTGATATTGGAGACGAGCAGTCGATTGAGCAAAGTCTTTCGACGTTTTCGGGGCATATTCGCCGGATTAGTCGAATTTTAGCGGCGATCGCCTCCCCCGATCCAACACCAGTGCCAGCCCCAGAAGAGACTCTGTTAGATGAGTCAGAAACAGATGAGTCAGAAATTCTAGACGAGTCAAAAATAGATGAATCAGAAGATCAAGATTCACCCCATCCCTCAAACCTCAATCCCCAGACTCCTCGCACCAATGCGCTGGTGTTGCTCGATGAAGTAGGAGCCGGAACTGACCCGTCTGAAGGGAGTGCATTGGCGATCGCCCTGTTGCGGCATCTGGCAGGCCATGTCCAGCTCGCAATGGCAACTACGCACTTTGGCGAGCTAAAGGCATTGAAATATCAAGATGAGCGGTTTGAGAATGCGTCGGTCGAGTTTGACGATGTGACCCTATCTCCTACCTATCGCTTGCTTTGGGGCATTCCTGGCCGCTCCAACGCTCTGACAATTGCCCGACGGTTGGGGTTAAATCCAGTGGTGGTAGACCAAGCCCAATCTTTGGTGGGAGCCAGTGCTTCCGAAGAAGTTAACGAAGTCATCGCAGGGCTAGAAGCACAGCGACGGCAGCAGGAGCAAAAGGCAAAAGAGGCTGAAAAATTGCTGGCCCAAGCCGAACAACTGCATCGGGAAGTGTCTCGCAAGGCCACGATGCTCAAAGAACGGGAACGGGACTTGCAGCAACAGCAAGAGCAGACTGTGCAGGAAGCGATCGCCCAGGCTAGAGGAGAAATTGCTGGAGTGATTCGCCGCTTGCAGCGAGGTCCAGCCACCGCGCAAGATGCCCAGCAGGCCACTGAAGACCTCAACCGGATTAGTGATCGTCAGTTGCCCTCCCGTCGGCAAACCCCCAAGCCCAAGCCTGGATTTCGACCGCAGGTGGGCGATCGCATCCGCATTCCCCGTTTGGGCCAAACCGCAGAAGTCTTGTCCAATCCCAACGACAACGGTGAGCTAACTGTTCGATTTGGGCTCATGAAGATGACCGTTGAGCTAGCCGATGTCGAGTCGCTCCAGGGCGAAAAAGCTGAACTGCCACCCACCAAACCCAAACCTGCACCAGAACCTCCCCCGCATCCCCCCGCCGCACCTGCCCCTGCAATTCGCACCTCTCAAAACACCGTCGATCTGCGCGGGAGCCGGGTAGCTGATGCTGAGGTGGTGCTGGAACGGGCGATCGCCACTGCTCAAGGACCGCTTTGGATTATTCATGGACATGGAACGGGTAAACTCAAACGGGGGGTACAGGAGTTTCTCCGACACCATCCCCAGGTGTCCCGTTATGAGCAGGCCGAACAATCTGACGGCGGCTCTGGGGTTACCATTGCCCACATCGAATAACGGTCTATTGCGGAGAGGTTCAACAGCTTATGGCTGCTCTAACGGCGGGCGATCCGGCCCCCTGGTTTACGCTGCCGTCTACTTCTAATCCGGCCTACCATTTCGACACGGTGGGTGGATATCGAGTGGTCCTCTTTTTCTTCGGTAGTTGCAAAAGTGAGTTGAGTCGCACCACATTACAGCGTTTTCTAGCACTGCAAAGCCAGTTTGAGGCGCTAGAAATCCCGTTCTTTGGTGTCAGTATTGATCCGGATGATCAGGAACTAGGCAAGGCGATCGCCTCCCCCATGTACTGCAAACTACTGTGGGATTTTGAGCGGCAGGTCAGTATGCGCTATGGCGTTTACCATCCTGAGCTGGAGAAGGGCGATCGCGTTCAATATTCACCCACCACCTTCATCCTGGATGAAAACCTGCGTGTGTTGCAGGTATTCCCCTTAGAAAATCCGGAGTCCCATGTGGAACAGGTGCTGAGCTATGTGCGGGGGCTACCCGTCTTGCCGCCGCCTGTTCTGGCCACTCGTCAGGCTCCAGTACTTTCGATTCCCAACGTTTTTGATCCCGACTTCTGCCAACATTTAATCAGCCTTTACGAGCAGCATGGCGGTCGCGATTCGGGTTTTATGCGGCAGATCAACGGCAAAACAGTCGAAGTGTTTGACTACGAATTTAAGCAGCGTCGGGACTTCCCTGTCACTGAACCCGAGCTGCTGGGGCAAGTGAATGACTTCGTGATCAAACGAGTCAAGCCTGAAATTGAGAAGGCATTTCAGTTCAGTATTACTCGGTTTGAGCGACATCTGGTGGCCTGTTATGAGGCTAACGATCAGGGCTTTTTCAATCGCCATCGCGACAATACAACCAAAGGGACAGCCCATCGACGCTTTGCCATGACGCTCAACCTCAACACAGGTGAGTACGAAGGGGGCTGTTTGCGGTTTCCAGAATATGGTTCCCAGCTCTATCGGCCTGGGGTGGGCGAGGCGGTCATCTTTTCTTGCTCGCTGCTGCATGAGGTCACACCCGTTACGGCAGGTCGGCGTTTTGTGCTGCTCTCTTTCTTCTACAACGATGAAGATGCCAAGCTGCGCGAGCAAAATCAAAAATATGTTGAGATCAAGACGGCGACTGAGGCATCGACCTCTTAAGGTTTGTGGCAGTTGGGGGGCGATCGCCTCCTTGCCCCCCAATCACCCTTAGGCTGGCGACAGGAGTAGGCTTGCATCAGGATTGCCCCTCCTACGGCAGAGATCGCTCTTCCTCCCCCCGATCGATGAAGAGAAAAAGGCTGAGCCTCACAATGAAAGAGTAGAGCTCAAGCACTAAAGCTGCCCCCAACTCGTGGGCAACGATGCTGTGAGCTATGAAAGGAGGAAACTTATGTATACCAACGAACATAGAAGAGCGGTTGGTATCTTTTCGAATCGTGATGATGCACAATCTGCACTCTACGAGCTTCGGGATGCAGGTTTTCCGATGGACAGAATTTCTGTAATTGCTCAAAACCTGGATCAGGGAGAGCAGATTGGCGGAGTCGAGGCCAAAAGCCGCGAAGAACAAGCCAAAGGCGGCGCTGGAGCAGGTGCTGTTGCCGGAACCGCAACAGGTGGACTGCTGGGTCTGATCGGAAGCATCGGAGTACTGGCGATTCCAGGAGTTGGCATAGCCGCTGAAGCTGGAATTGTATTAGCCAATACTCTGTTAGGTAGTGGATTAGGAGCCGCCGGTGGTGGTTTGCTGGGTGCTCTGATCGGTTGGGGAATTCCTGAAGATCAGGCTCGCTATTATGATGAGCGAGTTACGCAAGGCGATTACCTGGTCATGGTGGAAGGAACCTTACAGGAAATCCAGACGGCTGAAGCAGTTCTAAACCGACGTGGCATTCGTGACTGGAATACTTACCGCCTACCTGGTACGGCAACTAGCCGCGATCCTCAAGTTGGATCGAGAAGCCGTTACTAATCTTCCGGTGCATAAAATTTTCGGTGCATAGACTTTTTAAACAGGGATAGGTGAGGGAAAAATCCCTAGCCTATCTCTTTTCTTCAATCCCTTCTTTGACCTGCATCAAGGTGAAAGTTATCAGGTTTGATGAGAATGTGAAAAATTGCTTTCCTGCCTAAAACCTGGATGAGATAGCTCACAAAAGCCGTTTTGTTAGGAAAAGATCCGCAAATTTTTAGCCTCTGCCCCAATTATTAAATTCTCATCAGGATCGGCATCAGACGGATCGTTCCCGCCAATAATGAAAAGACTTTAAAAGATTTGTTTCTTTTTTCGCTTCAACTTCAACGTTTTCTGAACATTTCCAGGGAAGTCCAACCCCGATCTTGATTTTTCCTGACACAGTAGAGACGGTAGGGTAGCAAGGTAAACGATATCGCCTTCCAGCCCCCAGAAAGGTGTGACCCGTATTCTGTCTCAGAAGACCCAGATGGCTACCCGCGTCTGCACAAAATCAGGAGATTTAGGCTATGGGTATTGCCACGATTAATCCTGCGACTGGAGAAACCGTTAAAGTTTTTGATCCGATTACAGACGATGCGATCGCCCAAAAGTTGGCGCGAGCCCAAACCGCATTTGAACATTATCGTCGAACTTCAATGCAGCAGCGAGCGGAATGGATGCAGCGAGCCGCCCAAATCCTGCTCGATCGACGAGAAACCTTTGGCCAGATGATGACGTTGGAAGTGGGTAAACCTTTGGCGGCGGCGATCGCCGAAGTAGAGAAATCTGCTTGGGTCTGCCGCTACTACGCAGAATATGCCGCTGAGTTTTTGGCCGACATTCCAGTTCAGAGCGATGCCACTCATAGTTTTGTGCGCTATCAGCCGATGGGGGCCATTTTGGCAGTGATGCCCTGGAACTTCCCATTTTGGCAAGTGTTTCGCTTTGCAGCGCCGAGTCTGATGGCAGGAAATGTGGGGCTGCTCAAACATGCCTCCAACGTTCCTCAGTGTGCACTGGCCCTTGAGGAAATCTTTCAGGAAGCAGGATTTCCAGCAGGTGTGTTTCAAACGTTGCTGGTGGGGGCCGACAAAGTTGCTCAGATTGTTGAGGATGATCGCGTCAAAGCCGCCACTCTAACAGGTAGCGAGGCTGCCGGAATCAGTCTGGCTGTCGCTGCCGCTAAGCAAATCAAAAAAACTGTGCTGGAGTTGGGCGGAAGCGATCCGTTTATTGTGCTGGAAAGTGCTGATCTTGAGGCTGCAGCCACGATGGCTGTGACGGCCCGGATGCTCAACAATGGCCAGTCTTGTATTGCAGCAAAGCGATTTATTGTCCAGGAGGCGATCGCCGACTCATTCACCACCAAGCTGGTCGAAAAATTTGCTGCCCTGAAAGTAGGAGACCCAATGGACCCAACTACCGACATTGGGCCGCTATCAACTCCTGCCATCTTGCATGAGCTGGATCATCAGGTCCAAACCTGTATTGAGCAGGGGGCCAAGGTGCTGATCGGTGCAGATTTACAAGCTTTGCCAACCCGCTCGGTCGTGACGCTACAGCGCGGCAACTTTTATCCACCCACCATTCTGACCGATATCCCTCCAGGAGCCCCAGCTTACCAGGAGGAGTTCTTCGGCCCTGTCGCACTGCTGTTTCGGGTCCCGGATCTGGATGCCGCCATTCAGCTAGCCAACAGCACCTCCTTTGGATTGGGAGCCAGCGCCTGGACCACAGTTCCTGCAGAGCGCGATCGCCTCATCGAAGAGCTAGAAGCTGGAGCCGTTTTCATCAACAGCCTCGTCAAGTCTGACCCCCGCTTGCCGTTTGGAGGGGTAAAGCGATCGGGATATGGCCGAGAACTTGGCATTCAGGGCATTCATGAGTTTGTCAACATCAAAACCGTCTGGACAAAGTGAAGAAAGCTCTCTGTTCCTGGGGAAAGTTGACAGCAAGGGAACACTAAAAGAAAAAATAGGCCATTTGTCAAGATCACAAGATCAATCCGCCAAGATCAATCTATCAAGGGCAGTTTGTTAACAGCCGTTTAGTAACGGCAATCTGGCAGGAAATCTGGAAACAGCGACTGATCAATGGCAATTTGTCTAGCAAATAATCGAATTTGATAAGGGGAAAACATGAGCGAGATGAACACCGCCCAACTGCTAGTCCAATGCCTGGAAAATGAAGGAGTGGAGTATGTGTTTGGTTTACCCGGAGAGGAAAATCTGCAGGTTTTAGAGGCACTCCAGGGTTCTTCCATTCAGTTCATTACCACTCGTCACGAACAGGGAGCCGCATTCATGGCAGATGTCTATGGGCGTCTGACTGGAAAGGCTGGAGTCTGTCTCTCCACTCTGGGTCCCGGTGCCACCAACTTAATGACTGGCGTTGCGGATGCCAACCTCGATCGGGCTCCTTTAGTCGCGATTACTGGACAGGTGGGTACCGATCGGATGCACATCGAATCTCACCAGTACCTCGATCTGGTTGCCATGTTTTCCCCCGTTACAAAGTGGAATGCCCAGATTGTCAGGCCCAGCAACACCGCCGAGATTGTGCGAAAGGCGTTTAAGATTGCTCAAACAGAAAAACCCGGCGCTGTTCATATTGACTTGCCCGAAAATATTGCGGCCATGCCTGTGGTTGGACAGCCCCTTCGCACGGATACGCGAGAAAAAACCTATGCCTCTTTTCACAGCATTGAGCAAGCAGCCCAACTCATTTCTCAAGCCACTAATCCGTTAATTTTGGTTGGAAACGGAGCCCTAAGAGACCACGCCAGTGCAGCTTTGACTGAGTTTGCTACTCAGCTCAATATCCCCGTTGCCAACACATTCATGGGCAAAGGAGCCATCCCTTACACCCATCCTCTAGCCTTATGGACCGTTGGATTACAGCAGCGAGACTACATTAGCTGCGGCTTTGACAACACGGATCTCATCATTGCTGTGGGGTATGACCTAGTAGAATATTCGCCCAAACGCTGGAACCCCACCGGATCAATTCCTATTGTTCACATCGGTCAAACCCCCGCCGAAATTGATAGCAGCTACATTCCAACGGTAGAAGCGGTCGGAAATATATCAGATTCACTCCAGGAAATCCTCAAGCGCGCCAGCCGCCAAGGAAAATCTCGGCCATACGCCCTTGATCTACGCGATGATATTCGCGCCGACTATGAGCAGTATGCCAATGATGATGAATTTCCAATCAAGCCCCAAAAGCTGATCTACGATCTGCGGCAGGTGATGGGTCCCGAAGACATCGTTATTTCAGATGTTGGAGCCCACAAGATGTGGATGGCCCGCCACTATCATTGCAGTTGCCCCAACACCTGCCTCATCTCTAATGGCTTTGCCGCCATGGGCATTGCCATTCCGGGAGCTGTGGCCGCGAAGCTCGTTAGCCCCAACCGAAAAGTGGTTGCGGTGACGGGAGACGGTGGCTTTATGATGAACTGCCAAGAGCTAGAAACAGCGCTACGGATTGGGACTCCGTTTGTAACGATTATCTTCAATGATGGTGGCTATGGCTTGATCGAATGGAAGCAGATTAACCAATATGGTCGTTCCTCATTTGTCCACTTCAGCAATCCCGATTTTGTCAAACTGGCAGAGAGCATGGGACTAAAGGGATATCGCGTCACCTCAACGGCTGATTTTATGCCCATTCTGAAGGAAGCTTTAGCTCAGTCTGTTCCCGCCGTCATCGATTGCCCAGTTGACTATCGGGAAAACTTGCGATTTAGCCAAAAGGCAGGTGATTTAAGCTGTGCGATTTAGGTGAATAAAGCGGTGAAGGCTGTGAGTGAGAAGTTATCAAATCTTGCGCTTCTCACTCTCACCTTTTTATCTGGCCAATTTTATCTGGCCGAAAGAGAGATGAGATCAATCAGCATCTCTCTGGCTTAACTTTCTGGCTCAAGTTTCTAGCTCAAGTTTCTGGCTTAACTTTCTGGCTCAAGTTTCTGGCTTAACTTTCTTGGGCGATCGCCTTACTAGCCTTCTCTGCCCGAGTTTCCGCTTCAGCCATCACAGCTTCCATATTTTCCAGCACTTCCCCTGGATAGTTTTCTAACACTTTGGTAGAGAGCGAGATGCGGCGTTTGATTTCATCTAGCTCCACAATCACCGCTTTAATCGGTTGTCCTACTTCCAACAGGGCTGGAAGCGAAGCCACGTAGTTTTTGCTGATTTGGTTGATGTGCAGTAGTCCGGTGGTGCCATCAAATTCGATAAAGGCTCCAAACGGCTTGATGCCCACCACTTTGCCATCTACAACCTGACCCACGACCAACTGACGCAAGCTGGCCGCCTGAGCTGCCAGACGGTGAGACGCCACGAGTTTGTTCTGATCGGGGTTAACTTCTAGCAAACTAACGGTGAGAGAGCGGCCCACGAGAGCTTCTAGGTTGTTTCGCTCTACAAGGTGCGATCGCGGAATAAATCCTCGCAGCCCCTGCACCTTGATGGTGACGCCTCCCTTGTTGGTGCCTGTCACCACAGCATTGAGGGTCTGGTCGTTTTCAAGCACCTCAAGCAGCTGCTGCCAGATTTTTTTGGCTTCCAGCGCCCGAATCGAGAGCGTCACCTGGCCGTTTTCGTCTTGTTCTCGCACAATCAAGAATTCGCGTTCCAGATCGGGCGGCAACACGATCGATAAATCTCTGATTCCCTCTAGGGAAGCTTCTTCCATCGGCAAGAAAGCCGCAGACTTTCCGCCAATATCGACATAGACCCCGTCTGATTCATAGCTGTACGCTTTGCCCCGAACAGTTTGTCCTTTCCGGAACTGATAGTCATGCTGTTCGAGGGCTTTGGCAAAGTCATCGGTGGAAAAAGACAAGGTAGCCTCCTAAAAAACGGGCGATGCTGAGGACTCATCCGGTGGCGGCAGGTAAAACCGTTTCGCTCAAGAAACATCTTCGGCCCAGCGAACCTGTTGCGATCGCCGGAATGAGTTTCAGCATTATAAAGTAGAGTTCCCCCAATATAATCAATCCCCATCGGGTTCGTCATAGCCAAATCCACTGTAGTAGAGGGTGCAGTGGAGGGTCTGCCTGCCAAAAACGCTACATTCAAGCAGGGCTATGATTCACTGGGGGTGGTTTTTGGGAACCGTGTGCTGTTGCACTCAGTCAAAATTAAGACATCTGCAAAATTAAGGCATCTGCAAGGTGTTGTGGAAGAGTTCTTGAACTTTGACCCAAGCATCTGCAGCCGCTTCAGGACTGTAGCTTGCTCTTTGATCGCAAAAAAAGCCATGTCCTGCACCGGGATAGCGAAAAATATGGTGAGGAATCTGATGCTTTTGTAGTTCTGCTTCAATCTGGTTGGTTTGCTCAATGGGAATACTGGCATCTTCTAGGCCAAAAAAGGCGTAGAGAGTTCCTTGAATATCTGAGGTCCGGCTAACGGTAGGAGCCCCGTTTCCTGGACACCAGGTAGCAATCCCTGCGCCATAAAAAGATGCGGTTGCTTTGATATTGGGTAGCGTCGCCGCCAGGTAGGCAACGTGGCCCCCAAAGCAAAACCCGATGCAACCGATCGCCCCTGGGTTGACTTGGGGTTGCGCTTTAAGATGGTCAACGGTGGCTTGAATATCGCTGAGCAGCTCATCTGCCTGAGTTTGTTCTTTATAAACTCGACCGATTTTGATGTCAGCATCGGTGTAGCCTGCTTCAAAGTCAGGCGCTAATCTCTGATAGAGGGCAGGGGCGATCGCCACGTAACCAATTTTGGCAAATCGCTCGGTTATATCTCGAATATGAGCATTTACGCCAAAAATTTCTTGTAAAACCACAATGGCGGGGAATGGCCCGTCACCGATAGGCTCAGCCTGATAGGCAGAAATCTTGAGGTCTTGGTTTTGAATTTCGAGGTGGGTCGTCCGAATGTTCGGGTCTATCATGGCGATTGTGACAGTTACGTGTGATTCTGGAAAAGGATGGTCTCAGTTGCCATCTTTGATTTGTGGCGCGGAGGGCGACTACCCAGGTCATCACGCCCGAGACTGCCGCATAGATTTATCCGTAAACGGCTAGCCACTGTTGAATTTATTCCTACAGTAAACCTACATCATCAAGCGTGCAGCAATAGGGCTCCTCGGTTTATCCCTATGCATTGGAGGCTCTGCAATGGTCCAATTCCATATTCAACCTGATAGTGAAATTCCAGCTTCGACCCAACTCTATAACCAAATTCGATTTGCGATCGCCTCCCGCCAATTTCCACCCGGACATCGCTTGCCCAGCACCCGCCAACTGGCTATGCAAACTGGGTTACACCGTAACACCATCAGCAAGGTCTATCGGCAGCTAGAGGAGGCTGGTGTTGTCGATGCTCAGGCAGGTTCTGGCATCTATGTCCGAGCCCAAGGAGACGAAGGCGGTGCCAACAAAGCTCGGTCTCCCATCCTGGAGCAGCATCCCCAGGCCCACCGACTGGTGCAAAAAAGCCTGGATGAGTTGTTGAACCAGGGTTGCTCCCTGAGTCAGGCCAGAGAGCTATTTTTGGCCGAAATTGATTGGCGGTTGCGCTGTAGCGCACGTGTGTTGGTGACGGCTCCCAGTCAAGACATTGGGGCTGGGGAGCTGATGGTGCGCGAGTTAGAACAAGCGTTGAGAATTCCGGTGCAGTTGGTTCCCCTGGAAGAATTAGGCCAGATTTTAGATCAGGCTCGCTCTGGCACGGTTGTGACCAGTCGCTACTTCATTGGGGAAGCAGAGGCGATCGCCGCCCCTAAATCAGTTCGCGTCATTCCGGTAGACATTTACGACTACGCCAGAGAAATTGAGTATCTCAAGAAGCTTCCTCAAGATAGCTGCGTCGGCATTGTGAGCCTCAGTTCCGGCATTTTGCGAGCTGCGGAAGTGATTGTTCATAGCTTACGGGGAGATGACTTGCTGGTCATGACTGCCCAAGCAGAAGATCCTTATAAGCTAAACGGGCTCGTCCGTAGCGCCCAAATGGTGATCTGTGATCAAGCCAGTGTCGCAACCGTAAAAGCAGCAATCCAGTCTGCTCGTGAAGACTTAATTCGCCCCCCTCAGCTTCTGAGCTGCGAGAACTATATCGGTGAAAAATCAATTAGCCTGTTGAAGCGAGAACTCGGCTTGGACTAGACCGGCTACTAGATAAGCTGGCTGCCTCTTCGCAACAGCACCTGAAAACGTCTTATAAACTGGACGACTCTCTGTTTGCCCACCCAATCTCTAACCCTAGAGCGTGGATAATCGTTTGTAGGCCGTTAACACTGAAAGGGTAACTGCTCAAAAACGGCCTATGTCGATTCAACTACAACCCTCAACAGGTTTAAAGGACGCGATTCAACAGCGTCGAGCTGCTCGCTCTTTTAAACCAAACCCCATTCCAGAAGCAATATTGGAAGAAATTCTCCGTCTGGGGGTGCGGGCTCCCTCGGGCTACAATCTGCAGCCCTGGAGATTTATTGTCCTACGAGAGCAGTCCAGCAAAGAAAAACTCAAGGCCTGTGCCTTTGATCAAGGCCAGATTGCTGAAGCTCCTGTTGTGCTGATTTGCTGTGGCGATCGCCAGATTGCTCAGCCCGACTATATCGAGTCTGTGATCGATCTGGGCAAAGAGCACCGCGCGATGACTGATGAATATGCCGATGTGTTGCGATCGCAGGTTCCAAGTTTTTTTGAGAATCAACCTAGCATTGGCTCGGTCGAAGTCTGGACCAATCGGCACACCATGCTCGCTGTCGCCCACATGATGATTGTGGCGAAAAGCCTAGGGGTAGATAGCTGTCCCATGGAAGGATTTTCTAGCGATCAGGTCAAGGCCGAGTTCAATATTCCTGAATCAGTAGACATCTGCTGTCTGCTCTGTCTAGGATTCGCTGATGACCCCGCCAAACAATATGGAGGGCGCTTTGGACTCGAACAAGTCTGCTACAACGAAACCTATGGCAAAGAATTTCGTTTGTAGATTTAACTAGCAAGTTTTCTAACTTGAAGAAGCAACCGGATCAGGCAACTGCAAAAATGTTTTGACCTGCTGCAAATAGGCGTCTGGATCTTCCAGCATGGGGAAATGAGACGTCGCAGTCAGTACTACATGCTCCACTTTGTCACTTAAATCTGCAGCCTGCCGTCCCATGTGGGTGGGGATAATCTGGTCGTATTCTCCAGAAATTAAAAGGGTGGGCACAGTCAAGCGAGCAAACTCCTGAGGCATCACCTCGGTAGCTCGCTGGCTGACTGCTGTGAAGATGGTGCCCAGTGCCGCTTCGTAGTCTGCCATCAAAAAGTCTTCTAGAAACGCACGGCTTTCGCGAACTGGAATAGGGCGGTGGAGAAAGCGAGCCATAAATACCCGATGCACCAACGGCAGGGCTTTCAACCATTTGGGTCGGAACTTCACGACATACCCACCAAACTTGTAAAACGCCTTAAAGGCCTTCTCGTCGTACTCAAATACGCCGCTACAAGTTAGAATTGCCCGCTCGACCCGCTCTGGGTATAGATTTAGGAAAAAAGTTGCAACCGAAGAGCCCGTAGAATGGGCATTTAGATAAATCCGCTGTAGGCCAAAGGTATCTAGCAAAACAGCCAGATCTTCAGCATAACTCTCTAGTTCATAGCCTAAAGCTTCGACTTCAGAAGGGATCGGGGTAGGAAGAGGCGATCGCCCAAACCCCCGCAAATCATATAGCAAGCAGTCAAAGTGATCCTGTAAGGCCTCAGCCGTGGTGCGCCAATAGCGAGCCGAACCCGCCCAACCATGCAAAAACACCATCACAGGTTTTTGATGTGAAGGAGGCTGATCAGCGGTGCTGATCCACTCGTAATAGTGATCAACACCACGAACTGAAACGTATGGCATATAAATCTAAGCAGATTCAGGCTTGGGCAAGGAAGAAGGGTGCAGAAGCAACTCCGCAGTAGAGCGCTTCTCTACCATTTCGCGAGTAATAGTGCAACGAGTCACGTCCTTACGAGACGGCAACTCATACATCACATCCAACATCAGCTCTTCAACGATACCGCGCAGGGCTCGGGCTCCTGTTTTTCGACGGTAGGCTTCTTTGGCGATCGCCTTGACAGCATCCCCCTTGAATTCCAAATGGACATTATCCATCTTCATCAGCTTCTGATACTGCTTCACCAACGCATTGCGCGGTTCAGTCAAAATCGCCGTCAGCGTGTCTTCATCCAGCGGATCGACCACAGCTACAACAGGCACTCGCCCAATAAACTCAGGAATCATGCCAAATTTAACCAGATCGTCTGGCTCTAGATGCCGTAAAACATCAGCATTACGCTTTTCTTTAGATTGCCCCTCACCCGGCTGGACAAAGCCCATCGACTTCTTCCCAATCCGTTGTTCCACCGCCTTCTCTAAACCCACAAACGCCCCACCACAGATGAAGAGGATATTGCTGGTATCGATCTGGATGCAGTCTTGATAAGGATGCTTACGACCACCCTGCGGTGGCACATTGGCTACCGTACCTTCCAGCATCTTCAGCAACGCTTGCTGAACCCCCTCACCCGAAACATCCCGAGTAATAGAAGGGTTCTCACTCTTGCGAGCAATCTTGTCAATTTCATCAATGTAGATAATGCCGCGCTGGGCCTCTTCCACATCTAAATCTGCCACTTGTAGAAGTCGAAGCAGAATATTTTCGACATCCTCGCCCACATAGCCAGCTTCCGTCAGAGTGGTCGCATCTGCAACCGCAAATGGAACATCTAGCATCTCAGCCAATGTTTGAGCCAGCAGCGTTTTTCCACAGCCCGTCGGCCCAATCAGTAAGATATTAGACTTCTGCAGCTCAACCGTATCCTCCTTGCTGCCACCCTTATTTTGGATGAAGCTCAGACGCTTGTAGTGGTTGTATACCGCAACTGAAAGAACCTTCTTGGCCTCATCCTGACCAATCACATGATCATCAAGATGCTTCTTAATCTCGCGCGGCTTTGGAACTTGATTCAGCGAAATACCAGGTGATCGAGCCTGCCGTTTTTCTGGAGGATGGTCTCGGCGGGGCGAAGGTTGAGGAACTGCCGCGCTGGAGTCAAACAGTTCCTCGTCCAAGATTTCATTACAGAGATCGACACATTCATCACAAATGTAAACTCCCGGTCCAGCAATGAGTTTTCGAACTTGCTCCTGCGACTTACCGCAGAAAGAACATTTGAGATGAGAGTCGTACTTAGACATAATCGCCTCTTATTTCACTGCGGTGACAGGCTCTCCAGGTGCAGGCAAATTCTGCCGGGAGATGACTTTATCGATTAGACCGTAGTTCTTAGCTTCCTCTGCCGACATGAAGAAGTCTCGCTCGGTATCAGCCTCAATTCGCTCTAGAGGTTGACCTGTGTGATGAGCCAACAACTCGTTGAGCTTGCTCTTGTGGTAGAGAATTTCCCGTGCCTGGATTTCAATATCCACAGCCTGCCCCTGTGCTCCACCCAGCGGCTGGTGAATCATAATTCGGGAGCTCGGCAAGGATAGACGCTTTCCAGCGGCACCACCCGCCAGCAAAAAGGCACCCATACTCGCGGCTAAACCAAAGCAGATCGTAACAACATCTGGGCGCACTTGCTGCATGGTGTCATAAATCGCCATTCCAGCCGTAACTGAGCCACCTGGAGAGTTGATGTAGAGCTGAATATCTTTCTCCGGTTCTTCTGCATCCAGGAATAAAAGCTGGGCCACAATAGAATCGGCAACGTTGTCGTCAACCTGTGTCCCCAAAAAGATGATGCGCTCTCGCAGCAGACGAGAGTAAATATCAAACGCTCTTTCTCCGCGCCCCGATTGCTCCACGACCATAGGGATCATGCTGCGGGTTTCAAGAGCTTGAGGGCTGACTGAATCGAGCTTTAGAGCGCGAGTGCTCATCATTGAATAATCAGAGGGCTGAGATGTAAGCATGGAACTGGAAAAGGAGTCAACTCCAAAGTGGGACAATGTAGTGCTTCTAATCAATTCAGCAGCTTGACTACACCATATATTCGAACATTATGCCTCAATTAATCTGAGACGGGTGGGTATCTGTAGGTATTTGTGAGGGTAGGCGAATGGCCGTAGGCGAATGACAGTAGGCGAATGAAAACAGCCATCCGCCCTACCTAGTAAGTTAACTGTCCTGTGTAGCGGTTTCAGCCGCCTCTGATTCAGCGACTGCAGCAGCAGACACATCAACAGTTGCATCTGAAGCATCTGTGTCAGGCTCTGGAGCCGCTTCTGGTTCAGCAGGCGCTAGCGAGCCCTCAGGCACCAGTTCAACCGTGCCATTTGCTTCTAGCCAATCAACAATTTTTTCTCGGAGTAAGTCATCCTCAACGACCTGCCGGAGCCGATCTTGGTCGATATCCTGCCCCTCATACTCCTTCATCATTTCAGCGACTTTGGCGTCTACCTCAGGCGCTTCTACCTGAATAGACTCTTGCTTAGCCACTTCCCCTAGGGCCATTGTGCGACGGAGGCGCTCAATCGCTTCGGGGCGCGATCGCTCACGTAGTTGAGGCAAAACCTCAGGAGTCAAAAGTTGCTTGATATCCATTCCTTGGTTGCTGAGCTGCATGGCTGTTTGAGTCAGCATATAGTCCACTTCACGCTTCACCAGCGTTTCAGGAATATCGACTTCAATCCGCTTTACCAACTCATCTAGGAGTGCCTGCTCCTTATTAGTCTTTGTCTTCTGTTCAGCTTCTTGTCTGAATTTGGACTCTAAAGACTCTTGCAGCGCTGCTAGTGTCTCAAATTCGCTCACTTCTTGAGCAAAGTCATCATCGAGCTCAGGCAGTTCCTTCTCCTTCAGCTCCTTGAGCGTGATATTGAAAACAGCTGGCTTTCCAGCTAATTCCTGCTGAGGATAGTCTTCTGGAAAACTAACGGAGATCTCTTTGGTGTCACCGGGGTTCATGCCGATGATGCCTTCAATAAACCCTGGAATAAACCGTCCTTCCTCCAGTTCGGTCTGAAAATCTTCAGCCTTACCACCTGGAATTTCAGTGGGTTCCTCTCCTTCAGCAGCGAGCTGACCCGCAAAATCAATCACTACAGAGTCTCCAGTCTGAGCAACTCGCCCCTCGACAGGGATTAGCGTTGAGGCTTGCTGCCGATATTGCTCTAGGACCTGATTGACCCGCTCAGGATCGTATTTAACTTCTTCCGCCTTGACCTCTAATCCTTTCGCATCGCTGAGCTGCACCTCTGGGGGCACATCTACCGCAGCCGAGAAAGTCAACGCTGAACCGGGCTCAAACTTGCTGATCAACTCTTCAAAAGAGGAGCGCAGCTGAAAGTTGCCAATCGCCTCGATCTTCTCTTGGTCAACTGCTTTCCTGATGCTGTCTTCAATCAATTCCTCAATCACAGTTGCCTTAATGCGGTCAGAACCAAACCGCTGGATTAAGACCTGGCGAGGCACCTTGCCTTTCCGAAACCCAGGAATGTTGGCAGACCGAGTAAACTCCTGGAGAGTTTTTTCGTACGCCCTCTTCGACATTTCAGGGGTAATTTCAATTTCCAGGCCGATTTGGCTAGCTGGGAGTTTTTCCTGGGTGACTTTCATCGAAATCTCTCGTTGCACAATCGATCGGCTTCTGCGGCTCTGCTTCATCATTGCCGCAATTAGCTATAGTAGCTGAATTCTGCCTCAACCAACTTGAGGAAATGCTAAATGTAATCAGTCGCTGGCTAGTTTCTCCTCTGAAAAAAATGCCGAGCCTCCTCAAAGCCTGTAGGAGTGGGAATATCTGTGCTGATCTAGCGGAGTCTCCGCCTAGAAAAGGCCACCTTTAGTTTATGTTGATTTGTTAAGCTGGAGTCAAAACCCGTAAACAAGGAGGAAACTTTTGTTTCCAATTTTATCTTGTACGAGGCAAGCACAAAAAATACGCTGTAGGAAGCATTGCTGCTAATATGCTTTTAGATTAATATCGACTAGTATTGACGAAAGCCTAAGCTTAAATCTTATATAAATAGCGTCTTACAGATATTCAAGCCCTACTTGCTGTACTCAAAGCTAATTAGATTGCTGATTAGATTAGAAATTTATTAACGTCTCTTCGATGATTTGACTGGAGGATGGATAGTTTGCCTCAATCTTATCGAGTTGCCATTCTAGGTGCCACAGGCGCGGTTGGCACAGAATTATTGCAGTTATTAGAGCAGCGTCAATTTCCGATCGCTGAGCTCAAGCTCTTGGCGTCTCCTCGCTCGGCAGGACAGCGCTTGCCCTTTCGAGGGGAAGATTTATTGATAGAGGCGGTTGGCGATCGCGCCTTTGACAACATCGATCTGGTTCTAGCGTCTGCGGGCGGCTCCGTCTCCAAAGCATGGGCTCCCAAGGCCGCGGCGGCAGGTGCAGTTGTGATTGACAACTCTAGTGCCTTCCGGATGCATGCAGATGTCCCCTTAGTCGTGCCAGAAGTTAATCCTCAGGCTGCGGCCTCCCATCGGGGCATTATCGCCAACCCAAACTGCACCACCATCCTAATGACTGTTGCCCTTTGGCCTCTCCATCAGGTGCAACCAATTCAGCGAATTGTCGCGGCAACCTACCAGTCCGCCAGTGGGGCAGGGGCGCGAGCCATGGAAGAAGTCAAAGCTCAAGCCCGAGCAATTTTGGCTGGAGAAGAGCCGAAGGCAGAAATTTTTCCTTATCCGCTGGCTTTCAATCTATTTCCTCACAATTCGCCCCTTACGCCAGAGGGGTATTGTGAGGAAGAGCTTAAAATGGTCAACGAAACCCGCAAAATTTTTGGGGCTCCCGACCTGCGTGTGACGGCAACATGCATTCGAGTACCCGTGTTGCGAGCTCATTCCGAAGCCATCAATCTAGAGTTTGCTAGCCCTTTCAGTGTCGATCAGGCTCGAGAGATTTTGAGTCAGTCCCCTGGAGTGCAGCTGTTAGAAGATTGGCAAGCCAATTATTTCCCGATGCCCATGGAAGCCAGCGGCAAGGATGATGTCTTGGTGGGTCGAATTCGGCAGGATCTATCTCATCCCTGTGGCTTAGAGCTTTGGTTGAGTGGCGATCAGATTCGGAAGGGGGCCGCGCTCAATGCGGTGCAGATTGCAGAACTTTTGGTTGAGCAAAATCTACTTCGGCCTGCTGAAGCCGTGGCAGCAGTCGGAACCAGGCTGTAGTCAACGCGGTTTTATCATTGCTGTCGTGATGGATCTGCCGCTCAAAACCTTCAGTTGCTTTGCTTTCTAAGTCTTTTATGTTCAAAATCGGTTCAATTTGAGGAGTCAGTCGAGTGTGGTAAATTTTGGACGCGTTTTGACTGCGATGATTACGCCTTTTGCAGCGGATGGCAATGTCAACTATGCCGTTGCAGAAAAGTTGGCGAACCATCTAGTTGAGCATGGTACGGATGCGCTAGTCGTGTGTGGCACTACTGGGGAGTCCCCGACTCTAACGTGGGATGAAGAGTATCAACTGTTTCAAGTGGTTAAGCAGGCTGTAGCTGGAAAAGCAAAGGTCATTGCAGGAACAGGATCGAATTCTACCGAAGAGGCGATCGCAGCGACCCAAAAAGCAGCTAAACTAGGACTAGATGGATCGTTACAGGTCGTTCCCTACTACAACAAGCCACCTCAGGCTGGTCTTTATCAGCATTTTCGGGCGATCGCAGAATCAAGTCCTGACTTGCCGATCATGCTGTACAACATTCCGGGACGAACTGGACAAAATCTGCTGCCAGAGACAATTGCCCAACTGGCAGAGGTGCCCAACATTGTTGCAGTTAAAGAAGCCAGTGGAAATCTAGATCAGGTCAGTCAGATTAGACGCCTGACTGCTGCGGAGTTTGGCATCTATTCTGGTGATGATTCCCTCACACTGCCCCTACTGGCGGTAGGCGGGCAAGGAGTGGTTAGCGTCGCCAGCCATCTGGTAGGAGAACATCTCCAGCAGATGATCCAAGCCTTTGAAACAGGTCAAACCCAAGCCGCTGCAAATATTCATCTGCAGCTGTTCCCTCTGTTCAAAGCATTATTCGTAATGACCAACCCAATTCCGCTGAAGGCTGCCCTCAGTCTGCAGGGTTGGCAGGTCGGTGCGACTCGCTTACCGCTTTGTGATGCTTCTGATGAAGTTCACCAAACGCTTAAGTCTGTCATGGCTGAGCTATCTCTCCTGAACGTATCAGCATAGCAACCACAGCCTTACAGCCATAAGTTTTCCAAACAACTGAATAGCTCCCCCCCTGGGGACATGTTTTTTGTTGAACCTTGAACCAAATGCTAGGGACGAACTGTGCTACTCAAGCCAGATCGAATTTTCTTTAGCTGTCCTCAGGCTCAACCCCCAACTTCTCGAATACCTTCTCTTTTCTTTAAGGATGCACATGAGTCAAAACGATACTTCAGCTACTCTCAAAATTATTCCTTTGGGTGGTCTGCACGAAATTGGTAAAAATACTTGTGTATTTGAAATCAATGACGAAATCTTGTTGTTAGATGCTGGATTGGCGTTCCCCACAGATGGAATGCACGGTGTCAACATTGTCTTACCCGACATGACCTACCTGCGGGAAAACCGCCACAAAATCAAAGGTATGGTTGTGACCCACGGCCACGAAGATCACATTGGTGGCATTGCGTTTCACCTCAAGCAGATCGACATACCCGTCATTCACGGCCCCCGATTGGCTATGGCGCTTCTAGAGAACAAACTGGAAGAAGCTGGTGTTGCCGATCGCACGGAGCTAAGATCAGTCCGACCCCGCGACATGGTCCGGATTGGCAAATCTTTTCTGGTAGAGTACATCCGCAATACGCACTCAATTGCAGATAGTTTCTCCGTCGCAATTCATACGCCTGTAGGTGTGGTCATTCACACCGGCGACTTCAAGATTGATCACACCCCGGTAGATGGGGAGATGTTTGACTTCCAGAAGTTGGCAGAACATGGTGAAAAAGGGGTGTTGTGCCTGATCAGCGACTCCACCAATTCAGAGGTTCCCGGCAGCACTCCCTCTGAGCGCTCTGTCTTTCCCAACTTGGATCGGGTCTTTTCTAAGGCAGAGAAGCGTTTGCTGGTGACAACCTTTGCGTCATCAGTCCACCGAGTCAACATGATTCTGGAGTTGGCGAAAAAGCACAACCGAGTTGTGTCAGTTGTAGGACGTTCAATGCTGAACGTGATTGCTCACGCTCGGAACTTGGGATACATCAAGTGTGAAGACGACTTGTTTGTACCGCTGCATATGGTCAACAAGTTACCGGAAGAGCGGGTGTTGATCTTGACCACTGGCTCCCAAGGCGAACCGATGGCGGCGTTGACCCGGATTGCCAATCAGGAGCATCGTCAGGTCAAGATTCGTCAGGGCGACACGGTGGTTTTCTCTGCTAACCCGATTCCAGGCAACACGATTGCAGTGGTCAATACAATTGACAAGTTGATGATGCAGGGTGCCAAGGTGGTCTATGGGCGACATGAAGGCATTCACGTTTCCGGACATGGTGCTCAGGAAGATCAGAAGATGATGATCGCCCTTACCCGTCCGAAGTTCTTCTTGCCTGTTCATGGTGAACACCGGATGCTTGTGAAGCATTCTGAAACTGCTCAGAATATGGGAATTCCGGCAGAAAATATGGTGTTAATCAACAATGGTGACGTTGTTGAACTGAGACAGGACAGCATTCGGATTGGAGGCAAAGTGCCTTCCGGAATTGAGTTAGTTGACTCTTCGCGATCGGGTGTAGTCCATGACCGCGTCTTGAAGGAGCGTCAGCAGCTCGCGGAGGATGGTATTGTCACCGTTGCGGCGGCTATAGATTGGAATGGCAAGCTGAGCGCAAAGCCGGAACTGCATCTACGAGGTGTTGTGACGTCAATTGAGAAGTCGCGCTTGGAGAATGGGGTTAAACAAACCATTGAAGATGTGTTGAATAACCGCTGGAAAGAGTTTGTCCATAACTTTGGCAGCCCAGAATTTGATGTCGATTGGACTAAGCTTCAGGCCCAAATTGAAGTTTCAATCCAGCGTTTACTACGGCGGGAATTCCAGAGCAATCCGATGCTGGTCTTTCTGATGCAAACGCCTTCTGATGCGGCTAGCCAATCTGCTTCAACCTCTCCAGAAACTTCTACTCCTACTCCCACCCCCACTCCTGCTGCAAAGTCGTCAGCAACTCCTACTCCCACTCCTGCTGCGAAGTCGTCATCTACTTCGCCGTCAACACCTCGTCGGCAGCGGTCGGCCGCAAAAGTGGCTTCTTAGCGATCGCCCATCCACTCAAAGTTAGCTAGATAAAAGTATTAGGGGGTAGAAATCTACCCCTTTTTTTGATCCGACCAAATAATATTTCATTCCTCGTAGAGTCCCGGAGTCCTAATTTGACTGCCTCCCAAACTCCCGTAATATCACTCACTCAAAACAAGGAGATTGGAGGCACCATACAACGTAATAGGACGAAATTGTGAAAGCAAAAACATCCTTCCTGATGTAGACACCCCAGGAGAAACGATGAAAGTTTTAGAAAGCCCCGCCTCTCATCTCTCCCAAGCAGACTGGTCCTGGATCGATCAGCCTCGAAGTTCCACCCTTATTGCAACTGGCCAACCCTCCTCAAAAGCAATTGATTTGCTGCGACCTCTGCGTCAATGGCTAGACGAAGTCAAAATGGACAATCCGGCGATCGCCCATTCTATTTGCCGATTTATTCCGACCCAGTGTCCATTTGCCCGCAAGGTGAGTTGTTTTGGAAAGACGTTGTTTCAGATTCCCCCCCTCTGCAAGCTCAATCCCCTGTATGAAGAAGTTGTAGGTTTGCGATTTCGGGCGCTTTGCTATCTAGCCGATGAGTGCGGCGAAGATGTGACACCCTACTGCTAAAGACTAAAGACAATTAAAGACAATTGAATAAACTTCCAGTAGGGCAAAGACTTTTCTTAAGGTTGGAGCAAGCCTAGATCAAGATTCGATCAAGAGTAATCTAGTAAGCACCTTTCTTCTGAAGAACAACCTTGACGGTCTGCAACAGGATTTTTAAGTCTAATCCTAGAGACCAGTTTTCAATGTAGGTAATGTCTAAACTGACTGCTTCGTCAAATGAGGTGATATCAGAGCGACCTGATACCTGCCAAAGTCCGGTAATACCTGGCAAAACCTCGTGGCGAATAAAGTGATATTCAGAGAATTTTTCAACATCGCGTACGGGTAGAGGTCGAGGGCCAACCAGACTCATCTGCCCAAACAATACGTTAAAGACTTGGGGTAACTCATCAAGACTATAGCGGCGCAGAAAACCTCCAACACGGGTGATCCGAGGATCATTTTTCATTTTAAAGAGGACGCCGTCTTTCATTTCATTTTTGGCTTCCAATTCTTTTTGCAGCTTGTCAGCATTGGAGACCATCGTCCGAAACTTCCATGCTTTAAACCGCCGGCCATGCAGACCAATTCGAGTTTGCTTGTAAAAAATTGGCCCTGGAGAATCGAACTTGATGGCGATCGCAATCAACAGATAAATTGGAGCCGCAAAGAGCAAGATCAGGAGAGCGCTGCAAAAGTCAAAAATTCGCTTCATCCAAAAGTCGCTGCCTGCCAAAAGCGGGGGGGGGAATGTGAGGGATGGCAACCCGCCAATCATCCAAAACTCCGGCTTCCGGATCATTGGCCCTGAACCTACAGGCAAAATATGTAGAATAATTCCCGCAGTTTGGAAGTGCCAGCAAAGAAACATCCGATTCTTGATGGCATCCCAGGAAATAAAAACTTCCGCGACACCCAATTCTCGGATCTTTGCCAACGTATTATCCCGATTGACCCAGTCTAAGGAGCGGGCATCAGCGACGCCCAAAATGTTATAGCGATTTTCGTATTCCAAAAGACTTACCGCTTTTTCGCGGTTTCCTGTCTCTGTAATCAGAAAAACAGGATAGCGAATTGCGCCCCGACTTCGCAGGCTCTCAATCACTGTATCCACCGCAAAGCGACCTGTACAAGTGAACAAGATGCTCAACATTAGAGACAGGATAAAGGTTGAGCGAGCAATAAACTCACCTGGCTGGAGGAAAAAAGCGATTAGCATCAGCATAACTTGGGCCAAAACAATGGCTTTAGTAATTCCCAAGTAATCTCGACGCTTTTCTCCAGGCTCATAAAGCCCACCAGCGGCAATAAAGCCAACTTCGGTCGCAACGATGGGCAGCATTGCCAGAGGATGCTCAAGCGTGTTCCAGGGAGAACTTGCGTAAGTGCCGTAAACCTCAGCCAAGTGGCGTGCTGCGGATAGCAAGACTGCGTCTAGGATGACAATTGTCACAATCCGAAGCCAACCAACTGTACTGCCCCTGCGCAAGCGAGTAGATACAGATGAGCGCAAGTCTGGCCTAGAACTTGCTGTAGTAGAGGCGGAAGATGCCATCTTTGGAAACTCCTGATCGAAAATCAATACTTAGCAGAGAGAAATGTAGAGATCACCAGAGAGAAATGACGAGGTTGACGCCAGCCCTGGTGATATTACTGAAATGATGTTGATAAAGCACTTGTAGATACTAGTGCCGCAAACAGATTTTTTAAGGTGGTCTGCAACCTAAATCACTCTGTTTCCAAAGTGGTGTGGACTGCGCTTTGGAGTTCCGGCCATGAAGGCCACATCCCCAACAAACCCCAACGCACAGATCTACAACTCTGGAAAGCCACCGATTGACTTGGTTACTGAATTTAGACTTCTAATAGTTAGAAATCTATATGCCTAGTTATGAAATTACTACGAGTGAAGACAACTGGGAATAGCTTTTCCTGGAACTACACACAGATTTCATATTTAAACGCTGTATAACAGTTTTTCTTTTGTGTTTGCGAGTTTCACTTTATACAAATTTCATAAATTTGAAGAGATCAGCGATTTTCTACCAAAATTTACTAAATTAGTCTATTGCTTAAGAAGGATGATTTGTTTTAATTCGCAACTCAAAAAGATGTTGTTTCTTCGTACAGAAATCTGTAGCTGATTAGATCTAGTTAATAGCTTCAACAGAGAAATAAAGAAGACCGTTTATGCATCTACCTGAGGAGGGATTTTCTTTCATCCATTCTCAACTTCATCTACAGTAGTGAATTTAGACATGGAAATACTACTCAAAAAAAGCCTGATTTGGATGGGGATTATCGCTACTTCTCCCCTATTAGCTGCTTTTTGCTTTACGACTCAGCGCAGCATTATTTCAAGAGATATCCAGAGATGGGTAGATGTCTTGGATTGGGAGCAGGAGAGACTTCCTATTGCCCTGCTCAAGCTTCTAAGCCAGTTTCAAGAGTTTAGGAATCTGTACTACTATCGGCTGCTGCAGGGAGGGATCTTAGACCGAGTATTGGTCTACTTCTTTCGGTTGATTTATCGCCAGCGTTCCGATTTGTTTCTCAACAGTGCAGCAAAAATTGGTCCAGGGCTGTTTATTCAGCATGGGTTTAGCACGATTGTGGTGTCGGATATGGGCGAAAACTGCTGGATCAATCAGCAAGTTACGATTGGCTATAAAGAAAAAGGCAGTCGTCCTCAGCTGGGCAACAATGTTACTGTTTGTGCTGGCGCAAAGGTGCTTGGCAATATTAAAGTTGGTGACAATGTAACCATCGGTGCAAACGCAGTTGTCGTAAAAGATGTACCCGCAAATTGCACGGTTGTGGGCATTCCAGCTAAGATAATTAAGATTAAAGGAGTAAAAATCCAGCCGGAGTTAGTCTAAGTAGCCAGCATCCTATCCAGGGATGGGCAGGACGTTAGCGGGGTGGGGCGTTGTCAAAGGCGCGGGCGATCGCATTCCAGGCTAGCTTGGGCTGTAGATTTTCATCAAACGGCAAAGGGCGCGACGATTCTTCGTCGGAGCGGGGTCGAGCCCAAGAGAGCCAGGAATGAGGATCGCTTAAACCCCAATTGATCACTGCAATGACAGCAGGTTCGTCAAGCACCACCGAGAGATAGTCTTCATAGGCTGCTGCGACAAGGCGATCGCGCACTTCCAAGTCGGTAGGAAGCTCATAGTCGGAGACATCTAGCTCGGTGATTAAAATCTTCAGGTCTAGGTCGGCGACATTTCGCAAAAAAGCCCGCATTTTCTGGGGATTGAATTCCCGCCCCTGCGCCGATAAGTGAGATTGAATCCCGAGGGCATGCACAGGAGTGCCTTGGGCTTGGAGCCTCTCCAGCAGTTTGAGTGTGGCGGTACGGCGAGCTTCGTGGCGGGGAATGTCATAGACAAGGCCATGATCGTTGTACACCAGCATGGCGGTCGGATCGGTTTCTGCGGCGACCCGAAAGGCTAGATCGATATAATCGGGGCCTAAGGCTTGCAGCCAGAGGCTATCTCGCAATCCATCGGCGCGCCCATCGCTGGGGTCGATCGCTTCATTCACCACATCCCAGGAGTGAGTTTGACCCGCATAGCGGTGGACCACGGTGCGGACATGGTCGATCAATAGCCACTCAGCATTGGCGGGGCCAAGAGAATCGCGGAGCCAAGGCGGCAAAATTTCTCGTAGGTGCCAGATCAGGCTGTGGCCTCTAAACAGCAGGTTGTGAGCTTGGGTAAAGTCAAACAGCTGATCTAGCACCGCGAAATCAAACTGGCTAGGAGCGGGTCTGATCTCCCGCCAGTTGAGATCGTTTTCGGTCACGAGCACTTTGCATTCCTGGACAAAGCGATCGGCGAATTCGGGATTTTCTTCCAGGAGATGAAGCTGGGTGGCCGCACCATAGAGTAATCCTTTGGCTGCGGCGCGATCGCCCAAGGCCATCTCTCTATCAACTGCAAAACTCCGAGCCGGATCATCTGAGGCCTGGGCCTGAAAAGCCTGCAAGTAGTGAGATAATCGGTTTCTTGATTTGCGGGTGGCGATCGCCCCCAACATCCCAGTCGCACCTAGGCCCATTCCCAGGACTTGCCGTCGAGTCAGCGAAAATTTAGACACAATTCCTCCCTATCTTGATGTTGTTCACCCACTCCGGCGTGGCACAAACAACTGTCGTCCAAACCGATGGGCGATCCACTGGGCCAAAAAGAAGGCAACAAAGCGGGGATTGTGCTTAAAGTAGCGTTTCCAGAGTCGTTTAGGCTCTCGCGAAAGGCGAAACAGCCACTCCATCCCAATGCGCTGCATCCAGCTAGGAGCTTGCTGAACCCGCCCTGAATAAAAGTCGAAGGCCGCCCCCACGCCCAACATGACGGCTGGAATCCGACCTTGGTGGGCATGCATCCAAATTTCTTGACGAGGACAGCCAATGCCTACAAACAAAATCTGAGCCCCAGAGTTGACAATCTGTTGGGTGTAAGTTTCGTCTTCACCGGGAGTCAAAGGCCGGAATGGGGGCGAAATCTGACAAACGATTTGAATGCCCGGAAATTTGGCTTGCAGAAACTCAACGAAATCCGACAAACTCTCAGATGTGCCGCCATAGAGTGCGATCGGTACGCCTTGGCGGGCCGCGGCTTCGCAGACATGCAACGTTAGGGTGGGGCCATAGACGCGAGAGGCTCCCTCAACGCCTAAGCTGGTCAATCCCCAAACTAGCGGCATGCCATCCGGCGTCACGAGCGCAGCCTGATTCACAATGTTGGCGAAGTGAGAATCATCGTAGGTCTCCATCGCCATATGGACATTAGCAGCGCAAACATATTTACTTTCTTGACGCTTGGCCCAGACTAAAACGCGGCGGGTGGCGTCTTCGTAACTGGTGGCATCAACGCGCATCCCCACAATAGAACGGGATTCGAGGGGAGCAATGTCGTAGGTTTTTTGCATGATTTCTCCAGGGTCAACTGCTGGTTTTGGCTAAGGGGGGGCGATCGCCCAGCGTCGATTTGCGCCGAACCACCGAGCGATAGAGGTCAGTCAGGGTGCGAATGTAGTGTTTGACATCCAAGAACTGCACGCTAGAACGAGCGGCATTGCCCATCTGGAGGCGCAGCGGTTCATTCTGGATGAGGGTTTGAAGGGCCTGAGTAATTTCGGGCTGATTCCCTGGCGTCACGAACAAACCATTTTTTCCAGGCACGATTACCTCTGGAATGCCGCCCACGGGGGTGACAATCACAGGCAGATTCCAGGCCATTGCCTCCAGCATCGACATCGGCAGTCCTTCATGGAAGGAGGGCAGCACAAAGGCATCGGCCTCTGCCAGCAGGGCATCCCGCTGCGCCGCATCGATCCAAGCATGGACCGTGATTTGATGTTCAAGTTGCAGGTCTTGAATGAGCTGACGGGCTGCATCGACATCGCCATTACCCGCCAAGATCAGTCTGGCTTGCTGGCGATCGCCCACCGGAAGTGCTGCAAATGCCTGAATCAGGTCAAATGCCCCCTTATCTTGCTTGGGAAACTTGACCAGCGAATTCATCCGGTCGAGGGCTCCACCCCGTTTGCCAATCCGCCCTAGAAAAACAAAGGTGACTGGCGTGCGTCCAGTCCGGGTGGGGGGAGTAGGCGGCAAATAGACCGGATTGTGTAGCACCTCCACTTGGCTGGGCTGCAACTGGAACATTTCCGAGTAGGACACCTGCCAGCTTTCGGAGAGGGCGATAAACTTCGTGCATTGACCAAATGCGGTCTTTAATGCCCACCGTCCAAGTGGCGGAATTCCGGCGTAAAACTCTCGGAATGTAGCCCCATGCGCGTGTAAAATCATCGGTTTTCGGAAGGCTAGCGCAATCAGAGAGAGAATTAGCTGCCGCAGTGCGCTTCCCCGTTCGGCAAAGTGTAGGTGAACCAGATCAGCTTTTCCCCACAGCAAGCTCCAAAACAGCGTCCCGCCTGCATTTAAAAACACTTTGACGTTGTGCAGAGCCGAACCTTGCGCAAAGGTCGCCACATGGCGAATCTGAACATCGGCGGGCTGATTTTCCAAGATCAATTTCTCGACGGACGTAATTCCGCCTTTGACATCGAGTCCTGCACCGAGCATCAAAACGCGGGTAGAAGTTGGATTGAGATGATGTGTCATAGGTTGGTTTGGTAAGGGCTACTTAAAAGCTGGAAGTATTAGCTGGACGTATTAGCTGGAAGTTCGGGCTGGAAATACGGGCTGTGAGTAAATTTCCGCAGAATCCTCTAAGGGGTTTAATTGCTGTTGTGGCTTGCGAATGACCAGCATTGATAAATAGGCCGCAACATACAGCACCCAGTCAATGCTGTTGCGGCCCATGAGCGTAGTTTCGGTGAGGTTGTTTAAAACGGTGTAGGTCAGGTAAAGCAGCGGCCAAAAGACTTCTGGATCTCGGCTAAACCGCACCCAAAACAGTGACTTCAAGAGGGCCTGCCCAAACCCAATCACAAATAGCACCACGCCGACTAAGCCTAAATCAATCCACAGATCAAGAAACCCATTGTGAGCATTGGGGACAGGCCACCCCAACTGTCGCCAAATCGGGGCGGATTCACCGTTTAGCCCATTCCAGAAGCCTCCGTAGCCGTGGCCGAGCCAGAAGTTGTTTTGAATGCTGTCCCACACCATAGGCCATAGGTCGGTCCTGCCAGTAAGCGTTAGATCGCGCCCCATTGAGCTGAGAATGCTTTCGGCATGGGTGACTATCCACACTGCACCGCCGCCGCCAATCAGCAAGATTGAGACGAGGGCCAACACCATCAGGTTGTAGCGCAGTCGAAAGGTTCGGAAGGCGGCATAGGCTAGCACCAGCAACACAAAATTGACGAGTGCAGAAGAGGATACGGCCAATACCAAGAAACTCACCGAGGTCATGAACGCTCCCCACAGCAGCCAGTGGTGTCGTCGCTCAATTTTGTTGAGCAGCAAGAAGGTGATGGCGCTAGTCACCATGACCTTACCAAAGACGTTTTTGTGGGGATAGATGCCTCGCCATGCCCCCGCATGAACGCCGCCCATGATGCCGTATTTCGGTACTCCGACAGCAAACAACAGGCTGAGAATGAGGGCTAGACCAAACGTCCAACCGAGCAGCCGGAGCTGTTCTTTGAGGCTGTAGCGACTGGCTAAATAAAACCCAAACAGGGTTGTCCCAAATAGGGCAATAATCCGATTTTGGGTAATGGCAGGGGCGTAAGACCACAGGATGGAGGCGATCGCCAGCCCCACCAACAGCCAGATACAGCGGTCTTTGGTGAGCAAGTAGGCTGCCCGTTTGCCCCGCAGGATCAGCAAGAAAAAGGTGACAGCGTAGATCGCTAGAAACCCTAGCTGAACCAATGCAAAGTCAAATTGAGGAGAGGGCGCTCCCCCTAGTTCGCCTTCGCTGAAGCCGTCCATCAAAATGACGACGAGTGGACCGCCGCTGTAGTGCAGCAGGGCAAGAACAGTAAAAGCTTTTTCGGCAAATTCTAGAAATCGTCTCATGGCTCATCTCATCGCTCACCGGAACTGAGCTGCACAGGTTCTACAATCAAGAAGCTTGTAAGGCGCGTTGACGCTGGGTTAGGCGCGATCGCATCTGTTGTCGAAACTCCTGCGGTACCAGCCACATGCCGAAATACAGCAAGAACTCTAGAGGGCGGGGTTGGCCGTGCTGCATAGCTTCTCTCAACAGCGGGTAGAAGTTGGGCCAATCTCGCTGCAAGGCCGCCTGGGCGCTGACCACCGTCATGATGAAACCTGCGTAGGCCCGAGGCGTCACTAAGTCTTGAACCGAACGAATCCAGTTAAGTGAATATTTCCAGTCTTGAATGTTGCTAAGCCGCTGACGACCAATATCGGAATACCAAATCGCCATGGGTTCTGACACAAATTCAATTCCCACGCCAGGCATTGCATTGACGTGCAGCAACCAATCCCAATCTTCGTGACGATTGAGGGCATTGCCGAGGGGCACCTGAGTCAAGAGAGCCTTGGGTGCAAAGAAGGTCGAGGTTTGGATAAAGCCTTCGCCCAAAAAGAGGGAGTTGCGAACAAACAAATATTCGCTCAACGGTTCATCGGGAGAGGGAAGTCGTCTGGGCCAGATTTGCTCTCCTTTGGAGGTATGTGCAATAAAGCGACTCACGACAACGGGGAAATGATGGGGCGATCGCATCCCCATTTCCAACTGCAGTTCTAGCTTTTGCGGCAACCACTCATCATCGTCGTCCAAGAAGGCAATCCATTCACCCTGTGCCCTTTGCACACCAATATTTCTGGCCTGAGACGGCCCTCCATTGGTTGGCAAGATAATCACCTTCAGCCTCGGGTCAGGGATGTGGCTCAAAGCTCGAACGGTAGACTCATCGGGGCCATCAACTACCACTAAAACTTCAATATCCTGGAGCGTCTGCGCCAAGACACTGGCGATCGCCCGACTCACGAGTTGAGGCCGAAAGCGGGAGGGAATCACAACACTAACAAGAACTTTGGAATTTGAATTCATAGTAAAACCACTTTGGCGATCGCCCTGACTAAACCCTATAAAGCTGAAACAACTTATGAAACAACCTAAGTTTTGCGCCTGATTTGAGCCAACTTGCTCCAAGCCACACTTGGCCCTCCGACGGCATAGGCACCTAGCACCGCTAGCAGCAGACCGTAAACAACAATGGCGTAAACCATCGTCAACAGGAGATCTTGACTAACTTGCTGCAATACCAAAAACGTCAACAGCATCGATCCAGCGACCAGCAGTGGCCGACGAAGCAGCCGCCATAGATCAAATGAAAATAGATGCTTGTACATGGCATAGCCATAAATGCTCAACCCAGTGAAATTCATCACCACCAACGTGATTGCGGCTCCAATCAGCTGATATCGGGAAATCAGCGCAACCGCGATCAGGCCCCCAAACAGGCCCGAAATAATGCCCTCTCGCACATTGACCCGCTCAAAGCCGTTTGCGACTAGGGTCAACGCCAGCGGTCGGTTAAAGGAAGAGGCCACCATGCCAACAGTGACGATGCTGAGGGCGAGTGCCGCATCCGCAAAGTCTGGATCGCGATACACGAACACCAGCAGATCTGCTCCAATAAACCGCAGCCCCACCACAATCGGCAACGCCACACAAAGCAACACTTCTACAATTGAAGCAACCAACCGTCGCTGACTTTCTCGCCCCAACGCCACCGACTTTGAAATGCGGGGAAACGCCGCTAGGGTTAGACTGTGGGCCAAAATGTCGAACGGCTGCATCAGCTGCAAGATGGCCCCATAGAGCCCGACGACCACTTCTCCCCCCAGCACAGACAGAATCAAGATCTGCATGCGCTGTTTGAAAACTGCGATTCCTTCAATGGCAATAAAGGTGCGAACCGCCTGTAGGGTTTCTTTCATGAAAGCCCAGCGAATTCGCCAGCTGAGCCGGACAAATCGCATGATCAATCCCCACTGGATCAAGAAGATCAGCACCTCAGAAACCACCATAACGGCAGCGAGGGAATTGACCCCATAGTTGAGTCGCATCAGCCCAATCATACCCAGCGTTCGCAGCAGGTAAATCGGCACGGTGCTGATGGTGATCAGGTGCATCCGCTCGTAAGCCTGAAATACGGCCTCTGTGATGTTGGAGAGCGAAAACGGAATGATGGCTAATCCTAGGATGTAGCAAACCATTGCTGTGTCTGCGTGGTAGGGCATCACAAACACAACTGCCGCCAGCATCAGATAGCCTGCCAGACTACAAGCCAACTGCAGCAGCGTCCCACTGACCAAATATTGGGGAGTCTCAGCCGGATCGCGGGCCAGTTCTCGGGTAAATAAGACTTTGAACCCCTGGGAGAACAAGCTCATAAAAATGAAGTAGTAGCTGAAAGCCAGCAAGTACTGGCCCAGCTCGTAGGCTCCCAACATGCGGGCGATCGCGGCCACCAATACAAAGGTGCTCACACTCTGGGTGAGACGATTGAGCAGGAGGGCGAAGGAATTGCTTAGTAGGCGACGGTTTGCACTCATTTAGATGATCCGTTCCCCCACTCTCTCTCCATGGAGGAAATACCGAACGCGGCGATTGACGATTTTGGGTAGCTGTTGGAAGGAATGCACAAAAAAGTAGGGGTAGCGCAGCATGGCACCGAGCGCTGTTTTGATCTGGAGGCGCTTGAGCGGATTGACAACTTGCAGATAAGCCTGATTTCTTTCCAGTTCGGCCAAGTTTTTGCGGAGGGCGATCGCCACTGCCGGATGCTGTTTCTCGATGTCTGGCTTTCGCAAAAACTCCCGAATGGCTCGGCAGTCTTCTTCCACACGCTCAATCTGATCGCCCCCTACCAACGACCCCACACGGGAGATATAGAAGTAATAGGGTTCTGGCACCAAGATGAAGCGCGCCCCTCGCATCAAGCAATCTAAATCAATCCAAAAATCTTGCGCCACCTTAATGGTTTCGTCGTATCGAATCTTGTGCTTAACCAGGAATTCTCGCTTGAACAGCGGCTTAGAAATGCCCAAATGTAGACCTGGCCTACCATACACATCGGTTTCAATGAACCGAACGGCATCAATGACAGTGTTTTGAGTGACGCGATGGCCGCTTTCCCCAATCAAGGTGCCCCGTGGGCTGTCGGCCCCATCGCGAATCAGATATAGATCATCTGCAATCATGTCAGCGTTTTCGGCGTCGGCAATTTGCAGCAGGCGCTCCAGACGCTGGGGGGCGTACCAATCATCAGAATCTAAAACTGCCACCCAGTCTCCCTGAGCGGCTTCCAATGCGCGGTTGCGAGCTCCGCCTGCTCCTAGATTGCGCGGATTGACTAAAAGCCTGACCCGTGGATCGGTAAACTGTTTGACAACATCCACCGTGCCATCAGAGGAGCCATCGTCAACCACCACAACTTCAAGATTTTGCAGGGTTTGCTCCAAGGCAGACTCAATGGCTTTGGCGATATATTTTTCGGTGTTATAAGCGGGAATAATGACAGAAACTTTTGGACTCACAGGTGCACCTCTTGATACCGACTGCTAACGTCACGGACTGTGAATGGTGCAAGAAGAGAGCAGAAATTGGATCTACCCTCTTCTATTCAATGGCTACCCCCTTCTATCAAATGACTGCAAATAGCTAGCCAATGACTGGCAAATATCTGGCCCTGGGCAGTTCTAACCAACTGGGTTAGGAACGGATACCTTCAGCAACGGTTTGCCATCGAAATGTTCAGGAATCGGGGCTCCCAGCATTTCTAAAATAGTGGGACTCACGTCTACAGCTTCTCCTTCTGGAATTGTGGTTCCAGGCTCGATGCCCGGTCCCTTGGCCATAAAAAAGCCTCTAGAGCGATGTCCACCGGGACGGAAGTAAGTCAGAGGCCCAATGCGGCCAAAGTCGGGGCTGTCAATCACATCCACAGGGTTCTCGTTCCAGATCACGATCAAATCTGCATCGGGCAACTTGGGATCATCTGCGATCGCTTCTTGCGCCGATTGCCGAGTCCGTCTAACTTCACGCACCAGAAGTTCGCCTGTGCGAGCATCCCGGAGCCGCTTGACGACAGTTGTGATCTCATCCAACAACGCATCATATTCAGATAGATCTACGATGCCTTGCTGTTCTCGACCTTTGAGGTTGACTCGGATGTGGCCATCGGCGAAGGCAGGCAGGGCAAAGGCTTTCATCTGGGGCCAGAGCGAGCTGTACCACATGGCTGGAATTGAACAAAGGTTGACGCCTTCATCCATCAATTGAAATGGAGACTTGAGGCCATGCTGGTTAAAGCGGAGAAACTTGCTGGGTGCCCAGGTTTTGAGGAACCGCAACAGTGGGTTGGGTTCAAAGCACTTGCGCCAAACCTCTCCCATCCAAGAATTGCGAATGGGATGGGTGATGGGGGGCGGTGGGGGCTGATCGAGAGGAGCAGGGGCGATCGCCACCTTCCCCGGAAAATTAAAGCGATACAGCATTTCCGGCAAGAACATCATGCTGAGCATGTCGGTTAGGTTGGGACCCATGCCGTGAACCGCAAAGCACACCACATAGGCATCCTCTGGCGCGGCATCCAAGATTTCGCCAATTGCGCGATCGACATCCTCAAAGGCTTTGAGCATGGGATCGCCATCCTTCGCCGCGGCTTTACTCTTGTAGTCGTAGGGGTAAAGGGGATGGTCGGGCTGGCTGCGATGCCACATATCGTGACCCGCACTGTGGGTATCTCCAAAGGCCGTAATGAACAAATCCCACGGGCCTTGCTGCATCAGGTCGCGGCAAATCTTGGCCCGCGCCGAAGTACTTTGGGTGATGGCCTGCTGTTCCCACTGCAAGTAGTTGGCATCCCACCAATGGCCGTGATCGTTGTGCAAGATGGGGTTCTCACCGTACTTCTTGACGACAGAAGGCAGAAGATCGGCAGGTTCAGATTGGCTGTATGAGAAGGGGAAATGTCCTCCCCATCCGGTGATTTGCAGACCATTGACATTCTCAACCACGGTTGAAACTGGAACATCAAAGGCAACCACGCGGTAGGGATCGCCCAGCGCATAAAACGGAGCATATTCCTTGAAATTGTAGCCAGATGTCACTTTGTCGCAGACAATCTCATAGCCATCTGGATGAAACTTGACGGTGTCCCAAAAGCCTGTCTTGCTAGGCCGACAACCTGTGGCAAATGCGACCCAAAGAGGCTCTGTGGATGAAAATTCGGCGGGATCTCCGCAATATTCGACTGTGTTATTGAGACGACTATAGGTTCCCTGTTGTCGAATTCGACTGAGATTTTTAAGGTGCCCTTGAGACATCCATTTTTCTAATAAAACTGGATCTGCAGCATCTAATCCAATTGCAATTACTGGGCTTTTCACGATGAGCTTAATCCTTGAAAACTTTGATAGATGCGATCTTGCGACGCAATTTTACTCTTGAGAGGATTATGACAAGAATACTCAACCTTTTTCATGTTGCTGATGTGAGGATTCAAGTCTCTAATTAAAGCTTTTTTGAAGTTAACTTAAAGTTAGCTCTTGTTCAAACTGCTGGTTTCAAACATTAAATTTATCACACTAAGCAATATCACGCAAAAGTTTTTATCTAAAACTCTAGATCGCCAAAAAGAAAAAGTTTAATTGTTCCAATAAATAAGCATTTTCGGGGGAATTCTTTGATTTTTAGCGGCTTAATTTTTCTAAACAGATTGAGCCAAAAAGTCTATATAATCCTGAAAAGAGTGACCTTTAATACAAGGTATTTCAGTAAAATTGAAATCTGGAAATAGACTAAATATATAGAGGTTAGAATCTTGATTTGTCTTGTGGTACTCTCGTGAAGTTAAAATCTCAAAGTCTTGCTATGTAGGAGTTCTAGGCGATCGCCCACTCCTAGAATACACCCTTTAATCAGCTTTATACCTTTAGATAGATTACAGCCTCCAAGTAAGCTTGTAGACTAGCTTTCGGATGATTCTTTAGGATTTAAACTCTCACTTTATTAAATTCTTCATCATCTTTTAGCTAAGACAGCAGAACTCCAAACAAAACCAGTTTGCTCCTACGGTTAGGCTCGCTTTCTTGCCTTAGTGTAGGAGTTTACTTTTTTAAATTTATCTTGATTAGAAGTCGATTAGTTTACAAATCAGGTTCTTTGGTTCTAAAAAAAGCTGCTGATTTGGAAGCTCCATGTGATGACCTGAAAAATAGGGGCGATCGCCCTAAATTTACTCCCCCTTAAAATATCTAAGACATATCCCCAGTTTCTCTCAAGAAACTGGGGATTTTGCTTTTACCTGTTTTTTTGCCTACATTTTTGAGGTGGCTAGTTAAACAAATTGAAAAATAGGCTGAAAGGTGTGAGGATGCGTCCGGCAAAATCGAGGAAAGAAGACGTCGTGCGCTTGGGCACCATGATCACATCACCTTCTTGCACCTGGAAATTATCACTCAGATCGCGGAGGTCAATCATTTGCCGATCTACCTCATTGCTGCCGTTCAACCGAATAAAGGCCACTTGGCTAAGCCGCGCATCTTCAGTCGGGCCACCTGCGATCGCCACTGCACTTGAAATTGAGCTGTTGGGTGGCACATCTACCTCACCAGGCCGTGTCACTTCTCCCACAACCCGGACTCGCACGGTGCTAGGCGCAAGACGCGATCGCGCCAGCAGTCTTCGATCAAGCATGTCACCCTCTGCCACCGTGGGGACAAAGATCGAATCCCCATCTTGCAGCACCAAATTCTCTGGCGGTGCATCCGACCAGATCGAGTCCCAGAGATTGATCTGCAGGGTGGTTGATTCCCCATTTGGCAAAGCTCGCCTCAGCATCACTTGGCGAATATCCGCATCATGGGTCACACCTCCCGCTTCCAATAAGGCAGAACTCAAGTTGGGAGCGGCATCTAGCGAAACTTGAAGGCCCGCAACATTATTATTGTTGTTGGTCGTCACACTCCGCAATTGAACGGGGCCAGGACGCTGGACTTCGCCAGCCACGTTGACGATGATAGGACGAAGACTGACGAGGCTGACTGTCACTACTGGGTCTACCAGATAGGGTGACAGAGCCGCTGTTAACTCTTGAGCCAGCAGCGTCGGCGTTCGTCCGGCGGCTGTAAAAATGCCAATGATCGGCAACGTTAGGGTGCCATCTGGCAAGATGACTTGGGAGCCAGTGTATTCTTCGTAGCCAAATACTGTAATTGCAATTTCGTCGCCTGCTCCTAGCAAGTAGCTAGAGGGGCGAACTTGGGGACGAGCTGCTTGCTCAACTGGATCTGCTGTTGCGTTAGGCAAACCATCTAAGGCTGGGGCAGGCGTCAGCGAAGCATCGGGAAACTGAGCCAAGGTTGGCAGCTGAGGAGCGCTCAAGAAGGCGATCGCCGCAACTGCAAGAGAGGTAGGGACTTGGTGCAAACCAGATAAACGCAGCATAGGTTTAACGATCCAAATGATCCGGCCAACTGATCCGGAATGAGTAAAATGAAGGGTTGCGATCGGAGGCGATCGCCAGATTTAGCCGCATTTAGCGCATCGGCAGGGCAATTCTTTCTGTTCCAGGCGTCAAAGTCTCGACTTGCTCGCGGCTGTAGTAGAAGTAACTATCAGGCTCACTCTTGACCCGAACGCCATTGGCCACCATACCTAAAACGTTTTGGTTAGACTGCTCCAAAAATTCCTTCGATGCAGCTGCACTGGCCGTATCCACCACGCCGGGTCGCACCACCAGCAAAATGCCATCGGCAAGCTTGCCCAACACCGCCGCATCTGCCGTTCCTGCCAGTGGCGGTGTGTCAAAGATGATGAAATCGTAATCTTTGGAGAAAGTATCGACCAACGCGGCCATCCGCTTCGAGTCAAGCAAGGCTACCGGATTGGGCGGAATCACACCGGAGCTGAGGACATCCAGGTTTTCCATGACTTCCTGTATCCCGTAGGTGACATCAATCTGATCGACGATGATGTTGCTGAGACCTGCCGAGTTGTGGGTCAGATCCCAGATGTGGTGCTGGGTGGGATGGCGCATGTCAGCATCAATGAGCAAGACTCGCCGACCGACTTGGGCGATCGCTGCGGCTAGATTAGCAGACACTTCTGACTTGCCTTCTCCTGGCACCGAACTTGTCACGACGATTGATTTCAGAGGCTTATCAGAGCTGAGGAACTTCAAGTTGGCCTGCAACATTTGATAGGCATCGCGAATCGGAGAGTAGGGCATATCCCTCGCCAAAACTCTGGGTACGGTGCGGTCAGAATGCCCCACCAGTCGCAGGTTGCGGTTTGATTTGCCAAAGGCGGGAATGATGCCCAGCAGCGTGTATCCCAACCGTTCCCGTGCTTCCTTGACAGTCTTTAAAGATCGATCGGTCGTATCTAGTAGGAAGGCCGTGGCGATCGCCAGTAGCAACCCAGCCACGCCACCCGCCGCCAGATTCAACCCACGTCGAGGCCCGACAGGTTGCTCAGGTACCAACGCCGAGGCGATCATGCGAGCATTGCCGATATTTTGGTTTTCAGCAACTTGAACCTCTTGCAGCTTGGTGAGCAGTGTTTCGTAGGTCGATTGAGCTGCTTCAACCCGGCGCTCTAGCTCTCGTTGGGCCTGTTCCAACCGAGGAATTAAACTGGCCCGTTCGCGGTAGGCCGTTTGAGCGCTAGTGAGATAGTTGGTTTGATCGGCCAACCCGCGCAGCTCGACTTCTGAGCGGACAAAATCAGCCGTCAGTTGCTCTCTTAGCTGCCCTAATTGCAAACTACCCTCTGGAATGACTTGCGATCGCCCCAAGTTGTCAGCGACTCGGCTCTGGAGGAGTTGACGTAGCGAGGCTTCCCGCCGCTCCAAATTCATGATGGTGGGATGTTGAGACTGATACCGACTGCGCTCACCCGCCAACTGACTCTGGACCTGTTGGTATTCTGCCAGGACTTCTTGAATTCCACTTGACTGACTCAGCGCAGCCATATCGATTGCAGTTGCGGCATCCATCCCGACCCGAGCCTGCAAAGCGCTGACCCTGGCATTGGCATCTGCCAATTGAGACCGAGATTGGGCAATCTGTCGCTCCAAATCTGAGATTACCCCCACAGAGGCGATCGCCTCTTCCTGGAGAGAAATAATCCGGTTTTCTTCTTTAAACTGCCGGAGCGCCAACTCCGCATTGCGGACCGCCTCTTCCGTCCTCGGTAATTGTTCAGCGATAAACTCACGGACAGCAGCGGCTTCTGCCCGATTGGACATCACATTGTTTTGAATGAACGCTTCAACCACTTGGTTGACCACATCCGCCGCGAGACGCGGATCAGGATCCTGATAGGCAATCTCGAGAATGTCGGTTCCCGGCACGCTTTTTACCTTTAGACCTTCAGCCAAAACCTCTGGCTTGAGAGGATTCCCTTCGTCATCTCTCAGATCTAAAGCATCAATAGCTTCTTGGGTAATCGCTGTAGATCGGACAATTTCTGCCTGCGTATCTAGAGGATTGTTTTGCAAATCTAATGCCTCTAGACGACCTAGATCTTCTCCTAATCCGGTCAGTGCGGAAGTTCGATTGGTTCTAAATAGCAGTCGCCCTCGGGCTTCATAAATCGGTTCCTGGAGAGACGTGAGGACTGCTGCAGCTAAAATGACGATTCCAAAAACTCCAGCAGATGCCAACCAGCGGCGTTTCAGGGTGAGCCAGTACTTTTGGAAATCGACTTCTTCGAATTGGGGTCTGGACTCCATAGATCTGGTGTGGGCTAATGGACAGCAACGAACTTATTTAAATGAAAGCTAGAAAAACTATTTCTAAGCAGGTCCACAAATCAACATGGATTTTCATATAAAAGGTTTATGAACCTACTCCTGCATTTAAGAGGAATAAACAGGGATCTTCAATGGACTTTAGGAAATCTTTCTAGAAAACCCGATATTTTGGCAGAAGTTTAAAGCTTGAGTGAGGATTTTTAAAAAGCAGCGTTTGGGCGATCGCCACCCAGTGCTTTTCGTGAATTTAATATTCTACACTCCAAAAAAATTGACTTTTCAGAAATACTCTAGATTGCTGAAAAGCTTGCCCTGAAATGCTTTCAAGACAAAAAATTTAGTGGCCTGATAAATATTTGCAGGCAAAAGCTATCGGCTTACTAGAGAAAACCAACACATTTAATAGCTCTTGAAAGCCCAAAATATTCTTTCAAACCCAAAGAAAAATCCACATTGAAGCAACAAGAACCATCTTATAAATGAGCTGCAAGCAAATGATGGGCTAGCAGAACAAATATATTGAGTCTTGATAAGATAAAGCCTCAAAATGAGTTAGACCAGCTGCTAAAACCATGCAAAGATCTATCAGATTATTCTTTAGATAACTCTAAATAGATCTTCAACAATTCATTGACACTTTGAGATCAAACTGCCTTTGAAGCTAGGTTGTTTTTAGCAACAGACTTCAATTCAAAAAACTTTTTAGGTAGATGCAGGGAGTAAACCTCCTCCAGCCAGGAACCGACAAATTACTAGGAACAAAAGGCAATTTGCCCTCGTTTCTGCTTGAATGAGTTGTCTAGAAGAATGCGATCGCAAGCTGGGGATGCTGAACGGCGATCGTTAATTCTGACTGACAACTCTGGATGAAAAACTCTAGGCTCTTAATCAGAGGCTATATTCATCTCATGACAATAAAAATTATCTTGCCAGGTTCGGGTTCGTTCGTGTATTCACCCAAAGGTAGATGTTGTTTGCTAGAACACCGCTCCATCAAAAAAGGCACCCGTTTGAGGTGCCTCCAACTTTTTGTTAAGCCTACTATCGTCGCCGCGAACGGCCCAAGAAGACGGTCTAAGAGAAGGTCTAGGAGACGGTCGAAGATTCCGCATCTCCTGCCGTTTGACTGCTGCTTGGCAACTCCAAACAGTAGCCCGCCCCATAGACAGTTTTGATGTATCGCGGGTGGCGCGGATCAGGCTCAAGCTTTGTTCTGAGGTGTCTGACATGAACCCGAATGGTCTCAATGTCATCATCTGGGTCATAGCCCCAAACTTCCTTCAAGATTTCGCTGGGAGACACCGTCTGCCCATGACGTTGAAGCAAACAGTGGAGCAGTTCAAACTCCAAGTGGGTCAGCTTCACCGTCTGGTCAAACCAAATCGCCTCCAGGCGCTCAGGAACCAACGTCAGCGGCCCGTAGTTGAGAATTTCGCTGTGTTTCGCCGCCTGCGGGATGCGATCGGTCCGTCGCAGCAATGCTCTGACTCGAGCCAGCATTTCCTCAACTTCAAAGGGCTTGGTCAGGTAGTCATCTGCACCCGCATTAAAGCCTTCCACTTTATCCTGAGTTTGGCCTAAAGCGGTCAGCATCAAAACTGGAATGTCGGCTGTGCGGTCATCTCGGCGTAACCGCTGACAAACTGTAAACCCATCTACTTTAGGAAGCATTAAGTCCAGCATGATCAGGTCGGGCAACAGCTGTAGGGCTAGTGCCTGTCCCTTAATGCCATCTGCTGCTTGGCTGACATCATAGCCAGCCATCTCCAGATTGACTGCGACCAACTCTGATATTGCAGTGTCATCGTCGATGACGAGTATCCGGGGCATCATTAAATAATTTTAACTACGTTTTTGAGCTCGCTAAGAATCTGTTGAGGAACTAAGAAGATTCCTGTAAAGATTATAAGCATGGATTCCCACTCCTTTGTTAAGGAAGATGAACCCACGGATCATTTCAAACCTAGGGTAGAGAGATTATTCTTTAACATAAACTACGAGATTACTGCTTCTCTTCCCCAAAATTTATACAATAATTGCCTCACTTTGCAGCGTTCTTGGGACGAATCGTCATCATTTTGTCGAGCTGCCTTGTCTGGTCGTGACTCAAGTGCGTTGCTCCAACCACTCCAAAATTCGATTCCAGGCCCACCAAGGATCAGGATCTCCTAACGTTTTCTGATGGCTAGGATGATTGAGATAGCCTACATGGCCTCCATATGGAGTCAGCCACAGCTCAAGGTTTGGGTTTTGAGCCGCCGAGGATTCTAAATCAGCTACCAGGCTGGGATCAAACATGGGATCGTCAGCCGCGTACAAAATCAAGGTGGAGGACTTGAGGTGCGGTAGCAACGCCAAAGGACTGCTAGCGTCATAATAGGCCTCAACCGACGGAAATCCCAAACGGGAAATGACCAGTTCGTGATCAAATCCCCAAATGCTAGTAGTGCGGGCGATCGCCTCCCTGTCTAAGGTTCCAGGATGAGCATCATGAATGCGCCAGGCCAACCGTTGCAGTTCTTTGGCAATTGAGCGTTCCAAATATCGCCCCAGCCGTTGTTGAACAAGGTATGTGAGCGATCGCGTTGAGTCAAGACTAGGACAGATTACCGCCGCACCACCAATGTCTTGCGAGGTCAGATCGACGTCCGGCATCTTGTCTAGCTCTGCTGCAGCCTTGACGGCCCAAAGTGCTAGCTGCCCCCCGAGCGAGTAGCCCATAAACCACATCGGCGCAGAGCAGCCCTTTGCTTTGGCCTGAGCCGCAATTCGGACAAAGTCTTCTCCTTCGTACAAGCCATCAGAAGTCAACGTTGGCGAAAGCTCTGCTGTTTTGCCGTGGGCTCGCCAGTCAAACAGCACCACTGCATAACCCCTCTCAAACGCCTTACGCCCCAAGATCCGAAGAAACCACTGATTGTCGAGGGTGCCGGTAATCCCGTAGGTGGCAACGATGGTGGCACGGGGGCGATCGGGAATTGCCATCCAGCCATAGATCGGCACATCATTTGCCCCCCTAAAAACCATTTCCTGGTAGGGAGGTTCTGAGCTAGAGACCGTTTTTTCCCAGCGTCGCTTCGTCCACAACGCCACATAGAGCGTCATTGCCAACCCATTTTTGAGAAACCAGGGCGGCTGGAATGTCGGGTTCAGCATAGTATCGTCTAGGTTCCCGCCTTGACCTGAAGCGCATAGTCCCTAAAGCGTTCTAAGTCGGCTTGGATGGTAGACTCCACCGCCCGACCCAGAAACAAATTATCCATCAGCTTACCGAGGATGCCAGGAATCGCGTAGGCAATCGTCAGCTTGACAATGCTGCTATCCCCCCGCTTGTAAAACCGGATTGCGCCCTGGTTGGGCAATCCATCCACCGATTCCCACTGAATAATTTGGTGCGGCACCAGCTTGAGGATGCGAGACAACCAGCTAAACTCCAGCCCACCCGTGGCCAGCTTCCAGCGAGATAGCTCCGGGTTGTCTTCTAGGACCTTGACGGAGTCAATCCACTTCATCCAGCGTGGCATTTGCTCCAAATCCGACCACAGCTCCCAGGCCAGCTCTATCGGAATATCGACTTCGATTTGTACACTGTGCTCTAGCCAGTCTGCCATAATGCCTCACTTATTCACCGCTGCCAAAATCGCCTTCGCGGCTTGACGTCCTGAAATCGTGGCACCTTCCATGCTATCGATGTAGTCCTGCTGCGTGTAGCTTCCGGCCAAGAAAAAGTTGGAGATGGGGGTTTTCTGGTTGGGGCGGTAGGGGTCCATGCCAGGAGCTTCGCGATATAGAGACTGAGCCAGCTTGACGACACTATACCAGGTCATATTAAGCTGACGAGACGAGGGAAACAGGTCGTACACCTGTTTGAGGACATGCTGGGCGATCGCCTCGTTATTTTGCTTGATGAATGGGTCTCCAGGCGTCAGCACGACCTGCAACAGCGAACCCTGGCCTTCTCGATAGTAGTCACTGGGGCTGGTCAAGGCGAGGTCGGCAAAGCAAGAGAAGTCGGCATCCGGTGTATAGAGAAGATTATCGATTCCAGCCGCATGGTCGAGTTGTTGACGCTCTGCCGAGTTGTGTAGCTCTGTCACCCAACCGTCAAATCGCATCTGCACGGTGGCAACGGGCACCGCATCCAACTTGTAAATATTGTCGAACTCTGGCCACTGCCGCCATTCAGCAGGCAGCAGGCGGTGAATACCGGGCACGTCACAAGCGCAAACGTAGGCATCGGCAGTAATAGTTTCCGACTCGTCTCCCTTGGCGATGGATAGCCCTGTGACTCGCATTTGGTCGCCTTCTCCCTCAAAGAGAATTTGCCGCACGCCACGACGGGTATGGATTTTACAGCCCCTCGCCTCCAGATAGTCCACAATCGGTTTGTGGAGATACTCGTAGGGTGAGCCTTCTAGCATCCGCAGGATCGAGGCTTCGGTTTTGGCCGCAAAGAACTGGAAGATGGTCAGCATGCAGCGGGCCGAAATATTTTCGGTGTCGATGAAGCCCAAGGCATAGGCGATTGGGTTCCACATCCGCTTGAGGCTGCCGTTGGAACCACCATGCTGCCGAAACCAGTCCGCAAAGCTGATGTTATCGAGAGAGCGGATGGTTTTCATTGCGCCTTCAAAGTCGATCAGGCCTCGAACGAGTGGGCTGATGCCAAGGGCGATCGCATTCTGCGCTTTATCCTGCAACGACAGTTGAGATGTCGTAAAGAACGCCTTCAGTCCGTTGAATGGAGCCCCCGTAATGAAGCGAAAGTCTAAGGCTCCGGTTTGTCCTCCTCGATTGACAAACGTATGCTGATGCTCCTTGAGCCGCAGGTGATCGATTGCCCCGACCTTTTCCATCAGAGCAAACAAGTTGTAGTAGCAGCCAAAAAAGACATGTAGCCCCATCTCGATGTGGTTGCCATCGGGATCAACCCAACTCCCCACCTTGCCGCCCACAAACGGGCGCGATTCAAAAATTTCCACCTCATGCCCAGCGTCTACCAAATCGACGGCGGTGGCCATACCCGCTAAGCCTGCCCCAACGATCGCAACTCGCATGCTGTCCTTATATCTCGCTCAGTTTCTTTACATATTTTAATAGGAAGCGGGGCAGAATTTATTCATTCCTTAATTCCTTCAGAAGTTGCACGTCTTCGTTCGAGTCTTCCAGCCTGCTGCCAAACCTTTAAGTTCTGCGCCCCAGCCCTGGCAGAGAGAGGCTGATGGATCACGCCTACTCGCCCTAAGTCAGGGTGGCCCGACTGCGAGAAGTCCGCCGAGATCGATTGGGCACCCGTGAATGAACGGTGAGCGGCGGTTCACTAGATCCTGTAGAGGTTTCATCTGCAATTGGCACCGTAAAGTGAAATGCGCTGCCCAGATCGCGTCCGCCAGATTCAGCCCAGATCTGACCGCCCAGCCCTCGCACAATTTGGCGACAGATTGCCAATCCTAGGCCTGTCCCGCCTGCCGTGCGCCGCAGTGCGCCCTCTTCCTGGTAAAACCGATCAAATACGGTCTCAAGGCGATTGGGCTCGATTCCCCGTCCTGTATCGCGAATTGTCACCTCTAACATACTGTTGCCGTTTTGCTTGGCCTCGATCAGCACTTCCCCTTCTGGTTCTGTAAACTTGCAGGCATTTTCTAGGAGCTTGCGAAGCACTTCTACGAGCCATTCACCATCGGCCTGCACCAACGGTAGCTCGAGCGGCACATCAGCCGTAATGCTAGGCAATCCGCCTTCTACTTGGCGAGTCCGAATGCTGCTCAGCGCTAAATCGATACATTCTTCAAAGGAAAGCGGCTCTAGATGCCATTCCACCCGACCACTTTCTAGCCGCGACAGAGTGATGAAGTCTTGAACAAGCTTTCTCATTCGTTCGGCATCGGTTAGCGCCGTGCTGAGCATGACTTGCTGGAGTTCGGCAGGCATATCGGGCTCGCTGGCCAAACTTTCTAAACAGACTTGAATCGTTGAGAGGGGCGTTCTCAATTCGTGCCCGGTGATGGCAATTAAGTTGCTACGCGTGCGCTCTAGGGCTTCTAGCTGTTGGTTGAGGTCTTCTAGGTTGGCATAGGCTTCGGCCTGGATCAGCGCAATTCCAAGCTGGGTGGCGATCGCCTCCACCAGTCGCAGTTCTTCTTCGGGCCAATGGTGAGACTCAGTATGGCAGTAATGCAGTTCGACCATTCCCAACAGGCGGCCTTGATGAACGACAGGCGTCATCAACCAGGAGCGAATTTGCCAGCGCTTAATGGCGGGCTTAAGCGACTTCAGGTCAAAGTCAGTCGGCGCATGAGTATCTGTGATCGTGACCGACTCCTGATTTTTGATCACCTCCTGAAAGAGTGGATTACTCTGAATAGGCCAAGTCTGACCGATCAAGGAGCTGAGCTGCTGATTCGTGCGGTATTCGTACTGAATCATGGCGGTCTTATCGGTAGCCTTGCAGCGATAGATTAGGCAGCGACAAGCCTGCATCGCCTGCCCGAGTTCTTGCGCTGCAACGTTGAAGATTTCGGCAGGGTTGAGCGATCGCCGGATAGCAGAGGTAATGGAGTTGACCAGACGTTCTTTGCGTTCTTGCTCAGCAATCGAACGATAAGCCTTTAGCAGCTTATATTGGCCCGCTTGTAAGTATGTCACTAGCCGCTGAGCAAACGGATCCGGCGTGGCCTCCTGCACTGTCACAGGCACATTCACTAAAAACTGAGACTTCGCTTCTGCCGTCTTATCGGCCAACTCTGGACGGTAACACTGAATCCGATCAAGCAAAATCTCAGCCGCCTGACAGCAGACGTAGCGATCGAAGGTCCAAACCCCTTCAAAGCGACGAGTTTGATCCATTGCGAGCGGTCCAGATGCGGACTCGGGGAAGGGAGCCTGCCGCTCTCGGCAAACCAAGCAGGCAGAATAGTCTGAGCCGATCACAATCAGATGCCACTCATGGCTGAGCTGATCATCTAGATCGAAGGCAATCCTTTCATAGCGGTCAGAACAGCTTGTGAAGCTGGTTTCAGGGGCTGCTAAGACATAAACCTGCGGCGTCAGCTCAGAGATCCGCAGATAACGGTGAGCCTCTTGGCGATAAAATCGCTCCTGTTGGAAGCTAGCAATCACCAGCAACGGTCTGGCTCCGGCCAAGACCTGATCTTCCATCGCATGGGATAGCGCAGTCAAGGAAGACTTGAAATAGAGCTGAGGCCGCAATCCAGGTACTTTTTGTAATAGCTCTTCCAGTACGGAAGTAGAAATGCTCATTAGAGTTCGATTATCTCTATCAATCCAATCTGGGCAAAATTCGTATTACCGTCTTGGGTGCTGCCTCCTGACAGACAACTTCCTGCTCGCATTACAGAGCACCTGTAACTTGATGCGGGGCGGGGGCTGGACAAGGTTCAACATATATTTTGGAGTACAACAGGGTACTTTGAGGCGATTTTTCTAGTTGCGCTTAGAATCCCACTAGATAAGACCCTACTAGATAAGACCGTAGAAAGGTTAATTCTAAACCCTTGGGAAGTTCCTGGCTTCTCCTGCTAAACCCGAGGATGGAACAACTCAAACAGATCTTGATTTAGGCATCTGTTCAGCCGCAGCTTTGCGGTAAAGTGGCATTATGTATGACGATGACGATCTGACTGTACTAGACGCCGAGCTGGAGTTGGAGAGCCCCCTAGACAAAATGGGGCCGATTCGTGATGAGTCGGAAATTCCGAAGCCAGACCCCGATGTGATGCTGAAGCTGTTGTCGGCATCAGAAAACCAGCAGCGTATGTTGGCGGCGCGAGCTTTTTGTGAGCTGGAAGATGAACGGGCGATTCCACAGCTGATTGCATTGCTAACCGATGCTTGTCCGCTGATTCGTGTGAGTGCTGCCTATGGGTTGGGCCGCAATCCAAGTCGGGATGCTGTCGAGCCGCTGATCGCGCAGCTCAATCGCGACTGGAATGGCTATGTCCGGAAAGGTATTGTTTGGGCGTTGGGCAACTGTCGCGATCGCCGTGCTTTGGGGCCGCTGACTGATGCGCTCAAAACTGATATTTCTGCTGTGCGTCTTTGGGCGGCTAGCGCCTTGGCTCAGATGGCGAATGTTGGGTACGAAGTCGTGATTGCCGCGATTCCTCCCCTGATTGAAGCTTTGCGTCGCGACCCGATTGCCGCCGTTCGGAGCAACTGCGGTTGGGCGATTGGCCAACTTTGTCGAGAGCTACCATCCAATATCGTTTATGCGACGGCGATCGATGCCCTGATTGAAGCCTTTGCTGAAGATGAAGAAATGGGCGTGCGCGAAGATGCGAAGTTGGCGATTTTGAAGCTTGGAGATCCGCGCGGCCTTCAGGTGATTGAGGAAATCGAGCAAGACGGCCTGTTGTAGTCCTCCCATAAACTGAAAAGCCAATGCTACCAAGGTGAAATACCAAGGCGAAAAAAGGCTTCTCAGTCCAAATCTTCAACCTTTCGTTCGAACCCTTACTTCGAGCCTTTAATCCGAACCCTTACTTCGAAACTGCGATACTCCAATCGGGTCGCAAGCTTTTTGCATGACGCAAATAAGGGTGATGCACAGCGGTAAAGGGTTCTGGTAAATTGATGTGAATCAGGAAGCGGATACAGCGCTCTAGACTGCCGACCACATGCATTTGCTGAACATCTAACAGGGGAACATTTTCCCAGTTGGGACGCTCACGGGCGATCGCCGCTGGAAAAACAGCATCCAGGTCGCGAGTCACCGAGAAGGTGGCGCTGATAATGTGGTTTGGGTCGAGCCGATTGAGGTTTTCCAGCTCATCCAGCAGCTCAGTCACCGCCTCACGAATCGCCTCAACTGAATTTTCAGAGGCGGTTGTTGCCCCGCGTATTGCCCGAACTCTCCACTCCACGCCAACTTCCTCCCTGTCAAACGATTGTTTGCAATCAAAGCCATGAGCAAAGGCTGCTCTTTAGTCTATTTAAGCCTCTAGTCATGACAATTTGCTAATATGGCCCCAGATCAAAGTTTCACAGTCCTTTTAGGGGCGATAGAGCCACAGCGGTAGCCCACTGGTCGATAGCTCAAATTCTATCCATTCGGCTCCAGCCATCAGCCCCGCTCCGGCCTGACTATTATTCGAAAAAATCCGGTTTAAGAAGCTTTTGCGCTCTTCTAGAGTAAAGCATTGCGTCTTGTCTGGATCGAGTCCTACGAGTTCGGCAGCCCAGCGGCGTGCATCTTCCTCGGTGCCGAGGCGATCGACAACGCCCAGCTCAACCGCTTGCTCTCCTGTAAAGATGCGACCATCGGCAAAAGTCCTCACCGCGTCAACGGCTAGGCTGCGGCCATCTGCTACAGTCTGGACAAACTGCCGATAGCTTGTGTCAATCAGCTCTTGCAAGATGTTTTTTTCAGGTTCTGTTAGCTCGCGATCAAAGGCCAGAATGTCTTTGTAGGGACCAGACTTAATGACTTTAAAGGAAACTCCAATTTTGTCGAGAAGGCGCTCAATGTTGTTGCCCCGCAAAATTACGCCGATGCTGCCCGTAATCGTGCCAGGATTTGCAACAATATGCTCTGCCCCCATCCCAATGTAAACTCCGCCCGAAGCGGAGATATTGCCGAAGCTGGCCACGATCTTGACTTTTTCGCGCAGCCGCATCAAGGCGCTATAGATTTCCTGGGAATCGCCTACCGTTCCCCCTGGGCTATCAATCCGCAGCAGCAAGGCTGGGAATTTCCGCTCTTCTACCGTCTTGAGCGCTTCTAAGACTCGTTTACGGGTCGAGCTACCGATGGCTCCTGTGATCTCAATCCGAGCAATCTGTTTCTGAAACCGTCTAAAGGGCCAAATCATGGGCAGTTAACAATACAAATGATTAAGAGTTGGTTGGAGCTTGGCATCCTATGGAAGTGAAATAAAGCCCTAAATTCTAGTGTGCCTTATTCGTAGGCCCTTCGGAGAAATGATTTCGGCACTTGAGTTGAGAAACGAGCCTGCGCCTCTGCGGGGAGGAGGAGCCGGTGCGATCGCCCCCCGCACTTCCCAAATTTCCTTAATACAACTACACAGAACTACATAATTAGGTAAAATCGGGAGAAATGCACTAAACGCCCATGCAGCCCAAACTCACCGAATCTAGGTTGCCCTTTGCGCCTCTGCTCCTGATCGCACCCTTCTTTTTGTGGGGGACGGCGATGGTGGCGATGAAGGGCGTTATTCCTCAGACGACGCCTTTATTTATGGCGGGTGTGCGGCTCTTGCCCGCAGGCCTGATGGTGATTGGGGCGGCTGTCCTGATGGGCCGCCCTCAGCCTAAGAGCTGGAAAGCCTGGGCTTGGATTGGCCTATTTGCGCTGATCGATGGAGCCTGCTTTCAAGGCTTTTTGGCTGAAGGCTTGGAGAGAACTGGGGCTGGGCTGGGCTCAGTCATGATTGACTCGCAGCCGCTAGCCGTTGCTGTCATGGCTCGGTTTTTGTTTGGCGAACAGGTGGGGGCTTGGGGCTGGCTGGGCCTTCTGTTTGGGGTGATTGGCATTAGCCTATTGGGGCTGCCTGACGACTGGATTTTTAATCTGCTGCAAGGCAATGTGAATTTTATTAGCAGTCAGGTGGGGCTAAATCTGGTTGAGCAACTGTTTCAAAGCGGTGAATGGCTGATGCTACTGGCGGCGCTGTCGATGGCGGTCGGCACCGTCATGGTGCGATATGTTTGTCGCCATGCTGACCCGATTGCAGCAACTGGATGGCATATGGTCATCGGTGGGATTCCGCTGTTTATGTTTTCGGGCGTATGGGAGTCTGAGCAGTGGGTGCATTTGGAGTTATTGGACTGGACAGCACTGGCCTACGCCACGATTTTTGGTAGTGCGATCGCCTACGGTCTGTTTTTCTACTTTGCTTCCAGTGGCAACCTGACTAGCCTGAGTGCGCTAACCTTTTTGACGCCAATTTTTGCACTGCTGTTTGGCAATTTATTTCTCGCTGAAGTGTTGAGCCCCCTGCAGTCATTTGGGGTGTTTTTGACGCTGATTAGCATCTATCTCGTCAACCAACGGGAGGCATTGGCACAGCGCTTTAACCGCTTTAACAAGGGGCGATCGCCACAACAGTCTGACCCAAGCTTTGGGTCTAAACCTGCAGCACCGCCAACCGCGGCTGACCCCTCCCAGGCTGCCTCTTTAGAATCGCAAGCCCTCACCCCATCAAAATCTGAAAGCATTTCTTAGCTTCACGAATCCCACCCCAAAATCTTGAGATTTCCAGCTTTTTGGACAAGATTGGGAATTTCACAGACCTACAACGTGATGGATATAGTTGTTTGTACCGAGCAAAAATTTATATCTTTATGAAAATCCTACGTTGAGATACTGGAATCACACCTTTTCTAGCAGATGTTCGGTTAGAGTTCTTCATAGACTAGCTCACTCAACATCATGAAAGGAAAAACTCAGATTGAGCTAGCTTGGGCTTAAAGTTGTTGTTAAAGCACTAGGTTTACGCTTTTCCTGATAATTCCAATCACTATGTCTCACCGTTTTGCCCTTCTGTTTATAACCTGTGCAAGCTATCTGGGCGTCACTCCTGGTTTGGCAGCGATGCCTACAAACATGCCTACAAACGCCCCCAGCAACGGCTCTCGATCCACATGGCCCAATGCTGAATTGTCTGCACCTCTGGTGGGTTCTGAGACGCCCATCTCCGGCCCATGGCAAACTGCTCAGGTCGCCCTATCAACCCCAGCTTCTCCGACTCTAACGTTGGGCAGTCAGGGCGAAGCCGTCAATGAGTTGCAGACCCGCTTGCAAGCATTAGGCTACTACGATGCGCCGATAGACGGCATCTACGGAGAAACAACCCAAACAGCTGTGGCAGCTTTTCAAGAAACAATGAATCTAACGGTGGATGGTCAGGTTGGTGCGGAAACTTGGCGTAGCCTGCGAGCCAACCCAAGTCAGAGCGAATCTGGTTTTGAGCAGCCTGATCAGGCGCAAGCTAATCAAGCGCAAGCCAATTTATTCTTGCCAACTGGCCCGCTCGCGGTAGATCCGACCCTCGGCACTGAGCCTCCTACCGAACCACCCACCGAACCACCTACCGCCCCCACCGAACCCGCTACTGCTGAAGACGGCAGTTCGGCCTGGTTGGGATGGGGAATTGGTGTGTTGACACTGGTTGGAGTCATCGGAGGCGTTGTTTTTCGGATGAGGGGCAATCAAAGCCCTTCAGCTTTCCCTTCAGCTTTAAAGACGCGATCGCCCCGAACACCTAGTGAAGCTAGCCCTGGGCGATCGCCCCTCTCCGTTCAACCCGCACCTGTCTTCAATAGCGATCCAACCATTGTTGAAGTGGGCATCAACTTGGATGACCAACCCTCTTTTGAAGAAGCCGACACTGAAAGAGTAGAGACAGAAACACGGCAGACCCACACCCCAACCTCACGACACACCGAAATGATGCCTATCGGGGAGACCACTCGTCTGGCCAAGGTCAACATCGTTGACGAACTGATTGGCGACTTGCGTAGCCCCAACTTGCCCCAAAGACGTAAGGCTATCTGGGAGTTAGGGCAGCGTGGCAACTCTACCGCCATCCAGCCGCTAGTCGATTTAATGATAGATGCTGACTCCAACCAACGCAGTTTAATTTTGGCTGCGATTTCGGAGATTGGCGTTCGGACACTCAAACCCATGAATCGCGCGTTGATGATCTCCCTGCAAGACGAAAGCTCAGACGTGCGGAAGAACGCCATCCGAGACCTGACACGTGTTTACGATCAGGTGGCGCAGATCAGTCAACTGCTCAGACATGCCGCCGAGGATAGCGATGTAGAGGTGCAGGAAACAGCCCGCTGGGCCTTGGGCCAACTTAACCGGATTCGCACTGCTCCTGAAGTCGATGAAACCGCAAAGCTCAATGGGGCTTCCCGCACCCCTGATCAACTACCTGGAGATCAGGGGGATTGAGCCGAATTGCTTGTTTCCTTCCCTTCTTGCAGTTCCCCTCTACCCTGCATTGGTTTCCTGAATTAAATTTCAGTGCCGGATCAACCTCTAGCGTCTTGAGCCCGTAGGTTGTGAAGCAGACAGCACAGAGGGGCGGTTGCGGCGTTGATAGCGTCGCAGCCAGCGGGTCCAGCGGGGATCGTGCAGCAGCGTGTAAAAGCAGGGAATGATAAATAAGGTTAAGACAGTCGCTAGGGAAAGGCCTGAAAAGACTACCACCCCCAAAGGCTGCAAGAACTCCGAGCCCTCACCGACTCCCAAAGCCAGAGGGAAAAGACCCAAAACGGTGGTCACAGTGGTCATCAAAATGGGACGCAGCCGTTGGGGTGCAGCCTTCAGAACAGCAGATTGATGATCTAGCCCCTCCTGTTCTCGGATTTGGTTGGCTAGCTCCACCAGGATGATGGCGTTGTTGACGACAATGCCGACCAGCAACACGGCACCTACAATCACCGTGGCTCCAATTGCTGTCTGAGTGATGAACAGACCAAAGATTCCGCCTGCCAAGGCCAAGGGCACTGTTAGCATAATCACCAGCGGGTCGATCAGCGAGTTGTACTGCACCGCCATCACCACAAAGACCAAAAAGGCGGCCAGACTTCCCAAAATTACCAGTGAACTCTGTAGCTGGTCGTTAGTTTCAGCTGCCGAACTGGGTAAGAATGTCACGCCTTCTGGTAAATCCAAATCAGCTAAAATCTGCTCGGCTTCGGTGAGCGCATTGCCGAGGCTGGCTCCATCGCTAAGCGATCCGGCAATCAAAAATACCTGGCGCTGATTGATTCGCTGAATCTCGCCCGGAGCCTGATCAGCACTGATTTGAGCTACATCTCCCAGCCGCACTAGCTGATTGCCGCTTGTAAATAGGGGAATCTGCCGCAACTGACTAGGACGCTGAATCTCGCTTTGACTGAGCTGAACCCGGACATCGACGAGGCGATCGCCCCGTTGGAGCTGTGTCGGCACCGATCCTTCCAGCGCAGTTTGGATGGTGTTACCGATTGCCTGTGCGGTCAGGCCCAAATCTGCTGCCCGTGCCCAATCGGGACGAATCTGCACTTCGGCTTGAGGCTCCTCTGCATCCGGGCGATACTGCGCTAACGACGCCTGTTCGTCTAATGCGGCTAGCACTTGCCGCCCAGCCTGGGTGAGCGTCTCTGTATCTGTTCCCTGTAGCACCAAGTCAATGTCGGCCCGAACGGGAGAGTTGCTCAGCGTCAGACCGCGCACTGATTCGGGGCTGATTCGTAGGCGAGCATCAACCAAGTTGAGCTGCTGAAACTCCCGCCCCATCCGATCCGAGAATGAATTGACGTTGGTGTCGGGCCGCAGCGTAATCGTTGAAGACCCACGCAGTGCATTCTCGCTGGTGTTGCTGCCAAACAAAGCGCCGCCAGAGGTGGTAAACACATATTCTGTCTCTGGTTGGTCTTGTAGCAGCTGATCGACGGCTTCCATGGCTCGACGGTTTTGGGCCAGCGTCGTACCGGGAGGGAACTGAGCAAACAGCCTTGCTTGACCTGTGTCAATCCGGGGCAAGATCTCCTGGGGAACATTGCCGACCATCAGTAGGCTGCCACCGCCCAAGATGACAAAAGCTAGGGCGATCGCCAGCACTCGTCTTTGCACAACCCAGGTGAGGATGTGGGCATAGCGAGCTGTTGCAATCTCCAAACGTTGCTGAAACTGGCGGATGAGCCAAAACTGACCAATGCGGCTTGACCAAGAGATGGCTAGCAAGCGGGAGGTCAAGGACGGTACCACTGTCAGCGCCACAATCAAAGATGCCGCCACCGCAAAGCTGATCGTCAAAATCAGTTCGTTGAACAGCAGGGCAATAAACCCACCAATTAGCAAAAACGGCAACACAGCCACTAGGTTTGTTGTGGTTGAGGCCAGCAACGCCGACTCCAACTCGCGGCTACTTTGTTCGGCCTGTCGAATCAGCTGTCGTCGCCGCCCTTTTCCATTCCCATTACCGTTTCCACTGCCTTTTCCATTCCCATTGCCGTGCCCGTTTCCATTGCTGCTGCCATTCCCGTTCCCATTCCCAACTCCATTCCTGTTTCGAGTAATGGATTCAGCCCCTTTGGAAATGTTTTCGAGCATAACGATGGCATTATCGACCACAATGCCCACGCCTAAGGCCAGACCGCCCAGGCTAAAAACGTTGATCGACAGGCCAAATATCCCCATCAGGAGCACGGCTGTCAGGGTTGCCAATGGGATGGCCATCACAATGATGAGCGTTTGGCGCAGGGAGCCCAAAAACAGAAGAACGGCGATCGCCGCCAGTCCAGCCCCCGATAAGCCTGCGATCGCCACATTCTGAATCGAGTTTTGAATAAAGCGAGACTCATCGAGCGTCGCCGTCAGCACCACATCATCGGAAATCAGGCCGCTAGCTTGCAACTCTTCTAGCCGTCGCTTGACACCTTCTACCACCGTGACTGTGTTCGCATCAGGCTGCTTTTGAATGCTGACCTTGACAGCAGGCTCACCATTCAAAAACACAAAAACCTGTTGGTCTTCGGTGCCATCAATCACATCTGCAAAATCTCGCAGATACACTTGCTGCGGTGGGTCACCACTGTTCTCAAAAATTAGATTGCGAATCTCGCTAGAGTCGGCAAACCGTCCCACTGTTCGCGTGAGCGGCTCCGCATCGCCACCCCGAATCCTGCCACCAGAGATGTCTACATTCCGAGCATCAAGGGTATTGAGAACATCAGTCAGGCCAACGCCTAGTGCTTGAAGGCGGTTCAGATCGAGGTTGACCTGAATTTCTTCCTGCACCCCACCGGAGACATCGACCCCAGCCACACCTGGAATCGTGTTAAGCTCTCGTGCCAGTTCTTCATCTGCAAATACCCGCAGGTCAACGCCTTGGCGAGAAGACGACGTGAGGGCCAACTCGTACACTGGGAGCTGAGACGGGTCAAATTTGAATAATCGGGGGGACTCCACGGAGCTAGGCAAGTTGCCTCTGGCGCGGTTGAGTGCGGCAGTAGCATCATTTAACGCCTGGTCAATGTTGCCACCGGGTTGAAAATAGAGATCTAGGCTAACGCGCCCCTCCCGCGTCTGCGAAAAGACCTGCGTGACGCCCTCTGTGGCGGAGAGTGCCTGCTCTAAAGGACGAGTAATTTCGTCAACGGCCACCTCTGGCGAAACACCGGGCGCATCTAGACGCACCCCAATCCGGGGATAGGTAATCGAAGGCAACAGATCGACGGGCAGGCGAGTGATGAAGAAAATACCCAAGACGATAACGGCGATCGTCAGCACCAGCGTTCCGATATGGCGTCGGATCGCAATGGTGCTAATACTCAGGCCTGATGGTCGCAAGTCCTGCATGGTGAAAGATTCCTAAGGGGATGGTCTGAGGCTCGGTCGGAAGGATTGCATAGGGTAGGAGAAATAGGATTGGTTGCAGATCTGGATTAGAGGTCTGAGAGCACGCTAAGCCGTACTGGGCTCCCATCGGACAGTGACCGACTGCTGCGGATCACAATTGCGTCTCCGGGTTCTACTCCGGCCAAGATTTCGACCCGTCCATTTGACTGATTGCCCACCTGTACTGGGCGAGCGGTTACTGTTGGCTCCGATTCGCTGGATTCTTGCTCTTGCACAATAAAGAGGGTCGATTCATCCTCGCCCACCTCTAGGGCACCTTGAGGCACCACAATTGACGGCCCATCGGTTGTGAATCGTACCCGCGCCAGCAAACCACTGCCAATCTGACGGCCCCGATTGGGAATCGTTACCTCGACGGGAACTAGGCGGGCGGTGGGATCGGCTGCTGGGGAAATTTGCGTCACTTCTCCCATCATCTCCTGATCGGGGAAGGCATCTAGCCGCACGCGAACACCTTGCCCCAACCGAACTTGGCTTAGTTCGCGCTCTGAGATCTGTACTCTCACTTTGACCGAACTAAAGTCTCCCAAAGCCAGCACTTCAGCTCCGGGCTGCACCAAATTACCCGGTTCGGTCACACGGTCGAGCACGACGCCGTTGATCGGAGATGACAACGCTGTAAAGTCCTGGCGGGCCTGAGTTTGAGCGACAACAGCTTGCTGTGCAGTGACTCGTCCCTGAGTTGCGATCACGGCTTGCTCTCGACTGCGAACCTGTTCTTCTGCCGATCGCAAGGCTTGCGCTGTTGTTCGTAGGGTGGTTTGCGCTAGTTCGGCCTGCTGTTGGGCGATCGCCCCCTCCTCCGCAAGCTGCTGTAGACGGTCGGCATCGGCTTGGGCTTGCTGAAGCTCGGCCCGAGCTTGCTCAACTAGCGTTTGGGCCTCACTCACCTGGGCGCGAGCTTGGGCAACTTCCGACTGCCGTGCCGCCAACTCGGCCTGAGCCTGATTGACATCTGTGAGCAAAATATTGTCATCGAGGCGGGCCAACACCTGTCCTTGCTCAACGGCATCTCCCACATCGACGCTGAGACCCAAAAGCTGCCCTTCTACCTGGGAACGGAGCGAAACCCGTTGAAAGGGCTCGGTGGTGCCCGTATACTCCAGCTCTTCTTCTAGAGAACCCGTCTGAACTCGAATGGCTTCAACGGCGATCGCCGAGTCTTCGCGTCCACCTGAGCGGGTGGGCTGGGCTTCGGCCTCTCTCCCTGGCAACAAACTGCAACCCGCTGAACTCAACAAGATGCCACAAAGCAACAATCGACTGGCGATCGCCACAGTAAGTCTAGGTGGAGCGATCGCCAAAATCGGAGTAGAGGAGTGCAGCATTGAACTTAGCAGGGGGTAAGGAGTATGAAGAGTATGACTAAAAATATTACGCTTTGTAAATACAGTGCTCTTAGTAGGTATATCAATTTGAAATGAGAAGATCAACCCAAAATTGAAGATTGGAACGAGTGACCCGAGGCTTATTACAGCAAGAATCTCTGTATGGATATAGCCTCAAGCAACCGCTCAAACTGTTTGTGAGTGGCTGTATCAGCGTCAACTAGGGGGCAATTTATCCATTGCTGAAACGTTTGGAATCTTATGGATACATCACAACAGCGGTTGAGGAATTAAGCACAGGGGAACACCTAACCATTGGGTGTGTGGCATGATCAAAAACATTGGATCTAAAGCCTCCTCCTTCAGAATGACTTTTCTGTTGCAATTCTGTCGGTCCCATCTTCAATTGATCACAAGATCAAACCGAGCGCGAACTATCCCCTTTTGCCCCCGCCGCCTCTGCGTTTTTGGCAGCCATTCACCGCTCCCAAGTTTGAAATCGAGAATCAAAGGATTTCGTTTCCTGTACATACTCTTAGATATTTATCCAAACTGGGTACTAATAAGGAATATTCAGCACAATAGATTCATATAGAGGAGCAACTTTGATGAGTCTGAAAAGTGCTGAACTTCCATTAAATCTCTAAATAGGCGAAGGACAGGCCAGATGCGTTTAGCAAAGGACTGCATGGCAAAACTAACCTCTAAGCGGCATCTATCAGGATTGCTCTTACTGATTATTGCTGGCTTTTTAGGAAACTACTTTCGCTGGACTCTCTTTTTTGATGTCGATTTCTTGTTTGGCTCAATTGCCGTCTGGATCGTAGTCTGCCTCTATGGCGTTCGCTGGGGAACATTGGCCGGATTTGTTGCAGGATTGTGTACCTATTTCCTCTGGCACCATCCCTATACCGTTGTGACATTCACAATTGAAGCATTCTTTGTCGGCTGGCTGTTTCACCGTCGCCAGTTTCACCGCCGCCAGCAGCAGAATATTGTTTTATTAGATGCTGCATTTTGGTTGCTGGTTGGGATGCCACTCGTTTGGCTGTTCTACACTGTTTTCCTCAATGTTGCTCCAGCTCAAGCGCTGATTATTTTATTCAAGCAGCCTGTCAATGGTATCTTCAATGCTCTGATTGCTAGTCTATTGTTGACGCATTTGCCAATTCACCGTTGGGTTGCTCGTCCGCCTGCGATCCAGACGCTTTCACTACAGCAAACTGTGTTTAACTTGCTAGTTACGTTTGTGATGGCACCCACCTTGATTTTGATCGTGCTGGCAAGCCATCAGGTGGTCAATGACTTGAAGTCAACAGTGCGACTGGACCTGAGTGATGCAACTCGTTACTTGGGCGTTGAAGTGAGTGATTGGTATGAGCGACGGCTAAACGCCATCAGTGAGCTTAGCCGGTTGGCCATGAACGATGCTATTTCAGGTGAAATATTGCGAGAGAATGCAGAGTTTGCCCAGCGCGTTTTCCCAGATTTTCGGCATATCCATGTTCTTGATCAGACCGGAAGAAAAATCTTGGATGTTGATTCAGCTGATAATCCAGGTGAGACCAACTTTGATGACCTCATCTATTTTAGGCAGCTGCAGCGATCGCCCCAATCGTTTCTGGCATTAGCGCCGCCTCAGTCTGAAAATACTGCTGAACCAAAGGCGCTGTTGGGGGTGCCAATGCTGCAAGACGGTAGACTGGTGGGTGCGGTTTTGGGCGAGATTGACTTAAACGGAATTTCGACCCTACTGCAAGCCAATGTTGGCGATCAATCCTTAAACATTACATTGGTTGATCAACAAGATCGAGTCGCTGCTAGTACAGAAGCAGCTTGGATTGGCCGTCACTCATTCAATTGGCGCGAAAATGGGACGGTGCAGCCAATAGGAGATCAAAGCTACCACTGGCTCCCTCAGTCAGGGAGTGCATTGGTAATGGTGAAGTGGTACAACTCTCGCTTTGTAAAGGAAACAACTATTAGTCCAGAGATCCCTTGGACGCTGGTTGTGCAGATGGCTGCAGCCCCTCACGTTAGGCTGATTCAACAGGTTCATACCCAAAATATGGCAATTTTGCTGTTGATTTCTGGCTTTGCTCCACTTGCAGCGACGTGGGTCAGTCGTCAACTTGTCAAGCCTGTCTCTCAACTAGCCGTTGTAACCACCAATCTTCCCCACAAACTGCTTGAGCAAGAATCAATTCATTGGACACAAAGTCAGATCACAGAATTTGCCCTATTGATCAAAAACTTTCGTCTTATGGCGAGTAGTTTGCAGCAAAAGTTTAGAGAGATCCAACAGGTCAATGAAACTTTGGAGCAGCGGGTTCAAGAGCGGACACAGGCGCTCCAGCTCAGTAATACAGCTCTCCGCGAGAGTGAAACTCGGTTTCGACAGATGGCCGAACGGGAAAGATTGCTAGGTGCGATCGCCCTTCAAATGCGGCAGTCTCTCGAACTAGATGACATTCTCAATACAACGGTTGCGGAAGTTCGTCAGTTTTTGCAGACCGATCGCGTTATTATCTACCAGTTTCAACCCGACTGGAGCGGCACGATCATTGTTGAGTCTGTTGTAGAAGGCTACCAGTCGATCTGGGGCAGAAAAATTACCGATACCTATTTTGTTGAAACTCAGGGAGAGCAATACAAAAAAGGACGCATTTTAGCGACGGCTGACATTTACACAGCAGATCTGGAACCATGCCATGTGGAGCTATTGAAACAGTTGCAAGTTCGGGCAAATTTGGTGGTGCCGATTTTGCAAGGAGATATGCTCTGGGGGCTGTTGGTGGCCCAACACTGTCATGCTCCTCGCAATTGGCAAGATTCAGAAATTGACTTCCTCAAGCAGTTGGCGACTCAAGCGGCGATCGCCATTCAGCAATCAGAACTTTATCAGCACGAACAGCAGCTCAATAGCATTCTAGAACATCAAGTTGAAGATCGGACTGCTCAATTACAACAGGCCTTGCGTTACGAGGCGATGATCCAGCGCATTGCGGACAAGGTTCGAGAGAGTTTAGACGAGGATCAAATTCTGCAAACGGCAGTTGAGGAGTTGGGGCGTGGCTTAGAAGTGTATGCCTGCAATACGGCGCTATTTGATGTCGAGCAAGACACCATGACGATCTCCTATGCGTACAATCAAGCCGCCGTGAATGCCCAATTAGCAGGTGTGCTGACCCATCATTTCGTGGATATTTATCCACAGGTACTCGCAGGTCAAAGCCTCCAGTTTTGTCAGTTGCCTACGCAGGCCGTGGATGAGACCGGATCGGCACTTGCTATTCTGGCTTGCCCGATTATTGACGATCAAGGCGTTTTGGGAAAACTGCGGCTGTTTCGCGATTGCGATGCCATGTTTAGCGAACCTGAAATTCGTTTGGTGTCGCAGGTTGCCAATCAATGTGCGATTGCCATCCGTCAGGCCCGCCTTTATCAAGCGGCGCAGGTAGAAGTCAAAGCCCTAGAAGAACTCAACCAGCTCAAAGATGATTTTCTTAGCACCGTTTCCCATGAGTTGCGGACTCCCATCTCCAATATGAGGATGGCGATTCACATGCTAAAAACGTTGCCAACAGCAGAACGGCGCGATCGCTATATGGAAATCTTGCAGACTGAATGCACCAGAGAAGCCGAATTGATCAACGACCTGCTGGATTTGCAGCGGCTTGCCTCTGGAACAAGGATGTTAGAACCCGAAGCCATTGATCTACAAAACTGGCTAGATGAACTGATCGGGCCATTTCAAGAGCGCACTCAAAACCGCCAGCAAACTCTTCAATTGAAGCTATCGCCCGATCTGTCTAGCTGGACTTCAGATCGAGCTTGCCTCAGCCGCATTTTGGCAGAGCTTTTGAATAACGCTTGCAAGTACACGCCGCCGGGTGAAACCATTGAGCTATCGGTGCAGCTCATCAACCCTTTAGAGACGGCCACACTGCGGCTCAGCGTCCGCAACTCAGGGGTTGAAATTCCTGAATCTGAACGCTTACGCATCTTTGAAAAGTTTTACCGAATTCCTGGAGTCGATCGCTGGCGACAGGGCGGCACAGGCTTAGGATTGGCGCTTGTGCAAAAACTAACCGACCATATCGGCGGTACGATTCAAGTTGAGAGCCATTCCAACTCAACCTGCTTTGTTGTGGAGCTAAAAAGCAACGAACCTTTAGAAAATCGGTCTTATTGCGTCAGTCAGGTAAAGTAGGAACTAGATTACCTGTGGAGGAACTGACGATGCAAGCTGCGACTCGTTTTTGTTCGGTACTGAGTGGATTGGCTTGGGCCTTCTTGGTCAGTTCTTCGCCAGCGATCGCCCTCTTCAATCTCAAATCTTCAACCGAACAAGCTACCCGCCCTCCAACAACGGCAACTTGTCAGAACACCACATCTCCTCAGTTCCTTGTTCTCGCAGGCGGGGGCACTCCTCGAAATACCGAAATTGCGCTCGAAAAAAACGTTCTCTATTTTCAGCGCACCTTAACAGAATTTGGGTTTGACCCTGCCGAGGCCGATGTCTTTTTTGCCAACGGCAACGACGGCAGCGCCACGATTCGCTACCTTGATCCCAACGGCAACGAACAGTTTAAAGTCCCCGAAATTCCCCACTTGCGCGGCACCTCTACCCCTGACAGCCTGCGCTCCTGGCTACAAGACACCGCATCTCCAGCAGGCGATCGCCCCCTCTTCTTCTACTTCACGGGACATGGCAGCCTCAACCCCCGCAACGACAACAACAATGCCCTGGTTTTATGGGGGCCAGAGTTCTTTACCGTGCAAGACTTGGCCGCCCTGCTGGACGAGCTACCCTCCGAAAAGCCTTTTGTCACCATGATGGCTCAATGCTACGCCGGATCATTCGCCAACCTGATCTATGAAGGCGGCAATCCCGATCGCCCCGTGGCGCTACAAACTCGCTGCGGCTTTTTTGCCACCATTAAGACTCGGCCCTCGGTCGGCTGCACTCCTGAAGTCAACGAAGCCGACTACCGCGACTATAGCTCTAGCTTCTTTGCTGGACTGAGTGGACGCGATCGCATTGGTCAATCAGTTGCATCTGCCGACTACAACAATGATGGGGAAGTCTCCTACGCCGAAGCCCATGCCTTTGCCAAAGTAGATGGCCAAACCCCCGACTGGCCTGTGTCTACCGTCGAAGTGTGGCTGCAAGAACAAATGACTAACGCCGAGCAAGAACAGATTTTGCAACAGGCGATCGCCCCTCTGCAAGCCCAAGCTCGACCAGAGCAGGCTTACGTAATTGACAGTATCGTGGAGAAGTTGGGCTTCGATTCAGAACTCTCCTACGCTGCCAATCTCGAACGGCTCCAGCTTTCCCAAGTGACGGATGAAATTCAGCAGGCTTTTCTGGTGCGGTTGGGGATGGAATTGATCAACATTTCAAGTGAGCAAACCGTGCGGGAATCAGGAGATGTAGAGGCGATCGCCCTTCTTGATCGCCTCTTAGCCTGTGAAAGTAGCTCCTGGGAAAGCCCCTAGAAAAGACTGAAAAATTTCTGTGCTCCCAGCGCTCTGAACTAATCTTCTCTCCTGCTCAGCGCTTCTACGAATCTTTGTGTGACTCATCAATGCACTCGTGCAGCGCTCCATCTGGGGTTTTTGAGGTTTCCTCAAGGCTTAAACCTTCAACATAACTTGCCTCCCATCCCAACATTGCCACCTTCCGCTCAACGCCCCAACGATATCCCCCCAACTCCCCCGACTCCCGAATCACTCGATGACACGGAATCAAATAGGCAACTGGATTACTGCCTACCGCATTTCCTACTGCTCTGGCCGCAGTTGGCCGACCCATCATCGTGGCGATCGCCCGATAGGTAGCAAGCCCTCCCATTGGAATTTTCAACAGCGATCGCCACACCTGAATCTGAAAATTGGTGCCTTTGACCCAGAGCGTTAGAGGTTGGGGAGAGTTAACTAAATGAGGAGCAAAAATGCGATCGCACAATACCTGTGTGGCAGCCTGCTCACGGACCATATCAGCCTTTTCCCAGGCTTGATGCAAACCCTGTTCAATGACTTGTTCCTCTCCCGGCTGGAAAAATTGTAGATTGCAGATGCCGCGAGATGTTGCTGCAATCAGAGCTTTGCCAAATGGAGTATTGTGAACGCCGTATTGAATTTGCAAACCCGCACCTCCAGCTTTAAACTCTCCTGGCGACATGGCTTCCAAGTTGACAAACAGATCATGCAGCCGTCCTGGACTCGATAGGCCCAGATCCAACGTGAGATCTAAAAGATTACGTGTTTGGGCAATTCTTGACTTGGCATACTCGACCGTCAGGTATTGCAAGAAGCGTTTGGGACTAATGCCCGCCCATCGAGTAAAGAGCCGCTGAAAATGAAATTCGCTGAGATGCACCTGTTGAGCAATGGTGGCCAGGTCGGGTTGGGCCAACAGATTTTGGCGCATGAAGGCGATCGCCTGGGTAATGCGTTCGTAGTCTTCAATGGCTTGAGGGTTAGCGTTGGAGGGCATGGTAAGCGGACATGAGTTCTGCTTTTACTGTATCGGTGGAAAGGATAAAGGCCCACCCATTTTTTGCGTTGGAGTTCAATCCCTAAAAGCTTCCCCAAAAAGCTCTATAGAGTCATCTATTCATTTCATTTCACTTCGCCACCCCGCACCCCACACTTTCCACCCCAGATACCCTACCCCTCAAGCCGTAAAATCCTCTCCTGGAAAAAGTTTTGAGTTTTTTGAGGTGCGTCACAATGGAGATAGCGTTGAGATAGAGTTTTTATCTTGTCTATTGCAACTTCTGGAGTTTCTGCTGGGTCCGATGCTGAGTTGAATTATCTTAAGGCTCGACTATGGTTGCCGGAGCAGGTTTTGTTTACCCCGGCTGCACTGGAGGAACCTTGGGGACAGCAGATTTTGGAGCGGGTTCAGGCTTTAGATCTTCCAGTTGAGAAACTGCCTCGCAATCGCCTGACAGGTCTGCGGGGGGAGACGGAGCGCGAAACATACGATATTTCCAAGCGAACCCTGGCAGTCGTGACGGCTCCGCCGGGTCAGTTTAAGCTGAGTCCGATTCCACCTTCAGCAGATTGGCAGTTTCACTTGGCGGAAGGATGTCCGGCTCACTGTCAGTACTGCTATTTGGCAGGAAGTTTGCAAGGGCCTCCGGTGATTCGAGCCTATGCTAACCTACCGCAGATTTTGGATAATCTAGCCGCCTATGAGCGGCCTGGAGCAAACACCAGTTTTGAGGTGAGCTGTTACACTGATCCGCTTGGCATTGAGCATCTGACAGGGAGCTTGGCGGAATGTATTCGCTACTTTGGCACTCGTCAAACTGGCTATCTGCGCTGGGTATCCAAGTTCGACAATGTGGATGAGCTGTTGACGTTGCCACACCAGGGCCATACTCGCTGTCGGGCAAGTGTAAATGCGGCTCCAGTTTCTGGGCGGTTTGAAGGTGGAACAGCGACGGTGGGCGATCGCATTCAAGCCCTGCGAAAGTTAGCATTACCGCGATCGCAAGGGGGCGGTGGCTATCCGATTGGGGTTGTGATTGCCCCGATTATGCCTATTGAAGACTGGCAAGATCATTACACTCATTTGCTGGAGCAAATCCAGGCTGCACTAGACTTTGACTGTGACCTGACGTTTGAGCTGATTTCTCACCGCTTTACGCCGGGTTCTAAGCAGGTGCTGTTGCAGTGGTATCCCCACACGAAGCTGGATCTGGATGAGTCTACTCGCAGCACAAAGCGCAACAAGTTTGGTGGCTTCAAGTATGTTTATGAAGCCTGCACGATGAAAGCGCTGCGGCAGTTTTTTGAACGGGAAATTGGCGATCGCTTTCCACAAGCCCAAATCCTGTATTGGACCTAGACCTTAAGTTGCCATCTGCACGGAACCAAGCCCAAATGACACGAAAAAAGCGCCCTCCGGAGAGGACGCTTCAAGCTTAGCTATCTATGTAGCTGTTGCTAGCTGTTGTAGCTAGAGATTAGCCGTTGATGGCAGGAGCCTGCAGTGCAACAGGAGCACTCTCAGCCGCAGCCAAGTCGAGCGGGAAGTTGTGAGCATTGCGCTCGTGCATCACTTCCATCCCCAGGTTCGCCCGGTTCAGAACGTCTGCCCAAGTGC
>JBGTGR010000024.1:0-106578 GCA_041746655.1 Elainellales cyanobacterium | reverse complement strand
AACATGTACCTATTAGCTTGGTTTTCGCTTACGGCAGGGATGGTCAAGATGTGCTAATTTTATCATGAGAATTTGCTCGTTTCCTCATCCACCCCGTCGCTGTTCCACGCTGTGCCTGGAATTCGACTCTGGGATGGAATCCTCAACTCGCTCGCATTCATCCCGACTCTCGGCTACGCCAGAGCGCGGGGCTTCTACTGCTATAGCTAAATCTTCCGAACTTGGGAGATTATTGCAGAACTCAGGCCGCTTTGGGTTGGACCGCAATTAAGGGGAAGCGACACCCAACAAAGTACTAGTTTCAGAGATATGTTGCCAGACCCTATCCTGGCTGAGCCATTCGATCAGATGGGTAGAATCCTCTTCGTGGGTTTGCTCAGCTTCATTTTGCTCAGCTTCATAGTGTTGCTGCATCTGCTGAATCAACGTGGCGCAGCGGTAGACCATCGCAGCTCGACTATCCACATCCAACTTAATGAAGATGCGGCGGAGATGTGCAGAAACAGTCCATTCGCTGATATGAAGCTGATTGGCAATTTGTTTATTGGATAGCCCCAATGCAACGAGCATGGCGATTTGCAATTCTCTGCCAGTCAAAACCGTGTTTAAAGGCGGATCAAGGCGAGGCGAAGTACTTGGTTCTTTAATGATCAGATAAAGTTGACCTTCTGCTTTAAAGTGACTCACGGCTGAAATTAAATTGGTTTTCAGATAGATCTCTACCTCCTCAATATTTGTATGGTTCTTGCAAGCAACAATCAAAAAACAAGAATTTTTTACCGTGAATTTATTAACGATATCCAAACCGGGGAACATGTTACCGGGAAACATATTGCCGGGAAACACATCAGAGCCGTGAGGGCACAGCGATTTTGGATGCATGTGTTCTCTCATGGGGACCTCAAATTGAGAACAGAGTGGCGATCGCCGCTTCAACTGAGCCACACTGCTTAAGTTCGATAACAAGCGCGTGATGCACCACTTAAAGAAGGCTAAACCAAGTCATGATTAAAGAGAGGTAGGAAGCACCTATGTTAAAAAAAATCAGCAAAATCAGGTTAAGATCCCCGGTTTGGCGGAGAAATTGTAAATTTGCTTTTGCGGTGTAACCGTCAGTTGAAGTAACGCTATTCCACTCTATTCTCGCCAATGGCAAAACCAAAGGTTTTTTTGACAAAGGTTCACCTTTGTGACAAAAGTTTACCATTTGAGAAATTCAGGGCATGGAATACCAAAAGCCTTGGGAACCTTGCCATAAATCAGCCTCAAACGTATGGCTTGAATAGCTTTCAGAATCTAAATTGGTGACTTGGATATTGGCGGCTTGGACGGGCTGGATCTGAGCTTGAATGGCTTGGGCTGATGGTAGGAGCAGGTGCAGCACGGAGAGGTGAACGTTGGCCCACAAGAGTTTGGCAAGCCCCTGCTGCATTAGGAGATGGCTCAGCCAATCTTGCTCAGCGGCAACGGCTGCATTGTGAGAGGGCAGCAGTTGGTATGGAATCTGCCAGCAATCGAGGCTATGGCAAATTTCGGGCGGCTCAAAAATTTCGGCGTTGGCAGGCTGGTAAGTCAGAATGAAAGCGGATTCCAGAACGGCAGCCAAGGCGATCGCATCTCGAAAGGCCAAGGTGGCCAAATCGGGAACGGTACCATGCTGAAATTGACCATCAAGCGATCGCGCCAGCGCTTCCCACTGCCAAAACAGATTGGCGTGGATAGGGGTTGGCAAAACCGATTCCCAGGGGCGATCGCCAAACCAGAACAGCGGCATCGGTCCTGCAAATCTAGCTTGCTTCCAAGTGGCGATCGCCATTCGGATTTCTTGGGTAGCGGCTTGAACGACTTCAGGACTGTAATAGGCAACAAAGTGCTGTGGTAAAAGTAATTCTGGCCGCTGACTATAAAGCTCAGCAGCATCGAGCAGGTGCCAAAATTCACGCCCGACCCATAGTTCTAGCACCGTTCCCAAGTGCTTGACCAACATCAGCCCATAGCGCGAAAAAGCCAACATCGGATCGAGGATGCAGACTCGACGTTGGGGTTTGGGGCGATCGCAGTGAAGCCGTTCTGTCATAGCAGGAAAGACGGGCATAGCAGGAAAGACGGGATACACGCAGGCTCTTATGAGGAAAGCTAAGAGCCTACATGCTGATGATTGGCATCAGGATAGAAGATGGCCAATTGTTGAGGCAAGTCACATGATTGGGGGGCGTTGAAATGAACTAGTTAAAACGTGCTACCTCAAATGAGTTACCAGGAATGAGTGACTTGTAGACCATTGCAGACTAGCGCTATGACTACGATTAAGTTCGCCTTCATATAGGATGGCAATCCAGAAGGAGCTTGAGTAGACTCTCCGGTCAACCAAGGCTATGGCAAATCTATTAGCAATTCATTCGGTCGGAAATTCTCTAGTGACCTATTTACAAAATACGTACCCAGAGTCTCCAGAGCTAGAAGGCCCCTTTCCGTCCTGTGAATTTCGATTGCTTTCGAGCGGAGAGCTAGACGATATGGACGATCCAGGCATCACGCTCTCGCTCTTTTTGCATCGGGTCACGATTAACGAACATCTCCGCAACACTCGGCAGATAAACGGCACATCACGACAGCAAGAAGTACCCCTATCAGTAGATTTGCACTACCTGATGACAGTCTGGACCAAGAGCGCCTTGGCAGAACATGCCATTCTGGCTTGGGCTATGCGTCAGTTTCACCTCAATCCGGTGCTGGATGCGTCTCATTTGACGTTGGATGCAGGCTGGAATCCGGGTGAAGTGATTCAAGTGATTCCAGCGGAGATGAGCCATGAAGACATGATGCGAATTTGGGATACGTTGAAACCGTCCTATCGCTTGAGTTTGGCCTATATTGCCCGGGTCGTGCGAATTGAATCCGATCGCTTTGAGGATGCTCGTCCAGTACTGGCAACTCGATTTTCCTGGGCTGAACAGGAGGTGGGACAATGAGGCAATTACAGTGGCTAGAACAGAGCGATCGCCGCATTATTGCCGCTATTCGCTGTGTAGATGCCGTTACCAACCTGCAAATTCTGGCTCCCCTTCACTTGCAGGCTCCCGGCCTCAAGCTAATCCGTAATCAGAGTGGCTATTACATTCTCTTGCAGGCTCCTGGTTTTGAGGAATATATCCGCAATTTTGTTCAGCCTCTCAATGGCATTGCTTCGGTGATAGTGACGCTTCAAGTATTTGATCCTAGTGGTCGTTATCTACCCAGACAGGCCGCCCTTCAATTGCCCCGCAATCCAGATTTGGCTGAGGCTGAGGAACCAAGTTCAATATTTCAGCCTGTTACGCTGCGACTTTATCCAACGGCGATCGCCCAGACTGCCCCTGGATGGGCTGTGATTCGTGCCACGGTGACTGATGCAGATACGGGCGATCGCCTCCCCTGGGCTGTGATTCGCGTGACTCGAACCAGCGATCCTGAAATCGATCTCATGGCTCAGGCCGATTGGCGCGGGGAAGTGCTGGTGGCAGTTCCGGGCATTCCTGTCACGAACTGGGAAACTGCGATCAGCCCAGGCCGTGATGCTGTCACCACCATTGAAGTAGAAGCCACTTTGGATGTCATCTTCGACCCCAGTTTGCAAACCATTCCCGCAACGGCAGATTTATCCACGGTACCCGACCCAAATCCGGGCTACTTTCCCGACCCAGAAGCCTTACTGGCCCGACAGACAGAGCTGCGATCGGGCAGTTTGACCTATTCGTTGGCCTCAGGACGCGATCGCGCTGAGCAACTGGCCGTGACCCTGACCTGACCTCCCCCTATCCATGCCCCCATTGCAGTGAACCCTAAGGAGATGTGGCAATGCCTGAATATTTAGCCCCTGGCGTCTATGTTGAGGAAACCAGCTTCCGGGCCAAGTCAATAGAAGGAGTCGGCACCAGTACGACGGGCTTTGTGGGGCTGACCCGCACTGGCCCGACAGCAGGAACACCTGAGCTGTTAACGAGCTTTGCTGACTTTGAGCGAATTTATGGCGGGTTAGCCAACCTCACCCTGGGGGACTCGTCTAGCCTCAACTATTTGGCTCATGCGGTACGGGCCTACTTCAATGAAGGAGGGTCACGGCTGTATGTAGCACGAGTCTTTATAGCAGGGGAAGCAGCAGTGCCGGAAGTGCCAGAAGAACCAGAAGGTGAAGGAGAGGAGGGTGAAGGAGAGGAGCCTGCAACCCCAGCAGCTACCACCAACGCAGACGGCTTAGCTCGATCGACAAATCTGGGCGGGAGTGATGGCACGATTCAGTTTATAGCCAGATTTCCAGGGACAGCAGGAAATGGCCGGGTGACGGTGCGACAGGTGGAGGCGATCGCCAGCTCTAAAACTGCAGAAACCGCTCCCGCAGGTTCACTTTTAAGGGTTGGAGAAGACTTTTATGTCAAGCAGGGTGATACCTGGGTCGATGATGGTGACGACGATCTGGATACCGACAATTTAGAGAATGCTTCATTGCTGACGCTGACTGTCACTGTGCGGGATGCGGACGGGAATGAGACCACCTACGAAGATCTGGGCTTCGACCGCAGCCATCCCCGTTGGATTGGGGAAGTCCTCTCGGCCACGCCATCCCGCCGAGCCGATGCCCTGCAAAATCCCTATGCGGTTGACATTGGCGATGACATCACTGCATTCAATCTCCAGTCGGCTCTGGCTCCCGCTGAAGGAGATGAAACGTTGGTTGTTTCCCTCACGGGTGGCAACGACGGAGTAGAACCCAACCAAGCCGCCTTCGAAGCAGCCCTAGAAGAACTGACCAAACTAGAAGACATTTCCATCGTCGCGGCTCCCGGATCTTCTGCTCTGACGGATGCACAGGGAGTTCGGGGCGCTTTAATTACCCATGCTGAGACACAGCGCTACCGCATTGCCGTATTGGATACCCCTGCTGATCAGGCACTTTCAGAGGTGCGGACGCTACGCAGTCAGATTGATTCTACCTACGCCGCCCTATATTATCCGTGGGTGATTGTTTCCAATCCGCTCTCTCGTCCCGGTGTGGCTAGCATTCCCCGAGAGATTGCCTTACCACCGTCTGGATTTGTCTGTGGGATTTATGCTCGCAATGACGTTGAGCGGGGGGTATTTAAAGCGCCTGCCAATGAGGTGGTGCGGAGTGCCTTACGGTTTGAGCAAGATATTAATTTCGCGCAGCAAGAAAGCCTCAACCCTTTAGGTATCAACTGTTTACGATACTTGACTGGACGAGGCTATCGCGTATGGGGAGCCCGCACCGTTAGCTCTGATCCAGAGTGGAAATATGTTAACGTGCGGCGCTACTTCAATTACTTGAAGCAGTCGATTGATCGAGGCACGCAGTGGGCCGTATTTGAACCCAATGGCGAGCGGTTGTGGGCCAATGTTCGCGATACGGTTGCGGCGTTTCTCTACAACGAATGGGTATCTGGGGCGTTGCTAGGTGGCAGTCCGCAGGAGGCTTTCTTTGTGCGGTGCGATCGCTCCACGATGACCCAAAATGACCTCGACAATGGCCGCTTGATTTGCCTGATTGGTGTGGCCGTGCTGAAACCAGCGGAATTTGTCATCTTCCGCATTGGCCAGAAGACCGCAGATGCCCGCAGCTAGCCTGATTCATAGAATTGGAGGACTTTACCCATGCCGCGCACAACACCCTATGGTGCCTTTAATTTTCTGGTCAATTTGAACGGCCCCAATGATCCGGAATCGGTTCTGGGTGGCTTTTCCGATGTGTCTGGATTGGGCGCTGAAATTGCGATCGCAGAATACCGCAATGGCAACGAACGCGAAAACCAAGTTCGCAAGATCACAGGCTTAGCCAAATATCCTGACGTGACGCTGAAACGGGGTCTGATTAACTCTGCCGACCTCTGGCTCTGGATTCAAGACACCGTTCGTAATGGGCCGAGCGCTAAACGAGAAGTCGTCATTACCCTGCGTAATGAAGCGGGACAGGACGTTCAATCCTGGAAACTGCGGGGCGTTGTGCCAATGAAATATACGGGACCAACGCTAGCAGCCAAAGGCGGCGGAGATGTGGCGATGGAGGAACTGGTTCTATCCATTGAAGGCATGGATCTGGAGGTGGCCTAACCCCTACGATTTCTGGTGTCGGTCAAGACTGCCTCCTATTGTTTTTCCCTGTTTCCCATGACTGGTTTATTGTTTGAAACCCAACCTCCGGCGATCGCCCCCCATCCCAATCGGGTCGATATCGCTTGCTTTGTCGGGTTTGTGGCACGACGCAATACGTCACTGTCCAGCGAGATGCAGCGATGGCTGACAGAGCAGGGATGGACGTCACCGCCCTACGGACGGGCAGCAGCCCAATCTCAAACCAGCGAACTTGGGGTTGAGATTGGGCCACCCACTTTAAAGGATGTGCCCGTACCCATCGACAGTTGGGATGTCTTCGATCGCCTGTTTGCCTGGGAGCGTCGCCCGATTCAGGGGAGCCGCCAACGGGTTACAACCTATCTGGGGGCTGCGGTGCGGTCTTTCTTTGCTCAGGGGGGGCGACGCTGTTATGTGGTGCGGGTGGATGATCCTTGGCCCTTAGGCCTCGGCAGTGCAGAACGACTAAACCAGATTGCCAAGCTGATTCCAGGCTATCAACCTGGGATGAGAGGAATGTTTGATGGATCGCCGCTCGATCCGCGCACCTGGCATGGCGTGGGCCATCTGTTTGGCTTGCCGGATGTTTCGTTTGTCTGTTTGCCCGATTTGCCGGATGCCGTCGGTATTACACCGGAATTGCCAGAGGTGGCGATCGCCCGTCGCTCCATCCCAGAGCAATTTGTAGAATGTTCGGAACCAGAACCGGACCCCCTTCAGGATGGCTCCCTGCGCCAGCTCCAAGCTCCTCGCTGTGATTTATCGGGCTATCAGGAATGGGCCAGAGCGTTGAATTTGGTGGCAAATCTGCTGAGGCGATCGCAGCGAGAAGTCCAGCTCGTCGCAGCCATTCCAATCCCGCAGGCTGAAACCTCCGCAGAGCAGGATTTATTTCGATTTTTAACCAATCCGGGAGAGTTAGGCTCTCTGGCCCTGGATCTGGATGAACCGTTAGGACTGGCTAGCGCCTTTGTGCAGTTGGTCTATCCTTGGGTGCGATCGCCCGGTTCCGTCCAGTTGCCCGAACAGCTAGAAAGCCCAGATGCCATTCTCACAGGGCTGCTGGCCCGAAATGCTCTGACGCGGGGCACATTTCTCAGTGCCGCCAATCTCCATCTAGCCGATGTGTCTGCGCTGGAGCCGCTACTGCCTCGTCGCCAAACCGATGCCCTCCAGGCCGATTTTGCCAGCCCCAATGCTCCCCAACATCGGCTGATCGAGCGGGTTTCCCTGCTGGGGCCGACTCCCGATGGGCTGCGGTTGCGCTCGGATGTCACCACCAGCCTCAGCGAAAGCTACCGTCCGGCTAGCATTAACCGCCTGGTGGCCTCGATTGTGAGAGCGGCGCGACGGTTGGGCCAAGACCTCACCTTTGAGTCGTCGGGAGAAAGGCTGTGGGGCCGACTGCGGGCAAGTCTAAATCGGCTCTTGCTGGGTTTGCTGCAGGCCGGAGCCTTGCAAGGCAAAACACCAGAAGATGCGTTTCAGGTGCGGTGCGATCGCTCCACGATGACCCAGGCCGATCTGGACAACGGACGGGCGATCGCCGAGATTCAGTTCACCGCCACCGCACCGATTGAGCAGATCACTGTCATCCTGGCGCTCAACGATACCGGACAGCTTGCCCTCATTCCCACCCAGGAGGCCGCATGACAGACGCACAGGAAAACTCACTGGCACCGCTGCATGTGTTTCGCTTTCAGGTCGATTTTCAGATCGATCCGTTGGCAGCAACAGGAGGAGGTGACGATCTGACGATCTGTAGTGGCGCGTTTTCAGAATGTACGGGTCTAGAAGCCACGATGGAGCCGAAGGTGATCAAAGAAGGAGGCCGCAACTATGGATCCGCCCAACGAGCAGGTCCGGTCACGTTTGCCACCGTGATTTTGAAGCGGGGAATGACCACGACTCGCGACTTGTGGAAGTGGTTTGAGCTAGTCAGTCAGGGTGCCTATGCCTATCGTTTGGCGGCGATTATCACATTGTTTGATACCTCCGGTCAGGGTGTTCTGTCCTGGCGGCTGGATAAGGCGTTGCCGATCAAATTCAAAGCGGCAGATTTTAACGCTAAGGGTTCCGAGGTTGGAGTAGAAGAACTGCATCTAGCCCATGAAGGACTGTACTTAATTGCCCCCCATCAGGAGGTGCTCTATGAGCGAGACAGCTGAATTCAAGCGGGCTGAATTTACCGTCCAGAGCGGCAGACATCAGGGTCGAAAGATTCCGGTGCATTTCAACCCTGTGTCGCTGCAATATACCGTCACCAACACGCTGGAAGACAAGGGATCGGGCAACAACAAGAAGCAGTACGTCAGTCAGAGCACGGGCAAGCTAACGATAGACCTGATCTTTGACACCACCTCCAACGGCGAAGATGTTCGCCGCGTCACCGACCAAGTGGCCCAATTTCTGGAGCCCGACGACACGAAAGCCCCCCCCATTGTCCGGTTTGAATGGGGCACGTACCAGTTTCAGGGCATGGTGGAGTCTTACCGGGAAACGATTGATTTCTTTGCCCCAACGGGCGTTCCCCTGCGGGCCAGTGTCAATCTCACCCTTTCCCGCCAGGATAAAGTCTTTGAGCCTAGCAACTATTCACCCCGATTGGATCAGCAGAGCAGCCTCCAACCCGACACGGTGGATGTACCCGGTTCAGGAAGCAACTCAGGAAATAACTCAGGAAATAACAATATTACGCAGCTCGCGACCCAAAGTGGCGACGCCAGAGCCGGACGACAACTGGCAGCCTCCAACAGCCTGGAAAGTATGCGATTTTCCAGCGGCGCAATCAGCGTCAGTGCCTCAGTCAAGCTCAGTCCTCCAGCCGCCTTTGCCAGCGGTGCGATGGGTGCAGGTGCGGGTTTCAGTCTGGGTAGCGGCATTAGTTTAGGCGGCAGCTTAGGCGGCAGTTTAGGTGGCAGTGCCGGAATTCAGGCTGGAATTCAGGCCGGAATCTCTGGCGGTGCATTTGCAGGCTTGCGATCGCCCCAACTTCCCACTCCCCGCATCGATCCCAATCGGCTCCTTCCCCGCAGCAACTCAGCCCAAGTGGGAATGGGCACCGGAGCTAGCTTCCAGGTCGGTGGCAAAACCGTTGGCAGTGGCTCAACCAGCTTAAAGGCCGATGTGGGCGTCAATGCCGATTTGCGATCGCGCATTCAGTTTGACAGAAGGTGACAGTTTGCCCTCGTAGCCCTCGTAGGGTGCGTTGGTAACGCACCGCTCAAAAGCCCGATATAGAGAGGTATGACCAGCCCTCGTAGGGTGCGTTACCAACGCACCGCTCAAAAGCCCGACATAAAGAGGTATGACCAATGCCCGTCGTATTTGACCAAGTCGTAGGCACTGTTGCCTCGGAAACGACTGATTCTGGACAGGAGGCGATCGCTCCCCCTACCAGCACCGAACCTGAAATTCAAAAGTTCTGCCGTTTGTTTCGCCAAAAAGATCGCCGTGCTGCCCGGTTGCGGACTGATTGATGTTTATCCAATAAGGCCATGTCAGAAGTTCCCCTCAGTCCCACTGCCGTCTATAGCGCTCGCCCCACCGTGCGGGTGAACGCGCAGGAATATCCTAAGGTCAGTGAACTGCTCCTGATGATGGACATGACAGAGCAGGAAGGGGGGCTATCTGCACTGGAGTTGCGAGTGAGCAATGTGGCCAGCAATCCACAAGGGGGAGCAGATTTGGCCTTTGAAGATGACCAGATTTTGAAACTGGGAGCGGCGATCGCCCTCTATACCGGAGACGAAACCGCCCCCCAAGAAATCTTTCGCGGCATAATTACCGGGCTGGAAGCCGATTTCCCCCAGGGTGGCCCTCCCGAACTGGTGGTATTGGCGGAGGATGTCGCTCAGCAAGCCAGGATGGCCCGTCGCACTGAGATTTACCCCAATGCAGCGATCGCAGACCTCGCCACCCAAATCGCCAATCGGCTCAGCCTCCAACCCATCATCACCGGATTCACAGACAAGATTGGCACCCAGGTGCAGCTCAATGAAAGCGACCTGGCCTTTCTGCGGCGGATGCTGGCCCGCTATGACGGAGATGTGCAGGTGGTGGGAGAAGAACTGCATGTTTCGCCTAGGGGGGAAGTGCGGCGAGGAAGCATTGAGCTGGCGTTGCACAGTCAGTTACGGCAGGCCAAGCTTTTGGCGGATTTAGCACAGCAAACCACCGAAGTCACCGTCACGGGGTGGAATTCGGAGCAGGGACAGCGGGTGCGGGGCAGTAGTCGAGGGGCCAATTTGGGGCCAGGAGTGGGTCGGTCAGGGGCGCAGGTGTTGCAGCAGACCTTGGGCGATCGCCCCCATCACATCGGGCATCTGGCCGTTGCCTCCGACGAGGAAGCTAGAGCCGTGGCCGATGCAGCCTTTGACGAACGGGCCAGACGATTTGTGGTGGTCGAGGGCACTGCCGATGGCAATCCGGCCTTGCGAGTGGGCAGTCATGTCACGTTGACGGGCCTGGGCCGCTTTGAAAACACCTATTACGTCGTTCGCACCTGCCATCGCTATGACATGATGCGCGGCTACGAGACTGATTTTGAAGCCGAATGTGCCTATTGGGGAGGACGGTAATGCAGACGCAGCTCAGCCCATTTGAAATTTCCCAGCCTGGACGATTTCACGACAGCTATCTGGCGGAGGTGGTGTCGGTGCAAGACCCCGATCGGCGATCGCGCGTCCAGATTCGACTGCTCAACTTTGATGGCGTCACCGATCAGGATGCACCGCTCTGGGCCAGGGTGGCGGCTCCCTTTGCAGGCAGTAACCGGGGAGCATTCTTGCTGCCAGATGTGGGAGATGAGGTGTTGGTGACGTTCTTGAACGGTGATCCACGTCTGCCCATCGTGGTGGGTGGCCTCTGGAACGGGAATGCCGCAGCGCCAGAACAGATTGGGGGCGATCGCATCAACCGTTGGACAATCGTCGGCAAGGCCGGAACCCGAATCGCGATTGTGGAGGAAAGCCCCAGTAGTGCCACGATTTCACTCACCACGCCGGGGGGCGTCAGCGGCGAATTGACCGATTCTGGCGGCGGCAAGATTGAGTTTCGGGCCGCAGGCACCACAATCACAATGGATTCTGGTGGCGTGTCGGTGCAGACTGGGGCCAAAGTTTCAGTCAATGCCAGCCAGGTTGAGGTGAGTTCGGGTCAGGTGACGGTGAATGCCGCCCTATCAAGCTTTTCGGGTGTGGTTCGCTGTGATGTATTGCAGGCCACCACGGTCATTGCCACCACCTACACGCCAGGAGCCGGAAACATATGGTAGACCATCCGGTGATTTTGCGCGGGATTAGCAATTTGAGTCCAGGGTCAGGACCAACGATTTTGCAGCGCACCGATCAAGACTTTATTGGTGCGATTTTAGCGGAGTTGGCGCAGCCCGATCGCTGGGAGGCTCTAGGAAGGGCGATCGCCCGCACCCCAGATCTAGAAACGGGAGTTCTAAAGCTCTATCAGCCCGTCCATCGCGTCTTTCATCTAGTTTTACTGGAGGCCGTTTGCGATCCGGTCAATCTTCCTTCTGTCCAGCCTCGCCTAGAGCCACAGAAAATCGACAGTGCTGGCTTGGTGCTGCGGCGGTTGGCGGTCAATCGTCAGGGCCAGTTAGCTCCCAATCGGCTAGAAGGCTGGCGGCAGATGGGTTCTCGTCTGCGCGGCTGGGTCGCCTTCACGGGTGAGGAATCTGATCCGAATGCTGATCTCAAGCTTGATCCAGATCGCGATCGCCGCCCCCAACTTCAGGCAGGCCAGCCCGAACTCAGTCGCCGCTTATCGCTGCTTCAGGCCAGCGGAGAGCAGTTTTCTGAAACAGTTTCACCGCTGTTTGTGGCTCCGCCTCAGGTTTGTGAAGCAGCCCAGAAAACGATTTTGTATGGCCTAATTCCCGTCACCAGTTCAGAACTGAGCGAAGCGGAGGAGCCTTTAGCATTCTCGCCAGACTTTATTCGCAACCATCTCCCCACCTATCTACGAGCGGCCAATAGTACCAAGAGCTTACCCAGGGCAAATCAAACCCTCTATGCCAATGCTGCGGTTCCCATCGACAACCCGAACCGAACCCAGGCTCAAATTCGCGATGACAATCTGCTCCAAGATTTTATTAGTATGCTGCGGCAGTTGCAGTTTGAGTTTGAGGCGTTTGGCGACAAGCCAGACAGTAAATTACTATTTGCAGTTTTGAATCAAATTCAGTTGCCCTTCAACGACAATCCCCCAAAATCTGCCGGAAGCTTTTTGCAAGAGGCTGCCAATATCCTGGTCGATCGGGCCACGGGCTCGGTGAAGATGCCGCGAGAATGGCCTGCGGTAAGCACGTCAACGGCCAACGCCATTCAAACCCTGGTGAAAACAATTTTGGATCGACGGCTGGCGATCGCCCAACCCCAACAGCGTCGCTTTGACGAGCAAAATCGCCAATATCAGGTGCGCGCCTTTATTCGGATCAAACGACCAGATGGTTGTCCGCCCAAGCTGGTCTGGAGTCCCAATAGCGAACCGTTCCGAATCGTGCCCTGGTATGAGAGTAGTGACACCCCGCCTGTGCAGGTGACATTACCCGACATTTTGGCCCCCGGTGCCCTGGCGCAACTGAAGCCCAACGTCACGTTTGCCGTGCCATCGAATCTGTTCAATCTGTTGGGCGGCATGAACTTGAAGGATTTGCTAGATGGGAAAAAGCCCTCTAGTGGCGGGCCAGTGCTCGACTGGATTTGTGGCTTTAACATTCCCATCATCACGATTTGCGCCTTTATCGTCCTGAATATCTTCCTGCAATTGCTGAACATTATCTTTTTCTGGCTTCCGTTTGTGAAAATTTGCATTCCGTTCCCGCGCAGTTCGGAGAATTAACCCATGCCTAATCTCTCCCGTCCCCAACCCCTGAACTGGCCCCTGTTGCCGCTTCCAGATCTCAACGGTCAACTCCAGTACCCGCCGCTGGAGGAAAGCGTTCGCCAGTCGATTCAAATCATCTTGCAGACCCGACCCGGAGAGCAGCTGATGCGTCCAGAGTTTGGGGCAGGGCTAGAAAATTTCTTGCAGGAACCCAACACCCTGATTACCCGCCGCCGCATTCGGGATGGGGTGACAGAATCGCTCCAGCGCTGGGAGCCTCGCATCCTCTTAAACGGCGTGGAGGTGGAAGACGTGCCCAATCAACCCAGCCACCTGCGTGTAGAGATTTTGTATCAGCTCAAGCGAACTGGGGCATTTCAGCAAATGGGCCTAACGATGCAGTTGGAGGGCTAAGCCATGCCAATTCAGCCACCTTCACTAGACGATCGCAATTTTGACGACCTAGTTGAAGAATTACTAGCCCGCATTCCGGCCCATACGCCAGAGTGGAATCCGCGCTTAGGCGATCCGGGTCGAACCCTGATTGAGCTGTTTGCCTGGTTGGGCGACACCCTGCTCTATCGGGCTAATCTAATTCCCGAACGACAGCGGCTGGCCTTTTTGCGGCTGTTGGGCATTCCCCTGCGTCCGGCGATTCCTGCCCAGGGGGTGATTAGCGTTTTGATCGATAACCCGGAGGCAACGGGGGCGATCGCCCTCCAACCCCAGGCCACCGTCAAAGGCCCGGTCAACTTCGAGACGCTAACTGAACTCACCGTCTTTCCCGTCACGGTAGCGGCTTTCTATAAGCGACGGTTACTCGACGAGGAAACTAACCAGTTTGCGGCAGTCGTAGCCGACCTGCAACAGCTCTACAACCTCAGCAGCGCCACCCCCTACATCACAACGCCGATTTTTGCAGACGGCACGCCTGAAGCAGCGGGCTTTAACCTGGCGGCGCGATCGCTCGATCAATGTCTGTGGCTGGCCCTACTGGCCCCCAAACCCGAACTTGTAGAAGCAGTGAAACAAGCGCTAGGGACGACCGAAGGTGGTGGACAGCCGCTTTTGAATGTGGGAATAATGCCTGCGATCGCCGTTCCTGCCCTGTTTGAAGATATTGGCCCCCGTGCCCAAATTCCCCATGTTTGGGAACTCAGCACCGGACGAGAATTTAACGGTCAGCCCGAATATTTGACGCTAAATGTGGCGGCTGACTCCAGTGCTGGATTGACCCGTCAAGGCGTCCTGCGGCTGGTGATGCCCGCTCCTAACCGGATTGGTGCTCCCAGTAACGATGTCCGAGCCGCGATTGATGCGGGTGTGGGCGATCGCCCTCCCCGTCTGGACTCTCCCGAACTGGCGGCAAGACTCGTCACTTGGCTGAGATTACGGCCCACCCTTGAGTTAACGAATCTTTCCCTCAGTTGGGTGGGCCTCAACGCTGTGGAAATCGACCAGCGACAAACCCTATCCGGGCGGGTGATTGGTCAAAGTAACGGCCTTGCCGATCAGGAGATGGTATTGCCGGGACAGTCGGTTGCACCGGAAACCTTTGAACTCCAGGTAGAAGAACCGGGACGGGGCTATCAACCTTGGCAACCGATTGCCGATCTGGCTCTGGCAGGCCGAGATGCAGCGGTCTATTTCCTGGATAGTGAAGCTGGAACTGTGCGGTTTGGGGATGGCGTTCGGGGCCGAATTCCTGACCCGGAGATGCGGGTGCGGGTGGCGAAAATGCGGTCGGGTGGCGGTCGCAGCGGCAATCTTCCCCCAGGCTCCCTCACCGAAATTCGCGCCTTAGACCGGAATGGAGACACCGTCAGCAACCTAAAAGCCTTTCAGCCGCTACCTACCCAGGCCGGAGCCGATGCTGAAACCACCGCCGAGGCCGAACGCCGGATTCCAGCTTTGTTTCGCCATCGCGATCGCGCCGTTACCGCCACCGACTATCGCCAACTCGCTGCTACAGCTCCCGGTGTTCAGATTGGCCGCGTCGAGGTTTTGCCTCGCTTCAAGCCACAGCAGCGCCGCAGCAATGTACCCGGTGTCGTCTCGGTGATGGTCTTACCGCAGAAAGCCGCTGTCACGAGTCCCAATCCTCGCCCCGATCGCCCGCTGCTAGAAACCGTTCATGCCTATCTGGAGGCCCGTCGCCCCCTCGGCACCGAACTGTACGTGATCGGCTGCGAGTACATTCCCCTAGGGCTGAGCGTTGGCGTTGACATACAGGATGGGTTTGGGCGGGATGGCGTTCTCCAGGCCGTGCGGGATACCCTCCATCAATTTCTCTGGCCGCTGGTGCCGGGAGATGCCACGGGAACGGGGTGGGCCTTGGGCAAAACGGTGCAGGAGCGAGAACTGGAAGTGGTCGTGGCCCGTGTCGCTGGAGTTCGGGCGGTGCGAGGCGTCTTGCTGTTTCAGGAACTGTCTCAGGAACAGAATTCTGGTTGGCAACGCATTCCAGCCCCCGGCCCCTGTTTACCCGCAGAATTACGGCTGGAGGCATGGCAGTTACCAGAACTTCTCGCAGTTGTTGTCACCGATGGAGAGGCCGCTCCAGATTTAGTTGCCCGTCCTGCCGTGCGAGATGCGGGTGTGGCAGTTCCCGTCGTACCGGAGGTGTGCTGATGGCAGATGCCAATGGACTACGATTTTGGATGCTGTCGGAGGCCAAACAGTGGAATCTGCTGGGCGACCCGGCAGGGGTGCAGTATGACCGCGATCGCCGCAGTCTTCGCCTCGCCAGCCAACGCCGCCTCCCCCCGTGGCAAATCGAAGCTCTAAGTGAAACGGCTACCCCGTCCCCAGTGACAGGGCCAGAATCCCGAACAGAAGCGCGATCGCGTCTCTCCCGCATTCCGGAAACCCGTGACAGCTTTGGGACTCGTGCCTATTGGGATGGAGATTCGCAGCGTGTGGTCGCAACGGGAGCGGCTCCTGGCGTTGTAGGAATTTATCTGCCCCCGATCGGAGACGTGCCTACGGATCTGGCGATGGGCTATGACGGGGTGCTGTATCTGGCGATCGCCGGACGTATCGTCATGCTGGATCGACGGCAGCGCTGGCAACCCGTCACCCTGACGTTAGAAGGCTTTACGGCCTGGAGACTGGCCGCCGATCCAGCCGGGGGCGTTTGGGTGCTCGATCAGAATATACTCAACCCCGCTCAACGTCAGATTGCCCGCGTGCAAGGGTTGCCGTTCCCCGATCGCCCCTATTCTCCCTACGACTCCGGCACCTTCCGCCCCTGCGAAGAAAATCCCAATCCCCCTCGCCTCACTCGCATTTGGGCGGGAAGCTGGGCAGGAGAAGAACCCGTGGCGATCGCCTGTAGCCCTCAAGGTCAGCTCGCCCTTCTCACCTGGGTTGAAGCCGCAGATGCCCAGATTCGCCTCTGGGATCAAGATCACTGGAAAGAGCCGATTCGACTCCAGGGTGCCCGTTATCCCTACAGCCTCACCTGGGTTGCTCCAGATCGCATCGCCGTTTTGCTGTACTGGTTGACCACAGAAGCTCCGGTCTATCCCACAGTGACTACCGGAACTGTTTTACCTGTAGGCGACTTCTACCCACTTAGGAATCATCGCGGTGGCCCCTTCCTGCATGGGGTTGATTTGCCAGCCCATTACCCCACAGAGACAGGCAGTGAGCCTTTACATCACCTGTCGTTGCCTGCCTTTGCGGAACGCGGAACGGCGATCGCCCAACAAGCCTTCAACAGTGGCAGCGCCCAAACCGTCTGGCATCGACTTTATCTGGAAGCCGCGATTCCGGCCCACTGCGGGATTCGAGTCTTTTTGGCAGCAAGTGATGAACAGGCGCTTGAGGATGGCGTTGCTGTGCCACCGGAGGAGGTCACCTGGTATGAGCATCGGGTAGGTGAAAAGTTTGCGGTGGGCGATCGCACTCTTCCCGTCGCGGCCTGGGTGCCACAGCCGTCTGAAATTCCCTTCCATCCAGGCTTGCTGACCTGTGAACCGGAACCCAACCGAGCCGGGTTGTTTACCGTCCTGATCCAGCGAGCTGAACGACGAGTGCGATCGCTCGAAGGGCAATATCTCTGGGTGCGCGTTGAACTGAGTGGCGATGGCCGGACTTCTCCCGAACTGACTGCCCTGCGGGTCTATGGCTCCCGCTTCTCCTATTTAAATCAATACCTGCCAGCCCTCTACCGCGAAACAGAATTTGGCCCCGACGCCGACCAAGCCGGACAGAGCACCCGAGCCGACTTTCTAGAACGATTTCTAGACAACTTCGAGGGCATCCTCACCCCCCTAGAAGACCGCATCGCCAATAGCTATCTGCTCACCGACCCCCAAACCGCCCCCACCGAAGCCCTAGACTGGCTGGCCACCTGGATTGGCGTCAGCTTTGAGGCTGGATATCCCGCCGAGCGGCGACGATTGCTGTTGCGAGAAGCTCCTACGCTCTATCGGCAGCGGGGCACCCTAGCTGGGCTGCGGCGATCGCTCGACATTGCCACCGGGGGGGCAGTCAGCGGCGGCGAACTTGTGGTGCTGGAAGACTTTCGGCTGCGGCGGACATTTGCCACTATTCTGGGTGCAAATCTGGCCAATCCAGAAGACCCATTACTGCAAGGGCTGTCGATCAGTGGCAACTCTTTTGTTGGAGACACGCTGGTTTTGGGCGACGAAACTCGGCAAGAATTCCTGGCGCTATTCAATGCTCAACAGCTTACTGAGGCTGAGAACGAGGACATTCTGGAGTTTTTCGATCAATTGGCCCATCGGGTAACGGTGCTGGTGCATGAGGCGATCGCCCCCCAAGATCTGGGCCTGATCCGCCGCATTGTGGAGCTGGAAACACCTGCTCATGTGTTATCTCGCGTGGTCACGGCTCGCCATCCGTTTGTTGTCAGTCTGGCCTCTCTGGTTGGCATCGACACCTACCTCAGCCAAAAGCCCCAGTCCCAGCCCGTCCGCGTAGAACAAAGCCAACTGGGAGTGCGCGACCTGATCCAGCGACCCGCCAGCCTCGACCCGCGTTTGGAGGGAGGAGGGCCGGATCTGCGTCGTCCAATTGCTGGTCCTGGTTCGGAGATCGAAGCCGAATTTGGGGTCTCCTTTGAGCTAGACGGTAGTGATTCAAATGCTTTTGGGGGCGCGATCGCCCGCTATATCTGGACCCAGCTGGAATAGATCATTTTGCACCGGAGGAATTCTCAATGCCTATCTTTGAACCGAACAAACCCATAGAAACCACCGATCCCAAGATTGAGGTGACGGTCGATCCACAAAATCCTTTGCCAGTCGGGTTGCATCGCTTTCAGCTGATCGTGGAAGACGACTCCGGCAACCAGTCTGAGCCTGCCGTTGTTGAAGTCTTGGTTCAGGATACGCAACGCCCGACCGCAGTTCTCGATGCACCGAGGCAGGTGGAGGCGGGCAGCAGTTTTGCGCTAGCGGGCGATCGCTCTACCGACGTGCCACCGGGACGAGTCGTGAAATACATCTGGAGCCTCGTGCCCGTGCCAGAACGCCCCATCATCGATCGGCCTGTGACTCCTGTGAATCCCCGTCCGATTAATCCCGTGACTCCCATTAATCCCAATCGCCCGATTGATTTGACGAATCCGACCATTCGCCCGATTGATAATCCACCCCGTCCTAACGGTTAACCGTCCCTGTCGCCATGCCCCGTTTTGAACCCAATCGCCCCATTGAAACCCAAGAGCCGTTCATCACGGTCGATCCGGGCCTACAACCTGGAACCTATCGTTTTCAGCTGGTGGTAGAAGACGCCAGCGGCAACCGTAGCCTCGTCGATGAACGGATTGTCACCATTACGCCCCGTCGAATTCAGTAGCGATCGCCAAGGAAGCCGCCATGAACACCCCTGCCAATCGGCGCGAATATTCTGATCCCTTACTGGCCAACCCGCAGTCAGCAAATCCGGTCACGCCCGATCGCCTCTTTTACGCTGCCGGGATCTTGCTGGACGCTGAGGATTTTCGGGCTGAGCAGCTCTATCACCGCAGTCGATTGGCTCGAACGCTAGCCTATCTGCACGGCAGCGGTACGGTGGCCGGACTGTCGGTAGTCTGGGAGCCAGAGGGCGAAGAAGAACTCGTCGTCGAACCGGGCCTCGCCATCGATCGCCTGGGTCGCCTAATTGAGGTGCCTCGACGGGTCTGCATTCGTCTCAACCGCTGGTTTGAAGACCAAACCGACGATACCCTCACCCAAGGCTTGAAAGGGCCTCCCTACAACGGCATTGTCGTCGATGTCTTTGTTCATTTCGTCACCTGCGAACGCGGCAAAACGCCTGCCTTGGCTGCGGGACCCTTTGATGCGCTGGATGCCGTGCAACCTTCCCGTCTGCGAGATGGCTATGAGGTGAAGTTGGTGAGCCGACCAGAAGCTGGCCCGCCTCTACCCGTTCGTCCCTGGCCTGATTTGGGGGCGATCGCCTCTCTATCAGACCGTCGCCAAACCCTACATGAAGGCATTCTGAACGGGTGGCAGCGAGAAACCGTAGGCTGGGACGACAACGGCCCGGTTGGTTTGCCAGAGCATGTCGCCAACCAAAATCCGACCGCTGTTTTTCTGGCCAGGGTGGTGATTCCCGCCACGGGAGAAGGCGATCGTCCCGAACGCATTCCTGACGCCGAAGTGACGGTAGACAACCTCAGCCGCAACTTTGTCTATACCGCCGGAGCCTTGGCAAGCTGGCTGGGAACAGTCTTGCCCAGAGATGTCACTGAGGAACCTGAGGAACCTGAACCTGAAGAACCTGAACCCGAAGATCCCGAAGATCCCGAAGATCCTGAAGATCCAGAACCTGAGGAACCTGAGCCTCCCGAAGATCCTGAACCCGAAGATCCAGATCCTGAAAATCCAGATCCAGAGGAACCTGAACCACCTGCACCCGAACCTCCGGAAACCTAAAGCCAGCCGTCAGAACCTTCGCGCCATTATGGGGAGAATGTCATGTTTAGTTTTACACGTGGACCGGCTCGAACCACCCTACGCTCTAGCCAGGTAGAAAACCTGATTCGATCGGGAGCCGTGGTGATTGGCGATCGCGATCGCCCCCAATATTTCGACGGTCGGTTTCTGACGGCCCAGGATTTGACCCGCGACCAGACCTACTTTTTGCAACGGCAATCTGATCTCAGTCAGGCCAGAGGCTTTGGTGTGGTTCAGGGGTTGGGGATAAACTTTGGCGCAACAGCCACCTCAATTCGGATTGAGTCAGGCCACGGGGTGACGCCTGCGGGCGAACTGGTGATGCTGCCGGAAGGGCGATCGCTTGAACTGACCGATATGGCTACCGTAGAACGACTGGATGCCGCATTTGGGGTGCGATCGCAACCTCGTGACCTGCTGCGAAATCGATCGGGCTTATTCATCGTGGGCTTGCGTCCAGTGGAGTTTACGGCCAACCCGATTACTGCCTACCCCACTTCAGTGGATGGGGGGCGATCGCTCCAAGACGGCGACATCATTGAAGCCACAGCCATCACACTGATTCCCTATCCCGGTGGCAGTTTTGATTTGAACCAGCGACGGGCTCAGGTTGAGTGGGAAATCTTTGTCGAAGGCGCAACGCAGGGATTGCCCAACAACGTCTTGCCCCTGGCGATGATTGGCGTCAATCGGCAGGTGGTGGAATGGGTAGATCCCTTCCTAGTGCGGCGAGAAATTGGTGTGGAAACCCAACAGATTTTGAGCCTGGGTTTGGCTCCCAAAGCCTTGCGAGAAGCTCACTTCCTGCAATATCAAAATCGGCTTGATCAGGTCATCACCCTTCGTCAGAACACAAACCAGACGTTACGGTTCTCAGCCTCCGAGCATTTCTGGGCCTTACCTCCCGCTGGGCCTATGCCTGCCGCCGCCATTGACACCCGCAACTTCACCCAGAGTTACTTCCCTCCTGAGATTGACGTGGAGCTGTCGCTGGTGCCCCGCGATGAAATCGCCGCTGTGATTGAAGAATCGCTGTTACTACCGCCCATTGATCTAACGCTGGATGGCGATGCCCTGGCCTCAACCTCTGTCCTGGTACTGGTGCCCCTGAGTCGGCCCCGCATTCGGCAGTTAAAAAATACATTGCCCGATGTGACGCGATCGCTCCCCTCTTCCACCCAAACCCGCATCGCCAAACGCAGCCCAATTGCTCTGCTACAGGAACTCAAACTCCCCACTGCAACGCCGACGATTTTAGAGCCACAGGATGTCACCGATGCCGAATGGCAGCAGATTGTCGTCAGTACGGATCTGCTCTGGTATGTCAGACGCCGCAATCTCGCCTACCGCGCCGAAATTGTTGGGGTGAATGTTCCCATCAACGGAGAAGAACCGCAGCCAGAGCCTACCCCCACACCCAGTCCTACTCCAACGCCTAGCCCTGGCCCCAGCCCGATTGATGGCACCAATGTTCCAGTAGATAGCCCACCGATTATTAGCGATCCGAGATTTGAGGTGGAGCGCGATCGCTTGCTGACCCGATTGCCGGATGAAGACTTGCGCGATCGCTATCTGCGAATTGAGCGAATCACCACCCCAGAAGCCAGACCCTTGCTCGTAGAGTCCCTCAATCAAGACTTTTTGCTAGAGCAGCCCCTCTGGTTGGGATCTGCTTTGTCAGAACTGGAAGAAGCCAGCCGTCGAGTAGTACAGCTCGGTCAGGACGAAATTCAACCCTTGGCCGAACGCTATACTCGCCCACCCAGCAGCGGCGGGCTCCTCGACCTACGGCGAGAAACCGCTGCCCCACCTCTGGATACCCGAACTCAGGAAAAGCTAGCCCAAACTGGAGCCGTGCCCGAACTCAATAACATTCTGCAGCGGCTCAACCCATCGCAGAGAAGCCTGTTTGTCGAACGACTGGCCGAAACATCCCAGCAAAGCACGCCCGAACAGCTCAGAACGCTGATTTTACGGACGCAGGAGAGGTTAAACCCATGAAAGTCAAGCCGATTTCAAGCCCAATCCAGGGCGAGCAGATTCTCGCTATTTCACCCGATCTGAGACCGGATGGTGTGGGCGGTTGGCAGCGACGGCTGAATTTGTATACGGGGCGATCGCTCAGCGATATTGCCCTCCAAACTGAGCAAACCCACCGCTCTGGACGACTCGCCACCCTAGGGCAGCTCTTTTCAGCAGGCGTCGTTACCGGATTGGAAGTGGGCCTGGAACGAATTGCTGACGCGCCTGTGCAACTTCAGATCTCCGCCGGACGGGGAATTACCGCCAGTGGTGAAGACGTGATCTTGCCCACCGCCCAGACCCTACGAGTTCGTGCCCTACCCGTGAATGCGCCCGTTGCCCTGTTAGAAAACGCCAGCAGTGCCGCCGATTTGGCTGGAGCGGGAACGGCTGTCCCTCGTCGAGTTGAGCCATCGTTGGGTGAATTGATTGAAGCAGAACAGGCCGACAATTTGCCAAGAGCAGGCATTCTGGTGATGCAGCCCATCGAAGTGCAACTTGTTGGCGATCGCGATCCCACCGATCCCTGTGAGCGCGATCCCCGCAACGATGCTTTTGAAGATTGGCAACGCACAGATGGCGTCCGGTTCGTGCTTTATACTTGGCCCACCGAATGGCTCAGTTTGCCGACTCCTGGCGATCAGTGGCGCAATCGTCTGGCCTATGCCATCTTTGCCGCTGAACAGGAAAATAACCTGGGACAGATTATGCCTTGGGAGGCCGTAGGTGTTCCTGTTGCCCTGATGGGCTTTGATGCTGATTGGAGCCCTCTGTTTGTGGATAGCTACGCCGTTGTCCGGGCCGGAGGTCGAGCGACTCGTCGCAGCCAATTGATTCCCTACAGCGGCAATCCCTTCTTGTGGCAGGCGCGAGTGCAGCAATTTGCGGAACAGCTGGCCGAATCCAATCTGCTGACCAATCCCCTAGCAGAGGTGGCCCGTCAATTTCGCTATTTGCCGCCTGTGGGAATTTTGCCCAAACAAGCACTCAACGAAGACAACCAGATCCTATTTTTCCCCGACGCCTACGCCATTCAAGCCGCTCCCATTCCTCTGGAACAATTGGATGCCGTCATGCAAGCCAGCGCGTCTCTACAACCGTTTGACTTGCAGGAATCCGACCAAGTGCAGGTGTTGGTTCCTTTGCCTCAAGTCTGGTACGACCCTAGGCTGTTGCAAAACGTCTATGAAGAACCCGAAGTTGTCGCTGAACTAGAAGACTTCGACACCACGATTCAAGAGTTTGTAACCCGTCGGGGAGAATGGCTCCAGCGCCGACAAAATGTGCGGGAAAAAGCCCAAGCGCTTTATCTGGCGATCAAAGGCGAACCGCTGACTTTTCCTGACCCCGACCCCAATGCCCTCGAACCTGAGGAAATTGGCACAGGTGAAATTGAAGAAGACAGCTACGGCACTGCACTGGGAACAGCAAACCCAATGCCCCTGATTCGAACACTCAGAGAAAAGTTGGCTCCCCCCGGCCAAAGTCCACCCTCTCCCCTAGCAGAAGAGCTAGATCAACTGAATTCACGGGGATTGGAAGGTTTTATCACTTTTCTGGAAGCTAAGGTAAGCCGTACCAACGACAAAATTGACTTGGATTTCTTGCGCGTTCAAACCGATATTTACCGCATTCGTCAACTGGTTCTAGGCAACGATGCCGCCTTTAAACTGGCGACTTCCTCCGCCATGAGTGAAATCATCAAATCGTCTCAGAGTGCCGTCGAGACGCAAAAAGCAATCAATACCTACTTCAATACCGTTCGTCAGAGTATCCCTGCTTCCCAGCAAACAATTGCGGGAGTGGCAGCAGAGCCACAGCTTCGCACCTCATCAGCCAGTTCTGCACCCTCTAGCGATCTGCTGATGAATCTGAATTTATCTAGAACGCTGTCAACTACCAACTTTGCTGGCAGCACCTTCTTATCGGGTTCACAGATATCTGGTGCATTTGTCGAGCCACGAGTCGAAGCCCAACCCCTTCGATTGCAGACCGAAACATTTGCTGTAGCACAGCCACAGTCCTTTACTAAGAATCTATTGATCGGAACAGGATTTGTGATTGATCCCAGTCTGGTGATTGAGCAGTCGCCCATCGTGGGAAATGTCGCTCGAACTGTCACTGTAGCCCAACGGTTTGAGACTCCTCCAGCCATTGAAGCGAAAAACTTTACGGTGGCTGCTCGCATCCAGACCGTTCTTGATCTTGCCGAGCTCAGCAGATCAACTGCTGACCCAAGCTTCAGTTTGGTGAACTTGGGTGATATTTCTGTTCCAGGTATTGAAGGTGGCACCTTTGGCAACCTCAACGAGCCGGATATCCAAGCACGACTGCGGGATCCAGGTTATCAGGGGGATGACGAAGCCCTTCACTTTGCGGCAGGTGTAACGTTCATTGACAACACTGTTGCGGCCCTGCGAGCCATTGAAGGGCGGGTACAGACTTATCGACTGGCGATCGCCGCCTGCCGCAATACCCTGGTCGAACTGCAAAAACTCCTAGCGCAAGCAGACAGCCGGCTCACAGCCATTGCCAACGGACTGGCCGAAGCCCGTCATGATGTTGCCGTTGCCCGCACTCTCTTCGCAGAAGAACTGTCTCGCCTGGATGCCATCAACCAACGCCGCCAGCAAATCCTCCGCGACCAAGTCCCCTTTCTGGTCTTCCATCGCCCCCGCTATATCGATCCTCGGTTAAACATCCCAGTCCGCACCCTCAACCCTGGACTCGTTGAAGACCCACTTCCCGCCTGCCTCGGTCACGGGGGTGAAATTCCCCTTGATCTGCGCGAAACCCTCGACCTCTTGCGAGAAGCCCCCATCCTCTGGTTCATTCATATCCCGCCCCTGCTCCAGAAACTCGATCGCCTGGATTTACTCTTCAATACCGTCCAAGTTGCCAAACAGCGAGCCGTCCTGCCCCCGCCCAAATCCACCATTCAACAAGTCACTTTCAACCAGGGCTTGCTGGGACAGGCGATCGCCCAAACCTTCACTGCCCAACAGAAAATCGTCAATCAATACCGCGCCCAAACTGCCCAATTTAACCTGGGCCTGCTGACTGGACAAACCTGGAGCCAATCTCGCGATCGCGCCCAAACCCTACTCTCCCTCGGTGATCTGATCGACGGCAAACATGGCCGCAGCGACTTGGCCCGACAAGCCGCCCGCGAACTTGACAACCTCTCCCGCGTCGCCGCTTGCCTCTACACTGCCTTTAGCAACGTCCAGCCCGCCATCCGTCTCGACTGGGCCGAACGCCTCAGCCAATATGACAGCCCCATCACCCTCCGCAACTTGGCTAGCCTCCCCCGTTGGGGCGACATCCCCTACTTGGCCCGTCAAGAACTCCAAACCCTTGCCGACTGGCTCTATCAACGCATTGATACCAAACAACCAGAGGCGATCGCCCTGATCAGCGATCTGATCCGGATCTGCATCCTGCTTGCTAGTCACGCCCCCGTCAACCAAATCATCTCCGGTCGTGTCGCCAAACCCACCCCGGCCAAACAAGGCACCCGCATCGAACTCACCATCGACCCCAGCAAAATTCGCATTGGCATGCAAGCCATCCTCTACGGCAGCAACAACACAATTGTTGCCCAAGGCATCGTTGAAGACCTCAGCGCTAACCAAGCTGCCGCAAAGATTACTCAAACGTTTCAGGCCAACGTGCAATTAGCTGTGAATTCGCGTGTGGAGTTTAGGTAAACCCAGGTAAACCCATGACCCCGCCCCGCCACGTCCACACCCTCCACCTCACCGCCCCCAGCGATCGCCTCCTCCAGCGCGGCCAAATCCTGCTGGAAGACGCTCTCCACACTGCCTCCCTCCCCTTCAGCGACACAGGCCGCCTCCTGCTGATTCGCTCTCTGCAAGTTGGCCCCATCCATCCCCACCAAAGCCCCGCCACCCTCGCCCTCACCCTCGAACAACGCCTCCAGCAACTCACCCCCATCGCCATCCATGCCAGCGACCCTGCCGCCCCCTACCATCCCGCCATCTACTTCCGAGATGCCAGCGAGCCTTACATCCTTCTGGCTCTCCGCTTAGCCCATCACCAGCCCACCGACGCCTGGTTTTGGCCCCTCGCAATTCCCCACTGGCAAGCCCCCCTCCCGCCAGATGAAGGCTTTCGTCTCTTGCTACGAGAACTCAGCCAAACCCCCACTGGCCCAATCGCCCTCGCAACGTTGATTCAGGAACTTGAGCAACAGCAGGCGATCGCCCCCCTTCTCGCTGCTCTGCGCTGGCAAGATGGCCCCGATCTGCTTCAGCAATGCGGCTGGTCACGCCCTAACCTTCCCCTCACCCTAATTGAATCTCCTCCTACTAAGCCCCTTTCGCCCAAATGGGAACACCTGTTGGCAGAAGTGATCCAGCGCTGGAGTGCAGAAGATGCCCGCACCCTCTGGCTAGCCACCCTCTTGCAACTGATTGAAAAGCCAGGTCGTTCTCAGTCTCCAGTGTTGATCCAGCGATCGCAGCAAGAAATTAAGCGGGTTTGGCAAAAGCGATCGCCTCTCCCTCTTTCTCCAAAAATTCCAACTTTCCAACTCCCCGTTACCTCAGAACAGCCTCTTTCTTTCCGTAAACCAAACCTAAAATCATCAACTCCTCCTGAACCTGCCATCTCTGCAACCGTTGAACCTAAACCCATTCAGCCCGAACCCATTCCCGACCCGACAGTGCCTCCCGTTTCAACCAATCCATCTACTTCTGAAGCTGAAGCCAATCCAATTTTCTCGACAATAAGTTCAGTCACTACAGCAGCCGTCCCTGATCAAGAAGCTCATCCCGCCACTAGACCCACTGAATTTGATAGCCCTCAACCCACTGCCCATGCCGGATTTTTCTTCTTGATCTCGCTGCTAAATCGCCTCGGAATCTCTACTCTGCTGGAAAATCGGCCTGAACTGATTGAACTCGACTTCCCTTTGCAATTGCTGCACCGGATAGGACAACGCCTGGAAATTCCCGCAACTGATCCAGTTTTGCTGGCGCTGGGCTATCCAGACCATGCCTCAGGAGAAAACCTTGCCCTTCTGGAGCCTTTGATAACAACCTGGCGAATTGACCTGCGGCGGTGGTGCAGACGTTATCCCAAACTAGGACTCCATAGCCTGGTTCAGCGTCCCGGACAAATTGCCGCCAGCCGCACCCACATTGACCTGCTGTTTGATCTATGCCAAGTCGATGTTCGCATTCGCAGAACTGGATTAGATTTCAATCCCGGCTGGGTCCCGTGGCTGGGCCGCATCGTGACCTTCCATTACGGAGACGGAAGCTATGAATAACGCTAGCTTGCCCCAGCCCCTGGAACTGAATCAGACTGCAAGGCGATCGCCCCCTCCCACCCTAAAAGCCTACGCCCTCGCTGCCGCCGCCGCTCAGATCGACCTGACCACGGCGCGATCGCCCGAAACCCAATTCTTGCAGCAGCAATTTCAAATCGTTGCCCCCCATCAAGAACCCTGGAATCAGCATCTTTCTCAATATTTGGAACATCCTGAAGCAGGCGATCGCCCCCTCATTCAACTCTCGCAAGTCCTCCATCTGACAGTCATTGAGCTATTAACAATTGCGCTTGCCGTTGCTGTCGAAGAAGACGTCATGGTAGGCCGGACGCTAGCTTATTTGCAGGCTCCTCTGGGCGGATCTCGACCCACCTTAGGTTTTGTGACAACCATCTTTGCCGAGACGGTACGGGAGAGCGATCGCCCCCTCCATTTGCTTGTCAATGACAATGCGGTTCGTAGTGGTCTGCTCACCCTCCTCAACGAACAGGCCCCCCTGCCCGAAAGAACCGTCAGCGTTCCTCTGCATCTAGGTTTTGCTCTCGGCAATCAGGATGGCAGAGTGGCCGGAACCACCCTTGGCACAGATAACTCCCTCAACATACCGCTCCCCCACTCTGTTACAGAAATCGCCCAGCGTCATGCCGTTAGTTTGCAGGCCGCAGAGCGACGAGTGCTGGTTTTGCGAACCGGATCAAACGCAGAAGGGCGATCGGTAGCAGAGGCGATCGCCCAAGCCATGCAATGTCGCCCCCTCTTCATCGAAACCAATCATCTGACTGGAATTGGCCCCTGGCTGCTGTTGCGCCAACTCCTGCCTGTCTTTTGCCTTGAGTTAGCCCCCGGAGAACGCCAAGTTCTCCCTGAGATCCCTGCTTATTCAGGCCCCGTTGTGGTGCTCTGTGGGCCAGATGGCAGCATCGAAGCATCAGGCGGAACCGCTTTAACCTGGTCGATTCCAACCCCCTCCCCCTCCGAACGCCAAGCGCTTTGGCAAGCCGCTCTAGACGACGAACAACTTGCCCAGAATCTCGCTACCCACCACCGCCACAGCAGCGGACGCATCGCGCAACTCGGACGACTAGCCAATCAGTACAGCTTGCTGTCTGGGCACCCTCACCCCACCTGGCAAGATGTCACCGCTGCTGCTTGGTCTGGAGAAGGCACCGGATTAGACGCCCTAGCCCAACCGCTGCCTGATCGGATTCCAGACGAAGCTCTGGTGATTACGCCCACACTGCGCCAAGAGCTAGACACCTTACTGCTGCGCTGCCGCTATCGAGATGGCTTGATAGAAGGGCTGGGAGCCTCAACCACCGCTCGCTATCATCCGGGGGTGCGATCGCTCTTCGTTGGCCCCTCCGGCACCGGAAAAACCCTGGCCGCAGGCTGGCTCGCCACCCAACTAGGACTTCCCCTTTACCGGGTTGATTTAGCCGCCATCAGCAGTAAATACATTGGTGAAACCGAGAAAAACCTATCGCAACTGTTAGCCAGAGCCGAACAAGCCGAAGTCGTCCTGCTCTTTGATGAAGCCGATTCCCTCTTTGGCAAACGCACCGACGTGCAGCAAGCCAACGATCGCTTCGCCAATGCCCAAACCAACTACCTCCTGCAAAGAATCGAATCCTTCGACGGCATCACCCTCCTCACCAGCAACAGCCGCAGTCGCTTCGATAGTGCCTTTTCCCGCCGTTTAGATTTAGTGATTGAATTCCCGCTGCCTCGCCCCCAAGAAAGGCGATCGCTCTGGCAATCGCACCTCGGCACCCACCACAATCTCACCCCTCAAGACCTCAATCAACTCGCTGCTACCACCGATCTCTGTGGCGGCCACATCCGCAACGCCGTCCTCACCGCTGCCGTCTTGGCCCAATCTCAAAATCATCCGATCACCTATACCGACATCATCCAGGGCATCGCCACCGAATATCGCAAACTCGGACGCCAAATTCCTGCCGCCCTCAAAGCCCAACCCTAACCCCAGCAGAGTCATGGAATCCGCCTACGCCACCAAATCTGACGAAAAAAAAGCCACTCACGCCGCTGGCTCTACCCCAGAGCCTGCTGCCCTTCGTTCAGATGCAGGCGCAACGGCAGGAATGCCCGTTTTCTTACAGCGATCGCCTCTAATGCAGCAGCAAGAAGAAGAGGTGCAAATACCAGAAGTCTCTGAGCAACCAGAAGAAGACGCTTTACAACCTCAAATCCAACTCAAGTGTGAAGACTGTGAGACCGAAGAAGCGGAAGAAGAACCAGCCGCTCAATTAAGTCCAAAGATTAATCAACCTGAAGATCCTTACGAACGAGAAGCTGATGCCATTGCCGAGCAAGTAACAACCATATCGAGCAGGCAAGAATTATCTCCAACACCACAGATTCAGTTGCAACCCTTAGCTGCATCTATCACACCTCTAGTGCAGCGCCAAACTGATTTTGTTCAAACCAAATGTTCAGCTTGTGAAGCTGAAAAAACGGAGGAGGAATCACCAACTCTACAGCGAAAATCCTCTAATGCAGACTATCAAGAATCTGAGCATCGTTCTCCTCATCATAATCTTGGATCTCGGCTGCAAGAGTCTAAAGGGAGTGGCGATCACCTGGATGACTCGGCGCGATCGCAAATGGAGTCTGCCTTTGGCACTGATCTCAGCCATGTTCGTGTTCATACTGATGATACAGCCGTTCAGTTAAATCAAGACCTGCACGCTCGGGCATTCACTCATCAATCAGACATTTACTTCAACTCCGGTCAATACAGTCCTTCCTCCCCAGATGGAAAGCAGTTATTGGCACATGAACTCACGCACACTATTCAACAGAGAGGAACCCAAGAAAACTTAGGAGTTGGGCAATCAGCTTTCATTCAACGAGATACTGATTGTGAAACCACAGAAGGTGGCAGCGAGGAACAAGCTGCAGAGGCAGAAACCGCGACCGATACAGGGGAATGTAGTGAAAACAATCCCTCTGCCGAACAACCTCCAGAAGGCACCGAAGAACCTGCAACCGAGGAAACCCCTACTGAGGTCAATACAGCTGAAGGGGCACCAGTTGATGAACGTCAAGCCAATGCTCCCCCTCCCGATCAAGATGCTCCAGAAAGCGAATCAGGTATCACTGAAGCAGGTGAACAGACAGAAGAACTCCCTCAAGATCCCTGTGCTGTCCGTGCTGAGGCAGGTTTAGGCGAGACGGAAATGGGTACAGGCGCAGCAGCAGGAAGCGTCGCAGCCGAAACGCCCTTGCAGACAGCTGTCTTGCTTGAAGATCCTTCAGGCAGTGGTGAGTTATCTCTTGAAGAAGGGCAAGCCAGTGAAGAAAATAGCTTCTTGGCGGATGCCCTCAGCAATGAGACAACAAATCTTCCATCTGAAGGAAAAGATGAAGCTGCTAGTCCAGAAGTCGCTGCCGAACGAGATCAGGTAACAGTCTCTGCTGAAGAAGCACTAGCATCACTAGAGCAAACTTCTACCGATACAGCCTCTATGACCAGGGCTGTTCAGTTTGAGGCGTCAGCGACCGAAGATGCTGCTGTGAATCAGGAGTTACAGAATAATCGTCAAAGCTCCAGTTCAATAGCAAGCTCTTTTCTCAACAATGCAGGACAGCAACTCAATAGCTTTATTGGATATGGAACTGCCGCTGCAAATACACTGCGATTGAATACAGAGCAGAAGCAGGCTGAACTTCAGGCAAACATTGAGCAACATCAAGTCAATACACAGTCATTGATGGCACAGCTTCGAGCAATCGCCCAAATTCACGCTCAAACTGCCACTCAACAGATTGAAGCTAAACACCTCGAAACCCTTTTGTTGATCGAATCCCAGGCCACAGCAGCTCAGACAGAAATCACCCTAACCTATGAGGAACAAGTTCAACAACTGGAACAAGTTCATACTGATCAACTCGATATTCTCGACCAAGTTTATACAACAGGCCACGCTGACATAATTCAAATTGGTCACGACAAGGGTCGTCAGGCAAGAAGTCAAGCTCGCGAACATGAGCAAGCTTATCGCGAAGCCAGAAATACACCAGCCGATGTGCAGGATAAGGTCCAAAACCGTAAGAAAGATGGCTTTTGGGATGGCTACCTCACCTACAACCGCTATATGGCTCGGGCCGATGCAGCCAAAGAAGTAGGTAAGCAACAACAGGAAGGGTTCGAGCAACAAGCTACATCCAAAGCCGATCACATGATGTGCGGCAAATCTCGCGATATTGCAACGACTCAAGCGATCGCCGATCAAGGACTGCAATCACTCACTTGTGGTCGGGATAATGCCTTGGATGCCATTGAAGCACAACGACAGTCAGCAGTTTCAATGGCCGAACAAGCCCAACAAAAAGCTCTCAGTACCGTTCAAAGTTCCTTACAAGCTACGCTGAAACAGTTTGATGAGCGAGAAGCCGGTCAGCTTCAACTCCTTCAGGACTATGGAGTACGACAGGAACTGGCAATTGAGCGCGATTCTGAACGGGCTGTTGGTGCAGTTCTTCAGGGAGTAAATGATGCCGCACTGAATATTCTGCAATACCTCAGTCAGTTTCGAGAACAGGTTGAAAATGCTGAGGCACCAGCGCCAAAAGATTTTCCTGTGCAACTAGCTCCAGCCGAGGCTCAACTGTTTTCCTCCTTTATAGGTGCTCACGCCAGTTTAGATCAGGCTCTCAATCAGGCTCAAACCAGTCTAGAGGCAGCACAGGACCAGGCATTAGGGGCACTCACACAAGTTTATCAAGGAGGAGCAGATGATGCTCTGCTCTTGTCAGACAGTTTTGAACAGGCAACTCAAGATCTCGTTACAGGTACAATGACGGGCTATGACCAGATCCTGACGACTTTCGATGATGGCATAGAAGCAGAGCTAGATAACTCCACTGCGGTGTTAGAAGGAGTAGTCAGCGGAACCATTGGCGTTTTTGAGCAGATTAGCACGGGCGTAGAAGGAACGTTTCAGGAAGTTGCTACCCAAATGGAACAAGGGATGCAACAGAGCCTTGATGAAGACCTTGATCACAAAATCTGTGTCCAAGCCGAAAAAGCCGCAGCCGACGTGCATCCCTGGTGGAAAACCGCACTAAAAGTACTGCTTATCATCGTCGTCATCGTGGTAGTGGCAATCGTTTTAGGGCCAGCAATTATCGGTGCTGTCGGTGCAGCTGCAACTGCTCTTGCCGGTTCTCTGGGTGCTGGAGCTGCTCTCGCCGGAACGATTGGAGCTTGGTTAGGCCCCATTGTTGGCGGAGCCATCGTTGGGGCTATTGCTGGAGCCACGATTCAGGTTGGTAGCAATGCCATCTATGGGAAGCAGTGGGATGAGGGACTCAAAGAGGCTGTAATTGCAGGTGCAATTGGCGGCGCATTAGGGGGTTTAGGTGGACAGTTTGCCCAGATACTGGTTGGCCGATTTGCCTCAACAGCTTTCTCACGCTTTGCTATGCAGTTTGGTACTGAAGGCGCATTCGATGTTGTAGGTGGAATCCTCGGAGATCTTGCTGCGGGTAATCCAATCACCTTGGAAGGCGTGATTTTGGGATTAGCGATCGGTGGAGCAGTCCAAATTTCCATGGGTGGTCTGGGTGGTCTTGCTTCGCGATCGCGACCTGCCAGAACCGGAACCCAAGCAGCAGGAGCAGATAGCTTCGTCACTCGTCTAGCCCAAGGAAAACTAGGTCGAGCCGCTGAGCGCATCACCGATTTCCAAGGTAGAGCAATGGGCCTTGGCGAACGAGTAGGAGCAATGGCAGGTGGTGTTGGCTCAAAGGCACCTAGTGTTGATGCAACTAGATCGGCAATTGCAGATGCGCGTCTCCGAACTGAAAGAGGAGAAGTCTTTCCAATAAGAGGTGGCCAGGAACCAGACAACTGGCGACCCCGTCAAATGGATGCCGAGTCCAACCGCCCCGAGAACTCTGAAGCAAGTCGTTCTGAACCTACTACAGAATCAACTTCTGCAATGGAAGGGCCGCCGAAAGGACGAGCGACTCATGTAGATGAACCCGAAATTGAGCCTGGTGTAGTGGCTATAGGGAAAGCACACGATGGGCACGATATTAAGGTTTTACAAGATGGTCGCATTGTCAGATGTTCCGACTGTGCAACTGTCAGAACTGAATATGCTGCTGAACTTGCTGACCCAAAAAATAGAGCTATCAGGGATCAACTAGACTCGATTGAAAGTGATCCATCGCTCTCTCCAGCTGAAAAGATAAAGTTGGCAACTGACCTAGAGCAGCAGTTAGCTAATGTTAGAAGACAAACGACTCAACTGGCCGAATCAAATCGACGTTTTGAAAATTTCCGTAGGTCGGTCGATCCGAAAGATATTAAAGGTGCACCTGCTGTTGAAGGTGGTGGAACAACTGGACATGCCAGATCTAAGCATGGTGTCTCTACATCAGAGCAAGCAACCATTTTGAATAACCCCGAAATAATATTCAGTGGCCGCAATAAAAATGGAAGAGATGTTGATATCTACTATAAAGATGGTAGTGTTGTCATTACAGTAGCAGGAGACAAAACTTCAGTTATCACATCCTATGGGGCTATTGCTAAGAAGGGTGGTTCATCTCCCCTTACCCCGGACAAATGGGCTGGTGATCCTAGCTATGTTGAAGTTAGAATAAATAGCTCCAATGAAGTTATTTACCCCAATGAAACTCGCTTTAGGTTAGGTGATTGGCCGCATATAGATTGAACAAAAATTAGACATTAGGTTAGTATGGCAAATAAACATTTCTCCGTTGAGCAACTAATTTGGCAAGCTCCACCCGGTTGGCAGCGAACTCAAGCAGAATTCTCAGTAATTATTGAAAGATTAGTTGAGGCATTAAGCGAATACTTACAGCAGCAGATAGAAACTGTAGATCAAACACTTGAAGAATCAATTATTGATGATGAATCATTCTGCTGCTCTATTCGTAGTTCTAATACTTTTGCTACACCATTTGACTTAGCTTGGGAGGGAATTCTAGGCATGGAACTGATTGAAGGTGAACCTCATGTCAGTGCATCAATTTTTCTATTCAGCAAGGATAGTCGTCTAGGTTTAGTTGGACATGAAGGAAGTTATTTGGAGTTAGTATACCAGCGCTCTGATATAGGAGCTGGATATTGGTCTTCTCTAGGATGGATAGACGATATTTACGGAGAATTTAATAATATTAGTAAATCAGTTAAGCATATATAGTTGATGGCAAAAAAGTCTCTTCAAGCTGGGCTATAGATAGCTTTAAAAATTTGAAGGAAATTCTTAAACTATATTTGGAAATTGTGGTTTATTTTAAACAGGATTTGCTAGATACTGTTATGCAGTTAACTGCTGAAAGGGTGGCACTGCTAGTGTTTGGCCTATTGTAGATTAAGAAAAAAGCTAAGCTTGAGAAGGGTGACAAAGCTGTAATCTAATCTAATTAGAAAACTTTTAGATGAAAATAGAATATTTTGTGCTGCGGGTGCTGGTGAGTTATGACAAAGAGGGAGATCGCACAGTGTATGCCCTGCGGGGGCGAGCCGATAAATTTCGGGATTTAGAGAACTGGGTAGAGAAATCCTACGATGAGTTGCTGGATGCACTGGGTGAGGAGGGTTGGGAACTGACGGCTGGAACTACGGCTTTGACGGCAACGGTGACGGATATTCATCTGGTGCTGCGACGTTCTAGGGCGGATTGATGTACTCCCTCCACTAAAACAGGTGGGATTCTTTAACGGCAGGTTGCGATCGCCCTAGGCCACATCCTAAACTCAGGACTGCTGTACAGTGACAAATTAGGTATCGCTTTCCAAATATACCAAATCTGGCATGATGACAAATTAGGTGTCGCTTTCCGAGACTTACAAATGTGTAAGTCCTGATCAAGAGATCAGCTAGAGGGGAATTTCGATAGTAAACTCTGCCCCACGACCCGGTGCTGAATCACACAGCAGCTGTCCTTTGTGTTTTTCTACAATGATTTGATGGCTAATGGACAGCCCCAACCCGGTTCCCTTGCCAGCAGGCTTAGTCGTAAAAAATGCATCAAATATTCTGGAACGCACATCTTCTGGCATTCCAAGGCCATTATCAGAAATTTTGATAAAGACGCGATCGCTCCCCAAGCAACCAGTTTGAATGCGAATCATGGGGAAATGAGCCTTGGAAGGTTCTTGAATGGCAGTTTCCTTCTCCAAAGCATCAATGGAATTACACAATAGGTTCAGAAATACCTGATTCAGCTGGCTGGGATAGCACTTGACCATTGGTAAATGACCATATTCTTTAACAAGCTCAATGGCAGGATTCTCTGGCGTTGCTTTCAAGCGATGCTGCAAAATCATCAAGGTGCTATCAATGCATTCATGCAAATCCACCAGCTTCATATCTGCTTCGTCTAGCCGCGAAAAGTTTCGCAACGACAGGACAATTTGCCGAATTCGGTCAGCCCCCACCTTCATCGAATTCAGCAGCCGGGGGAGATCTCCTTTCATAAATTCAAAATCGATCTCCGCCATGTGGTCTTGAATTCTTGGAGTTAGGCCAGGACTGTCCTCGCAGAACAGTTCCACCAAATCCATCAAATCTTGCACATAGGTTGTCGCCGGGTTGAGATTGCCATAAATAAAGTTAACCGGATTGTTGATCTCATGAGCAACCCCGGCCACAAGCTGCCCCAACATCGACATCTTCTCGCTTTGCACCAGTTGCACCTGACTTTGTTTGAGATGGTTCAGGGCTTGATTCAGTTCCGATGTCCGTTCGGCCACTTGGTGCTCCAGCGCTCGATTCAAGTTTCGTAGCTGCAAATGTACCCGAATTCGAGCCAGTACCTCCTCATGTTGAATGGGTTTTGTAATGTAGTCTACGGCTCCTAGCGAGAGTCCCTGCACTTTATCAACCGAGTCAGAAAGGGCCGTCATGAAGATGACCGGAATGTCTTTGGTGTGCTCGTTTGCCTTGAGGCGACGACAGGCTTCGAAACCATCGATTCCGGGCATCATGACATCCAGCAAAATCAAGTCTGGTAAATGGCTTTGAAGACGACTGAGCGCACTTTCCCCACTTTTCGCGACCGCCACGTTATAACCCGACTCACTCAACACATCAAAGAGAACTTGAATGTTGGTTGGGTTATCGTCTACAACGAGAATGGTGCATGATGGCTGAGTTGTCATATTCATGAGCGTGCCTTTTAGACATATTGTTCAATAAGTTGCAGAATGGCTTCGATTTCAAAGTTCTGCGCTAATTCCAGTAACTGGTTAATGAATGGGGCATAGCAGGGATTTATGTATTTCAAATCGTTAGCAGCCTGCTGTACATTGCGGATTAAGCCAGCTTGAGCAGCCTTATACAGGGCAGCAAGCTCGTGGGCAGGTGGAATGACCAGATCCTCTGCTGTTGTAGCCATAGTCTCGGGGGCGATCGCAGTGGATGGAGTCTCGTAAATCCACTGCAACCCTAAATGCGTTTGCAGTTCTTGCAACAGTCCTTCAAAGTCAAGCGGTTTTGGGAAAAAGCTATTACACCCAGCATCCAGGCTCTCCTGCTGTTCGACATGGGAGAGGCTGGCCGGAGAGGCAATGATAGGGAGATTCACGAACTCTGACAGCTGCCGCAATTGGCGCGTCATTTCCAACCCATCCATTTCTGGCATCAGCACATCGGTAATGACAAGATTGGGATGCTGCTGTTGAGTTTGATGCAGTCCTGCTTGCCCGTTGGAGGCTTCAATGACTTGGAAGCCCAAGGGTTCCAGCATGCTCACCACTACAGATCGGTTTTGTTCATGGTCATCCACGACAAGAATCATGCGGCGATCGCCCTCATAACCGATCACCCTGGGAGCGATCGCGGGATGATTGGGTTCTATCCACTCCTGTGCCCTGGGTAAATCCAGCTCAAACCAGAAGGTGCTTCCCTGGCCCAACACACTCTCAATCTGAATTTCACTGCCCATCAATTGCATAATCTGTTGGCTGATCGCTAATCCCAGACCTGTTCCTTCCTGATTTTGCTCCTGACTGCCTGCTTGCTCAAAGGGCAGGAAAATCTTGTCCAGTTTTTCGGTAGGAACACCGACTCCAGTGTCTTTGACCCAAAAGCGGATGCGAGGAAGGGATGAGGTTCCCGAAGCATGCATCGCTTCTACATAAAAGAACACACTGCCCATTTCAGTAAACTTCAATGCATTGCTGAGCAGATTCAGCAGCACCTGCCGCAGCCGCTTATCGTCGGCATGCACAGCGATTGGCAAATGGTCTGATGTTTCGTAAATAAACTCAATTCCCTTTTGTTGTGCTTTGATGCGGCAAATCTCTGCTGTAGACGTTAGAAAATTTGGGAAGTGGAAATCTTGAGGATAAAGTTCCACTTTGCGGGCTTCAATTTTGGCCAAGTCAAGCACATCGTTGATCAACGTCAGTAAATGGGAGCCGCACTGATGAATGATGTTGACACCCTTCAGCTGCTTGTCTGTAATTTCAGAATCGCGCTGAAGAATTTGGGCATAGCCAAGAATTCCGTTGAGCGGAGTCCGCAGCTCGTGATTCATATTGGCGAGAAATTCACTCTTCGCCTGGTTGGCGACTTCAGCCGCCTCCTTCGCCTGTTCCAGCTCGATCGCCCGTTCTGCTTGTTCCTGTAGCAGCTGTTTCACTCGTTGAATCAGTTGATTTAGCGAACTGGTCAGCGTTCCGACTTCATCTCGCGTGGTAATGGGAGCCTGCAGGTCAAAGTTGGACTCTTGGGTCACTTGTTGTGCGATTTGGGTGACACTCTGCAGGGGACGAGCGATCGCCCGACTGGTAATACTGGCCAGCAATGCGGCGATCGCCGTAGAGAGCAAAATTCCTGCCACAATAATCTGCAGTCGCAGTGCCTGTACCACAGCGAACTGAGCTTGGGCCTGTTCATACTGCTGATCTGCAGCTTCAATGCTTTGCTGTAGCCTCTCGGCCAAGCGCTCAAATCGAATGCCAGTTTGAGCAGCATCTCCCGTATTAGTAAGTTGTGCGAGTCGCTGTCGTGCTGTTTGAATCTCTGCTCCAGGAATATCTCCTGGGTCGAGATCCCGCCAAAGTTGGAGAGCTAACTGCTGATACGACTCGGTAATCGTTTCGTATTCCTTCGCTAGTTCTTGAAGGGCCGTACGATTCACCGTGGCAGTCTGGCTCTGCTCGGCAAAGGTGGATAGCGATGCAGTCAAATCCAGAATGCGCTGCACATCATCCTGAAATTTGACCGTTTCGTATTGAAACCAAACCGAATTGCCCAGCACCGAACTCAACCGTTGAGGGTGAGATCGAAGTTCCAAAACATTTTTTTCCAGCTCGTTCAGCAAGCTTTGCTGTGTACCTGCCAACGTCAGCTGTTGCAAAGCTCGCTGCTCGTAAACCTCTCCAATCACCAGTCCAACAGAGGTGCCGAGAATGGAAACTCCCAGCGTGAGAGCAAAGCTGTAGCCAATTTTTTGAGCAATTCCCAAGTTGAGAACTAGATCATGAAGACGCTTAGGCAGCCATCGGTATAAGTTAAGAATTGTCATTTTACTGTAGAACAAAATCTCCCTGCCCGATCGCACCATACACGTCTCGAATCGGGTCATAATCCTCATCTTTAGCGAGTACTAATTGAGAGCCTCGATACTTACTCAACTTCTGGGCGATCGCGTCCACCAACAGCTCTTCATTAGCCAGTAGCCGTTCCCGAATGACATCAATCAACGCTGGATCTACGCTACTGCTAGCAATAAACACGTCGCTCGGCAGCGGTGGCCCTTCCATCAGGATTGGAAACGAGTTATCCGCATCTTTCAAAAAATCTTGGTAATCAACCGCAGAGCCACCCCAAGCATCAGCCTCGCCCTGCTTAACACTCTCCACGCTGCCTTCATCCCCTAACATCCGAATTTCAACCTCGGTTTGGGGATCCAGCCCTGCATCGATTAGCAGCTTTGTGGGGCCTAAGTGCCCGCTGGTAGAGCCAATATCAGACATCGCAATCACCTTGCCCTTCAAATCTGCTCCCGTTTTTATGGGACTGCCTGCCGGTACCGCAATTATTGAGTGGTAAGTGGGGCGGGTTACAGCAACGATTGGAATCGCATTCGTCCGAGATGTAATGATGACGTACTCTGAAGGACCTGCCAGCGCTAGTTCCAGCTTGCCTTGCTTCAAGGCAATTGCGGCAGCGGTGTAGTTTTCAACAGGAAAAAACTCCACCTCGGTTTGCAATGCTTCGACCAGGGCAGCGCGAAGATCTCCGTACTCTTCTTCAAGCTCTTCAAGCCCTGAGACATCCGTTACTGCAAACCGCAATGTGGCAGGTAGTTCTCGCGTTGAAGACGCCTGATTAGGAAGCGTGCTTGCTGTAGCACACCCCGTTAAAAACAGCGACGAATACCAGAGAAAATTGCGGCGTTTCATGACAGTGATTCCTGCTTCAAACTTGTGTAGACTTCAAAAGCTGCTTTGACGTTCACTCTAAAGTTCCCGACTCGTTCTGACAGATATCACCTTCATGGAATGTCTCAAGTTAAGGCTTTCCCCTGCAGTTTAAGAAATGGTTAAAATATAAGTTTGGATGAGCTGAAAGCTTGTTTCCAGGTACTTAACGTATTAAAAAATTCTTTAAACCTAAACTCGGTTTTTCCAGAGATTTTGCAGAAAAGCAAAAGTGACGCATTAAATGACATCGGGACAAATTAGGTAATGGCTCAACCCATTAGCCAAAATGATAGGCAATGTGATCTGTGCCAAAAAACCATAAAATCGGCTAGGAGTCGTTTTTATGGAGGTGCGCCATCGCAATCATCTGTCCTAATTAGGGCAGGGTGAAAGTGCCTTCCACATAAAAAATGGAGAATAGGGGATTCGAACCCCTGGCCTCTGCGGTGCGATCGCAGCGCGCTACCAACTGCGCTAATTCCCCTAGTGATTTTGTATTGTAACATTTGGGTCGTTCAGATTCACGAACGAATAGTTTGGGGACGAGGAGGGGCCTGGTAGATCTTTTGAATCCGATCTAGCTCTAGCTCTGAGAGGTAGTCAACCGCCCAATTGGCGTGACGCTGCATCATGTGAAATGGGTAGGTATTGGCAACGCCGACGACAGGAATTCCTGCTCGCTTGGCGGCTTCAATTCCAGCAAAGGTATCTTCAATGGCCAAGCACTCGAAGGGCTTGAGTTTTAGCTCAGGATGGTTTTGATTGAGGCGTTCGACAGCTAAAAGATACCCCTCAGGCTCAGGTTTGCTGGTTGGGATCTCGTCTCCGGCGACGATCACCGAAAAATGGGAGGCGATCGCGATTCTATCTAAGACCAGTTCGATTTCTGAACGCACTGCGCCGCTGACGATTGCCATTTTGAGTTGAGCCGACCTGAGCTGAAAGATTAGATCAGACAGCCCTGGATAGATAGGTAGCTTTTCAATTGCTGCAAGCTGCTTTTGATAGGCTCGTGACTTCCGGGCTACCAACGCATCAAGAGACTGTTCGGTCAAAACCCGACCGCGCCGACCAAGCAGTTCCCTCAGGCAGGCGCGATCGCTGCGGCCCACGCATACTTCCCAGTACTCCTCTGGCTTGGGCCGTAGGTTCTCCTCAATTAGCAACTGCTCAAGCAGCTTTTGATGAAGAGGCTCATCATTGATAATGACACCATTGAAGTCAAACAATACAGCTTTGAGGGTCATAAGAAGCGTACGAACTGGATCAATAACAAGAGAAAAAAGACAAGAGAAGAAAAAGAAAATGAAGCAAGGAGCTAAATCTTATCTCATTGTCCTACTTCGAGTCTCATCCCGTGGCCCATTGTTGCCCGATTGTCTCTGAATCCTGGTACGAATCAAGCTCAGGTTGGGTGTAGGGTAAGGGTTTTATGCCTCGTGTCACTTGGTGAATCCACCACAGCTCGTCGGTTTGCACCTGTTGAAATCCTGCGGTACCCATCCAAGCATCTGTGCTTCCGGCTGCATAGGCTTGGATATAGGGCTCCTCAAATACTTCAGTCAGCCACTGAGTTTGTCGTAGGGTAGACTGGTTGCCGTCTAAAATGAGCACCTCACCACCGGGCTTGAGTAAACGAAAACTCTCTTGCAATATTTCGCAGGCTACCAGGGGAGGGGTTTCATGAAAAAGCAGAGAGGCTGTTACGAGATCAAAACTAGCGTCAGGGAATTCGGTTTGTTCGGCATTTCCCTGCTGGAAGTGAATGGATAGTCCTGCTTCACGGGCCTTGCGATCGCCCGCAATCAGCATATAGGGAGATAGATCTAAGCCAATCACCTCGGCTTGAGGAAAGGCTCGTTTCAGCAAAACAGTGGTGGAGCCTGTGCCGCAGCCCAGATCTAATATTCGGCGAGGTTTACAGCGAATCCGGTCGATCAGCCCCTGCCGGACCCATTCTTCGCTGGGAGGGAGGACATACTGGGTGATCGGGTCGTAGGTTACGGCAGCATTGATGGTGAGATAGCCGCCTTCAATGCCGTGAAAGTTTTGGCTGCGGTAGTAGTTGGGGTAGACGAGATCGGGATTCCGGAAGCGATCGCTTTCTGTTTCCCAATCGATGCTCTCACGGTACTTTGACAAGGCCTCTCGATCAATAAAAACTCCCAAAACAGGAGCCAAGAAGCGCTCAAATAAAGTATCTTTCCGTATAGTCATTGGAGAACCCCAGTCGAAGATCATTCATCTTTACGAATTGTAATGAATTTAGGGGGCGATCGCGATAGATGAGTGAATTTCGGCTGCTGTAGAAGATTTGTCTGGGTCTGGCGACGTAGAGGGATTCGGAGGAGAGGTTGATATACTCTGAAGTTAAGACCTTGAGCGATAGGATTCATGGCTCGTATCCATGCTGATTCATCTGACGCTGATTTGGTCAGTAGTCTTCGAGCCGGACAACACGAAGCGCTGCGGGTTCTTTACGAGCGCTATAGTGGATTAGTGCATACGGTTGCTCTCCGAATTTTGCATCAGCCTGATGAGGCAGAAGATCTGACCCAGGAGATCTTTCTCACTTTTTGGAAGCAAAACAGCTTTCAGCCCAGTCGGGCCGCATTGAGCACCTATCTGAGTGTGATGACGCGATCGCGGGGCATCAACAAGCTCCACAGCCGCAGCAGCCAGCAAAGAACGGTCGAACGCTTTCAAAGAGCCACAATTCCGGAATTTTTTCAGCCCACTCCTCTGGAAAATGCTTCTCTGCAAGAGCAGCAGCAGGTTTTGCAGCAGGCCCTTGACCAATTGACTGAAAACCAGCGGCGAGTCTTAGAGATGAATTATTACCAAGGGCTCAGCCAAGTTGAGATTGCCCAAGCGCTGAATCTTCCACTAGGAACGGTCAAAACCAATGCGCGTCAGGGATTGATCAATCTCCGTAGAATATTGGGCGATAGGGTGAACTAAGATCAAACTATGGTCAATTCAGTATCAATTTCACCGGAAGATCAAACATTGGCAGCGGGGTATGTGTTGGGAGACCTCAGCCCTGAAGAACTGGAGGATTTTGAGTATCGACTGCATCAAAATCTAGCTCTGCGACGTGAGGTGCGATCGCTGCAAGCCACTCTGCGTCTGATGCCTCAAGCCATTCCTCCCGTTGCTCCTCCGCCTCATTTACAGGAGCAGATTTTCGCTGCCGTTCTGGATGCGATCGCAGTCGAGCCCGCACTACCCGCCTCCAGAGGCTTTAGCCGATTGAAGTGGAGACGGGGTATTGCTTTGCCCTGGGCCAAACTGGTCACAGGAATTGCAGTCTTAATTGCGGTGCTGTTAGCCATAGACAATACCCGCCTTCGCTATCGACTGAGTGCTGAGCAGCCGATTGATCCAGAAGATGTGGCTGCTATTTTGCAACGTCCGAATAGCCGACTGGTGGCTCTGAGTGGAAACAACATCCCAGCAGCAGGGACTGTTTTGTTTACGCCAGGGCAGTGGCAGCAGGTGATTGTTTCGATTGGGGATTTGCCTCCTTTGCCGCCCGACCAAGTTTATCGGATGTGGCTCTCGTTGGATAATGGTCAAATCATTCCCTGCGGAGAGTTTAATCCCGATCAAGTGGGTGATGTCTTTGTTGAGCTGAGCGCTCTAGAAAGTCTCCCAGAAGGTAGCAGGGCGACAGGTGTGTTTGTGACGGTTGCTTCAGAATCTGAGCCCCTAATCCCACAAGGAACACCCGTGATGTTTGGCGGTATTTAGAAAAAAAGTTTTTGCTGATTTAAAACCATTTGGCTGTGGCTCCTGTATCTACATCAAAGTGATGCAAACTTTGGAGTGGTTTTCAGCTCCCCAAGACCAGTTGACATTCCCCTTGCATTAAAAAGGAATTAAAAAGGTGTAGTCACGATAGGGCGATCGCGCCTCTTCAGGAAAAAGCAAAAAATATTGAAACACAATTGATTGAGTTTTTAGAGAACATTTCACAGCAATTGATGGGCGATCGCACCAAGCTCCAAAAAATCAAACAGGCACTACTTCCACAAGCAAGTCTCCTCACGACCCGCCCCACAGAGACACGATGAGTCGCGTCTCTAAAGGCAGATGGAGGCTATTCAGCTTTACCCCCAGAAGGTTCGCGTCCGTGGATATTCTCTAGCGCTGCCAGGGCGGCCTGTGAGCCTGCTAGGATATCTCGCTCTTCTCCCCCCAAATACAAACGGCCAAAGCTGCCTACGGCTTGAACCTGCAGAATATTAATCAGAGCGGCTTTCTCGGCTTCGTTGGCGGCGAGAGCTGCGTAGGCTGCCGGAGTCACCTCCAGCACATAGAGCGATTGACCTGACAGCAGCATTTGGCCGCGACGGTTGCGGTTGATTAGCTGGGCTTGGTGGGGGTCGATGTTGCGAATGATTTGGCTCGAAACCACTTTGGGCTTGAGTCGATCTCGTTCATTGACGCCCAGCGCCTCCAGAATGGCTTGCCCCGCGGCCTTGGTCTCACCTTGGTTGGTAGAGTGGATCTCCAATAGGCCATAAAGCCGTTCAACAAACTGGACTCCAGGCCGAACCACTGCGGCTTTTAGCGCAACATCTGTGATGCGATTAATCTCGACCCCTGGCGAAATCTCGATCCATAGAGATGCGTCGCCGGGCAGCGGCAGAAATCCTAGCGCTACGGTTCCGATGTAGGACGCATGTTGACGCTGCAAGTTGTCTAGATAAACGTAACTCCGCAGTTCTATACCCAAGATCTCAACTCCGTATGGTGGGGAAATTCAGTAAATGGCAACATTTGAGTTTAGCGTGGACGCTTCACATTTCAAATTGTGTAGTATGATTGGTCGTAAATGAAGGGGAGTAGCTGCTGACTTTGAATCAGGTCAGTCCGTCTAAGTCAACATACTGGTGATAAGCCTGGTTTAGACGACAACGCAGCAAATATTTTTTTGCGACGCGCTTTGGTAGCGAGACCTTCACTGAGTTCACATTCTGATGTGAGCTTGGTGGAGTGTCTCAACAATCCTCAAGCTCACTCAGACAAACTGTTGTCAAGAGGAGTTTGGGGAGATGCTAACAGGATTTACGGCAGGCCTATTGCTGATCACCGTTTCTGAGTTGGGAGATAAAACTTTTTTTATCTCTGCGATTCTGGCAATGCGCCACTCCCGGCGGCTAGTGTTTGTAGGAGCATTGGCCGCACTGGCTGCGATGACAATTTTGTCTGTCTTGATTGGGCAAACGGTTTCTTTGCTACCCCAGATCTATGTGCAGGTGGTGGGCGTGCTGCTATTTGCTGGATTTGGCCTCAAGTTGCTCTACGATGCGAGCCAGATGAAGCCTGGGGCTTGTGAAGATGAGCAGCAGGAAGCCGCCGAAGTGGTCATTCAGGCTGAAGCAAAGCTGCCTAAACGTCATACGGCCTGGGCCGTGATTTCTGAAGCATTTGCCCTAAATTTTGTGGCCGAATGGGGCGATCGCACTCAGTTTGCCACTATTGCCCTCGCAGCCGCCCACAACCCTCTAGGCGTAACAGCTGGGGCTGTATTGGGCCATGCCATCTGCGCGGCGATCGCCGTTGTAGGCGGTCGTTTGATCTGTGGCTACATTTCTGAGCGGGTCATGCTGGCGATCGGGGGAGCGTTGTTTTTGGTCTTTGCGACGGTTGGCCTGATGGAGATGAGCCTCTAGCGATGGGGTAGAGAGACGCGACAAATCCCCATTCTCTACTCCCTATACGCTTTCATCCCTCACCCTTCACCACCTCATGTGATAAAGTTTCTCTGCTGCCATCGGTTTAATAAGGTTTCTTTATGCACAAAATTCCCGTCACCGTCATTACAGGGTTTCTCGGCGCAGGTAAGACGACATTAATTCGCAACTTATTGCTCAACAACCAAGGCCGCCGAATTGCCGTTTTGGTCAATGAGTTTGGTGAAATTGGCATTGACGGCGACCTGTTGCGCTCCTGTCAGGTTTGCGATGAGGACGAAGATCCTAATTCCAATATCCTAGAGTTAACCAATGGTTGCTTGTGCTGCACGGTACAAGAAGAATTTTTGCCTACCATGCAGGAAATTCTCAAGCGTCGCGACCAAATTGACTGCATGCTGATCGAAACCTCAGGCTTAGCATTGCCGAAGCCGCTGGTGCAGGCGTTTCGCTGGCCTGAGATTCGGACGGGAGCGACCGTAGATGGTGTGGTGACGGTGGTGGATTGTGAGGCGATCGCCGCTGGTGAGTTGGTTGGCGATCTAGAAGCACTTGAGGCTCAACGGCAGGCAGACCCCAACCTGGAGCATGAAACTCCGATTGAGGAACTATTTGAAGATCAATTGGCCTGTGCCGACCTGGTATTACTGACCAAAGTCGATCGCGTCGATGCCGAAGCACAAGCCAAAGTGGAGCAATGGTTGCGTCAAGAACTCCGACCAGGGGTCAAAATTGTGCCCTGCGAGTCGGGCCAGATTAGCTCTGAGCTACTCCTAGGCTTCAATGCCGCTGTGGAAGATAACTTGGACAGTCGGCCCAGCCATCACGACAGCGAAGAAGAGCATGAGCATGATGATCTGATTAATTCGGTGCAGTTTATCTCAGATCAAGCCTTTGAGCCCACAGAACTGGTTCAGCGCTTGCAAGCCCTAGTGCAGCAGCACGAAATTTATCGGGTCAAAGGGTTTGTCTCAGTCCCCCAAAAATCAATGCGGATGGTTTTACATGGGGTTGGTCCTCGATTTGAACACTTCTACGATCGCCCTTGGCAAGCCGATGAGCCTCGCCAAACCCGCCTAGTCCTAATCGGCAATGGCCTCGACCAGCAAGCCGTAGAAACCGCTCTCAGCCAAGACTCCGCTATGGAAATAGCTTCAAGATAGTGTTGCTTGCTTCGGCAGGGTAAAGTAGAATGTTGCACCTTGGCCTAGTTCGGATTCAACCCAAATTCGTCCGCTGTGGCGTTCAACAATCTTTTTGCAGACTGCTAGCCCAATCCCTGTGCCGGGATAGTCAGTGCGGTTGTGGAGTCTTTGAAAAATAACAAAAATCCGCTCAACCGATTTGGCCTCAATGCCAATGCCGTTGTCCCGCACTGAGAAAAGCCATTCCTCCTTCTGTTCTTCTGCCTGGATGTGAGCGTGGGGCGGTTGCTCGCCATGAAATTTAATCGCGTTAGCAATTAGATTTTGGAAGAGTTGGGCAAGTTGGGTGGGGTCTGCTTCTAGCTCAGGCAAAGAATTGTAGGTGACAGTAGCTTGATATTCAGCAATGATGATCTCTAGATTGGCGATCGCCTGCTCTACAACATCCGTACAATTGACCAGCTCAAAAGGCTTTTGCCGAGTCCCGACGCGAGAATAGGCCAGCAAATCTTGAATCAGCGTCTGCATCCGAGCGGCTCCATCTACCGCATAGTGAATAAAATCATTGGCACTTGCATCAAGCTGATCCTTGTAGCGACGTTCGAGTAGCTGCAAATAGCTAGAAACCATGCGGAGCGGCTCTTGCAAGTCGTGGGATGCCACATAGGCAAACTGCTGCAATTCTATATTCGACCGGGCGAGTTCCTGCCGCTGACGAGTTTCTTGCTCTAGCAATTGCGACTGCGTCAGCGCGATACCAATTTGATCGGCCAGTTGGCTCAGCAATTCAACTTCAAACTCTGTCCACTGCCGGGGTGCGCTGCATTGATGGGCAATCAATAATCCCCACAGCTTTTCCTGAGCCAGAATGGGAACGACTAGTTTGGCCTGCACCTTAAACTGTTGCACAAACTTTGTAAGACAAGCCGGAACCGATGGATCAGCCGCGACCTCGTTCACAACCCGGATGCGGCCTTGGCGGTAGCTCTGTTGAGACTCAATCGGAAACGTCTCCTCTAAAAACTGGCGTCCGGTCACAGTTGGAAAGCCAGGAAGAACGGACTCCGCTACACTGCTGCCTGTCCCGTTGGGCCAAATTCGATATACCAAGACGCGATCGCTTTGCAAGATGCGCTGCACCTCGGTCACGGTCGCTTGCAAGATCTCCTCTAACTGCAACGATTGGCGAATTTTGAGCGTCACTTCGGCAAATAGCTGCGATCTCTGATTTTGGAGCCTTAAGGTCGCTTCAGCCTGCCTGCGCTCCTGAATTTCTTGCTCCAGTCGAATATTTTGTTCCTGGAGTTGGCGGGTCAGGGTTTGCAACCGCAGATGGGTTCTGACGCGGGCCAGCACTTCTTCATGCTGCAGCGGCTTCGTCATATAGTCTACGGCACCAAGACTAAACCCCTTCACCTTATCGATCGTATCCGTCAGGGCCGTCATAAAAATAACCGGAATAGCTTGTGTCACCTCATTGTCTTTGAGCCGACGGCAGGTTTCAAAGCCATCGATTCCCGGCATGAGCACATCCAGTAAAATCAAGTCGGGCAGAGCATACCGCGCCTTTTGCAGGGCGCTCTCTCCATCTGCAGCCACCAAAATCTTGAAGCCTGCTTCACTGAGAAAGTTGAACAAGACTTCTAGATTCGTGGGAGTATCATCCACAACGAGGATGACTCCGGGTTTGGTGCTATCTCTGCTCACTCCTGCCTCTGATATTGTTGAACAAACTCCAGGATTTCTCTTTCCTTAAAACTCTTGGCGAGTTGACGAAGCTGCATGGCAAAAGGAACCCACTCCGGATTGGATACTTCTAGTCTAGCGGCCCGGTCTAACAGGCCTTTAATATCGCCCATAAAGGCTAAATCAATCAGTATCTCAATTTCTGCCGCGGGGGGGGGCACGATGGGGAGATCGGGAATCGGGGCGATCGCCCCCTCTAGCTGAGTGGCAGCAGACGAGCCAGATTGACTGAGCTGAAGGGGTTCTTCATAAATCCAGACGACTTGCAGGCTCTTTTCTAATTGGGCGAGCAACTCCTTCTTGCGGATCGGCTTGGGCAAAAATCCATTGCATCCAGCCTTTTGACTCGACGCTTGATCTAAGCCAAAAACGCTGGCTGACGTCGCAATCACAACCGTATCCTGAAGGTCAGCAGACTGGCGAATCTGGCGCGTTGCCTCAAATCCATCCATGACTGGCATCACCAAATCGAGCAAAATCATATCAGGTCGAAACTGATAGGCCTGATTGAGCCCATCCTCACCATTCACCGCTTCAGCCACCTCAAATCCCAACGGCTTGAGCAGATGGGTTAAGACAGCCCGATTGGTGGCTTGGTCGTCAATCACCAAAATTCTACGGCGGGGACCTTCATATCCGATCACTCGGCGGCGATCGCTTCCCCGGAACTCCGACACATGCTCGATTTCTGGCAGGAGCAAATCCATCCAAAACACACTCCCCTGCCCCGGCCTGCTCTTTACCTTGATTTCACCCCCCATCATCTGCACGAGCTGACGGCTGATCGAAAGCCCCAGGCCTGTCCCTTCTATATTGCGGGTGCGCTCTGCGACTTGCTGAAAGGGCAAAAAGATCGCCTCCAGCTGATCTGCGGCCATCCCAATTCCCGTATCTTCAATTTGAAAGCGCAGCACAGGCGTCGGGTGGGACGAGTCTGAACTCGCCAAAACAGCGTGAGGAGAGTCCTCCGCCTCAAATGCAGCCACAGATCCCACCTTAAACATGACGCCACCCCGATCGGTAAACTTAACCGCATTCCCCACCAGGTTTAATAACACTTGCCGCAGACGTTTTTCATCGGCCTGGACCACTTGAGGCAATGGCGAAAGCGGTTGGTAGCTCAACACAATCCCTTTCTGGCGTGCCCGCGTGCGACAGATTTCGACAATGTCCTCCAAAAATTTGGGAAAGTGAAACGAATTGACATACAGCTCCATCTTGCGGGCTTCGATCTTGGACAGATCGAGGACATCGTTAATCAAGGTGAGCAGATGTTCGCCGCAAGAGTAGATGATATGCAGCCCATTTTGCTGATGCTCGGTGAGGGCTTTGTCGTGCTGCAAAATTTGCGCATAGCCAAGGATGCCATTCAGGGGGGTGCGAATCTCATGGCTCATGTTGGCCAAAAATTCGCTCTTGGCACGGGTGGCAGACTCTGCCATTTCCATCGCCTTTTGCATGGCCATCTCAGCCTGCTGGCGTTCGGTCACATCATCCAAAACCCAGAGCCGACCGGGCACATTTCGTAGATAAATCGGCGTGCTAGACAAGCTCAAAACTTTGGGTTCCGGCTCCTGAAACAGCCATTGCCAGTCGCGAATCTCGGTCTGGGGCGCTGCAAAAAACTGTGCCCCCTGTTGCGAAATCTCTTGCTGGTTTTCGGCCTTGAGCCGCAAGGTGGTCATGGCTTGGGCGATCGCCATTGGTTCGACGGCCCCTTGGGGTAGCCCCAACTGCAACGCCGCCGTATGGTTGAGCCAGCCCTGCTCCCCACTTTCATCGACAAACACGATCCCCTGGGGAATTGTCTCCAACATGGCCGTGAGCCGAGCTTGGAGCTTATCCAACCGCAGGGTTACATCCTGGAAGCGCAGCAGATTGCTGAGCCCACCCAACAGCGAATCAAAAAACTGCCGCACCTCCGGCCCAACCAACGTCTGCTCATACCAAAACAAAACGATCGCACCCCGCAATGGCTCAGCCTGCTGGAGCGGCAAGACAGCAACCGACTGCACGCCCTGCCCCACTAAGACGGGTGCCGCATTGGGCGTCGCCGGATAGTCGGGATAGTAAACACATTGGCGGCTCTCAACGGCCTCTGCAAATAGGGCAGGAGTCGTCAGCGGATCGGGCAACGCTTTTTCTGGCAAACAAAACAGCGCTTCAGCCGTCACATCATCGAGTTGACGGAGGGCGATCGCACCATCCGCACAGGCAAAGGTTTTGAGAGCGCTCAAGGCATGGGCGATCGCCTGCTCTGGCCTGTTTGCCGTTTCCCCCTGGGTCAGTTCTGCCAGGGTGGTCAGGGTTGCCCATTGCCATTCTTGCCGAAGCAGGCGTTTGCGAACGATGAGCCCTAGCCAACCGGCGATCCCCACAACGGCCAATTGCCGTACCATCCATTCATCCCAGCTCAGCAACAGTGCCCCTAACCAGATTGCCGCTAGGCTGAGGGCGATCGCCCGATTGGGAGGCCGAAGCGTGCTGTAAGCAAACAAGATTGGAGCCAGCCACAACAGGGGAGGGCAGCCCCCCAAGAGGCCCAAAATCAGCAATATTGCCATCGCGCCCCACACAAAAGGCTCAAACGTTGGCAACCGATCGGGATGCTGCAAAGGTTGAGCTGCAAATGAGCCCTGCCCCCAAAACGTTGATGAGCTCAGGCGGCTAAACATTCTGAGATCACGCTTGTGACAACATCAGGCGCACTGATATGAGGCAAATGGCCCTGGGCCTTGATCTGGAGCAGTCGAGCATTAGGAATCCTATCCGCTAGATAGTGACCGACGGGGGGAGGGACCGCAATATCATTGCTAGTTTGAAGGACCGTCGTTGGCACCTTGAGCTTTGGCAGCTCCAGACGGTGGTCTGACTGAAAGATCACCCGTGCGACCGCCTGGGCCACATCGGGCCGAATCGTCGATAGCGTCTCGGCAAATTCGGTAGCCAACTCGGGTCGATCGGGGTTTCCCATGGCCAGCGGGGCAAAACCACTCACCCAAGCATAGTAGTTGGAAGACATCGCGGCATACAGCGCGTCGAGGTCAGATTGCTCAAACCCACCAACATAGTCAGCCGTCGCATCATTGAGATACCGAGGAGAGGCCCCCAAAAAGATCAGCTGCCTAAAACGGCTCGGATCAACCAATGCCGCCAACAAACTCACCATGCCACTCACAGAATGGCCAATCAAAATCACTTGGGATAACGCCAACTCGACGCAGATCTCCAGCAGATCTTCAGCATAACTATAGAGCGAGCTATATCGGCGGGGACTGTAAGCCGACATATCGGATTTTCCGGCCCCAACATGGTCAAATAAAACAATCTTGTAATTTGACTGAAACGCAGCAACCTGATGTCGCCAAGCCGATTGGTCGGAGCCAAAACCATGCGCGAAGATGATGGTCTGCTCTCCCTGACCGAGAACAGTCACATGATTACGGTGAAGAACGCTGCTTGACATAAACTGGCTAAATGGCTCTACCTGCCGTTTAGAGATCACTCTCATCTTAAGAGCGGCCTTTTCAATCAGCCAGAAATGATGTGATTCTCCACAAAAACGATATCTCTTTATCCTCCATAATCCGAATACTCACGGCTACCGATGGAAACCCCTCACTCCTCACTCCTCACTCCTCACCTTCAAGCAGGCTGGCTAGGTAGTTTGGCGCTTGAATTTAATTACGACAGTCAGGGGACTCACCTGAATCATTGTCGAGTGCAGGCTCCTCTCAAGGTGCAGCGACCGTTTTATCCAGAGGGGGCGGAGGTTTGTCATGGCGTTATGTTGCATACAGCGGGGGGCGTTGTGGGGGGCGATCGCCTCTCCTTCAATATTCACCTTCACCCCCAAGCCCAAGCCTTGCTGACCACTGCCGCTGCCGCTAAACTCTATCGCAGCACTGGAGCTGAGGCGCAGCAAACGGTTTGTCTCACGGTAGATGCAGGAGCCTGCCTGGAGTGGCTACCACAGGAAACGATTGTGTTTAACGGCGCAAATTACCGTCAAGAGACCCGGATCGAGTTGGCGGAGAATGCCCTCTGGATGGGGTGGGACATGACGCGATTTGGTCGCAGCGCTAGGGGAGAACGCTTTTTGGAGGGCACCTGGCGATCGCACACTGAAGTTTGGCAGCAAGGCCGCCCCCTCTGGATCGATCGACAATGGTTGCCGGGGGGTTCATCGCGGATTGAGAGTCCGCATGGGTTGGGAGGCTGTCCAGTCGTCGGGAGCTTTGCCTTGGTGGGGCGATCGGTTTCGCCAGAGGTAGTAGAACAGGCGCGATCGCTTTGGATATCCAATGCTGAAGCTGAAATTGGTGTAACTCGGTTGATGTCAGGTTTGCTCTGTCGCTATCGAGGCCGCTCTACCGTAGAAGCTCGTCGCTGGTTTACAGCGGTTTGGGATTTGGTACGGCAGTCGTATCTCGAACGTCCGGCCTGTCCGCCTCGCGTTTGGCCCCTGTGAAAGTGTGAAAGGTAAATGAAATCTGTGTGAACGGATGATCGGAGGGCGATCGCTGTATAATCTGGGACGTTTTTCAATGCGCAAACTCTAAATGCGGCTTGAAGAACATGAACAGCCTGGTTGAGGAGTGGAGTCATGCAGCTATCGCCCCAAGAAAAAGACAAATTGCTCATTTTTACAGCCGCTCTGTTGGCAGAACGTCGCAAAGCCAAGGGGCTGAAGCTCAACTATCCTGAAGCTGTTGCCTACATTTCTGCCGCCATCTTGGAAGGGGCCAGGGAAGGCCGCACGGTGGCTGATTTGATGTCCTACGGCACGACCCTATTGACCAAAGATGATGTCATGGACGGAATTGCAGAAATGATCCACGATGTGCAGGTGGAAGCCACGTTTCCAGATGGCACTAAGCTTGTCACCGTTCACGATCCAATTCAGTAAGCGCACACCATTGCAGAGGGCATACTCATGATTCCAGGAGAGCTTTTTACAGAAGCCGGAGAAATCGAACTGAATGCGGGTCGTCCGACGGTGACGCTGACGGTGGCCAATACGGGCGATCGCCCCATTCAAATTGGCTCCCACTTTCACTTCTATGAAGTCAACGAAGCGCTCACCTTTGACCGAGAGCAAGCCAAGGGTACAAGGCTCGACATTCCGGCAGGGACAGCCGTCCGGTTTGAGCCAGGAGATGAGCGCTCGGTGACGCTGGTTCCCTTTGTCGGCAGTCGGCAGGTCTATGGCCTCAATGCCAAAATCAATGGCTCTCTCGACGAGACAAGTGATGCGCCTGTTGAAAAAACTACTGAAAAGTCTGACAAGAAAAAGAAAGGCGACGGCAAGAAAAAGAAAAAGTAAATGCTTGAATCTTGCTGGCTAGCGGGTTTCGGCTTCGCTCAACCCACGGTGTACCTAGAGCCACAGGTTGAGCGAAATCAAAACCTGCATTGAGAATCACTGCTAGACACTTTGAACTAGACTTATCTGTTGCGATCGCACTGCTTTATGTATCGACTTTATGACTTTCTACCGTCGGGCAATGGCTACAAGGTGCGCCTCTTGATGACGCAGCTTGAGATTCCATTTGAGTATGTGGAACTAGATATTCTCAAGCGAGAAACTCGTACGCTAGATTTTTTGGCTAAAAATCCAAATGGACGCATTCCCGTATTGGAGCTGGAACCGGGGGTTTATCTCTCGGAATCCAACGCGATTTTGAACTACTTGAGCGAGGAGACACCCTTTTTGCCAGAAGATCAGCTAGCAAGAGCAAGAGTGCTGGAATGGATGTTTTTTGAGCAGTATAGTCACGAACCTTTCATTGCTACGTCCCGCTTCTGGCGAACTCACGGCATGGCAGAGCAAAAGCAAGCTGCCCTGGAGGAAAAGCAGGCACCGGGCTATGCTGCCTTGGGCGTACTGGAAAACCGCTTGAAGGATCATCCTTTCCTAGTGGGCGATCGCTACACCATTGCAGATATTGCCCTGTTTGCCTACACGCATGTTGCTGACGAAGGGGGATTTAGCCTAGAAGCATTCCCCAATATTCAAGCTTGGATTGAACGCGTCCAATCTCAGCCGCGCCATATCGCAATTACCCATTCTTTTTAATGTCTTGTTGTTAATGTCTTTTTTGAGGAACTGCTATGAGTTTTCGTATGGATCGCCGCGCCTACGCCGAAACCTATGGCCCCACGGTGGGCGATCGCGTTCGTTTGGCCGATACTGAAATCATTATTGAAGTTGAGCAAGATTTCACCACCTACGGCGACGAGGTGAAATTTGGGGGCGGCAAAGTAATTCGGGATGGGATGGGGCAGTCGCCTATTGCCAATGCAGATGGTGCAGTGGATACGGTGATCACCAATGCGTTAATCCTGGATTGGTGGGGCATTGTTAAAGCCGATGTGGGCATTAAAGACGGCAAGATTTTCAAGATTGGTAAAGCTGGAAATCCCTACATTCAAGACAATATTGATATCATCATTGGGCCAGGAACCGAGGCGATCGCAGGCGAAGGCATGATCTTGACCGCAGGCGGTATTGATTCCCACATTCACTTTATTTGTCCTCAACAAATTGAAACGGCGATCGCCTCCGGAGTCACTACTATGATCGGCGGTGGAACTGGCCCTGCCACAGGCACCAACGCCACCACCTGCACCCCCGGCCCCTGGCACATCCACCGGATGCTGCAATCTGCGGATGCCTTCCCAATGAATTTAGGGTTTATGGCCAAGGGCAACAGTGCTCAGCCGCAGGGACTTGTTGAGCAAGTGCAGGCAGGCGCAATGGGATTGAAACTGCACGAAGACTGGGGCACCACCCCTGCCACCATTGACACTTGCTTGAGCGTGGCCGATCAATATGACGTGCAGGTCGCCATCCACACCGACACCCTCAACGAAGCGGGCTTTGTAGAAAATACCGTTGCGGCCTTCAAAGATCGGGTCATTCACACCTACCACACCGAAGGCGCAGGTGGCGGACATGCCCCCGACATCATTAAAGTCTGTGGCGTTGCCAATGTCTTACCCTCTTCTACCAATCCCACCCGCCCCTACACGGCCAACACCCTAGAAGAACACCTCGACATGCTGATGGTCTGCCACCACCTCGACCGCAGCATTCCCGAAGATGTCGCCTTTGCCGAATCCCGCATCCGCCGCGAAACCATCGCTGCAGAAGATATTTTGCACGATCTGGGAGCCTTCAGCATGATTGCCTCAGACTCTCAAGCAATGGGTCGCGTCGGAGAAGTGGTTATCCGCACCTGGCAAACGGCCCACAAAATGAAAGTGCAGCGCGGAGCTTTGCCCCAAGATTCAGACCGCAACGACAACTTTCGGGCCAAGCGCTATGTCGCCAAGTACACGATCAATCCAGCGATCGCCCACGGCATTGCCAATTATGTTGGCTCTATTGAAGCAGGCAAACTCGCCGATCTTTGCCTCTGGAAACCTGCCTTCTTTGGCGTCAAACCGGAAATTGTGCTCAAAGCAGGGGCGATCGCCTGGGCACAGATGGGCGACCCCAACGCCAGCATTCCTACCCCGCAGCCCGTTCACATGCGACCGATGTTTGGTGGATTTGGAGGGGCGATCGCCGCTACCTCGTTTACCTTCGTGTCTCAAGCCGCTCTCGATCAGGAGATCGCCACCCAAATCAAGCTAAACAAACAGGTGTTAGCCGTCAGCAACACCCGCCAGATCGGCAAAAAAGATATGAAGCTCAACGACTATCTCCCCCAAATCGAAGTAGACCCCGAAACCTACGAAGTCCGAGCCGACGGAGATCTCCTCACCTGCGAACCTGCCACCGTTTTGCCCATGGCACAGCGCTATTTTCTGTTTTGACGGAACTCGTCAGGGGGCAAAACGGACTGTTATCCTAGTGTTCGCTTTCACCTGAGTAGTTTATGCCCCCTTTGATCGGTAAGACGTTGCAAGACGGTAAATATCTCCTCGACCAAGAGATTGGGCGGGGTGGTTTTGGCATCACCTACAAGGCCATCAATCAGGCGCTGGAACAGACGGTTGTGGTCAAAACGCTCAACGACTCAATGCGGAAAGACCCCAACTTTGCAGAGTCACAGCAGCGATTTCAGGATGAGGCCAAACGGTTAGCCAAGTTTTCCCATCCCAATATCGTGCGGGTCAGCGACTTCTTTGTAGAAGATGAACTCCCCTACATTGTCATGGACTACATTCCGGGGCAGACGCTGGCCAGTCTTGCTGCCAAAAGCCCTTTGCCGGAGGCGATCGCCATCCACTACATCCGCCAAGTCGGAGCCGCGCTCAACGTCGTCCACCAAAACGGCCTGCTCCACCGGGACGTGAAGCCCCACAATTTGATTTTGCATGCAGATTTGCAGCAAGTTGTTTTGATCGACTTTGGCATTGCCAGAGAATTTGTCCCCGGACTCGTCCAAACCCACACAGGGGTGATTTCGGCAGGCTACGCCCCCATCGAGCAATATTTGCCCCAGGCTAAGCGCACCCCCGCCACCGATGTCTATGCCTTGGCGGCTACTCTCTATACCTTGCTAACGGCTCAAGTCCCCGTGGCGGCAGCCCTGCGCGATCGCCAACCTCTGCCCGACATCCGCAGCCTACGGCCAGACCTTAGCCCCCAGGTCTGTCAGGCCGTCATTCAGGGTATGGCAATGGAGCTACAATATCGTCCTGAGACTGTAGAAGCATGGTTGAGTCTTTTGCCCAACGCTTCTATACCTGGCCCGATTCAAGCCACCTTGAGCAATAGCCAACAGCCCACTCTAGTGGTTGCACCTCTGGGTAACCCAGCGCGCCCTTCCTCCACTCCTACCCAGGTCATCGCTCCAGCGCTAGTCTCACTGCAGACAGCCGGCAGCAACCGCTGGTTGGCAATTGGGGCGATCGCCCTAGCAACCCTGGCCGTCTTGGGTTTAGGACGGGCCATGTGGCGATCGCAACCTGCGGCCACGACTCCCATCCCAGCCGAGGCTTCCTCCGAATCAGCAGAGCCTGCCGTTGAACCTATGACAGCTACCGAGCTAGAGCCTACTAAAGCAGAAACGATTTCTCCCACCGAACCCACACCCCCTCCCATTGCGGAAGACACCCCCAGTTCTCCTAGTCCTGCCGCTCCTGCTGCGGGTTCCAATTCACCGGAGACCGCAGCTCCTACGGAAGAACCTCCACTCCCTCCCGTCGCTGCACCTGTCGCTGCACCTGTCGCTGAGCCTGTCGCCGCACCTGCACAACCTCAAAGGCCATCTGCTGGAGAACCTGCCCCACCTCCTGAACGAGTCAGGGGAAACGATCGCCCCAGAGAAAGCCGAGAAGAACGCGGCAAACCCGACAAACGTCGATAGAAGTTTTGCTATCAACGCAAAGTATGATCGTCAGCCCTTTCATCGGGACTCAAGCTTGGCGGCAGAGCGCTGACGGGAGTTGTTGAATCACACGCTGAAAGGGCGATGGATCGTCTAAACCCTGAGCTAGAATGAGCGACCCTTGAATGGCGATCGCGGCATCTTCTCCCCGCTGTTTCGCAAGTTCCGGTTCTAAACCTGCCTCGATCAAGACCTGGGCGATGGCACCAATCCAGACCAGAAAGAGAGCTTTGACTTTGGCGTGAAATACATCTCTTGCCGAGCCCAACAACAAAATGGCAAATAGGCAAGGCTGCTGCCCCCCTTCATAAAGGTCGTAGAGGCGATCGCACATTCGTTGCAACCGCGCACAGGCATCACCTGAACTGCGAAGTGTTTGCAGGACTTGCTGATCCAACCATTGTTCAAGGTAGCCGAGAACAGCCTCAACCATCTCATCCTTCCCGCCCGGAAAGTGATGGTAAAGGCTAGCTTTGCCCAATCCAGTCGCTTCAGAAATTTTGGCCAGGGTTGCGCCATCATAGCCATATTGCCGGAATAGCCGCAGCAGGCAAGGAATATAAGTTTCTTTAGGCATTTATCAAAAAGATGATCCATTGACATTGTACCGTTCGTTCGGTAAGGTAAATCAGACCGAACGAACGGTACAAAACTTTTTAAGCGAGCCTATCCCATGATTCAGCTCTACGGTCACGAACTGTCTGGCAATAGTTACAAGGTCAAGTTAATGCTGTCCCTGTTGGGTCTGGATTATGAATGGATCAAAGTCGATTTGATGGTAGGAGAACATAAGCAGCCAACGTTTTTGGCTCTCAATCCCTTTGGGCAAGTACCGCTGCTGATCGATGGAGATACTGTACTGGCTGATGCTCAAGCCATTCTGGTCTATTTGGCGCGGCAGTATGGCGGCGACCAATGGCTCCCACTTGAAGCCTTACCGCTAGCTCAGGTGATGCGCTGGCTATCAACGACGGCGGGAGAAGTTCGTCAAGGCCCCGAATCTGCGCGGCTATATCATTTGTTCAAAGTTACTAATATCAATTTGGAGCGAGCCAATCAAAAGTCAGAGTTTGTTCTGACGCAACTCAATGAGCATCTTGCTAACCGAGATTGGCTGGAAGCGGGTCATCCTACCATCGCTGATGTTGCAGTCTTTCCCTATGTCGCTCTTGCACCCGATGGTCAGATTACACTAGAACCTTATCCGCAGGTTGTGACCTGGTGCGATCGCATCAAACGTTTGCCTGGTTTTGTGGATATGGCTGGCATTGAAGCACCTGTTGCAGCTTAGGAAAAACCGATGCCTCGGAAGTTTGGAGAGATTGCCTTTACGCCTGAAGTGCGAGCCGCCCAAGCCCAACGGGGATCACGGCAGACCTATGAGCGTTACATCGCCAATGGTCCTGCCAATGATGTGATTACCCCGAAGCTTGAGGCATTTATTGCTCAACTGGATGGGTTTTATTTGGGTACTGTCAGTTCCAATGGCTATCCCTACATACAGTTTCGGGGAGGCTCGCCTGGTTTCTTGAAGGTTTTGGATGAGCGAATGTTGGGCTTTGCCGACTTTTCGGGAAATGTGCAGTATGTCACGGTTGGCAACCTGTCTAACCATGACAAAGCCTTCTTGTTCTTGATGGATTACCGCCACCGTAGGCGCATCAAGATTTGGGGAAGAGCTGAATGTGTTGAAGACAATCCAGCCTTAATTGAACAGCTTCAAGTGCCCAACTACCCAGCTACCATTGAACGAGCAATTCTCTTTCACGTTGAAGCGTTGAGTGAGAACTGCCCTCAGCATATTCCGATTCGCTATTCTGTTGCTGAAGTTGACGCGATTGTTGCACCGCTGCAAGCCCGGATTGCCGAGTTAGAGCAGCAGTCGGGCGATCGCAATCCCCCCTAACGCCTTAAAAAAACGGTGATATTAGGGAACTCGATCATTTTTTACTTGGTACTGTTTTTACTTGATATTATCTTTTACTTGGTGTTATTGAATGGAAACCAAACCGCCCTTACCTCCGTTTACGCTGGAAACTGCCAAAGCAAAGGTTCAGGCAGCAGAAGATGCTTGGAATACTCGCGACCCGGAACGCGTATCTTTGGCATACACCGAAGATTCGGTCTGGCGCAACCGATCGGAGTTCTTTAGCGGACGCGCCAAGATTCGCGAATTTCTCACCCGCAAGTGGGCAACAGAACTCGATTATCGGCTCAAGAAAGAGCTATGGAGCTTTACCGACAATCGCATTTCCGTCAAATTTGAATATGAATATCACACTGATTCCGGCCAATGGTATCGCGCCTATGGCAATGAGCAGTGGGAATTTGCGCCCAGTGGGCTGATGCAGCGTCGAGAAGCTAGCATCAACGATGTGCTGATTCAGGAGTCAGAGCGCAAGTTTCGTTAGCAGGAGCAGGCTGTGTTATTTTTTCCAGGGCAGCTTTGTGCCCATTTCGGTCATGGCCGAAAAGCACAGGTACAGGATCAGTAAACCTGCACTGGCCAGAAAAATCGGCAAATCGTCCATCGTGCTCCGACTGACCTCACTCAACTGAATTAGCGATCAAAACTCCTGGTTCTTTTTGAATTGGGAGAACATTTAAAACATCAGTCTGGGCGCAATATTTGAGGTCGTCGTGGCCCTCTAGCCGCAAAAGTCGTTTGCCGTGGCTAGCGTGGTGCATGAGCGTCAGCAGGCGATCGCTCCACTGGCTATAAAGGGCGATCGCCGCCACCACTTCATCATTTCCGGCCAACTCATCCATCGAATGTCCCATCTTCTGGATGAGACTGTGGGCGATCGCCCCAGCACAAACCGTATCTTCTAGAGAATAGCTTCCTTCCCAGCCCGAGCCGACAATCCAGACTGTCTCCGGCTGATGACGCTGCAAATACTGCACGACGGCATCCCGATTTACCAATGCTGCCGTTAAGACTGTGGCCGCATCCCGGACCCGTTCTAGGCAGCGAGTCCCATTCGTTGTACTAATAAACAACCGTTTTCCGCCCACTTGTTCTGGCGTACAGTCAAGCGGAGAGTTACCCAAATCACAGCCTTCTACCTTTGCGCCCCCTCGTTCTCCAGCTCGAAGCCGCTTCTCCGCAGGCCAGTCTTCGCTCACCTGCAGCAGTTGATCAATCGAACTGAACACCTGTACAGCTTCAGCCCCTGCCGACAGCGCAGTCGCCATCGTTGTCGTAGCACGCAACACATCAACCGCGATCGCACAATCTGGAACCTGATCAGCCGGAGTAAGTTCAGGAGTATGAAAAACGTATAGTTTCACAAGCGTGCTATATAGGAAAACTGACGAGATACATTTTAGGGTGATCGGGGGACAAAACGGGAAAAGGAGGCCACAGAGACGCTGATTAGTTGCGTTTCTGTGGTTGCATCTGTCGGTGCAGCAGCCAGAGATTCAGGTTTCGTTCGTTCTGGGACGCAGACGAGTAGGCAGAAAGGCTTGGCAAAGCTGGCGGAGCGATCGCCCCCGCTGTTCTTGCACAAAGTAGAGAGGCAGAAGGGCCACCAAACGCACTGCACTAGAGAGGGCAAACAGGCCAGGAAGTCCGCCATAGTAATTGGTTTGAGCTAGGAATCCGCCCACCGTTGTGCCAAGGGCACCGCCCACACCTGCCACTGCAGCGGCGATCGCAAAATAGGTCGCCTGCTGTCGAATAGGCGCAATGTCGATTTGAAGGTTGTTGTTTCCCAGATCGATCGCGGCCCAGGTTGCCCCCGTGAGCAGATGGAGGAGGGGGAGCCACAGCCAGAGCGAGAGCCGATCGGTTCCGGCGACCAACCAAAGCAGGGGCGTTAGAGCCACCAGGAAACCCACCAAAATCAGAACAGGACGATTGCCAATGCGATCGGCGACTTTGCCCCACAGCATTAGCAACAGCAGGTTGGCTCCAGCGGTGAGGCTGCCGTAGAGGGTAACCCAGCTTACGTCAAGGCCCAGATCATCCAGCATGTAGAGGGTGAAAAAGGGAGCGCTGAGGTTGACAGCAAACATCCAAAAGCCGAAGTAGAGCAGGAAGGTGAGGAAGTTGGGATCTTTCAACAGAGACAGCTCTGGCTCGATCGGCAGGTTGGGAGAAATCGGAGCAGTTGGAGGATTGGTGGGTAGCGATCGCGCCGGACGCGAAGCAGAGGCCGTCAGCTTTTGAATCAGTCTAGAGGGGTTAAGCTGCTGTCCCTGCGGATTCACATCTACGATCAAATACTGAAAGCCCAAACTCACAATTCCTGCAATTACGCCGAACAGCAACACTAGGCCGTAGCCTTCTAGTGAGCCACCGGGCCATTTTGACACCAAAAGACCTGCCAGCGGCACAGAGGCCAAAGTCGTTAGGCTCGCAGCACTGTTGCGAACGCCAAAATATCGTCCTCGCAAACGTTGCGGCACTAGCATAGCCAGCCAACTTAGCCAAGACGCGCTGCCCAAAGCTCCTAGCAAATGACTTGCCAACACAATGCCCAACGTCCAGAAAACGAGCTGCTGAGACTCTAAATACCCCCAGCAGGCCAAACCGATGCCACCTACCAAAATCAGCCACATCAACCGAGAGAGGCCATAAATCCAGAGGCAGTAGCGGTGACGGCTAGTGGTGCGATTGGAGAGATGGGCACCAATGGGCTGAATCAAATTAACCAACATTGGAATCGAAGCCAGCATACCAATTTGCACCGAGGTGGCATGTTGCTCAACTAGAAAATTGCTGAGCAGCACGCCTCCCGCAATGTTGGAGAAAACGGCGGCAAAGACACCATCCCAAGTTGAAGCTTTGAGGCTAGTGCGAATCGCCGCTTTTGAAACAGGGGGGGTAGATTCTTCTAAAACAAGAGATAGTGATTCTGATCCAGTCGTTTGAGAAATTTCTTGAATTGAAGTTGCTGTTTCAATTTGAACCAAATTCATCGTTAATCTCTACAGGTACAAGATTCTGCTGTGGATCCACCATTCAAGAGAATGTGAAGTGTTGAGCCACTTGAGCCGTTCATTAGAAAAAGCTGTATTTGGCAGAATTTATACCTCCCGGACATTGTGTTACTGACTCTGATGGTTTAACTTGCCTTTAGTCTTAGAGCTATAGACCGTTACTTTTTCCAAGCTTAAGGGAAACTACGAAAGTTGAAACAGTGTGTTTAAAAGTTGGCTCTTATGAACAGAGGATTGCTCAAATTTATAACACTGACTCTGGCGATCGCCCTCATCCTGATTGGGTGCCAAACCCTGCTTACCTCTCAGTCTCAAGCCGGAAATCCGGTGGTGTTGAAGCTGGGCAGTTGGGGGGCAAGTCCGGCAGAGCAAACGCTGCTCCGACAGGTGTTGCACGACTTTGAAGACCAGCATCTCGGCATCAAAATTCGGCATGAGGTCATCGCCGACCAGTACATGGATGTTTTAAAAACCCGGCTGATCGGTGAAGCCGCCCCAGATGTGTTTTATCTGGACGCGCTAGAAGCCCCATTCCTAATTAACAAAACTGTATTGGAACCGCTCAACCCCTACATCACACCGGAGTTTGATCTGGCCGACTTCGAAGCCGAGTTGCTGAGTCCGTTCCAGTCCCAAGGCCAGTCCCAAGGCCAGTCTCACGGCCAATCCCAAGGCCAGATCTATGGTTTACCCAAGGACTACTCTACGCTGGCCCTGTTTTACAACAAACGGGCCTTTGCTGAGGCTGGAATCACCGCACCACCGCAAACCTGGGATGAGCTACGGGCCTACTCCAAGCGGCTCACGCTGGACCGCAACCAGGACGGCAGAACCGATCAGTACGGATTTGGCGTCGTGCCAGAGCTGGCCCGTCAAGCGTTTAAGATCAAAGCCTATGGCGGAGAAATTGTCGATGCCAATGGCAATGCGGCGTTTGCATCCAGGGCTGGCATTCAAGGATTGCAAACGGTGATCGATCAATATCGGGGCGATCGCACTGCCGCCCAAAAATCAGACGTTGGCACCAACTCCGGCAGCGAAATGTTTGGTCAGGGCCGCGTGGCAATGGTGTTAGACGGCAACTGGGCCATTCCCTACCTGGAAGAAACGTTTCCAGCGTTGGAGTTTGGCACTGCCGAAGTTCCTACTATCAATGGCCAGTCGGGCACGATGATGTTTACCGTCGCCTACGTGATGAATCGCCAAACGCCCCACAAATCAGAAGCCTGGGAGCTAATTTCCTATCTGACTGGCAAGGAAGGAATGGAAAAATGGACCGGGACCGGATTTGCCCTACCTACGCGGCGATCGGTAGCAGAGCGGTTGGGATACGACCAAGAGCCGCTGCGGTCTGCCTTTGTAGCGGGAGTCGAATATGCCACCCCTTGGCAAGCGGGTGCTCATCCGGCAGCCGTAGTCAACAATTTTGATAATCAGTTCATCAGTGCGCTGCTAGGCGAACAACCCTTGCCCCAAGCGATCAGAAGAGCCCAGGAAAGTGCCAATCGGGAGATTCGCCATGCTTCCTGAGCTGGGATTGCTATTTCAGGTACTGGATCTCGTCCTGCTTAACCAGTAAGCAAAACTACAGACCCACCATTTCGCGAGATTCTAGACCGACGAGCTTTTCGGCGATCGCCCACCGAGCTTCTAGCTTCGCGACACTAAACTGATTGCGTACATGTTCTAGATGGGCGATCGCATTGGCTTTATCTGTAGTCAACTGCACGAGCCGATCCTGAAGCCGCTGGTAGTTAGGATCGGCCTGTAGGATCTCAAATCGACGGGCGCGGCGCTGGTTGTCGTTTTTTAGGTTGATCTCAAACGCCACAATCAGGTCGGCTTTACCTTCAGCGATGGCAATCTCCTGACGCAGCTCTACCATTCGCTGATCGACTTCATTCACCGATCGCGAAGCTTGGGCGATCGCATAGGGATATTGATTAAGTCTCATCTGGGTTAGGAAAAGAAGAGAGTTTGAGAAAGATGGGGACATACGAGTTGAGCAGACTGGGCGGACTAGCCTTAAATCTTAGGCGACAAGCCCTTCTGGTCGCCGATGGGGGACGGAATTTGAGCTGGAGACTGCCTTTGACTCTGCGTTGGCAGCTTGTTCTAATACCTGAACTTCAATATTGACAGAGACCAGATAAGCTCCGGTTTTTTGACCCACGACTTCCGCAATGATTTGGGAGAGGTCGGGGCGCTCAGCCGTGATGGGGTCTCGAAGTGTGCAGCGGTCCCAATCATATTCAGCAGTCGGATCAAGGCTTAAAACGTAGTGCTTGGTCATGACACAAAACCTGAATAATTTTGACAATATGCGGAACGCGACCTGATCTCTATTGTAGTGCAAAACCACAACGTTTGCCACTTTTTAGGCTGCGATCGCGGGTGACTTTTGCAGGGGAATAATCTGGGGGTGAGACAGCGCATTTGGCAAAACTTGAGGCTGATCGCGCCGCTCCCAATAGGCCAATGTTCGCGCTAGTTCGAGGCTGTCCCTCAGCACCACTTCGTAGGCACAGTCTGCCAAAAACCGACTCTTGCGGAGCTGAAACCTGATATGGGCTTGGGCTAGCGATCGCCCAAACATTTGCGCCTGCCTCAATTGCTCAAACCCAAAACAGCAAAATACTTGAGCTTCTCCAGTTTGCGAATGGGCTTGAAAAGGCGATCGCACCGTCAGAACACGCGGAGATAAAAGCTGACCGACTCGACCTTGCCCGAGGGAAAAAAATCGACCGATTTGCATAAAAAGATGATTCATTTCGCTTTCCCTATTGTAGTGTAAATCCACTACGACTAGGGGCGATCGCGCCGCACCCTTACCAGCGGAAAGATGTTCTCTTATTATAGTACAAATATACTAATCTGTCAGAGCAAACTCATCCTTCAAGACCTCGTTCAAACGGCTCTCCCTCTCCCTAGGGTTGATTTCGGAGATTTGAGTCAGCCCTAAGCTCAAGGAGTAATCTGGCTCATCTTACAAGAGCTTCTCACTCGGGCTTCTCCCACTGTTGGCCTCACCTATGGATGTCTACATTCTCGATTTGTTGGTCATTGGCTTGCTTTTACTGGCCGTGACGCTGGGGTCTGGTTTGATTGCGCGGTTGCCGCTGTCGTACGCGCTGATTTACCTGACGGTTGGAGGATTACTGGGTCCGTATGGGACCCATCTGATTCAGCTGCGGCCTGATGCACAGTTCTTGGAGCGACTCACCGAATTCGTAGTCCTCGTGTCCCTGTTTAGCTGTGGCCTCAAGATGAATCGCCCGCTGCAGCCTTGGCGGTGGAATTCGACCATTCGGCTAATTGGCTTACTCATGCCAATCTCGATTGTGGCGGTTGCGGCAGCAGGACATTGGCTGCTAGGGCTAGGTTGGGGAGCAGCGGTGTTGATGGGGGCAATTCTGGCTCCAACCGATCCAGTTTTGGCGTCAGAGGTGCAACTGTCTGACGCCGAAGATCCGGATGAGCTGCGGTTTGGCCTCACGTCGGAGGGCGGGCTAAACGATGCGTTGGCCTTTCCCTTTGTCTATTTTGGGTTGCACTGGTTGCAAGACAGCAATTTAGACAACTGGTTTAGACAGTGGGTCGCGGTGGATCTGATTTGGGCGATCGCCGCTGGCCTCGGGATGGGTATCATCGTTGCTCAAGTCATCGTCTGGATCCGTCGCAAGTTTCAAACAGTCGGCCACATTGATGAACTGATGGAAGACTTTATTGCCCTCAGCACCATCTTGATAGCCTACTCAGTGACAGAGGTAATCCACGGTTACGGCTTCCTAGCCGTGTTTGTCGCAGGAGTCACCGTGCGTCGGAGTTGCCTGCATGCAGAGCAGTGTATCTCCCAGCTAGAATTTGTCGAGCGCATCGAAAAGCTGATGGAAGTCGGCACGATTTTGCTGTTGGGTTCTCTGCTGCGAATCGAGCCAATGATGCGCTTTAGTGGAGATGCGCTAATCATTGCGGGGCTATTATTGTTCCTGGTTCGGCCTTTGGGTGCGTGGGTCAGCACTTGGAGAAGTGGCTTTCACTTGTCAACGCGCTTCCTGTTTGGCTGGTTTGGGATTCGTGGGGTAGGCTCGCTGTACTATCTAACCTACGCCTTCGGGGAAGGTCTGGGCGGTGAGGTGGGTGAACAGATCGCCTGGATTACCTACCTCACAGTTGTGCTCTCAGTCATTATCCACGGCATTAGTTCAACACCGCTCATGAAGTTGTACGATCGCCAGGCCAGTGCCCGACGGCTCAAAAAACCACCTTGCTTTGAAGCCTAACCTTGCTAGAAATCTGCCTGAGGGAGACGCAAAATGCCCCGACCTGTCAGCACATTTTCAACTCAGCGTTCTCAACTCAGCGTTTGGTGAATTTCAATGCCTCGGCTCTGCATCGTTTGGTGAAATAGCTCAGTGGAGAGAGCCTGCTCGACGGGCCAGACTCCAGGCTTTTGCAGCTTGCCCGCCAGCATCAGTTCTGCGAGGGTTCCTGTTCCGGCTCCGGCGGCGATCGCCGTATTGTCATGCACCAACGTAGAACAGCAGCGCACAGACTGCCCCTCTTTCTGGCCGCTGACCTCCGAACGAATGCCAACACCAATGCCACTAAAGCGATCGGTGACACCCGTCATCCGGTGGCTCACATGGGCCAAGAACTCAATAGCGTTAGGGTTCTTCAACCAGGATTTGGGGAACCAGTGAGCTGAAATCCAGGTGAGGTGGTTGTAAAAGTCGGGCACAGAGCCAAACTTGGTAACGACAGTTTGGACGGGGAAGGTATCCGCCAACGTAAAGGTTTCTGGCATCTCAAACCAGTACACCCCCACCGGGCCATAGGGGGCAGGAAGCTGAATGGTTTCGCGATCGCTGTAAGGCTTGATCAGTTGCCACTTGCCATCGATCCAAGCTTCAAAGGGCTTCATCAGGCCAATGAAAGTTGTTCTCATCACCGTAATACCTGCACCTCCAGAACCACCCACCACATAGCTCAGGTGGATCTTTTCTGCTGAATCTAACTGCTCGACATCCTGACGCACCATGCTATTGGAAATGCCAGGAAAGATACCAGAGTTGATAATGGCCGTCACGCCCGCCGCTTGAGCCTCGGCTTGGCAGGCTAATACTTTTTGGGTAAAGCCTTTGTTGTCGCTGACATCCAGATAGTTGACGCCTTGGGCCATACAGAGCTTTAAGACGGTGGCATCCCGGTAATGAAAGGGACCTGCACAGTGAATCACGAGGTCGGAGTGGGCGATCGCCTCCTTCAGCTTAGGTGTATCGGCTAGTTCAAGGGGCAAAAACTGGAGTTGCTGACCCAGACTATCAGCAACCTGCTGACTCGAAGAATCCTCGTCTCTGCCCGTAATCGTAATTTGAGCCTGCGTATGGGCAACCAAATCTTGAGCAACGCTGCCCCCAATCCGACCCCGTCCTCCCAAAATTAAAACTCGCTCTGTCATCAATCCTGCAGTGGTAACACTACCCCTAGTTCATCACTCTCTTATTCTCTCTTTCATCGCCTATCCGATAGAAGTTTTCTAGCCCAACGTGCCTAGAAAGGAGCGGAAGGATGCGGTGAAGGAGCTACTTGCCTCTTTAATCCGCTGGCCCAGCGATTGCTGAGAGCTTAAGAAAACCCGAGCGCAGTTGCGTCCCGGCATCCCAGAGATAGAGCCACCGGGATGGGTGCCTGCCCCAGTCAGATATAGCCCGTCAATCGGGGTTTTGTAGTTAGCAATTTCTGGAAGCGGGCGCAGAAAAACCATTTGCTCCAGCGTCATGTCCATGTGGTAGTAGTTGCCCTTGTAAGAACCGAGTCGTTCTCCCAATTCGGCAGGGCTCTCAACCCGACGGGCAATGATGGAGGATTTTAAGTTGGGCGCATAATCAGCAAGCTTATCAATGACCCGATCCGCTACTTTGTTTTTTAGCTCATCTGTCCAGCCCGTACCCTTGAGGCCAGTGCCCTCAGCTCCCGCCACCTGATAAGGTGCAAAATATTCAATCCACAGAGTGTGCTGGCCTTCTGGGGCCATCGTCGGGTCGAGGAGGGTTGGAACCACAGCATACATAGACGGATCGGCATCAGGGATTTCGCCAACAGAAGGCTGACTATGGGCAATTTCAACCTGTCGCACCGAGTCTGCAATCAGTACCGAACCAATCAAGTAATCATCTTGATGGTTGTGATGCTCAAACCGGGGCAGCTCTGACAGCGCACAGTCAATCTTGAGAATCGTTTCATTATTGTTGACGATCCGACGCTCCAAACGCTCTCGTAGCTCAGGATCTGCACCATCAATATCTGCCTGATCTACCAACTGTAAGAAGACCCGTTTGGCATCAATATTAGAAATTACGCCTAGATTGGCCCGATATTCTTTGCCGTCTTCTGTCCGAACGCCAACAGCACGGCCATCATCCACCAAAATCTGCTTCACAGACTGATCCGTGAAGACCTCACCTCCCTCACTTTTGACCAGGTTTAGTAATGCCTGCACCAGTGCCCCTGTACCGCCCTTAGGCCTTGCCATACCAGGGTTGTGGCGCATCGACATCATCATGGCTCCAATCGCCAAGGTCTTTTGAGAGGGTGGCGCGCCAAATTCTGAGGCAAGTCTGGCCAAGGGTGCTTTCAAGAACTCAGAGTCAAACCATTCGTTGAGGATGTCTTCAGCGCTGGTCATCATCGTTCGCAGCATATCCAGCGTTTTGTCTACCCCTCCCAAGACAGAAAATAAGTCTTGAATCTTGTTGAGATTGTAGTTTGCAGCAATGGCAGGAATAGATTTGGGCGGTGCGTTAAAGATGGGCACGATGCCGTTGGTAAAGCGCTGCCAAAAATCCATATATTCTGAATATTTCTGGGCGTCGCGATCGCTATATCGAGCAATTCCCGCACAGGTTTTTTCAATAGAACGATGGGCAAGGAAGGATTTGCCATCTGGATGGGGACAGAACACAACGGGGTCACAGAAGAGATATTCCAAGCCATGCTTCTTCAGTTCCAGTTCTTCAACGACCGGTCCCAAATGAATAAACTCGTGATCAATGGCACAGAGATTAAACCGAAAGCCTGGAGCTTCATCGGGCATAATCTCTTCGGTGGTGGCGGCTCCACCCGGCACAGAGCGTCTTTCGAGTAAAGCAACGCTATACCCCGCTTTCAACAAATAAGCGGCACACACCAAGCCATTGTGACCTGCGCCAATGATTACCACGTCATACGCTTGCATTAATGTCGCTCCAGGCTAAAGAGAATCTAGTTAAAGCACTTACGAGTATAGATTGATTACAAAAGATAGAAGCCATCAGAAAATCTATCCAATAGGAGAACTTCGGTAAAAGTTCTTAGTTTTGCAGAATTTATTTTGCAAAATAAATCACGGTTGTGTCGTGCGCTGATTCAATTTATCTTCCCCGTTGTTTTCTAAATTATTTTCTGAGTTACTTTCTGATTTGAGGTGATGCCTCTCAACTGACGGATGCAACACAGAGGGAGCTTTGTTAACTTGCAGGGGTGTTGAGTTCTAAGGAAATACCGTGGTTTCTACGCTATCTGCACCTCAGTTTATTGAGTCCCATCTTGGAGACGAGGCGGAAGAGTTGTTGACACACAAAGCCAAAGTGTCGAAAGACCTGCTGCATTTGCCAGGTCCCGATTGGGTCGATCGAATTTTTATGCAGACCGATCGCCCTACGCCAGTCCTACGCAGCCTGCAGCAGCTCTATTCTCATGGACGCCTTGCCAATACGGGATATCTTTCGATTTTGCCTGTAGACCAAGGGATCGAGCATTCGGCTGCCGCCTCTTTTGCACCGAATCCGATTTACTTTGATAGCGAAAATATTGTTAGACTGGCGATGGAAGGCGGCTGTAATGCGGTTGCCACGACGCTAGGTGTACTAGGCAGTGTGGCCCGCAAGTATGCTCACAAAATTCCGTTTATTGCCAAGCTCAATCACAACGAGTTGCTGACTTTTCCCAACCAATACGACCAGATCATGTTTGCCTCAGTGGAGCAAGCCTGGAATTTGGGCGCGGTGGCGGTTGGAGCCACCATTTACTTTGGCTCACCCGAATCAACCCGTCAGATTCAGGAAGTGCGGCAGGCATTTGCACGGGCCCACGAGCTAGGGATGGCAACGATTTTGTGGTGCTATCTACGCAACAATGCCTTCAAGCAAGACCAAGACTATCACCTCTCGGCGGATTTGACGGGGCAGGCCAACCATTTGGGGGTCACGATTGAGGCCGACATTATTAAGCAAAAATTGCCGGAGTTGAATAACGGGTATGGAGCCGTTGCAGAGTCTATTGGCAAAAGCTACGGCAAAACCGACAAGCGCGTTTATTCTGATCTGACTACCGACCATCCGATTGATCTGACTCGCTATCAGGTGCTCAACTGCTACGCCGGACGGGCTGGGTTAATTAACTCGGGGGGCGCATCGGGTAAGAACGATTTTGCGGAAGCCATTCGCACGGCTGTCATCAATAAGCGGGCTGGAGGCTGTGGACTCATTTCGGGTCGGAAGACGTTCCAGCGTCCTTTTGAGGAGGGTGTGAAGCTGTTTCATGCTATCCAGGATGTTTATTTATCGTCGGATGTCACGATTGCTTAACGAGGATGCTCTGAGTTTTGGGTTAGAATTCACAGCAATTCAAAACTCAGAACTGAAACACCTTATGCTTTTAGATAGGTTGCTTTGAGATGGGTTGTTTGAGCGCTGAGCTTTGAGGTTTGAGCTAGAATTCCAACCTCAAAGCTCAGGATTTACCGTTGTTTGGGGTAAGCATGAAACTGGCAGCAAGAGTAGGGCAAGTATCGCCGTCGTTGACCTTGGCTATCTCCGCTAAAGCTAAGGCGCTGAAGGCAGATGGCATTGATGTCTGTAGCTTTAGTGCGGGAGAACCTGATTTTGATACGCCTGAGCATATTAAAGCTGCTGCCAAAGCTGCACTTGATGCAGGCAAGACACGCTATGGTCCGGCGGCAGGTGAACCAAAGCTGAGAGAGGCGATCGCCCAAAAGCTGCAAAACGACAACAGCCTCTGCTACGGCGCAGAGAACATCGTTGTGACCAATGGCGGTAAGCATTCGCTGTACAACCTGATGATGGCGCTGATTGAGCCGGGTGACGAGGTGATCATCCCGACGCCCTACTGGCTGAGTTATCCCGAAATGGTAAAGCTGGCGGGGGGAACGCCTGTGAGTTTGGCGACGACGCTGGAAGCGGGCTTTCGGATCAACGCTGATCAGCTCCGTCAGGCGATTACACCCAAGACAAAGCTGCTGGTGTTAAACACCCCTTCCAACCCGACGGGGATGGTGTACTCTCCGGACGAAATTAGGGCGATCGCCGAAGTCGTGGTTGAGAAAGATATTTGGGTGGTGTCTGACGAGATCTACGAGAAGATTCTCTACGATGGTGCAGAACACCTCAGTATCGGTGCGGCTGGTCCTGAGATCTATGAGCGCACGATTACCAGCAGCGGCTTTGCCAAAACCTACGCTATGACTGGATGGCGGATTGGATTTCTGGCGGGGCCACCGGAGCTGATCCGAGCCGTGATGACGCTGCAAAGCCACAGCACCTCCAACGTTTGTACATTTGCTCAGTATGGGGCGATCGCCGCTTACGAAAGTCCGCAAGACTGCGTTAGGGAAATGGTAGCGGCCTTTGCCGAACGTCGCCAAGTGATGCTAGATGGCCTCAACTCCATTCCAGGGCTGGAGTGCCCGAAGCCCGGTGGCGCTTTCTACATGTTCCCTAATATCCGCAAAACGGGCATGACTTCACTAGAGTTTTGCGATGCGCTGCTGGAGTCTCAACAAGTGGCGGCCATTCCAGGTGTGGCGTTTGGGGCCGATGATTGCATTCGCCTTTCCTACGCTACGGATATGGATACGATTCAGAAAGGGATGGATCGACTATCTAAGTTTGTTCAATCCTTGGGTTAAAGATCAAAAAATTTCGGCACAAAAGGAGCGCCCGCGATGGGAAGTCATCCTTCGATACTCGCCAAACGCCTCCACCCAGGTAGTCCCAGTAGGCAGCTACTTCGGTTGATCGTAGGGGGTGTCGTTACTCTTGCGGCGATCGCCTGCCAGCCTCAAGACTCCACACCCTCAGGCCCTGAAAATTTACCCAGGCAGACGTCAGACTCGGCTACGGAGGATGCCCCTGAGCTATCCCCTCAAGTTGAGAAAAGGCAATATGTCGGCATCCAGTTTGATTTCCAGTTTGAGTACCCAACCGAATACTTTGTCGAGTCCACCCTTTTCCCAGAAACGGGCGATCGCATTCCCCTAGAGCGCGTTGATCTTTGGAGCCCAGATGCCTATGCCACGATTCGCTTAGAAGAGCCTAGCCCCAACGAGCAACCTCCCAACGTCAGCGTCACGATCTACCCCAATCCCCGGTTGCTTTCCCTCGAAGAGTGGGCCGTCCAAACTGAGTTGGCCGGTGCATCTCCCACTGCAATTCGAGAGCTGACGGTGGCAGGACAGGAGGCGATCGCCTTCTTCTCCTCTGGACAATCTGACGATGAAACCTATGATTACGAAAACGTCGCCGTTGCTGGCCCCGACGATTCCAAGGTGATCCTGATTACGTTAGACAAGGGAAGAGATGCCGGGACTGAAGCAGCCTATCGGGTGGCCTATCAAACTGTTGCTTCGACCCTGACCTTCGGCCCACCCAACCTCAGATTTCCATGAGCAAACCCTGAGCGTGAGCAAACCCTGAGCTAGTTTGACAGTTTAGCTTTCGGGCAACGTGCGCCATGCCTCCGCCACAATATTGCTAAGCCAGCGACGGCGATCGAGGTCGAGAATCTGGTCATCAGCCAAGACTTCAGCCGTTAATTCTTCTAAGGATTGCCCTCGCGATCGCGCCACTTGAATGACTCCGGCGATCGCAGCTACAACCAACTCTTCATCCACGGGCCTCTGCCGAAGAGCAGCAATTTCTTGAGGGTTAGCAGGAATGGGATAATTCATAGCAATTTACTAATAAAAGAGTAGACTCTCCAAATATGAGAGCCGTGTAAAGTTTTTTAAGAGTTTAGTGTACTGCGAAGTTTAGCGTACTTTCGGCTCCTGTCAACCCTGTCTTCCTGGAGAATTATGGAAAAGTGAGACTGACTGCCGGGAAAGATCTTTCCCAAGCGTAGAATCCTACCTGAGATAGAACGAGCGAGCAACCAGCGGCTAAGGCTCGTATCGGCAAGAACAGGTCATTTCTCGCAGGCTCAGCTTAGATTCTCCAAACCTACAGCCTAAAGCATAAAGATTCCAGCAAGATTAGATAAATCTTCAGAAAGTTTTCCAGAAGAACCAGGGCCTTCACCTGAGCCCAACCTGATGACTGCAATCAAGTTACTACAATCAAGTCAATCTCCAAAAAAGCTGAGAAGTTTGGGCTAGACAGCTAAAATCCTAATTAATTTCAAAATCTCTTCTGTGTGTTTCAGCACATCTAATTCTCAAGGCTCACCAAACTATGGTGTTTGAAGTCAACAACCGCGTCCACAAGCAAGAGAGGCAAGCCATGTGGCATCGTTTAGTAACTGCGCTATTGATCAGTCTGTTGAGTCTAACCTCAATTTTGGCAACCCCTGCCCCGGCACAGGCCGCAGACTGCACACTGACGGCGATCGTCTGGGAAGGCTATACCGATCCCTCCTTTGCCCAAGAATTTGAGCAGAAAACGGGCTGCACCGTCAAAGCAACTTATGCTGGGTCGAGCGACGAGATGTTTGCCAAATTTCGGGCCGGGCGGGGCCGCACCTACGATCTGATTTCGGCATCGGGAGACATTACGGAGCGACTTTATAAAGCAGGCTTGGTGCGTCCGATTGACACAAGCCGACTGAAAAACTACAGCGAAATTTTCCCATCGTTTCAAAATGGGAAGTGGAACACCTTTGACGGCAAACCCTATGGCGTCACCTTTGCTTGGGGGCCGAATGTTTTGGTGTACAACACTGAGCAAGTAGAGTCTACGCCGACCTCCTGGGATATTTTGTTTGATCCGGCCTATGAGGGGCAGGTGACGATTCCCGACAACCCAATGACCATAGCCGATGTGGCCCTGTGGCTGGGGAAAACCGATCCTTACAACCTCACAGAGGCCGACCTAGCCGAAGTCAAGGACAAGCTCTTAGAACTGCGTCCCAACATCCGCAAATTTTGGACCACAGCCGGAGAACTGGCTAATTTGTTCCAGTCGGGTGAAGTAGCGATCGCCCATGCCTGGCCCCTAACCTATACCCAGCTAAGCGAAGCAGACTTCCCAGTGGGCTCAGCCAGTCCAAAGGGAAAACTCACAGGCTGGACCGATTCCTGGATGATCTCCAAAAACTCACCTAATGTCGATGCAGCCTACGAGTGGATTGACTTCATTCTCGGCGGCGATGGCCAAAAAGGTGTCATGGACGTAACGGGCTACTCTGGCGCAACAGCACTAGGCGTCGAAGCAGTCGGCCCTGAACGCGCTAAGGAGCTATTTATGGATGACCTGTCGCTCCACTCCCAAATCAACATGTGGCAGAGCGTCAAAAACTACGATAAATGGGTGCAGCTCTGGAACGAGATTCGGAGCTAGTTCGAAGCTAGTCATGACGTAGACTGAAATGCCCCTGGCCCTTCTTCCCGTGCTGGAAGAGGGGCTACTCCATCGGCAAGCTGTCCAGGAATCCGTCCAGGAATCTGTCCAAAAATCTGCATCAGAATATCAGAACCCCTTATGTCTGCTTCGTTAACGCCACGTCGGGTTCGGGCTCAGACGGGCCTTTATGCAACACTGTTTCCACCGTTGATCTGGATGGCGTTGCTGTATTTTGTGCCGATCGCCCTATTGGCTTCCTACAGCTTTTGGCGGCTAGAGGCCTTTGACATTGTGCAAGAATTTGGCTTTCAGAATTTTCAAACTATTCTGGGCAACGGGTCTTACCGAACGGTGATTGCGCGGACGATTGGGACAGCCCTAGAAGTGACGTTGATTGATATTCTGATTGCCCTACCGCTAGGCTACTTCATCACCCGTTATGGAAAGCGCTACCAAGGCCTGCTGACGCTGCTGGTAATTTTGCCGCTGTGGTCAAGCTATTTGGTGCGGGTATTTGCCTGGAAAATTATCCTGGGCTACAACGGCGTGCTCAACACGGCGCTATTGTCGGTGGGGATTTTGCAGCAGCCGAGTTCGGTGTTTCTCTACAACCAGTTTTCAACCACGCTGACATTTGTGCATGTCTGGCTGCCGTTCATGATTTTACCGATTATTACAGCCTTCGAACGACTGCCCAATGATTTGCTAGAAGCCTCTGCCGACCTGAATGCATACCCTTGGACCACGTTTCGGCGGGTGATTTTGCCGCTGGTGACGCCGGGAATTTTTGCAGGTTCAATTAATGTGTTTGCGCTCACGATGGGAGACTTTATTACGCCTAGCCTGGTCGGTAGCCCCAGCGGCATCATGCTAGGGAATGTGATTTCTTCTCAGTTTGGGGTGTCTTACAACTGGCCTTTGGGGGCGGCTTTTGCGTTGGTGGTCATGATAATTGTGTTTTCGGGGCTGGCGATCGCCCTCCGCCAAGGAGCCCTCGATAGTCTATGACACCCTCCAACACCCAGGCATCCTCCAACACCCGCCCCACCCCGCGTCCTCTTGCGACTCTGCCCCGCCGAACCAACCATCGCCCTTGGTTGCTGGGAGGGTGGGCTTTGCTAGTCTACGGATTTCTCAATTTGCCGATCGCCGTTTTGGTGATCATGAGCTTCAATGACTCTACAATTTTGGCCCTGCCATTTAAGGGGATCACGCTGGGCTGGTATGAGATGGCCTTTGGCGATCGCGCCCTCACCACAGCCTTAGTCAATTCTCTCAAAGTTGCGGCTGGGGCAACCTTGCTCGCCACAGGATTTGGCTTGCTGGCCGCATTTGCAATCTATCGCTATCAGTTCTTCGGCAAAAACACATTCCGCATCGCGCTAAATTTGCCGATTTTGTTGCCAGGGGTGGTGACAGGCGTGGCAATGCTGGCTTACTTTTCAGATCTGGGATTGGACCTATCCCTATTGACGGTGATTTTGGGCCATGCCGTGTTTGGTTTACCCGTTGCCCTCGGGCCAATTTTGACCCGCCTGATGCAGTTTCCGCGCAGCCTGGAAGAAGCCGCTTATGATTTGGGAGCGAGGCCGGGGCAAGTCTTTCGGGGCGTGATTTTTCCTTATATTCGCAGTGCCGTAATTGCGGGGGCATTGTTGGCCTTCACGCTGTCATTTGATGAAGTGGTCGTGACCATCTTCTTGACCGGACGCGACAATACCTTGCCAATGGAAATCTGGGCCCGGTTGCGAACGAATATCACACCGGAGATTGCCGCTGTGGCAACAGTCGTGTTGGCGGTGAGTACAGGTGTGGTGGTATTGAGTCAGTGGGTGATGACGAGGGAAGAGGTCGGTTAGAGAGGCTATTGGTCGAGTTTCGCCGGAATTTTGAGGGGGTGAGGTTTTGCAGAATAGCAGTGTTGTTTATTTGGAGTCGGCAAGCAAGATCTATCCGACGACGACAGGAGAGTTTTATGCAGTGCGAGACGTCTCGATTGACGTGAAGCCAGGAGAATTTTACTCGCTGTTGGGGTCGAGTGGGTCGGGTAAGACCACAACGCTGCGGCTAATTGGGGGATTTGAGATTCCGGAGTATGGCCAGGTGTATATCAGCGGTGAGGATGTGACAGAGCTGCCGCCCTATCGCCGCAATGTGCATACGGTGTTCCAAAGCTATGCCTTGTTTCCACATTTGACCGTGGCCGAAAATATCGCCTATCCGCTGCGAATTTCAGGCGTGCCAAAGACCGAAATTGGGCCGCGTGTGCAGGAGTCGCTGCGGATGTTTCGGATTCCAGAGCTGGGCGATCGCCGTCCCTCCCAACTCTCTGGCGGTCAACAACAGCGGGTAGCCTTGGCCCGTGCCTTGATTAGTCGCCCCAAAGTGTTGCTGCTGGATGAACCGCTCTCGGCTCTGGATGCCAAGATTCGCGAGGAAGTCCGGCAAGAACTGCGGGAATTGCAGCGGCAGACCAATCTGACCTTTATCTACGTGACCCACGATCAGGAAGAAGCATTGGCATTGTCGGATCGAATTGCAGTCATGCATCAAGGCCAAGTCGAACAGGTGGGCACGCCGGAAGAGATTTACAATGCGCCAGCTTCGCTATTTGTGGCGCAGTTTATCGGCAAGGCCAATTTTCTCCAGGGTGAGATTGTAGCGGTGAATGAGGGGGGGAGGGCGATCGCCACCGTCAACACAATGCCGCTGCAAGTTTCTACACCTCGCTATCAACCCACCGTTGGCGAAACCGTGACGCTCATGATTCGGCCCGAACGGTTACAAATTGGTGCAGTTGACCCTGCAGAAAACCAGGTGGGTAGCAAAATTGCTAGTGTGACCTATATCGGCCAGCGCATTGAGTCTGAACTTGAAACGCCCCTAGGTCGGCTCACCGTAACCTACCTGGGAGGGCAGACCGTGAAGGATACCACCCCCACCTTGTCCTGGACTGCTAACGACTGCATTGTCCTTCCTCCCAACCGGGGCATTTAGGACATTTAGTAGGACATTTAGAAAAGAAATCTTGAAAATCTTGCAAACCGTTCATCAAGAGGTTGATATGGATAAACCCACACATTATCCGATGGTGATTGGAGAAGAACTAGTTACTACAGGCAGCGAAGATTTAATTGATCCAGCCACTGGCGAGGTTTTTGCAACCGTGGCCCTCGGCAGCAAAGCCCACGTCGAGCAGGCCGTCATTGCGGCCAAAACAGCTCAGGCTGCGTGGAGTAAGCTCTCCTACGGTGAACGCAGTACTGCCATGCTCAAGCTGGCCGATGCACTCGAAGCCAAAAGTGAAGAGCTAGCACATTTAGAAAGCCAAAACGCTGGCAAGCCCCTCAAGCTCACCACCGGCGGAGACATTCCCTTTGCGCTCGATAACCTCCGCTACTTTGCCTCCGTCGTGCGCCGCCAGGAAGGGACTGCTGCTGGAGAATATGTCGGCGGCTACACCAGCATGATTCGGCGCGAACCGATTGGTGTCGTGGGAGCCATTACCCCCTGGAACTACCCCTTCATGATGGCAATCTGGAAGCTCGGCCCAGCCTTGGCAGCGGGAAATGCTGTTGTCATCAAGCCTGCTCCCAATACGCCCATTACCACCATTGAGCTGGCCAAAATTGCCCTAGAGTCCGGTTTCCCAGCAGGGCTGATCAACGTCGTCACAGGAGGAGCAGAGGTTGGGGAAGCGCTCTGTACCCATCCCGATATTGGCATGATTAGCTTCACAGGTAGCACTCGCACCGGACGCCGGGTTGCTGAGCTAGCTAGCCCTCTCGTCAAGCGCGTCACCCTAGAGCTGGGTGGGAAAGCTCCCTTTGTGGTGTTTGCCGATGCCGATATTGAAGCCGCAGCCCGTGGCGCAGTTCCTGCCGCTTTTATGAACACTGGGCAAGACTGTACTGCTGCAACCCGCTTCTATGTCCAAACTGAAGTATTTGATCAATTTCTGGCTCGCTTTGTAGAACTGACGAAAAAAGTACGGGTGGGCAATCCCTTTGAGGAAGGCACCGACCTTGGCCCCCTCGTCAGCGAAACCCAGCGCCTCAAGGTCAAAGGCTTTGTTGAGGAGGCTAAGCAGCAGGGCATCAAGATTGCGGTGGGTGGCGAGATGCCAGAAAGCTCTGGCTGCTTTTATCCCCCTACCATTTTGGTAGATGCGCCCCAAGCGGCCAGTTGTGTCCAGGAAGAAATCTTTGGCCCTGTCGTAGTGGTCAACCGGTTCTCAGATGAAGCAGAAGCCATTCAGCTCGCTAATGATGTGCCTTACGGATTGGCTGGTAGCGTCTGGACGCTCAATGTACAGCGAGCCATGCGGATGTCGGCAGCTATGGAATGTGGCACGGTCTGGGTCAACGATCATTTGCCCCTCGGCAGCGAAATGCCTCACGGTGGCTTCAAGCAAAGCGGCATTGGCAAGGATATGTCCCACTATGCCTTGGAGGAATTTACCGTCGTCAAGCACGTCATGATCGATGTGACCGGCGATCAGAAAAAGGCGTGGCATGCCGTCGTGCTGGAAGACTAGCCCGATATTAGCTGCGAGCCCCTTTACAGGGCATGACCAGCATCTTATCGACGCGATTGCCGTCCATATCCATCACTTCAAAGCGGAGATGATTCCACTCGAAGTGATCGGCAGCGGCAGGAATGCGGCCCAGATACGTGATCACAAATCCGCCTAGCGTCTGGTAGTTGCCCCGATGCTCGCCCGGTAGCTCTTTGAGCTTAAAGAGTTCTTTGAACCGGGCGATCGATAGCATTCCGTCTAGCAGCCAGGAGCCGTCTTCTCGCTGGACGGCGGGCAGTTCTTGGGGGTGATCGGCAAAGGGAATATCGCCAATGATCACCTCCATGACGTCGTTGAGCGTCACCAGACCCTGAACCACGCCATACTCATCTACCACCATCGCAATGTGGGTTCCCGACTGCTTAAACAGCTCCAGCACTTTGAGGGCACGGGTGCTATCTGGGATAAACAAAGGCTGCCGCAGTAGTGTAGTCAGCTCTAGCGGCTCACCCGCCAAGGTATGCGCCAAGACATCTGTAACGTTGATCACCCCCAGCACGTTGTCAGGGTTATCCTGAGAGACCGGAAAGCGCGTGTGCTTGCTGTTGATCATCTTCTGGCGATTGACCTCAATCGGATCGCTCAGATCTAGCCAGGTAATCTCTAGTCGTGGTGTCATCAGGGCGCTAACATGCTGATCTCCCAGGCGAAACACCCGCTCGACCATGTCTTGTTCGGCCACTTCAAACATCCCGGCTTCTGTGCCTTGACGGATCAACACCTTGATCTCTTCTTCAGTGACCAGTGGTTCGATATTGGGGCGATCGGCTCCCAGCAACCGCAACACCATATCGGTTGAGATGCTGAGCAGATGCACCACTGGGGACACGAAAACGGCGATACAGACCATCGGCTTGGCGACTGCCACCGAAATGTTTTCGGGGCTGGTGAGCGCCAACCGTTTGGGCACCAGTTCGCCAATGATCAGAGAGAGATAGGTGATTAGCACGACTACAATGGCTAGGGCGATCGCCTGACTATATTGCCCCACCACCGGGATCAGGGCAATATAGAGGGCTAAGTTTTGCGCCAGGGTCGCGCCCCCAAAGGCACCCGCTAGAATGCCAATCAGCGTGATGCCCACCTGCACCGTCGCCAGAAACCGATTGGGCGAGTTGACCAAGTCTAGCGCAGCTTGGGCTCTCGTATTACCCTGATTTGCGAGTTCCTGAAGACGGGCTTTGCGCGAGGAGATCACGGCAATTTCTGACATGGCAAACACGCCATTGGCACTCACCAGCAGCAGGATAATAAGGATCTCAAGAAGAATGGACATGCGGAGTGCCTGATATTGCGGCTAGATCTGGTCAAATAAAATCCAGCATTGACCCAAAGACGTAAATAAGATCACTGGATAGGATGACTGGATACAAATGAAATTAGCATTTGCTTTGGCATTGCGGATGACTCTATTGGGAACAAGGAGATCAAGGCTAAACTCCAATCTCACAGAGCTGTTTCTGACTCGCTTCTACGCCTGCTCTGCCTTCTAGAATAATAAAGATAGTTAAACTTTTGGTGTTGCCGTTCTCCTTCCGGACTTCCAGCGCGTATGGCCTTTTCCTCTATTACTCGACTGCTGGGGCGATCGCCCCTCACCGCCGAACTGGTTACAAAGCTCAAGCAGCAAGGCTATCTGAACCTCAACGGCATTGCCCGCGTTCCAAAAGGATTGGTCGCATCCGCTCTGGCGCAGATCCAGCAGCAAAATTTACTGGTGATCACCGCCACGCTGGAAGATGCCGGACGTTGGACTGCTCAGCTAGAAGCCATGGGATGGCAGACGGTTCACTTTTATCCCACCTCTGAGGCTTCTCCCTACGAACCGTTTAACCCCGAATCTGAGATGACTTGGGGACAGATGCAGGTGTTGGCCGATCTGGTCGGGGCTGGACAAACGACGGAACCCGCCACTCAAACCCCTGCGCCGCAGCAAGGTACAAAACCCAAAGCTCAAAACTCACTGGCGATCGTCACCACAGAGCGAGCTTTGCAGTCGCATCTGCCACCCGTTGAGGTGTTTCGGCCCTATTGCCTGACTCTAAAGCGGGGAATGGAGCTAAATCTGGAGAAATTTAGTCATCAGTTGGCCCAGCTGGGGTATGAGCGGGTGCCATTGGTGGAGATGGAAGGGCAATGGAGCCGTCGGGGTGACATCATTGATGTGTTTCCGGTCGCGTCTGAACTGCCTGTGCGGCTGGAGTTGTTTGGGGATGAGCTAGACCATCTGCGGGAATTTGATCCTTCTACGCAGCGATCGCTCGACAGCATTACCCAGCTCGTCCTGACCACCACCGATTTTGCGCCCATGATCCTGCGGGAATTGGGTCTCCGAGCTGCTGAGTCAGACGACAAAACCCAACTGGACTTCTCGAGTTTGACGCCTTACCTCTCAGCCGCCGAGCTAGAGCAGCTAGAGTCGGGGCAGTCGCTGGAAGGAGCCAGACGCTTCCTGGGCTTGGCCTTCGATCAGCCTGCTTCGTTGCTCGACTATTTGCCTGCTAATACCCTGGTGGCGATCGATGAGCTAGAGCAGTGTCGCGCCCATAGCGATCGCTGGCTAGAGCACGCCGAAGAACATTGGCAGGAAATGGCTGGAGCAACAGCACTGCCCAAAACCCATCGGGGCTTTGCCGACTCGCTCACAGATGCTGAACAGTTTGCGCGGATCTACCTTTCAGAACTGGCCGAAGAAGGCGTCGGTCTCAATCTCTCCAGTCGGCCCGTCCCTAGCACCCCTCACCAGTTTGGTAAGCTGGCCGAAACCTTGCGGCAAGAGCGCGATCGCGGCTTCTCCGTCTGGCTGGTATCTGCTCAGCCGTCGCGATCGGTATCACTGCTGCAAGAGCACGACTGCCCCGCTCAGTTTGTGCCCAACCCGCGCGACTATCCCGCCATTGATAAGCTTCAGACGCAACACGTTCCCGTTGCCGTCAAATATTCAGGATTGGCCGAGCTAGAAGGCTTTATCTTGCCGACATTTCGGCTCGTCGTCGTCACCGATCGAGAATTTTTCGGCCAACATGCCCTCGCGACTCCCGGCTATGTTCGCAAACGGCGACGCGCTGCATCCAAGCAAGTTGATCCCAACAAGCTCCAACCCGGCGACTATGTGGTTCACCGCAGTCACGGTGTTGGTAAATTTATCAAGCTAGAAAGCCTCTTGCTCAACAACGAAACGCGGGAATATTTGGTGCTGCAATATGCAGATGGCCTCCTGCGCGTTGCTGCCGACCAGCTCAACTCCCTCTCTCGATTTCGGGCTGCTGGCGATAGCGCACCTCAGCTCAACAAAATGTCGAGCAAAGCCTGGGAAAAAACCAAGAGCAAAGTTCGCAAAGCCATCCAAAAAGTTGCTGTTGACTTGCTCAAGCTCTACGCACAGCGATCGCAGCAAGAAGGCTTTTCCTACCCCCCCGATATGCCCTGGCAAGAAGAACTGGAAGACTCCTTCCCCTACCAACCCACCACCGACCAGCTCAAGGCCGTGCAAGACGTAAAGCGAGACATGGAAAGCCTCCGCCCCATGGATCGCCTGGTTTGCGGAGATGTCGGCTTTGGCAAAACCGAAGTGGCCATTCGGGCCGCCTTCAAAGCGGTAACGGCGGGCAAACAAGTAGCCCTGCTCGCGCCCACCACTATTCTGACCCAACAGCACTACCACACCATCAAAGAACGGTTTGCCCCCTACCCCGTTCAAATCGGCCTCCTCAACCGCTTCCGCACCGCCGAAGAACGGCGCGATATCCAACAACGCCTCGCCACCGGAGAGCTTGATGTCGTCATTGGCACCCATCAGCTCCTCGGCAAAGGCGTCAAGTTTAAAGACTTGGGCCTGCTCGTCGTCGATGAAGAGCAGCGATTTGGTGTGAGCCAAAAAGAAAAAATCAAAGCGCTCAAAACCCAAGTCGATGTTCTCACCCTCAGCGCCACCCCCATTCCCCGCACCCTCTACATGTCCCTCTCTGGCGTGCGAGAAATGAGCCTGATTACCACGCCACCCCCCTCCCGTCGCCCGATCAAAACCCACCTGGCCCCCCACGATCCCGAAATGATGCGAACGGCCATCCGTCAAGAACTTGACCGAGGAGGGCAAGTCTTCTACGTCGTGTCGCGAGTTGAAGGCATTGAAGAAGTCGCTGGGAAGATTCGAGAAATGGTGCCCAGTGCACGGCTGGCGATCGCCCACGGTCAGATGCAAGAAGGCGAACTTGAATCCACCATGCTCACCTTCAGCAACCACGACGCCGACATCCTGGTTTGCACCACCATTATTGAATCGGGCCTCGACATCCCCCGCGTCAACACCATCCTGATCGAAGACGCCCATCGATTTGGCCTTTCCCAGCTCTACCAGCTTAGAGGCCGAGTCGGACGCGCCGGAATCCAGGCTCACGCTTGGCTATTTTACCCCAAACAAAACCAGCTCACCGAAGCCGCCCGTCAACGCCTCCGTGCCCTACAAGAATTTACCCAACTGGGCTCAGGCTACCAGCTCGCCGTCCGCGACATGGAAATTCGAGGCGTCGGCAACCTCCTCGGAGCCGAACAATCCGGCCAGATGGATGCGATCGGCTTCGACCTCTACATGGAAATGCTTGAAGAAGCCATTCGTGAAATTCGCGGTCAAGAAATCCCCCAAGTAGACGACACCCAAATCGACCTCAACCTCACCTCCTTCATCCCTGCCGACTACATCCCCGACCTCGACCAAAAGATGAGCGCTTACCGCGCCGTTGCCTCCGTCAACTCCAAGCAAGAACTGACTCAAATTGCCGCCGATTGGAGCGATCGCTACGGCCCCATCCCCAAAGCCGCCCAACAACTTCTGCGCGTCATGGAACTCAAACAAATCGCCAAAAAACTCGGCTTCTCCCGCATCAAACCCGAAGGCAAACAACATGTCCTCCTCGAAACCCCAATGGAAGAACCCGCCTGGAACCTCCTCAAAGCCAATCTCCCCGAACACCTCCATTCCCGCTTCGTCTACACCCCTGGTAAAGTCACCGTTCGCGGCCTAGGTATCCTCAGCGCCGACCAACAACTCGAAAACCTGATCGACTGGCTCGGAAGAATGCAAGGCGCACTACCAGAACCTGCATTAGTTTGAGGCAGAGAAGGGAAAACACTCTAAATCGGCATTTCCACCCTAGATAACACCCTTGCCACCCACCGATGTGGAGCGATTTATGCTGCTCACAGAGCGACCCTTGCCGAAGGGGTGGGGGACGGATTCCGTTCCCTGCTGGGGGCTTGGGGAAACCCCCAAAGCTCGGATTCTCCCCGCCCTTCATCCGATCAGGTGAAACAACCGGATGAAGCCGCCCAAAGGTTCATTTTCTTAAAATACAGCCAGGTAGGATACAGCTGCGATAGTGTCACACCACTATAGTTACGGATTGTTTACAAAGGGCATAACAGAAAGTAAGAACCTTCCCAAGCAGAACTTTGTAAACCAATGGAACCAGACTCATAGGTTCACGTTCTCTACTCATTGTGTGGCTGTTTAATGTGTGGCTGTAGGAGTGATCGATCATGCGACGGTTTATTAGTGCTCTATCTTTAACATTGATGCTCTCTGGGCTATCTGCGATGGCTCAAGTCCAGCCTCCCCCTGATCCCGTCGATCACGTTGTAGCCGCTGGCTTGATGAACCGCGATACCACCGGCGACTTCCGCAACGAAGCCATCCTCAGTCGCGCCGAACTTGCCAGCATCCTAGTTCGCACCTTCCAACTTGAACAGCGCAACCCTACCCAGACAACCGTCGTACAAGTGCAAGATGTGCCTCGCAACCACTGGGCCTATAACGATATTCAAACCGTCCTCCGCAACGGCGTCATGACAGGTTATCGCGAAGGTCGATTCTTTCCTGAGCAGCGGGTCACCCGTGCTGAGGCCCTCTCGATCTTCGCGCAGGCCTACGGCGTCTTTCAATTCCCCGACCAAACGGTCAACGACATCCTAGCCCGCTATCCCGACGCTAGCGAAATCCCCACCTGGGCACGCAAATCAATGGCCACGGCTCTCTATGAAGGATTTGTCGGAACAGACGTGGGCAACCGCATTTATCCGCTCAGTCCTATGACAAGAGGCGATATGGCCTACGCCCTCAGCGTGTATCTCAACCGCCAAGAAGCTCCTGCCGTAGTGCCCTGGGAACCAGAAGAGCTAAACAATTCATCTCAGCTTCAGTAAACTCTCAGCACACTTCTCGGTTCCTTTAAGAAATCTCTTGATTCAATTTGTATCTTTATAACAGGAACGAACCTAAATTAGCGATCGCCAGATCGCCCAAGGTAGAAGCCATGAACCATTCCTCCATCCATCCTCAAAAACCGTCTCGCTTCGATTTGCTACGGCCCGTGCGCCAGTGGCTAGACGGCATCGAAATCAATAACCGCGAAGCAGCCCGCTTTGTCTCCAAGCTTATCCCCGCTCAATGCCCCTTCGAGCGCGATGTCAAATTCTTTGGCCACATCGTCGCCCACATTCCCCCCCTCTGCAAACTCAACCCTCTCTATGATGAGTTTGTCGGCCTGCGCTTTCGCTCGCTTTGCTATCTGGTAGACGAGTGCGGTGAAGACATCCAGTCTTACTGCTAAATGCCTCTGCTAAATGCCTTAAGCTTTCACCTCTGTATTTCGAGAAATGACCTGATAGGCGCATCACCTGCGCCTTTTTTTGTGGCTATCAGCAACATTATGAGGATGAAGCTTCCAGACAGGGGGCGATCGCCGAAACCCATCAAACCCTTCACAATAGAAAAGAACCCCCTCTCACCGTTTATCAGCTTTCCAGCTTCATGGATCATCCTGCAATCGAATCACTGTTAGAAGACCTCAAAAAACCAGATGCCGATATCCGAGAACAAGCAACTCAAGAACTTTGGCAAATTTGGTTTGAGCAGAAGGGAGAATATGGGCTGGGCTTCTTGAGGCAGAGCCAAATTCTTCTGCAAGCCGGAGAGTTTCTCAAAGCAGAAGCCATTCTCACTGAGGCCATTCAAGACCAACCTGATTTTGCTGAAGCCTGGAACCGTCGCGCTGTGCTTCACTACATTCAAAGCCAATATCGCAAATCTTTGGCCGACTGCGAAAGGGCGATCGCCCTCAACCCCATTCACTTTGGTGCCTTACACGGTTTGGGCCTCTGCCACGCTGCCCTCGGAGACTATCGCGCCGCCATTCAAGCCTTCCGACAAGCTCTAGAAATTCAACCCTACTCCCTGATCAATCAAAGGCTGATCCTAGAATGCAATGCCCGCATGAGCTAGATCAATCACTCGAAAGCGCAAGGATTCAAGAAAGAAGCTCGTCCAGTAATACGGCGAAGGTATTGCCCAGCACCGTTGAACTATTAGCCCCTTAACGGGCAATTTTAGGCAGCTTAATGATAAAACTTGTCCCTTTGCCTTCAGCACTTTCAACCTCGATCGTCCCTTGATGCGCCTCAGTAATACTTTTGGCTACGAATAAGCCTAAGCCCCAGCCTGTCTGGCTTCAGCCGCGATGGTGCGACGAAACTGTTGAAAGAGAATGGACTGAGCGCTCAGGCTGATCGGAGTCCCTTCATTGTGGATAGTCAAGCTGATCTCGGTTTCCGTTTGCTGGAGTGTGAGGGTAATGGGTGTGCCAGGAGCACCATATTTCACGGCGTTAACGGCAATGTTTTCAATCACTCGCCGGAGCTCTTTACGGCTGCAATTGCTCCTGACATCAGTATCAGAGACCACAACAAACCGTTCTCCATGAATAAAGCGCAAATCCTCTACTACATCTTGAACGAGTTGGTTTAGGCAGCATTCTGCCAAGTCAAGCTTCAAGCTATACCCTGCCCGCAGCCGACTGGCATCCAGCAGATTTTGAATCATGACATTCAGCCGCTCGATCGCCCCCATCATCCTCATTGCCACATCCACATGAGCATCGCTTCGTTCTAGCCGACGCAGCATCAGTTGAGTTCCCATTTTGACCACATTGATAGAATTTCTCAGGTCGTGAGTGAGCGTCACCATAAAAAGCTCTTGAATGTCTTGCAGCGTCTTGGAGAATTGAGAGGCAGCGTCATTCACGGCTTGCTCAATTGAGCCAATGATAATGTCGCGATCGCGCACGTCCAAAGGTGCGTCTGCCTCCAGAACCTGAAAGATAACCTGACGAAGAATGTGGTACTCAAGAATCAGTTGACTGATGGAGTAGTCAGCATAGCCTGCCCGTTCCTGCCCGTGATTCTTGCCAATGCGCGTGCTTTCTACCTCATCGGCTTCTATGCTGGCAGCAGTACGATAAATGCCGGTTGAAAGCTCATTGATGAGTTGGGTGAGGTATTGAGGGAGCGAATCTTGTAAGACTAGAGAGTTTTGATGCATGGCTGCACTGACTTCATCCCGCGCCCGCTCCTCCCATAGGCGCATGATTCTTTCAGCATTTTGTTTTAAGCGGTCAGAGGTTTGGCTGGACATTGGGTTTGGTTGGCATGAGGTAAAGGCATATTATTGAGTTTAGTTGAGCCTGGGTGACGGTTTGCACGTTTGTTTGCACTACCTTCTGTCCCAGCTTACAGTGGTTCTCAGATGAATAGCCCCTAGTGAGCGAACCAACCCAAGCCATCCTCCTCGGAAATACACTCATTGCCAATCTGGCTTAACACTTGCTGGTCTAACACTTGATCGAGTGCTTCTGTAGCCACTCCTATCTGGCTAGGCTTGCTTGCCCTGTGTTGAGTGATGCGATCGAGTGATGTGTGATTTTTAGTCTTTTGCCTCTTGAATCGCATCGGCTAACTTATCTTTGCTCATTTTGCTGCGGCCTGAGATGTTTAGCTCTTGAGCTTTTTCGTATAAGTCGGCTTTGGATTGATTTTCGGGTTGATTTTCGGACTGTTGGGCTTCTGATTGGGCGATCGCCTCTTGCAATTCCTCTTTACTCATCTTGCTGCGGCCCGAGATTCCTAGCTCCTGAGCTTGCTCATAGAGGTCTTGTTTTGTCGGCTCACCATCAGGCTCATGCCCTACTTTCTGCATAGCTCGTTTGATGGCAGGTGTCCAGTCTACATGCTGATCTCCTTGACGAGAAGCGGCTTGTTTGGTGCGTTCGGCTTCTTGCTTTTCTGCATCAGTGAGTTGATCCCAGACTGCCTTGGGCAAATATCGCTGAGTTTCTTGACCATGACGGGCTCGGCCTTTTCCTTCCTGCGTTTGCCAATCTTGCTCTCCCCATTCTTCTAAAGATTGAGCAGCCTCATCTTTGCTGTCTTGTTTGTAGGCACCGCCCCGTTTTTCATACTCCTGCACCAATCGCTGACTCTTACGAGCCGACCATTGACCTGGTTTACCCCCCTGATCCGACTGTTTGATCTCTGCTTTAATGTCTCTTCGCAGATCCGGCTTGGTATATTTTTCGTCGTAATGGTCGAGTGACATAGGAGTTACTGGCTAGATGCTGCCGCTGGGCTTGGAGTTGACCTAGGTCAGAGCTAGTTTGGCTTAGAACTAGTCTGGCTTAGGAATCGTGAACTGTCAGTTGGTCTACCAAATCTACAAGGCCAGGAGTGTACATAGCGGCATTGTGGGCTCCTTGCCAGATGCTCCAATTGGGTAATGAGCCGCTGAGTGTTACAACCCCATCTTGCACTACTACGCTAATACAATTTGCACCTGCGTGAAGGTTGGCATGGAGGGCGGATCCGACAGCGTGGGCGATCGCCTCGTCTGTGAGTTGTGCCGCCATCACCACTGCTAGCTCATTTGACACGTCTAGCACTCCGGCCACACCGTAGGCTTCTATCTCAGCCTGAAACTTTTTCCAGTAAGCATTTACCGCACCCCGGAGAATCAACCGCCCCTCCAGCACCTCAACCTCAATCTGAGTATTATCAAGCTCGATGTCCAAGGACAGGAGCTGTTCTACATTGGCAGTAATTTCGGCATCGGAAAAACTGGCCATCAGGTCAGAGTCTAACTCTCCCGTCATCTGCAACGCAGCCAATAGCTGTGCTTCCTCCGCCGTCATGGCAGTATAGTTAGCTCCCTCAGCCTCCATTAGCATGGCATCGAGATCGCTGACATCTATATCCAGATTAGTATGCAGGTCAGAGGGCTGAGTTTGATAGCTCTGAGTGATTTGATAGAAGATGCTGGAATGAAACTTGGGGTCAGTTATGAAAATCATTTTGATTTTAAATCTGCAAATTTACGGGTCAGACTCAATCAACGCTTCAAACATATAAAGATTCAAAGTTTTTTTAGGCTATCCGGAACAGTAGGATTTTGATTAAGTCGCCCCGTTGATGTTTTGATATTTACTCGCGAGTGAAAAATGCTCTATGCATTAGGTAGTACCATTAGCTGCGATCGTCATCTAGCAACAATGCTTATTAAAGCTAGGTTTGGCAGTTTAAAGGCACCACGAAAGCAACAACAAATACAGTTAAGATCCTCTACTTTTTATACTGATATTTCCTCCTTCTGCAGGCGTAAATGAAAAATTTATTTTAGGAAGATTCGTACTTAAAATTTCTCTCTGAGCCAGAAATTCTTTTGCTTGTCATCACACCTTTAGGTTGGGCCTACCTCATCAGAGATCTTAATTAGTAAGTAAAGCAATACTTTTCATTGCTTATTTACGCAGTTTATTTGCGAAATAGTAACTTGGCGTACTGAAGACACTTGTCATATGAATATGTTAGAGCGGTTGCTTGATCGGGCATTCTGCTCATGGGTTTACGTTTCAGATAGACGCTTTTAGTTGGACTTCAGATATGAACCAGAATGTAAAAAAACAGGAAGCGTTAGGACGTCCATCTATTCCACCACCGCAACGAGTCCCAGAAGGATTTTTACTGATCGATCAAGGAGATGCTTGGTCCTGGCCTAAGTTTATTTTTGGCCTGTTGTTCCTTTTAGGCTTTTGCCTCTCTATGCCGCCGATGTGGATCAATGCGATCACGACCCTATCGGTTGATGCGGTACTCATTGCTAGTGTCTTTATGTTGCTCGGTTGTGTGGGCATTGTCGTCTTCATCAGGGGAATGCGGATGGTGATGCGGTTAACGCCTGGAGAGATAATCTTGCCCCGCTGGCCTTTGCGGATGGGTGAAAGTTGTGAGTTTCGCTTTCGTCGTCAGTTGCGTCAAGGCCAAGTCAAGCAAGTAGGTATGATTCAGGTGCATCTGGACTGTGTTGAAAGCGTTCGATATCGAGCTGGAACTGAAACCCGAACAGACAGCGCTACCCGCTTTGAGCAAGAACTATTGACACAGGTGATCACGACTGGTATCTCAAAAATTGAATTGAACTCTAATCTGTCTATTCCACTCGATGGGCCTGCATCCTTCAAGTCATCCAATAATGGCATCTGCTGGAAGCTGCGAGTGCGGATAGAAATTCCTGGTTTGGTCAAAGATACATCTACCTTCGAACTCATGATTGATCCAGAGGTCGCAGAATGATTGACATCCGGCTACCGCAGCCTGACGTTAAAGCGGGAGGACAACTAACAGGTACGCTGGTATGGACGTCTGAACAGCAAAAAATGCCTAAGGGGGCGATCGCCACCATTGGATGGCGGACCGAAGGTCGGGGCACAGTCGATCAGGCCAAAATTCAAGAAATCCAACTTGATCCCAATCGATTAGGAATAGGCGGCGCTGCACCTGTCCCCTTCCAATTTCAAATCCCCTTTGAAGGACCCATCTCCTACAACGGCAGGCTAATCCGGATCATTTGGGAGTTGAATGTTGTCATTGATTTGCCAGGTTTGTTTACGCGAGATGATAAACAAACCGTAGTCTTTCAAGTCTTACCCCGCTAGGGCTAGAGTTCTATTAGCGTTCTATATGAAGTCATCCGATCCTTATCTCTCGATTGGACTCCGCTGCAATCCTTTCATTGCTGAATCACACCCAGGGGTGCCAGATTCACTCTGGGTAGATCGGGGATTTTCAACTGCACCACCAGCCGGGGCAAAGTGTTTAGTGCAGATGTTGGGAGACAAAGGAGCGGGTAAAACCTCCCACTTGAAACATTGGTGTCAGCAGACTCCCGGCCCCTATTGCTACTATCCACCGGGTTGGGGACGCTGGAAATTGCCGCCTGTGGGGGCGATCGCCTACTGGGACGAAGCCGACCGTATCCCCAAGCCGCTACTCTATTGGGCATTGATCCAGGCCGCACGGGTGAACGCCACAATCGCGGCTGGAACCCATGTTGATTTGAGTTGGGCCGCCAAATGGGCCGGACTGTCAGTGCAAACCATTGTCTTCCCCCCCTTAGAGGTAGAAGCACTGCTAACTTGGGTACACTATCGTATTGCCGCTGTCCAGCTTCCTGACGCCACTCCACTACTATCCCTCACCCAGGAACAAGCTAGCGATATTGCAGCCCAATCAGGGGCATCTTGGCGAAACGCGGCCGTACATCTGCATATCTGGGCAGCTCAGGTAGCTCAGGCCCATCTTCAGTCTGAAATCTCTCCTTTTGAAGGAAATTTTGAAACCATCAGGAAACATCTGCACCAGCAGTGAAGTTTATTTATGTGGGCTCCACTGAGTTAATTTCTCGTCAGACTTCAACCCCAAGCTGCCCATCCCTGTTAACCTCTCTTCATTTTTAAAAGGAACCCTTATGAGATCCTGGACTCTACAGTCAGGCAAGTTGGGCCTATTAATGGCAGCAGCAGTAGCGATCGCCGGAAGTTCATTCTTATTGATTCCAACCCCTCAAGCCCAAGCTCAAGATATTCTGCAACAGCAGGGCAACCTAGCCCCCATGCGAGACGAGTACACCTTTACGGGGGGAGCTGGACAAGCTGTACATATTTCAATGACTAGCGATGAGTTTGATACGTTGCTAGTGCTGGTCGATGCCAACAATCAGGAAATTGCCTTCAACGACGATTATGGTCGTACCCTCAACTCCACCATTATCGCAGTTTTACCCAGCAACGGAGTCTACAAAGTCTGGGCGCGGTCTTTCAGTGGCCAAGGCGGAAACTACGATCTAGTGGTGAGAGATGCGACATCTTATGAGCAAGCTGCTCACCGGGGCTATGGCCTTCTGCAAGAAGATAAGCTAACTGAAGCCATTGCCGCTTATACAGAGGCTATTCAGCTTGATCCCAATCAACCCGTTGCTTATCTAGAACGGGCAGATGCTCAATATCGTCAGGCCTATCAAAGACCAGTAGCCCCTGAGAACTACGAAGAGGTTTTCGAACTCACCCCAGAACAGCTCGATCCTATCCTGGCAGACTATCAGCGTGCTGTTGATCTGTATGAACAGGCTGGTGAAGCAGACATCGCTGCATCGATTCGTGAGCAGATGAGCTATCTACAGGCTGAATAGATTAGTATAGGTCTTCTCAGCATAGGTCTGCATCGATCCCCCTGCCCCCTTAGTTGAGGGAATATGGGCAGGGGGATTTTGATTTGCACACCTAAATTCTAATTTTGAAACGATCTCAACGCCGCCCGAATCTCATCCCGCAATAACTCTCCCGACACGGTCCGGAGGTTGACAGAGTTTTGTGTTGCATTGTCAACAAAAAGACCATAGGTATATTGACGAGGGACAGTCTGCGTTCCTTGCCTAAATGGAAGCTGCACCCAGCCAGCAATGGAAATATGTGTCTGACCAATGTTTCCAGCTTTGTGAGCCATTTGAACTTGAGTTCTGAATGACTGTACTGTTGCGGCTGGCAATCCTAGCCTGCTGGCTTCTTCATTAATCACGGATGCAATAAAGAAGTCATTTGTCTGATTGGGCATGAGCTGGTAGAACGTAGGTCTCAATGCAGGACGCAAAACATTTGCATTGGTTGCAACTTGTTGATAGAGCAAGCTAATGTCTGCGAGGGTGAGTTGATTCGCAGGATTGTTGTTAGGTCCACCACAGGCAAACTTATGATTGAGGGCTGTATTGTTACTCATGCCCACAACATTTCGAGCCGTTTGATTCATTGCATTGCGGCCTGCACTAGCATTGCTATTCCCAAAAAATTCTTGAACTGCATTGGTGCTCTGGTTATTCGAGGCTTGCATCATTCTCGTCAATGCCTGCCTGAGCGTTTCGGTGTTAAAGCTTTGGCCTGCGTGATTGTTGCTGCAGCTATCGGCAGTATTGGGGTAAACCCTTAAAGACTGAGAATCCAGCCCTGCCGCCGTCTCAACTGATCGCATAGCATGTAGATGCTCTAACACTTTAATCGTGCTGGCTGGGTAGAACACTCGGTCACTTTGGAGAGACGCCAAAACAGGTCCATTAATCTGCCTCAAATGTAACCCTACAGCACCATTTGTATTGTCTCTCATCATCCCACCAATTCTGCTTGTCAGCGAATTTGAATTGTTGAGCATGAGCACTGCGAAGCGCTTTTGACCATTCACGGTATACGGTTCGATGTCGAAAATGCGTGCCCCATTCTGTCTCCAGAGTTCGTTCACACGTGCAGCGGTTATGCCGTGGTACCACCACCATCTCTCACCCTGCGATCGCTCCATCACAACTGTGAATGTATTGTTACCATGCCGCTCAATGTCAACCAGTCGTGCATTGTTTTGGCTCAATCGAGATCTAATCACGTCAGGTGAGACATTGGCATAGACCCACCAACCCTTTTGATCAGCTCCCGTGTTGCGGATCATTACTGCACTATAGAGACGTTGATTTCCGACCATGTAAGTATCCAGGTCAACAATCCGGGCTTGGTTATCACTTGCTCTTGCCATGACATCAGCCAGTGACAGATCAGTGTAATACCACCATGCTTTTGCGTCAGATCCTGTGTTGGAAACCAAAACTACGGCATAGCGCTTTTGGCCATTGACTCGGTAGACCTGAAGATCAATGATTCGGGCTTGGTGCTCGCTGAGTCTGGCTTGCAGAGCTTCAGAGGTGAGGCCGTAGTACCACCACCATCGTTTTGCATGAACACCCTGATTCCTGACCATTGCCACACTAAAGCGATAAGGTGAGGTTTGCTCAACTTCCAGATCAACAATCCGATATCCGTTGTCGATCTGGGTTCTAATCTGCTCTACCGAAGCGCCATGCAGCCATGCAAAAGGGGTGGGAGTTGTCTCTGATTGTTCAGCTAGCGCTATCTGCTGCACATTGGGAATAGATAAGTCATTGGATACATTGGTCAAGGGAAGTTGAGGAGATGTTGCAGCATCGGCTGGATTCAAGAACAAGCTATATCCTGGCAAGGTGCATGCAAGTGCTAAGGATGCTGCGATCGCACGATATTGCATCTGAGTTTCCTCCTTGAGGTGAAGTGATTTGAGGGAAAGCGATTGGGAGCGATTTAGAGTGAGTTGACGAGTCAGCGCTCAAACTAACGGATTCGTAAGTTCGGCTGGATCTGTGGTGGGCTGGGAACAACCTCGGGTGGATTGGTCGGGTTTACAAGCTGAGGATCTTTGCAGAGATCGGGAAACATATCGCACACGCCAGGAGTGACAGGATCTGGACCAATGGGATTAGACGGAATCACATTGCCATGACTATCTAGCCACTCCACATCTTCGGCATCAGCTTGAACAATCAGGGCAATTGCCCCCTCAGGAGGCCAACCACTTGGAGTCGCAGGGGTGACAAAAAGATAAGGATCGTTGCCACATCCTGGGTAAGGGCCTGTGAAGCGGAGTTCGTTCACATTCATGCCATTGTTTGGAATATTGAGGGCTGGACCTTCGCTGTACTCCCCTTCCGCCCAATACCATGCCCCAGGCTGATGCCAGCGAATACCACAGACTTGAATATCTGTTGGCATTTGACTGGGACCATCAATTCTGATTTCGCCTCCATTTGGACCTGAAACGTACACCCGAAAGATGCTGTCTCCTGAAGAACGCTGTGAACGCTGCTGGGTAAAAACAGGTGGATTGGCAATTGCTGGAGCGGCGATCGCAGCGGTCAATAATAAACTCAAGCTGCCTGCCTGCAGGACGCGATTTACAATCATTTTCTGAAGCATCACTAACATCCTTTTAGAGTTCGGATATCATCAGTCTGCTGGAAAAATCAAAGAAATCCCATAGGAGTAAATCAGGTTATTTGGGCTGAGTTAAATCTTTCAAGTTGGGTGAAAATACGTCTAAGTCAGGTTTATCTGAAAGGTACCCTCAAAGGTATTTCGCCCAACCAAGCATTGGTTTAGAATGAGGGCGATTTTTTGTATTGAGATTTTTTAATTAGATGTCATATCATCTCGAAAATCTGGAATCTGGCGATCTCAACCTGTATTTAATCTCATGCTGTTCATCTTGTGTATTTAGCCATGCCTCAACTCCTTCATCCGCTCGTAGACTTCAACGAACCATTAGTAGATGAAGCGGCAGATCAGACAACAAATCAAAAGATACAGCCTGAGGTGGCTTTCTCTTGGTCTAACGCCAAAACATCTGCCAACCATCTGCTTACTCAAAGCACTGGTAGACACCTGAGCGACCTAGAATCAGTCGTTTTACAGGGTTCCTGGCAAGGCAAGACCTATGAGGAATTAGCTGCTCTATATGGATACAGCGTTGAGTATCTCAATAAAGATGTTGGCAATAAGCTTTGGAAAAAACTATCAGAGGCGACAGGAGAACGAATAACTAAGAAAAACTTTAAAGAGGCGCTACAACGGATCTGGCAAGAGCAGCTAGGAGCAACTATTTGTTTGCCTATCCCATCTCAGAGTATTAATAAGCCGCTAGAATGTCTCTTCCCAGAAGGTGCTGTGACTTTAAACTCACCTCTTTATATAGAAAGGGAAGGGGTGGAAAAGTTTTGCTATGAGACTGTACTTCATCCAGGCTCTCTCATTCGAATTAAAGCTCCCAAGCTAATGGGAAAGACTTCTTTAATGAATCGAATCTTAGCTTATGCAAAAGATAAAGGTTTTTATACTGTTTATTTAAGTTTAGACAGTGTTGATCGGATAGTTTTTAGCAGTTTGGATCGCTTTTTGCGCTGGCTTTGCTTGGTAACCAGTCGGCAGCTCAATTTAGAAAATCAAGTCGAAAATTTTTGGAACACTGATATTTTAGGCAGTAATGACAACTGCACTGCCTACTTTGAAGAATGTCTCCTAGCTCAGGTAGACCGTCCTATTGTTCTAGGCTTAGACGACGTAGATCGGCTATTTCCTTATCTTGAAATCATTGAAGATTTTCTAGGGATGTTGCGAAGCTGGCATGAAAAAGCAAAGATCTTCAATATTTGGCAGCACCTCCGACTAGTCGTGGTTCACTCGACTGAGGTTTATATTCCTCTTGATATTAATCAATCTCCTTTCAATGCTGGAGTGCCGATCGAGTTGCAAGAATTTGATGTTCAACAAATTGAAGCCTTAGCCCATTTGCACCAGCTCAATTGGGTTAGTTTCCAGGCACAAAAGCTTATATCAATGGTCGGAGGTCATCCTTATCTCGTGAGACTTGCCCTATATGAAATTGGTTCTAGAAATTTGACTTTGAAACAACTTATGCAAGATGCACCTACTGAAGCTGGCATCTACAGTAGCCATTTACGGCGACATCTAGAAATACTTCAGCAGGCTCCCGATCTGGCTCAGGCTATCAAACAAGTGGTGACTTCTCCCACATGTATTGAGCTTGATTCGATGCAAATTTACAAACTGCACAGCATGGGACTTGTACAGCGAAAAGGCAATCATGTCAGGCCAAGTTGCTGGTTATATCGAGAATACTTTCGTCGTGCCCTAACTTGAGGCATTGAAACTATGATTGGAGCGACAGCAAACCATCCATATTGGGTAGGGGGTAGTCTTCCCATCGAATCAAACAGCTACATTACTCGTCAGGCAGACAGAGACTTTTATCAAGGTTTGAAGGCAGGGAAATTTTGTTGTGTCCTCAACTCTCGCCAAATGGGTAAATCTAGCCTGCGAGTTAGAGTCATGAAACAGCTACAGGCGGAAGGGTTGATCTGTGCTTTCGTTGATCTGACGGGTATTGGCAAAGAAGATGTAACACCCGAAAAATGGTATGCCGGAGTTATTCATTCTTTGGTTAATAGTTGTCAACTCAGTCAGCACCTCAATTGGCGAGCATGGTGGAAAGAGCAACAGGCTCTATTGCCTCCCGTACAGCGTTTGAGACTTTTTATTGAAGAGATTTTGTTGGTAGAATTTAAAGAAAAGATAGTTATTTTTGTCGATGAAATCGATCGGGTTTTGAGTCAAAATTTTTCACTGGATGATTTTTTTGCTCTGATCCGATTTTTTTATAATCAGCGAGCAGACCATCCTGAGTATCGACGTTTGACGTTTGCGCTGCTGGGAGTAGCAACGCCCTCCGATCTGATTCAAGACAAGACTCAAACTCCCTTTAATGTTGGACAGGCGATCGCCCTTCCTGGTTTTCAATTTCATGAAGCACTGCCGCTAGCAATTGGTTTGCAAAGCAGGATTGATGATTCAAAGCATGTCTTGCAAGAAATTCTAGACTGGACGGGTGGGCAGCCATTTTTGACGCAGAAAGTTTGTCAACTAGTTGCTCAACATCGTTCGTCCGATGAACGGCTAAAATCTGAGGCGATCGCCTCCCTCATCCAAACCCATATCATTGAAAACTGGGAAGCCCAGGATGAACCCGAACATCTTCGAACCATTCGCGATCGCCTGTTTCGTAACGAACAGCAGCTCGGTCAACTACTGGGAATTTATCATCACATCTTGCAGCACGGAGACATTGAGGCTGATGGCAGCCCTGAACAAACTGAACTGCGTCTTTCAGGATTAGTCGTACAGCGGCAAGGTAGACTGAGCGTTTCTAACCGTATTTATCAGCAAGTTTTTAGTCAAGCCTGGGTACAACGACAGCTTGAAAAACTTCGTCCCTATTCAGCAGCCTTTACGGCTTGGGTTACATCAGCGGGTCAAGATGAATCACGACTGCTGCGAGGGCAAGCTCTGCAAGAAGCAATTCAGTGGTCTAGATACCACAACTTGAGCAGCTCAGATTATTTTTTAGCAGCTAGCCAAGCATTGGAAACCCGAGATGTACAGCGAGCGCTGGTTGTGCAGGCTGAAGAAAGCCAAATTTTAGCTGACGTAAATCAGACTCTAGAAACCACCCACCATAAAGCTGAGGCTAAATTAAGCAAGCTTTCGGAGCAGTCAACTTTAGTCCCAATGGTAGGCTTTTGATCTCCAGGCAACTTGTCAGGATGAGAAAGACAGTCCTACAGTCGTCCGAAACGACATAATAGGATCTGTGATGTAAAGAGAAGGAAGCGATCGATGGTAGACCATCTTCAAGTTAGCTATGCGATTCCGCCGGAGTGGCAAGCCAAGCTAGAGCGACTCGCGGCGGCGCGAAATCTGACCTCGGCAGAAGTTTTGTATGAGGCGATCGCCCACTATTTGGGTGAAGATACCAGTCGCCTTCAGACGCTAGAAGATAAAATATTAGTCTTGCAGGAAGCTGTTGCAGATTTGAATGCAACCGTAACCCAATTGAAACGACAGGTTATCGCGCCAGTGCTTCCCCCCAATATTGGCTCATCACCTTCTCTTCGGGCTTCCACTCCCACTCAGCCGCTCTCTTACGAAGATGTGGAAGACGAACCCGACGAGATTCTTTATGACTTCTTGGAGCCTTAAGTCTAGCTATGTCACAAGCTCAGCCCCAAGTGATCTTCCCCCAAGTAATCTTCTTTGACACGACCCTACGGGATGGCGAACTGATGCCGGGGATAAGTTTCAATGTGGCTGAGAAGATCGAGATTGCAAAACTCTTGCAAGCAATTGGTGTGGATGTGATTGAAGTGGGCTATCCGGGAGTCTTTGCAAAAGACTTTGAGGAGATGGGGGCGATCGCCCAACACATTCACACCTCTGTCATCTGTGGTCTTGCCAGCTCTAAGCCTCAAGAAATTGAACAGCTTGCTCTAGCATTAAAACCCGCGACAAGAGCGAGAATTCACGTTTATACCCCTGTCAATCTCTCACATCAATCAGCGCTTTCTCCAGAGGACACACTGACTGCAATTCAAAACAGCATTACCTTGGCTAGAAATCATTGTGCAGACATAGAGTGGTCTGCCTTTGACGCAGGCAGAAGCAACCCCGACTTCCTCTGTCGCGCTGTCGAAACAGCCATTCAAAGCGGTGCCACCACGATCAGCATCCCCGACAGCATGGGTACGCTATCCTCCCAAGAATTTTCAAATCTAATTCACCGACTGTTCAACCGAGTTTCCAATCTAGAGCAAGCCATCCTCTCCGTTCATTGCCATAACGATCTAGGGCTTGCCGTTGAAAACTCCATTGCCGCTCTACAAGCAGGTGCTCGCCAAATTGAATGCTCAATCAATGGCCTCGGTGCTCGCAAAGGCAATGCTGATATCGCCAAAATCGCTGAATCTGCGCTTGCAAACCACTACGCCGTTAAGCTTGACACCTCCCGTCTACAGAAAGCTTCAGCCTTAGTCTCTCAGTTCACCCAACGCTAAACAGGGTTTTCTCATGCAAAACTCAATAGAGCTTGAATCAGGCTGCAAACCATCAAGCACATACAGCCCATAATAGCTAACCATGCCCTGAAACGAGAATAGGGTTGCTGGAGAAGCAGGTGACTGTTGTCACTGATGAAATTTGCCATTCTGAGTATTTTCTTTTCTCTGAGATAGGATTGTCCTTCAACGCGTCTACGGCCAGCTTAGTCTCTCGTGCTTATGATAGTAGGTAAAATCCTCCTGTTATCTGTTTTTATACCAATTTAATGTGAAGCTGCATAGAACAGTGCTTCCAGAATAAAGTTGTAGGAAGCAACCGACATGACTTGTTCCAACGTCAGTTGCTCAAATAGTTCTTGAACTCGTTCCCGCAACGCTTGTAAGGAAGGAAATATCTGATTTTTAGGCGTTGCTGAAGTTGTTTCTTCAATTCTGCTTCGCTCTCTGTAATCTCAATTTTGAATGGACGGCTCATGACTAACTTTACGGCTTGATTTTACTGCTTATATTATGTGCCCCTTCATATTAAATTGGTATGAGCTGAAGCTATTCCTGCTTTTCTGGTGATCTTGATTATGCCGCTGACGTTTTCGGTTGCAGATGGGATGGCCGCGGGTTTTGTTGCAGATGCTGCCATCAAGATGACTCAAGGCAAAAAACAACCCGTGTCGAAACAAGCTTGATTCTTGCGGGGATTGCCGTCGCTTACTTTCTGCTAACCGCTTTGCAATCTTAGAAGGTTACTCGATATTCTCATTTGATGTCGCCCACAACGACGCGATCGCCATTCGCTGATGCTCTGATTGCTGCAACCGCGATTGAGTTGTGATAAAGCCAATCAACACTTGCAGAATGTCACGGATCTCACGATAACCATGACCGCTCCAACTCATCTGGGCGGCAAGGGTGTGCTTGATTTGCGTGGAATTTGGGCACCCCCTTGACCTACCGTTTGTTTACATCCTATTTAATCGCTTGTAGGTTTAGAAGCGATAGCCGACTCCAACCTGAAAACTTAGGGCAGCGGCGGAGCTGTTTTCGTAAGCATCAAACGCTAGCTTGGCATCTCCAAAGATCACGACGTTAGAATTTACGGCAGATTCGACACCAGCTAGCAACATGGGAGCGCTATTGTTGCCCAATTGGGTGTTTTCACCTTCATTTGCAATGAAAGAATAGCCTGCACCCGCGTAGAGGTTGGTGTTGTTAGCAATTCCAACGTCGTATGTTATTGCTGGAGACAGGGAGACGGTTTCTCCGCCAAACAAAACTGCACCTCGTAGCGAAATCGGAGCATTGGGAATATCGAATCGTCCTTGAACAGTGCCACCAAACTCAGAGTCGTTACCTGCGGCTTCGGTGACGCCTGCGGAAACGCCGACGCCGAGGTAGCTGCCGTCCATGCCGGGATCAGCTGCTGCAGGATTAGCAATGAGCAGAATAGGGGTGATGGCAATTGCGATCGCAGCCAGCCTAACAATTTTGGAAGTCTTCAAAGAGGTTGTTTTCATCATGGGGCTCCTCACTAGAGCGTTGGGGTTGAATTGTTTCTAAAACTAGATTCGCTTTTCCCAAACCTAATTACCTCCTGCCATAAGATAATCCACATAGTTCGATTTGACTCATCCAACCTGTTCATCCATCCGTAGGAATACGAGCGTAAAACGCTATCCACAGCAGCTAGGTTTTGCTGTCTTGTTATCGGCGGCGGGCAGCTTGAACGGCAGCTTCTGCATTCACCAGACCGTTACCAAAGAAATATTGCTCGGCAGAAATGGGGCGGGGGAAGGGAAAGATGCCTGATAGCCGATCTTGCCAGAGGGTAAGGCCAATTTCGCTTTGGAGACGATAGTGGTTGAGGTCAGATTGGGACAGGGTGAGGCCGTCGTAGCTGGCAGTGGTTTTGAGGGTGTGGAGGAGGCGATCGCGCTCCAGGTTAGGATTCACGCCTTTCATCAGTGCCACCACCCCGGAAACTGTAGGAGCGGAGAAGGAGGTGCCTTGAACCTGCACATATTGACCAACCGGATCAAGGGTTGAGGCCCAAGCATAATCAGGGGGTTCTATCCCTTGCCAGAAGCCATCAATCCAGGTTCCGCCTGTGGTGAGAATGCCGCCACTGGCAACTGATGTGGTTTCGCCCCCCGGAGCAACCACATCTAAACGCCCCCCATAGCTGCTGTAGAAAGTGCGCTGTCCGTCTAAGTTGGTGGCTCCAACCGACATTACACCAGGGGTTGCGGCTGGGAAAGAGACACCATCAAGACTTTCATTCCCCGCAGAGGCGACAATCACCACATTGGGATACTCATCCAGCACTTGAAAGATTTGATTGCTCAAGTCTTGATCGGGCAATAGTCCACCCAAGCTGAGGTTGATTACTTCTGCGCCTCGATCTGCTGCGTAGCCAATTGCCTCAATTAACCGAGCAGCGGTAATTTCGCCCCCCAGGCCAAAGACCCGCACGGGTAAAATTTTGGCATTGGGTGCTACACCAATGGCCCCTTCTCCATTGACGGGCTGCGCGGCAATCACACCTGCCGACCAAGTGCCGTGAAATTCGGCAGAAATCTCATGGCGAATGATATTGCGAATCAGGGCTGCGAGCTGGTTGTCAGATAGGTGAGGATAGAATAATCGCAGCCGATCGGCAAGCTGTGCATATTCTTGCAGCAGGTCTTGCGAAGATAATTGAAATGTGTTTTGAAAGTGCGGGCGCAAGACGTTGAGTTCTTCTGCACTGAGTCGAGTGTCAGGATCGCCTGCTAGACAAAAATCTGTTTGGTTGGTGCTACAAACGACTTGACTACTGGTGAAGTCCCAGCCATGTTGTTCCCCTGGCAATAGGTTGGGGCGATCGCCCACTTCATGCAAGTTCTCAATCAAATCAGGATGATCCCATTGAATGACGCTATCAATGACGGCAACAACGACGCCTTCTCCGCCATTGCTCAGATCCCAGGCTTCGGTGGCGCGAACGTCGGTGCGGGGCAAGAGGCTTCCCCGTCGGGGTGTGCTGTTGAGGTGCCAGGAGAGGGGAAGTAAGTCGCTCTGAAATGGGGTATTGAGGGTGGGTAGGCTAGCGAGTAGTTGCTGCAAGTGGGCGATCGCATTCGGTAAGTTGGGCTGCATCGCAGTTTGAATATCCGCTTCTTGAACCCGATAGGCCAGGGATTGAATAAAGTTGGGTGTGGCCGATTGAATACCCGAAACGCCATTAAGCCGATTGGCAACGTTCAAAATAGCAGTACCTCGCTCGGTTCTGGAGCGCACCAGGTAACGATTTTCGGTAAATTGTAAAGGTCGAATTACTTCCAGGCCATGACGATTGAACAAGAGTTGTGTCTGACTATTGGAAAGGCCCGGTTCAAAGCTCAAAATAATTTCGTTGGGCAGCACTAGATTGGAGGTTTCTTCGTTGCTGACATCTTGTAGAGCCAAGACGGGTAAGGTGTCTTCTACATAGTCTTGCTGGCGAATTTGCTGGTCAAGGCTATCGAGGCTGCGACTTCCGCTGGGTACAGTGACGATGGCGTGGCGATCGCCCAATGGCTGCACGTCAATCTCAGCAGTATTTTCAGTCTCAGAATTATTGCTGCGAGTGCTGGAACGAGTCCTACTCTCATTCCGTAAATCTTGCTGAAGCTGTACATGCAAGGGAGTTCTTGACCCACGAGTGCGGGTGCTTTCTCGGAAGCTGACAGCTACGACGTTAGAGCGCAGGCTTAATGGAATCTGTTGACCGTAGAAGGTATAGAACAGGTCACTTTGGGCCTGGGTTTGGAGCGGGGTTTGGGCGATCGCCTCTGGTTGCCGCATCACCAAGGGCAGTCCCATTGTTCCGATCAAGCAGCTTACCAACAGTCCAGAAAAAAGCCGTTTCATACTCTCATTTCCTCAATATTGCAGGGTTGCAACTCCCTATTTGTGAGCCGAGAGCACTTATGCAAAGGCAAGATAGTTTTCCTAGTTTTTTCTACTTCTAAAGACTCCTGGGGTAAAACTGCATAAGTTCCCTATCCTCCTCTATAGGTGGAACTGAAGAGATCCACTCCAGGAGGTTCACTGTGCGCCCAGATCCCAACTCTCGATTTTCTTGGCTTCACAATCGCTACAGCTTGAAGCTGAGCCGAAAACAGCTCCATCGAATGAGCTTGGGGTTGATGACTTTGTTGCTGTTGAGCAATGGCATGGTGGGAGGAGCGCAAGAAATGCCGCAGCAAACGCCATCTCTTTTGGCGCAGTCACCTCCTGAAATTGAACCGTTCACAGTGACAGACACCTTAGATGAGAACAGCGGAGTTTTAGAGAACGGCAGCTATATCAATGCTCATCCCTTTGAAGGGGTAGCAGGTCAAATCATTGTGATTGACTTAATCAGCAATGACTTTGATACCTACTTGCTACTGCTTGATTCTAACAATACCCTGGTTGCTCAAGATGACAATAGCGGTGAGGGAACTAATGCTCGCATTGTGCTGACCCTGCCTACCACTGGGACTTATATGATTGGAGCTAATTCCTACGGAGCAGGAGAAGTCGGCAGCTACGAACTCAGTCTGCGCCTTGGTAACGCAGTAGATGTAGAGCAGTCGAAACTGCTAGCAGAGGTAGAACGCCTGAACCGGGACGGAGTGCAACTGTATGAAGCGGGTCGCTATGAGGAAGCTGAATCGCTTTTTCGGCGATCGCTCTCCATCCTTGAACAGCAGCTCAGCGAAGATCATCCTTTTATTGCTGTCAGTCTCAACAGACTAGCAACTCTCTACCAAGCGCAAGGGCGCTATGGAGAGGCCGAACTCCTTTTCCAACGATCGATCGCTATTTTTGAAAAACAGCTTGGTGAAAATCATCCTAATGTCGCCAATAGCCTCAACAACCTGGCACTTCTTTATCGAGATCAAGGGCGCTATGGAGAGGCTGAATCCCTTTATCTGCGATCGCGCACTATCCAAGAACAGCAACTCGGCGAAAATCATCCCGATGTTGCCGCCATCTTCAATAATCTAGCACTTATCTACCAAGCGCAAGGGCGCTATGGAGAGGCTGAACCCCTCTATTTGCGATCGCTGGCGATCTTAGAACAGCAACTCGGCGAAAATCATCCCAATGTCGCCCTCAGCCTCAATAATTTGGCAGTTTTCTACCGAGATCAAGGGCGCTATGGAGAAGCGGAATCCCTCTATTTGCGATCGCTCGCTATTCTTGAAAAACAACTTGGCGAAAATCATCCTAATATCGCCCTCAACCTTAACAATCTAGCGAGTCTCTACCGAGATCAAGGGCGCTATGGAGAAGCGGAATCTCTCTATTTGCGATCGCTCACTATCTCATCACAGCAACTTGGCGAAAATCATCCCAATGTCGCCCTCAGTCTTAATAATTTGGCAGTTCTCTACCGAGTTCAAGGGCGCTATGGAGACGTTGAACCGCTCTATTTGCGATCGCTCGCTATCTCAGCACAGCAACTCGGCGAAAATCATCCTTTTGTTGCCACCAACCTCAGCGGACTAGGACTTCTCTATCAAGAGCAAGGGCGCTATAGAGAGGCGGAACTCCTCTACTTGCGATCGCTTGCTATCCGAGAACAGCAGCTCGGCGAAAACCATCCCGATGTTGCCAATAGCCTGAACAATCTAGCAGTGCTCTACCAAGCTCAAGGGCGCTATGGAGAGGCGGAACCCCTCCATCTGCGATCGCTCGCTATCCAAGAGCAGCAACTTGGCGAAAATCATCCCGATGTTGCCAATAGACTCAACAACCTGGCAGTCCTTTATCTGGCGCAGGACAATACTACCCAAGCTCTGGCATGGCTCCAGCGCGGTCTGGATGTAGAAGAAATGAACCTGAGCCTTAACCTGGTAACGGGGTCAGACGAGCGCAAACGTGCCTATATTGCCACTCTTGCTAGTACGACAAATGCAGCTCTTTCCTTCCATCTCCAAGCGGCCAATACCCACCCAGAAGCCGCTCACCTTGCTCTCACCACAGTCCTGCGCCGCAAAGGGCGAGTGCTAGATGCTGTCACCGACTCTCTGCAACGACTACGCCAAAACCTCAGTCCAGAATCAGCTCCTTTTCTGGATGAGTATGCAGCAGCCCAAAGCCAACTGTCAGCACTTCTCTATCGAGGCCTGGGAGAGCAAGATCTAGAAGATTATCGAACTCAGGCTGCAGCGTTGCGACAGCAGGTCAATCGGCTAGAAAATGACCTGGCTCGTCGCAGTGCTGAGTTTCGAGTGGAAACTGCACCAGTTGAGATTGCCGCAGTCCAGGCATTGATTCCCGCTGATGCAGCGTTGGTGGAACTGGTGCAGTATTTCCCCTTTGACCCAGCTACCAATCAGTGGGGTAATCCTCGCTATGCAGCCTACGTGCTC
>JBGTGR010000023.1:0-52502 GCA_041746655.1 Elainellales cyanobacterium | reverse complement strand
AACATGTACCTATTAGCTTGGTTTTCGCTTACGGCAGGGATGGTCAAGATGTGCTAATTTTATCATGAGAATTTGCTCGTTTCCTCATCCACCCCGTCGCTGTTCCACGCTGTGCCTGGAATTCGACTCTGGGATGGAATCGTCAACTCGCTCGCATTCATCCCGACTCTCGGCTACGCCAGAGCGCGGGGCTTCTGCTGCTATAGCTAAAAGCAGCGCCTGAATTGAGAAGCCGAACTGGTTTGCTGAGTTCAGGCGCGCTGTTGGAGAAGGTGAGACTTAGATATTCAATCGCTGGTAAACCCGATCGAGGTTTTTGAGGTGATGCTGAGGATCGAAGCAGGCTTCAATTTCCTCAGGAGAAAGGTGGGCCGTGACCCGCGAATCTTGAGCAATCAGGGCATGAAAGTCGCCGTCGGGTTTGTTCCAAGCAGTATGAGCGCAGGATTGAACGATGGCATAAGCTTCTTCGCGGCCAAGACCTTTGTCTACCAGGGTTAGCAACACTCGCTGGCTGAAGACAACCCCACCGTAAACGTTCATGTTGCGCTTCATGTTTTCGGGGTAGACGAGCAGATTTTTGATCAGCTCGGTCATTTCGACCAGCATGAAGTGGGTCAGGATGCAGGCGTCGGGGAAGACCACCCGTTCGACGGAGCTATGAGAGATATCTCGCTCGTGCCAGAGGGCGACGTTTTCTAGGGCCGCAACGGCATGACCGCGCACAATTCGAGCCATTCCGGTGATGCGCTCGGAGCGGATGGGGTTGCGCTTGTGGGGCATGGCGGAGGAGCCTTTTTGCCCTTTGGAGAAATATTCTTCGACTTCTAGAACGTCGGTGCGTTGAAGGTTGCGGATCTCGACGGCAAATCGCTCTAGGGAGGCTGACACTAGGGCTAGGGTCTGGAGGTAGTCGGCGTGGCGATCGCGCGAGATCACCTGCGTAGAAGCTGGATCAGGCTGAAGTCCTAGCTTTTGGCAGGCGAGGGCTTCGACTTGTGGATCGACGTTGGCATAGGTTCCGACTGCGCCGGAGATTTTGCCGACGGCAATCTGGGTTTGGAGACGACAGAGGCGATCGCGATGCCGCAAGACTTCTGCCAACCAGCCAGCGAGTTTGAAGCCAAAGGTGATGGGTTCGGCATGGATGCCGTGGGAGCGACCGATCATGACGGTGTCGCGATGCTGTTGGGCCTGGTAGCGAATGGCTTGCACCAGGGCTTCGAGCTGGGTCATGATTACGTCGAGGCTGGCTACGAGTTGGAGCGCCAGGGCGGTGTCGAGCATGTCTGAGCTGGTGAGGCCCAGATGGATGTAGCGTCCGGCTTCACCGACGTATTCGTTGACGTTGGTGAGGAAGGCGATGACATCATGGCGCACTTCGGCTTCAATTTCGAGGACGCGCTTGGGGTCAAAGTTTGCTTTTGCTTTGATTTCTTCGACGGCTTCGGACGGAATATAACCCAGTTCCGCCTGAGCTTCACAGACTGCGATCTCTACCTGTAACCAGGTTTTTAGCTTGTAATTTTCGGTCCACAGATCGCCCATCTCAGGCAGGGTATAACGTTCGATCAAGGTTCGTGTCGCAGAATACAACCGTCATATTTTACAGCTTTGGCTCTTGAGCGTGTCAGCAAATTTGATTTGGTTTGTCGAGCTTTTTTGAATGTGTGAACGAGTTTGAGACTTTGGTTTTTCGAGCCTTGGGGGTTCCCCCCAAACCCCCAGCAGGGGACGGAACCCGTCCCCCACACCCCCTCGGTAAGGGTTAGTTGGTGGGTGGCATGAAGCGCTTCGCATTGGTGGGTGGCAAGGAGGTTTGGGCTTTCAAGGAGCTTTGTAGAGATGCAATGAAAATGAATCGGCATCTCTCTACTGACCCGCTTACTATTTTCTACTCTCTACGCCTCACCCTTCTATTGCCCCTCCACAAGAGCTTCCGGCTCCTGCGGTGCAGCCGAAGCAGTGGCGGCCTGTGAGGATTTGGCGTTGGGCGATCGCCTCTGGATTGAAGTCTCTAATGTGGGGGCGTTGTTGGTTGGGGTGCTGGATTTCGAGGTCGAGCATTTGGTTGAAGTCGCAGTCGAAGAGGCGTCCATCCCAGGAGATGGAAAGGGTGTTGCGGCACATGAGGCCGGAGACAGTGGCGGGGTTGAAGGAGTTGACGAGGAGTTCCATGTACTGATCGAGGTTGCCGGATTCTTCTAGCCATTCCAGATAGCGGGAGATGGGCATGTTGTTGAGGGCAATCAAGCGATCAAAGCTGATGCCGTGGTTCTTCTGAAGTCCGGTTTTCCACTCTTGCTCTAGCTTGGCTTGGTTGCTGGCTAGAAATGCGCCAACGGGGTTTGACATCAGGGTGAGGCGGCGTTTCGGATCGCCTTGGCCATATCCGGCCGCATTGAGACGATGGAGGGCTTCGATTGATTTTTCAAAGGTGCCTTGGCCGCGTTGGGCGTCAGTGTTAAAGCGGCGGTAGTGGGGCAGGGAGCAGACGACTTCGACGCCACGTTCTGCTAACCACTCAGGAAGATCTTGCATCCGGGGCAGCAGCAGGACGGTGAGGTTGCAGCGATCGATGACGTGTTTGCCGCGTTTGGCACATTCATCGACGAGGTAGCGGAAGTGAGGGTTGAGTTCGGGGGCACCTCCGGTGATATCGACGGTGTGGGCCGTGGTTTGGTCGAGGGCTTGGAGGCAGGCGTCGATGGTGTCGCGATCCATGTTTTCTTGGGTGCGATCGGGACCCGCATCGACGTGGCAGTGGCGGCAGGTCATGTTGCAGAGCTTGCCGATGTTGATCTGGAAGATTTCTAGCTGGCTAGGTTTGAAGTGGGGCCACCCGGCTTGGGTGAGGGCGGCGTCAAAATCGCTTTGCTGGGAGGTTTGAGCTAGATCTACGGCTTCTAAGGTGTCGATTTGGTATTGGGGAGAGGAGAGGGGCGATCGCCTCCGGTATAGAGAAGTAGTAGATTTCGGCCCCGTTTTGGGATCGTCCAAATTAAGGTCTGTATCCCATACTGCTTGGGGGGTCGTCTCAAACATTCCTAAATATCCTCTTGCTGATTTACTACAAACGAAAGCAGGCTGCCAGATCGGGGCAGGGTTAAGCAGCCTGGGCGATCGCCCACTTCAAGCTAAGAAATATGGGGTCAAAATTAAAGCGTCATGAGGGGGAGGTTGCTTACATCGCGACTTGTTTGACGTGATCGAGCATCTGTAAGCCATGAATTAGGGACGCCCCCCCTCGAATAGCAGTCGCGACATGGACGGCTTCGGTCATTTGCTCTAGGTCTGACCCTTGCTGCAGGCATTCTTTGCTGTAGGCTTCGATGCAGTAAGGACACTGCACGGTATGGGAAACGGCTAACGCAATCAAGGCTTTCTCGCGAGCAGACAGTGCGCCCTCCGCGAAAACTGCTCCATAGTAAGCAAAAAACTTTTCGGCTAGCTCAGGGCTACCCTCACCAATTTGACCGAAGTGTGCCAAATGTTCGGGCTTATAGTATTCAGCCATAACAATCTTGCTTCCCAAAGAGGACTCCAGTCAATCTACACCAGGAATCTTGAACGGCAAATACCCTGTCTTATCTGAATGTAAGACAGGGTTACTAAAGTAGTCCATCCAGGATCAAACCAGTGATCAAGTAGATACTATAGGGATTAGGCCTTATGGGACTGAGATTTTGCTGAGAAATATGTGGGAAAAGGTTAAAAAATAAGCGAAGCCGTTTCAAACTCAAACTAACTTAAACTATTCGTCGCGTTGCCAGATTTGCCAGGTGGCTCCAACGGCAGCTCCTGCACCCGCAATTAGCCCAAAGCTCATGCCTTCAACTAGCTTCATCGTTGGATCTTGGCTCAAGCATTCGTTGCTGGGCGAATCGGTTTCTAGACAGTGTGAGAGTTCGGCTTGACTAGCAGTTCCACCCAGAACGATTCCGGCTACGCTGCAAGCGGCGACATAGAGGCAGAAGCGACGAGTTTTTCTATCCATAGATAGATGTTAATGGTAGAGGTTAGTGGTGAGTCAAATTTATTCTGCCCATTCTAACTACATTTAATTACAAAAAAAAGGCAGATTGATCAAATGCTTCTTCCCCAGGAATTACTTTTGGGGGATAAAAAAGCGGCGAGTGAGGCGGAGGAGAAAACTGCCACACAGGGGCTATTTCTTTGAGGCTAAGCCTATAGGTGGAATTAACCCTAAAGTATAGACATTCCGCAGCAGTTTGAATCGCAAAATATGAAAATGTACGATTGGATTGTCGTTGGCAACGGAGTTACGGGTGCGGCAGTCAGTTATGAGCTGGCACGGGTAGGTTTTTCGGTGCTGGTGCTAGAGCAAAATCTACAGCCTCAAAGCGCAACCCGATATAGCTATGGGGGTATTGCCTTCTGGTCGGGAACGACTCCCCTGATGCGGGAACTCTGTCAGGCGGGGATTGAACGGCATCGTCGGCTATCGGCAGAACTGGAGGGGGATACGCAGTTTCGAGAACTGGATCTGATGCTGACGATCGCCCCTGACTCTGATCCGGAGGCGATCGCCGCCACCTACAGCCAGTTTGCCATTCCACCTCAGTTGATTTCGGCTGAAGCCGCCTGTGAAATGGAGCCGTTGCTCAATCGGGAGGCGATCGCTGCCGCACTGACTGTCAAGCATGGCAATGTTGATCCTGTCAGCATGGTTAAAGCCTACAACCAGGCTTTTGTGAGAGCTGGGGGTGAAATTCTGTTTGGCGAAGTGGTGGAGGTTGTACGGCAGGGCGATCGCATTGAAGGCGTCAAAACGCCAACGGCAACCTACTCAGCGGCCAATGTTTTGATTTGCACGGGAGGTCTGACGCGATCGCTGTTGCAGTCGGTGCAGATATCTGTTCCGGTTTATTTCACCCATGCGGAGCTGATCGAAACCCCATCGGTTGATTTGCGGCTGCAAACCTTGGTGATGCCTGCTGAGGCCCAGCGATTTGATATGGAGGCTAAGGCGGGGCGAGTCGAAACTGATTTTCTCTGGGATCAGCCTGGTCAGGAAATCACCCAACCGATTTTGGATGTGGGGGCCGTGCAGTTTCAGGATGGCCGTCTGCGCATGGGGCAAATTAGCCGAGCTTTGAGCGATCCGCAGGCCCAGATTGATGCGACTCAAAGTGAGGCTGAAATTCGAGCGGGGCTCGGGCAAATTTTGCCGGATCTGCATCATGTTCCGGGGGAATGGTGCCGCTGTCTGGTGGCGTTTACGGGCGATCGACTGCCGCTGATTGGCCCCTTACCCGATGTGGAAGGACTCTATCTATTTTCAGGATTTAGCAACCCATTCGCCATTCTGCCGCCGTTGGCCGAACGGTTTGCTCAGCAGGTCAACGGACAGACAGACCCGAGCATGACGCAGCTCGCCCCTAGTCGATTTGGCCCGGCTCCTGCTTCTCGAGCTGGCGCTTGATTTTTTTGAGGGAGTCATACATTTCGGGCAGGCGGTTGTAGATCGCAGAAGCCTTCAGGAAGGTGCGGTAGGGGGAGGCTGGAACGCCCATCACGACCGCACCCGGTGCTACATTGCTATGAATTCCGGCTTTGGACCCGGCCTGGGCACCGTCGCCGATGTTGGATTGGTTGGCGACGCCGACTTGTCCGCCTAAGATCACCCGTTTGCCGACTTTGACGCCTCCAGCCAAACCGACCTGAGCGGCCATCGCGCAATTTTCGCCGATCTCGCAACCGTGGGCGATGTGAACGAGGTTGTCGAGTTTGGTGTTGCGGGCGACGCGGGTTTCTCCGACTGCCGGACGATCGACTGCTGAGTTGCAGCCCACTTCAACGCCATCTTCTAAGACCGTGTAGCCCGACTGCTCGATTTTGTACCAGCCTTCGGGCACGGGCACAAAACCAAAGCCTTCTGAGCCGATCGCCGCACCACTATGAATCACGCAGTCTGCCCCAATCTGAGTCCGTTCATGAATGACGCAGTTGGCATGTAGAACGGTGCGATCGCCAATCTGCACCTCTGGATAAATCACCACATTGGGATGAATGCAGACATTGTTGCCCAGTTTCACCCCGGCTTGAATCACCACATGCGCCCCAATCGCGACGCTTTCACCCATCTGGGCGGAAGGATGAATCACAGCGGTGGAATGAATTTCTGGTTCAGGTTGAAAGGGTTGATAAAAAATGGCGATCGCCTGAGCAAACATCAGCCGAGGATTGGCCGTTTGAATCCAAGCAATGCCTCGCTCGGTCGCTTTTTGCTGCAGCGCTTCATTGATTGGCAAAATCAAAGCACTTGCTGCCGTTTGGTCAATCTGCGCCTTAAATTTGCCCCCCTCAATGTAGCTGATCGTGCCTGCTGGAGCTTGCTCTACAGCTGCGATCGCCACAATCTCTGGATCGCAATCTGGCTGCTCACCCAGACTACAGGCATCGGTTGCCCCCAACTTTTGAACCAGTTCGCTAAACTTCATAAACCTGCGTTCGAGTCACAAAACAATTCTTAAATTAGTCCCAAATTAGCCCAATTCCTCACCCCTTATTTCTTACCAAAAATGCCACACTCTCAACATGGGAAGTCTGAGGAAAGAAATCGGCAGGCTGAACGCGGGTGAGGCGATAGGTTCCAGCCGCGCAGAGCAGCTTTAAATCGCGGGCTAGGGTTGCAGGATTGCAACTGACATAGACGAGGCGATCGCACTCCATCTGCAACAAAGTTTCAATCACGCTCGGGTCGCAGCCTTTGCGGGGCGGATCAAGCAAGACGATATCGGGCGTCACCGTTAGATTGGGCAGCAACTCCTCAACCGAGCCAGTCTGGAAGCTAACATTGGTTGTTTCGTTTAGGGCGGCATTCTGCTCAGCCTGCTCAACCGCATCGGCCTGGACTTCCAAGCCAATCACCTGCTGGACCCGTTGTGCTAAGGGAAGCGTGAGGGTGCCAATGCCGCAATAGGTATCCACTAGCGTTTCGTGGCCTTGAAGCTGCAACTCGTCCATGATCACTTGGAGCAAGGCTTCAGCTTGTTCGGTGTGAACTTGAAAGAAGGTGGTAGGGCCAACGTGAAACTGCTGTCCAGCAAATTCTTCTCGCAGATGCGGCTGTCCGTTCACAACGTAGGTTTTGGGGCCAAGAATGGCGTTGGTGCGCTCAGGATTGAGGTTGAGACAGACGCCCACGAGCTGAGGATAGCGATCGCGCCAGGTTTTGGCCTGTTCTTCTAAGCCTCCCAAGTTGCCCTCGGTGCTTACCAAGGTCAGCAAAATTTCGCCTGTGCGCCGACCAATTCGTAGCCCCAAGTGGCGAATTTTACCCCGGTGCTTGCTCTCATCATAGATACTCCAGCCCCGCTCCTGAATATCTTGCTTGATTTCAGCCAACAGTGGATTGAGGCGAGAATCTTGGATCGGGCACTGGTTCAAGTTAATCAGCTGGTGGCTGCCTTTCTGGTAATAGCCTGCTTGCACTTGTCCAGCGGCCGATCGGGCCATCGGATAGGTGGCTTTATTGCGGTATCCCAGCGAGTCGGCAACATTGAGCATGGGATCAACGGGAGGGTTTTCAAAACTCCCGATATGCTCTAGCGCTTGAATCACTTGATTGCGTTTGGCTTCAAGCTGATAACCATAATCAATGTGTTGCCACTGACATCCCCCACACTTGTCGGCCACAATGCAGCTAGGCCGAATGCGATCGGGAGATGCCTCCAAAATTTCCTGAATTTTACCGTGGGCATACTGAGGTTTGACGCGCACCAACCTGACTAGGACGCGATCGCCCGGTACTGTATCTGGCACAAACACAACCCGGCCTTCCCACCGCCCAACGCCATCGCCACTGTTGCTGAGATCGGCGATCGCCACCTCCAGTCGTTGCCCTTGCTGCCACCGATTTTCACCTGGATTTACATCCCCACGCTGGGAAGCCTGTTGTGTAGACACTGCGCCTTACCTAAAATTTGTCTCGCAAGCCTCCACTCTAGCGAACGACGTGACAAAAGTGCTTTTCCCAGTTAGAGCTTTCAGCTTCCTTGGCAATTAGCAAATAGCTTTTCAAGACGAAGGTGTTCTCGCGAGCAACGCTATCGGAGTTCAGCTTGGCTCGAACGGTGCGACTTGCGCGATCGAATAACTGCCCCATAAGGCTCTACTCTTGGTCCTGTTTTTGCTAGCAACACGCAACATCTCAAGCCTAAGCGCAACTAGCTTTGAATGTTTGGTAGAGATTACACAAGTTTATCCCATCTTCAAAAACTCTTGTTAATTTGAAGCTCCAGACAGCACAAAGGATTTTAACGGTCTAACGTTCCGGTTGAGCGGCTGTAAACAAACTTTGAAACACCATCAGGATCTCTCGTCAGTCCGCTCCAACCGGGTTATTAGACTGTGCGGCGACCGCTTCAAATATCACACAACAAAACTACACTCTAGCTGCTTGGCTTGTGCAGAAGCAGTAGCAATATACCTAACTGGGCGACCTGGAAGTTTCTTAACTTTGCCAAGTTCTTCTGCCTTTTTTAACCAATTATTAATTGTTTTTTTAGGTTGGTCGAACCCTTTGACAATTTCATCTTTTGTTTGGGCGATACTGAGAGCTTTTTCAATAGATGGCAACACCACATAGAAAAGATCATCATATTCTGGAAGACCATCGGTTTGACTTTCAGATATTCTAACTTCGAGAATCTCCTCTAATTGCATACTTACGGAATTTGAGGAGTCCTTCATCTCTTCTGATGCAACTACATAAGATTGAATGTCTGATTCTGTGGAGTGATCGCAGGAATCACTGGTTTGTTCAAACAAATTGAGATTTTCTACCTCAATTTGGTGGCTAAGGGTTTTATCGTTAGAATGGTCAGCTGAAGAGTACAAGAAGCTAAACACATCCTTATATGTTTGCTTACCAATTCCCTCAACTTTTCTTAGATCTCTAAATCTACAAACAGGGAGAACAGAAATTATTTTCCTTTTAATGTCTGAGCGAAGACCAAGTTCTGCCGACCAAGAAAGATTTTCAATATTATTGAGCATATGAACCATCATGCCCTCTATACCCGAGGCATCTTTCTCTGTATCTTCACAAATGAATACATTAATGCTGAGGTCTTTTAAATACTTTTCCATGAGTGGAGAAACAAGGCTCCACTCAAGTCCACCATTGCTGCATCCCAGCTTTGGAAATGCGACAGAAGTAATTCCTCCTCTTTGATAATGATCAGCAAAGTATTTTAAGCCTTGCTCTACCCATTCAATTTTAGAGGGGTGCTTCCAATGATATTTAGTCGGAAAATTTAAAATCCAAGGTGTTTCGTAGTCTTTGTAGAGATACGGTCTACCGACTTCCACTTTTTTCTGGCTGCACCGCTCCACGTAATCCCTCTCCATTTGAGGAAATCTCAACTGGAACTCTAAGGCAAGCCCAGCACCCATAACGCCTACGCAGTTAACCGTGTTGACGATCGTTTGAGCGCCGACATTAAAAACTGTAGTGTCAGTGTATCGAAGCATGGGCACTAGAAATATAAGTCTCGGTTTACTCTCCCTATGATAAGAGTTCCCTGCTTTGCTGTGATAATCGTTTCGCGATGTTTGTCAGAATAACAAAATACCACTTGAATGCGGCTAGGCTCAATTCTTGAGGGGACAAGCACCTCAGCACACTTTATTCGCTTACCATCCTCAATATCAGTCCAGCTTCTTGCCCTAATTGAATTCCACGGCAAATTTCCAAGCATTGAGATGCCTATGTAAAAAAATGTCCCACTTGCCGCAGCATTTCCATCTGTAAAAATAATATTAGGCTCTGAAAGCAGTCGAGGGTCAAGTCCTAGAATAACGATGTTTTCTTGTATTTCCCGCCGTCTGTAGAGCATCGGGTTTCTCGGTGAGAAATAGAGAGGTACGTAGTCGTGTAATGGTCTGTCGTAAAAAGGATCTACTGTGTTCGCTCGAATGTCTTGAACATTAGGATCTGAAATGTCTGCTTCTATTAATCCCTTCCTATACGCTTCGTTATGAGACAGCACCCCATTCTGGATAATAGAAGCAAGATTGTCTATGTAGGTCATATGGTACAGGTAATCTATACCGTGACTTTCAAGATAGTCCATTGAGGATTTTACACAAGTTTAACTTGTCCTATTGTGCCCGTGGCTTCAGTACAGTCTAACTACGTATTCACCGTCAAAAGTGATGAATAATACCCGTGCGCTCTAGAATTATCTGTCACTTTTGTTAGATAACACCCAGATTTTAAGGAATTAAACAGAAGATTTGCAGGATAAGGCCGCCAATCTGGGGTGTTATCTATCGCTTTTGATAGTTAATCCTGGAGATCTGGGGTGTTATCTGTAGACAAAGGTGATACGAAGACACCATCTTTACGAGCAATCTGTACAACGAGTTGTTAAACAGGTAATCTGGCGAGTCGAAATTACAAAGTGTGGCGGTTGCTATACGTTCTGGATGTCTGAGAGAGGGAGCGATCGCCTAACTCTCCGCTAGCAGGATAATTGTGTCTTGAGGTGCAAACGTGACGAGCTGATCTTTCTTGGGATTGAGCACGACACCATAGGAGCGGGCCATGTTGTTGGCATCAGCTTTACAGCGATATCCAATTGCCGATTCTCCACGTTGTTTAGCCGCTTCAACGAGGGTATAAAAGTTGATCGGGTGTTCAATACTCACATAATCCGTGACAGATTTTAGGTAAATCTCTGAGCCAGCCGGATCAAAGAGATCAGTGAAGACTGCATTGAGATTTTTCTGCTCTGCAACCTGAGCCAACATGCGGCTGACAATTTGCTCACTAATGACAAAATCATCGGGTCGGGCCACTTTCGCCAAAGCTTGATTGTTAGCATCTAAAATTTCAGTCACGATCTGGATAGGATGGTTGCTGCGATCGGTGATATCTCGCAATTGCAGCAGCGTTACCAAGGTTTGGGCATCTGCTTGTTCTGGCTCCAAGTCGAGATTACAGAGAACAACCACATGGTGATATTGAGTCAGGTCTAGGGCTTCAAGCACTTGCCGATCGGTGGGATCTCCTTGTTGATACTGGATGGTTTGCTGCTTGACGTTCAACGAGTCGGCAGATAAATCGACCTCTGCTGGAGGAAAATGGGCTACAACCGTTACTCTGGAGCCAAAGGCAACATATTCATCTAGTTGCTGAATGATGTAGGGGATGCGATCGTTCCATCCTAAAATTAAGGTATTTTCAGGTCGGGGAAGATCTTGCTGCTTGAGGCGGATTGCCTGCCGATCAATGGGCATGTCTACCAGACCCGATAGGCGAATGGTGTCATCATCTTCACTAATGACAATGAGTTGTGCCCCTGTCTCAAGCAAAGTATTCATGGGAGGATTGAGCTGAATGGTTCCATCTGCATGTTGGACTCCAATCACAGCAGAATCATTGTAAGCCGATAGAATTTTGCCGTAAGCTTGGCCTTCTAATGTAGGTTCTGCTTTGAAGTAGATTTCGTTGCCCTGGAAGTCTAGCAGTTCCATGTAAACAATAGACAAACCGGACTGTCGGCAGGTTTGAACGACAATTCGCGAAATTAAATCTTGTGTGAGCAACGGTTCTACTTCTTGTTGCCCTACTAACGTAATGACATCCAAACTCTTGGAATGCTGAACTTGGGCCACAATATGATACGGCTGGGGCACGGCTCGCGGAATATTGGTAATTGCTAATAGTGTCTTAATCAGCTGAGCATCTGCATGTTGACTGGGTGAAGTGAGAATCACAATTGAACGAGCGGCTTGAACATTGACCATTCCCAAGTCAGCCATATTGCTGGGGCTGCCGGTGCGGCAAACAATCCGAATGCGGGACGGTTTCCCAAGGACTTCAAACAGCTTGTCTTCCATTTCTACTTTGTCTGTTTCACTGAGGATGACAATGCAGGTATTGGAGTGGTTGGCATTTGCCAAAGTGAGCTGAGAAATGAGGGCAAAAATTTGTAGAGACCAGCCCAAGATCACAATATGCTCAGTTTCAATGACGCGCGATCGCCCTTTTCGCAAGTTTTCTAGCTTGGTGTCAATGCCGCTACTCAGCACACCAATTAGCGTACTGATGACAAAGATGCCACCAAAGGTCACCAGTAGCATGGCAAGGCGAAATAGCCACCCGACATCGCCGCCCATTGTGCCCGCATCTAGGGTTCGCATGAGTACGCCCCAGATTGACTCTAGAGGAGAGAGGCGATCGCCCCCTTCCGGCGAAATCCCCAATAAGCTCACTAAAATTCCTGTCAGCAGGATGAATGCTAAAGATACCAAGGCTAATCCACCAATTAAGGCAACAGTGCCCTTGGCCATGAAGTTGTCAAACCTGTAGCGCAACTGGTCTGCGATCGCCGTTCTACTCATCTTGGAATGAAGTTCCTTACTGTCACGAATATGAATGTGTCGATAGAAGCCACCCCGGTTTGCATTGATGCGGATCTACCGAGGTCTTCAGGCTTCAGAATGAACTATGCCTGGTGTACCCACATTGCAACAGAGAAGAGCAGATTGTGACAATTCGCAATATTGCTATTGATGCTTCCTAAGTTTTTCACCAAAAGTTTTCTACTGAAATCCCTGCCAAACTAAGGATGGCTGAATGGAAGTAGGACCAATCTACGTTGGGAAACGCCATTGACCTCATCTGATAGGAGAACAGCCATGTCTGGCTTTCTAGACAGAGAATCCCCGCACCTTCAGGTCGGGGAGGATGCTAAATCACCCATGCTTCTAGCTAGATTTTTCAAGCCAAATGGGATCATGCCGACGAATGGTGCCACCTTGTAGGACAGAAGCTCGGATGCCAGCGATCATGTCGTTGTAGCGGGCAGTGGTGCGAAGGATATTGAGGTCGTTGGGAAAACCAGATTGTTCTAATGTGGTTACGACGCAGCGGGGGCAGGCGGTGTCAATGCTGAGACGAACTGCTTCACCGATCGCCAAAACTCCACCCACCCAATCATTTTCCAAGAATGTGATTTCACGTGAAGTGGGTTCAATGACAAGATTGGGTCGAAATCGGCACCGATCAAATTGTCCTTCTGGATAAAGTTCTTGCAACCGAGCAAGAGTTGCCGTGGTCATTGCATGAATTGAGCAAGAATCGAAAAATGTTTCCGTCGGCATGACCAGTTGAGTCACTGTATCTTGGTGCGGTGTCCCTTCAACAGGAGGCCAATATTGCTCTAGACTGGCAGTTTGAGGCGCACCAGAGAGTAGCTGCACGTCTCGCCCCAGCATACCTGAAAGGACTTGACTAATGTCTGGCGCTTCGCTAGTAATTGAGTTTCCGTTCGGTAAGGAAACCTTTACAGGTGGGAGCGACTCATAGGCCTGGGGGTCGTCGGCAAGGGCGGCTTGAAAATCTAATAGCTTTGCCCATTTTTTGGGATTTTTGGCACTGGCAACGTTGCCACTCTTTAAATCAAGTAGTGCATAGGCGCGATCGCCCGCTAACCCACGAACCGTTACCTCTGAAGCTTCTAACTCTTCCCCCAACATCGACTTGACTGGATAACGCCAGAGTGACGCGATCGCCCCCACCAGTTCCCGCCCCATACATCACCACGTCTGTGACAACAGGCCTACACTACCATGATCCTTCTAACCTATAAGTATCAAAGCTGACGGTGGTGAAGAGAGCTTAGAATTCAAGAGAGTTGCAATAGTGAAGGGTTTGGGGATGATGGATGCTAGTTTTTCTCACATGGTTCAAATAGTTCAAGTGCCTATCAAGTTCACTATTGTGTTATCGCTGTTGATAGGACTCAGCTCAATGGAGATCAGACCAATGGAGAACTATTCGGCTGAAGAAAGGATTGTATGGACTTGTGAAGCCGCAGGGGGAAATCGTGCCTATCGAGTGGAGACTTTGGACCGAATGGCTAGGAGTTTTCGTTTAGCTATTTATAGTGATCCGAGCTTTAATGCTGCGATGTATCAGGAAACCATTGAGATATCGGTTACTAGGGAGGCGACATCCGCACTGAGCGGGGTAGGGCAAACTGCGTCGGGTGAATTGATTCGGATTAGAGCCTTTGGTGAGACCTTAGCGTTTGACGTGAGCGATAGTCGCTATGGCCCAGCAACAGGACGATGTGTCAGAAATACGGAGATGAGTTAGGTGAAAACTTTACGGATTCTTTAATGAAAGGGAAGAATTATGAAGATTCCGTAAGGATGCCCCCCCAACGGTATCACCTCAGACAGTTCGTTCGCTGAATCTTCAAATATATCAAGCTTTATAAAACCCTTATGCCGCCTGGGATAGCTCAGATGGCTAACTTTGTGTGCCCTTCATTTAGGAAATCAAAAAGCGGTGTTGAACCTTGTTAAACAAACGACAGCTGTTGTTGCTTTCCAGGCGATCGCAATAGCAGTTGTTCCTCAGACAGCACTAGCCTTCACCTTTCGGCTAGAAGAAGCAACAGTGGGCAGTATTCAATCTGCTCTTGGAAGCGGGCGAGTCACCTGTACCGATATTACTCAGCTCTATCTCAATCGCATTGCTGCCTATGATGATCAGGGACCTGCTCTCAATGCCATCATCACGACGAACCCAAATGCATTGGCGATCGCTGCCGATCTGGATACCAAATATGCCCAATCGGGTCTGACGGGGCCGCTACATTGTGTCCCAGTCATTGCGAAAGATAACTTTGATACCTTTGACATGCCTACAACGGCTGGGGCTCTGGTGTTAGAAGGATTTATCCCTCCCACTGATGCATTCCAAGTGCAGCAACTTCGGGAGGCCGGTGCGCTGATTCTTGCCAAGTCTAATCTGTCTGAGTTTGCCTTTTCGTTTACGACAGAGAGTTCTCTAGGCGGAACGACTCTCAACGCCTACGATCCCACTCGAAATGCTGGGGGATCAAGCGGTGGCACTGGAGCGGCGATCGCCGCCAACTTTGGTGTGATTGGCCTAGGCTCAGACACAGGTGGCTCCATTCGCGTTCCCTCGTCCTTCAATAGTTTGGTTGGGATTCGACCTACGATTGGACTTACCAGCCGTGCAGGCATCATTCCCCTGGCGCTCACACAGGATGTGGGTGGCCCCATGACTCGAACTGTAACCGATGCTGCAATCGTGCTAGACATTACGGCAGGCTTTGATCCAGCTGATCCTATTACTGCGGAGAGTGACGGCAAAATCCCAGCAAGCTACACTAGCTTTCTTGATCTCAATGGCTTGCAAGGATCTCGCATCGGGGTTGTGCGCGACTTGTTTGGGCTAGAAACCAATCCAGAAAGTGCAAAGACCAATGCAGTGATCAATACCGCCATTGATGATCTATTAGCTTTGGGCGCACAAGTTGTTGATGTCACGATTCCAAACCTGGCAGAAATTCTCTCTTTCCCAAGTTTGAGTGGCTTTGAATTTAAGCGTGATCTCAATGCTTACTTAGCAGAACGACCCGCTCCCCCTTCTGGGGTTAGAACACTGGGAGACATCATTGAAAGCGGCCTCTATCTAGAATCATTTGAGGCTGCGTACATTGCCCGCAACAATCAGCCCCCACCGGAGGAAAATCCAGACTACCTTCGCATCATTCAAGAACGCCCTGCTCTGACCCAAACGGCTCTTCTCAGTGCTTTGGAAGGTTTTGATGCGCTGATTTATCCATCCGTGGCGAGTCCACCCAATATCTTTGGGCAGCCATTGGCCTCTGGAGCCGCAAACCGTCTGAGTCCTTTCTCGGGCTTTCCAGCCATTACGGTTCCAGCTGGATTCACACCCGATGGGCTTCCAGTCGGCTTAGAGTTCCTGGGTAGAGCCTACGATGAATCCACCCTGTTGCGGCTAGCCTTTAGCTTTGAGCAAGGAACGCTCAATCGCCGTTCACCTTTGACAACGCCCCCCTTGCCTGGAGAGACAATTCCTGAGCCCGGAACAGCTCTAGCGTTGGGTTTGTTTGGTCTCACAGCACTGGGTTTGAAGCGCAAGCACAAGCCGTCTGCAACTGGCGAGTCAGAAATAGTCTAGGCGATCGCAGAGTAAAAACTCTTTATTGAAAAGCGTAAGCCGCCATGCTGAGGATGCTGTAGGTAAAGCTGGAGTGGAGCTGACTGCCCTGAGCATCGCGACCTCCAGCTCCCCAAGCCACCATCAGCGGCAGAAAATGTTCTTCGCTAGGATGATTTTCGGCAGCATGGGGAGCCAATCGGCGGTAGTCTAGCAGATCGTCTAGGCGCTGATGGGCAATTGTTTCTGCCACCCACTGGTCAAACTGAGTGACCCACTCTGGCGGCTCGGCGTCAATTGTGAGCGATCGCAATGTCCGTAAGTTATGGGTGACAGCACCACTAGCGAGAATTAAAATGCCTTCTTCCCGCAAGGGAGCCAACGCTTGCCCAATCTGAAAAGAGTGAGTTGGCCCCATCTGAGGCTGTAGAGAAAGCTGTATCACCGGAATATTGGCTTCAGGATACATCAGCATTAGAGGTTCCCAAGCACCATGATCGAGTCCGCGCTTCGAATCAGTCTCGCTGCCAAATCCGGCTGCATTCAGCAACTGCGCTACTTTTTCTGCCAAATCCGGCGCACCTGGAGCTGGGTATTGCAGTTCATAGAGCTGGGAGGGAAATCCGTAAAAATCGTGAATCGTCGCTGGAGCAACGGTTGTATTGACGGTTGGCTGTCGAGAAAGCCAGTGAGCCGACACCACTAAAATGGCCTGAGGTCGCCCTAATTTGGGGCCTAATTGCTTCAGAAAATCTGCGGCAGCAATAGGCTGAATCACCAAATCTGGCGCACCGTGAGAGACAAACAAGCTGGGAAAGGGAGTCATCAGGATCTCTCCTTGAGAAAAATGCGAAATGGATTCCTTCTATTGTTTATTAATAGACTGTACTAACTAGTACTTTTCTACAAATAAATATAACATAAATTTGTTTTAACTCGAACAGTCTAGATTTAGACTAGGTTTGATAACCACTCTTGGCGGAGTTTGGCGATCGCCACTTCCTTGTGCTTAGCCTCGACCTCGATCCAGGGTGCAGACTGGTAGGATTTCGGCATATCGGTGATCAAATCACTATGGCGAGGATCTTGGAAGGCTTCCCGTCCGTTGGAAATATGCACGAGTTGCCACTCTGGAACAGGCCAAGTTGTGCGAGACGCTTCTAGCATTTCAGCCACGCTGGGATGGTTGTAGCTGTCGAGTTGTTCGTGGATGACGTGATGATGGGCGTCAAACACCATTGCAACTTCAGCGGCACGACAAACAGCTAAGATTTCAGCGCTGCTATAGGCGTACTCGTCGTTTTCTAGAGTTAGGCGCGATCGCACAGCATCTGGCAAGTCTCGAATCACTTGAATGAGGCGATCGGGGCGATCGCTCTTTCCCCCATGAATATTCATCGCGGCCCAGACAGATTGAGGTTGAGCCAGCAGATCGAGCACCCAGGCGTGCATGTTCAGGATCTTGATGCTGTTTTCAATCACCTGAGGGTTGTCAGAACTCAGTACCACATATTGATCGGGATGGACCACCAGGCGAATGTTTAGAGTAGTGGCGCGATCGCCCACCTGCTTCAATTCAGCAGCAAATTCGACCAATACCTCTGCCCCCAGCGGCGTATCAGCAAAGGGAAACAGAGCCGATGTGATCCGGTAGAGCTGAATATTCTCAGCCTGACAAAAATCAATGGCGAGATTGAGCCGTTGCAGGTTATCACGATAAAGCTGCCGCAGTGCCTGCACCTGAGATTGAGGGTCAAGTTGCAGCAAGCGCTTGCGGGTCATGGCCCGAAACCTCACCTGGTTGGATGCCGTAATGCAAACCAATCCCAACCTGGGAAGCGTTTCTACTTTCTGGACTGTCTGAGCATTCATACCTGTCACATTACTTGAGCGGATCATGACCCCAGTTCATCAGAGAATAGCGCCAGCGGGTGTCTTTGACATCACCAGCAGGTTTTTGAGCCGAATGGCGACGGACGTAGCTAATCACTCGCTGCATGTGGTCAATGTCGTCGTCGGTATAGTCAGCCTGCCGCGTATGCTTTAAATCGACAATGCGTTGTCCCGATTGATGACCAATCGACTCTTTGCCATTGTCTTTTTGCCCTACTGACTGGGATTCTTCCGTTTTCAGCCAGTTTTCTAACTCTTTAGGCGTCATATTGACGACTTCTCGAAACTCATCAATGACTGCTTTGGTGTCCTCAGCCATGCTTACGATCTCCTTGCGGCTACTCTTTACGACTTACTCTGTCCCCACTTTAAAGAGTCTTGCCACAGAGAAACATCAATCGAATGAATTAAAAGAGTGGTCAGTTTTTAGATTTTCAATTGCCCTAGGGATTGGGGGCTGAGTAGCCTTTGATTTTGCGGATGCAGCGATAGAGACGGGGACTGAGGAAATAGATCAAGAAAACTACGTTTAAAGATTGCTCAAACATTTGAAACTCTCTACCGTAGTAGCGATCGTCCCAATAGCTCACTGAGCTAGCAAAGCGGGTGCTCCAGTCGAAGGGAAAGAACACCAGTGGCCCATCATCAACATGGGTCAAAATATCCACGCCGCTGTGCAAAAGGCAGGCCAGGAGAAACCAAAAGAGCCAGCGCGATCGCGACCCAATGTTGCGTCGTTTTGACCAGGCGATTGCCAGTCCCAGCAGCAAAACCAGGGGCGCGTGCAGAAAATTGTGTGACGCGATCCAGACTGAGTTGTGAAAGTAAAGCTGGTCAAACATCAGGCGAGAGGTTTCTGCGACGCTCCAGCCTTGAATGATGTGGTAGTAGAGAACGCCACCGATGGACAGCAGCCAGAGCGGAATATCCGGTGCGACCGAACCCAGCAAAAAAGCACTTCTGACAATGGGAATGCGAGGACAGCTTTGCTCTAGTGCTGCCGTCATGAGGAAATGAGAAGGCGTGTTCATTGATCAATCAGCCCAGAGGCCGGATACAGCGAGGATCGCGCAGTGTGGCTTTTTCTGGCTCACGGGGAAACCAGAAGGCTGTGCGCTTACAGAACTCTACCAGCATCAGCATAACTGGAACTTCAATCAGCACGCCCACGACCGTTGCCAGTGCGGCTCCTGAGTCTAAACCAAACAGCATCACAGACGTGGCGATCGCCACCTCAAAATGGTTGCTAGCCCCAATCAAAGCGGCCGGAGCCGCATCTTCATAGGACAGCTTCATGCGCTGGGCGGCGACGTAAGCAATCAGAAAAATAAAGTTGGTTTGGATAAACAGCGGCACTGCAATCAGCAGGATGTGGAGCGGATTTTCAACGATGAGATCTCCCTTGAAGGCAAACAGCAGCACCAGAGTGAGGAGCAACGCCGTAATGGCGATCGGGCCAAGATATTTGAGAAATCGCCGTTCAAACCATTCCTTGCCCTTGTGTTTAAAGATCCAGTAGCGCGAATACATTCCAGCGACGAGGGGCAAGCCAACGTAGATCAGCACCGACAACACGATAGTTTGCCAGGGCACAGTGAGATCGTTTGCCGCCAGCAGCCAGCGTCCCAAAGGCGCATAGAGAAACAGCATCGCCAGCGAATTGACCGCCACCATCACCAACGTGTGGCCCTGATTGCTATAGGACAGATAGCCCCACATCAACACCATTGCTGTACAGGGCGCAATTCCAAGCAAAATGGTTCCGGCAATGTAGGAATTAGCTAATGCTACTTCGCTACCCCGGATGATTTCGCTGCCCTCGATCAAAGGCCGAAACACCCAACCTAGAAAAAATTGGGCAAACACTACCATCGTGAAGGGCTTGATCAACCAGTTGATCACCAGCGTCAACGCGACGGGCTTGGGGGTCCGAATGGCCTGAACTGCCTGAGCAAAATCAATTTTTACCATGATGGGATACATCATGAAAAATAGGCAAATGGCGATCGGGATAGAAATCTGATAGACGCTAATCGCATCCAGCGCTACAGCCACCCCCGGAAATAATCGCCCTAAGGCAATGCCTGCCACAATGCACCCAAATACCCAAACCGTTAGATATCGCTCAAAGAAACTCAGTTGACTCCCAGCTTGAACCGGAGCACTCGACGCAGGTGCCTTTAAATTCATAAAAACGCAACGCTCAGACTCTATGCTTCTATCGTAGTCATATATCAAATTTAATTGATATGTCAATCAAATTAAGAGCCGCTCAGACTGAAGAACGACTAAACCTCACTAGGATAGCAAGCGCTCAACCTGAATCTGAATCTCTGGGAATGCTAAAGCCGTCGTTACTCCAGCTTTAACACTGATTTGGGTGCTGTAGTCTGAGCCTGCTGGATTGCGGAACATTAGGAGTTGACGATTTCTCAGGTCAATGACCCAATATTCAGCAACTTTGGCCTTTGCATAGATTTGCTGCTTGGGGGCCAAGTCATAGTCCAGCGTAGAATAGGAAACTTCAATCAGCAAATAAATATCTTCAGCGTAGGGATGGCGGGTATCATAAAGCGTTTCTGGTAAGCGAGCGATCGCGATATCAGGTTCTGGTTCGGAGTCAGACAAGGTGATCGGGTGTCCAGACCGCACATCGGCTAACCCGTCAAAGCGCGACAGCAGGTATTTATAAGCTTTGTTGTTGCAGTTGGCGTGGTAGGGTGTTTCAGGACTCAATTCAATTAGTTCTCCATTAATTAGCTCAATCCGGCGATCGCCCAAAATTCTAGCTTCCACAATTTTGTGGTACTCGTGAATGGAGAGTTTAGCGGTTTGAATCATCACTGTTGAGCCAACCTGAATGGAAAATCTTCAGCCGTTTCTTTTGCGGCTGAACTGGATGCCCGTCATTCCTGGCAAGGGCGAGCGGGAGCAATGGTGCTGAAGCGACGGTACTCGGATAGATATTGCTCTAGGACAACAAACTGAGCCAGGTTGAGACTGTAGTAAATCCAACGGCCTTCGTGGCGCGATCGCACCAATCCCGCTTCCTTCAGCGTCTTGAGGTGAAAGGATAGCTTGGATTGAGCCACCTCAAGCTGTTCGCCAATTTCGCAAACGCAAAGTTCTTGATGCCGCAGCAGTTCCAAAATCCGAATTCGCAGCGGTTCTGAAAGAGCATGAAAGCCTGCAGCAATTAAAGGAGAAGGAATTGTAGAAGTAGCCGTCATCAAGTTTAGTTGAAATATTATTCTAGTTTAGCGAGAGGATTAGGGCTTAGGGGCGATCGCCTTTGACCCAAATCAGTGTTTCAACAGTAGCATTGACGCGAGCTGAAACGCCATGCTCGTCTAGCCTTTTCCACCCGTAAACGTCACCCCCTCGATAAAGTAACGGTTAAAAAAGGTGTAGATCCCCAACACAGGCAGCGTAAAGATCATCGAAGCAGCCATGATGTAGTTCCAGTAGCTAATGTACTGACCTTTGAACGTGTTCAGCCCCAGCGGTAGTGTAAACATTTCTGGGTCAAACAAAATCACCACTGGGAGCAAAAAGTTGTTCCAACTGCCCATGAAAATGAACACAGTTTGAGCCGCCAAGGCAGGCTTCGCCAATGGCAAAACAATGTGCCAAAAGGTTTGCAGTCGGTTCAAGCCATCCAGTTCGGCGGCTTCCTCTAGCTCCTTCGGAAAATTGAGAAAAAACTGCCGCATCATAAAAATGAACGTGGCGTTGACCATGCTAGGCACAATCATGCCTTGGTAGGAATTGAGCCAACCCAGAGTCTTTAAAATCAGGAAGGTGGGAATCAGTGTCACCTGTGCTGGCACGGCCAACACTGCCAAAATCAGGAAAAACCAGAAGCGCCGCCCCCGAAACTTGAGCCGCGCCAGGGCATAACCTGCCATTGAGTTAAAAATTAGGTTAAACAGGGTGACGCTGACCGCAATGAGCAAACTATTAAACAGCCAGCGCAGAAACAGCGGTTCCTGGAGAAAAACCTGCCTATAGTTGTCGAGCGTGAAGGTTTTTGGGAAGAAACGTATGCCACCACTCACAATTTCAGCTAGTGGTTTGAAAGAAGCAGACAGCGCCCACAGGAAGGGAATCAGCGTAATGACTGCGTAGATTGTGAGAACAACATAGAGCAGCCCCTTTAGAAAGATGAGGTAAGGAGGGTCGAGTTGCGGGTCTCTAATCAAGCTTTTCACCTCCAAACAATTGGCGCTGAATCAATGTGATCGTGATGATGATGGTGGCTAGGATGAAGGCGATCGCCGCCGCATATCCCATCTGCAAATTGCGGAATACTGCCTGATAGATCAGCAGCACCACCGTCAGCGTGGCATTGTTGGGACCACCCGTTCCCGCCGAAAAAATATAGGATTGGTCAAACAACTGAAAGGTGCCAATGATGCCCATCGCCACCACAAAGAAAGTGACAGGCTTCAGCATCGGCAGTGTAATGTGACGAAACTGCTGCCACCCATTTGCCCCATCCAACTCTGCCGCTTCATACACCGATCGCGGGATATCCTGCAACGCTGCTAGATAAATCACCATAAAAAACGGCGCAGTCGCCCAGATATTCATGATCATGATGCCTTTGAGCGCCACTGCTGGATCGCCTAGCCAGTTGTAAGTCGGCAATCCTACCAAGCTAAGCCCATAGTTGAGCAGACCATCGGTGTTGTAAACCCACATGAAAATCAGGGTCAATACAGCCGACGACGTGATCGTGGGCAAAAAATAGAGCACGCGCCACCAATTTTTGCCCCGAATACCCGAGTTGAGTGTGACGGCCAACCCCAACGCCAAAATTGTCTGCGTCGGCACCACGATCGCCACGTATTCAGCCGTATTTCGTAGGGCAATCCAAACTCGCTCATCTTCAACCAGACGGCCAAAGTTTTGGAATCCTACAAAGTCATACTCAATGCCGCCCAACAGCTCGACTCGCTGAAAGGACAAAAAGATGGCATACAGGATGGGCAACACAACAAAAGTTCCCAACACCAACAGCGTCGGGAACATAAACAGATATCCGGTCAGGTCTTCGGCAATCCGCCGACTGGGGCGATTAAGCGATCTTCGAATCTCAAACACAGTTGTGTCTCCGCCAATGCGGTCTCCCTTGTGTAGCGATAGGTCAGGTTTTCTTTACCCTATGCTACCCGTCTGGGCCAGACGACTAGACGCAAACACAAATCTTTTACCTCAGTCATCTAGGAGTTATACATCTTTCTAAAAGCTGGTCTGTTTCTCCCAACAGGTTATGGGTAATGATTCGTGCTGTGATATCACCATCTAAATTGTTGCGAAAATAAGAGGAATGAGCATCTTCAACAGCAGTTACCATTGCCAAATCCCAATTCCCTAGAGTTCTCAAGGTTCTTTCGGCTCCATTGGCATCCTGCCAAACATACTGATCAAGGAATAAGAGGCTAGAACCCACTTCATCTTTTATAGCGGCTTGTAAAGGGTAAGCAATCAGGTCAGAAGAATGAATAATATTTACCCACCTCAGTTTGTATGAATCAATAGACTGTTTTTGCTTAGTTCTAGAGAGAGAAGAATCAACAGTAGAGAAGTCAAGATCTAACATCTGTTTTAAAAACAGCAAAGGAGATCCCATAGTCGTAATGCTAATCGTGTCAATGTTCTCTAGTTGCTTACGAAAGCAATAGGCTGGATCATCTTCAGATATCGCGTTTGAAAAAAGCAGATCCCATAGAATAACGCTACCCAAGGAATGGGCAATAAAGTGAATCTCTCTTTGAGCAGGATGATCTTTCGTGAACTGACTCATCTGCTCCAAAATCACCTGACGAATTACTCTGCCACGCTTAGGATTCTGATATACCAAAAAATCTCCCAAAAAATCATTAATTAGCTTCCCCCTTTGCTCTCTGTATCTATAAACATCATAATGAAACAACTTATACTCTTTATGCTGTTCACAAGCTTGACAAAAATCTCTCTCAATAAAGTCAACTATTTGCTGCTTTTTGTTGTTAAATAAATTCCCCCAATAGCTTGAATAGAACTCAAATTGAAGTCTATTTTCTCTTTTGGAAATTTCTTTTTTGATTTTGCCTTGAAGAATGTCAGCATAGCTAGACCTTTTAGTACTGACACCATGAATAAAGAAAACAAGCATAGCAGCAAATTTTAGACTCTGTACTCTATTGTTTCATAGATTAAGTAGTAGCTCTCTTTGTCTAATTTGTCTGACAATGCATTGCGAATCCGTTCTTCATGACGAGTGATGAATTCTTTGATGTGCTCCCAAACTATTTTCTCATTGAGATAAATTTCTAACTTGTTGCTCGGCGTAATCGAGGTTGCGCTGATATTCGGTAATTTTGGTTTGGGCGGTGTCGTAGTTGGGGCTAGAGGGGGGCACAGCTCTCAGGAAGGCGATCGCCTCAATCCAGTCTGCTGCGATCGCCAGCCAATCATTGCGAGTTTGGGCCGATTGGACTTGGCTAGAAGCGCGAGTAGCCGTATTGATAGCTTGACGGTAGGCGTCATCGGGCTGTGCGATCGGAGGGGTAGAGGGTGACACACTCCGTCCAGGGGAAACCTCCGTCGGTGGGGGGGTCGGTCGTTGCGGAGAAATCTGAGGCTGGTCGAGGTAGGTCTTGATGCCAAAGATAGCGGCAATGATTCCTGCAACCGCCAACACAGCGAGGGTAATCTTGAGGATGCTGTAGGGGCGATCGCCCACAACCTTACCCGTTTCAGCATTGATCACCACCTGATACTGCTTGTTTTGAAAGCGATAAGACGCCAGCCAAACAGGCAACAAAATGTGCTTAAACGTAATAGCACTATAGGACGTAGAGACTGAATTGACCCGCTGTTCGTCACCGCCAATATCATGGCAAACATCTGAATGAATGGTGGGCTCCATCTTTCCCTTCGCCGCTTCAAACCCAGACTTTAGATTAGTCTGGTAGCGTTGGGCCTTAAACCCTGACAGGTAAGACGAATCATAGGGAACAAGCTTTGATAAGTTCCACGGTTCTAGGCAGTCGAGTCGTTGGGTGCTAACCGACTGCACCGCCGGAATCAACACATCATCAAAAAAGCGCTGCACTCGACCCGAAACAGAATGCCACCGCGTGCGCCGGACTTGACGGGTCTTAGTTTCCGTTTTGCCTTCAGAGTTAGTCTCTGTATAGGTTTCAGTCACATAATAGTAGATGCCTTTCTGCCCCTGGTAATGGCTTGTCGTATGGCAGTCGTAGGTCCAATAGGGCAGATACACCCCTTGAGTACCTTCTTGCTGAGCCATCTTCTTGAGGCCATTGGGCGCAAACCAGCGGGTGCTGATCCATTTTTGAATCAACTCTCTCGCCTGCTTCCGGCCCACCACAAACGGCAAAATCGCCTCCGGTGCCAAAACCGGATTGGGGGCATGAGGCTGCGTCACCAAGCTGGTTGTACAGAAAGGACATTGGCCTGCCACATCGGGCGGCTCAAACGTAATCTGAGCCGCACATCCCGGACAGTCAATTTCTAAAGCCGTTGTCGAGAGTGCCGCAATTTGCGTGTGGTTGGTGTTGAGATACTCTTCATAAGACCGCTCAACGACCTGTTCAGCACTTTCAGGAATCAGCTCTTCTCGCCCACAGTAAGGGCACTGGAGCTGTCCAGCCTGAGGATTAAATTCTAAAGTTGCCCCACAGCCTGGACAGGGAAATTGCCTGACCAAGGGGTTGGCGCTAGACGTTGCCATAAGTCTTTAACCTCAGTCTTTAACCTGCGGGTGGCGGTGGCGGAAGCGTTGAGAGCAGAGACGCCAACTCTGGAATGTCTGCGGCTCGTTGCCATCCCTCCATTCCAGCGCGCCAAGCGTAGGTTTGAGCGGTTAAACCTTGCTGTGGCAGTTGGTTGAAGGCGAAGGGGCCAACATTTTGACCATCCCTAGAAATAAACCACTGAACGCTGGGAGGAGGAGGGGGAGGGCTGACCGGAGGATTGGTATCTTGGGGCTGTTGTCCAACATTTGCTTGTTGCCCAACATTTGGTTGTTGCCCAGCACTTGGCTGTTGCATCGCATTCGAGAGCTGTTGGCCCATGGCAATGCCAACGCCAAAGTCAAGAGCCATGTTGCCACCACCCGGATTGTTGGCAGAGGCTTCAATAGCATTGGCCGCCTGAAACTGAGCATACTGCTGCATATTGCCCAAGATGCCCATTGAGGCTCGCTTATCAAGGGCAGCTTCGACTTCTGGCGGTACCGAAATATTTTCAATCAGCAGTTGTGTTAGCTCCAAGCCAAACCGCTGCATCTCTTGCTGCATCCCAGTCCGGATGGTTTCGCCCATCTGCTGATACTGAGCCGCAAAATCTAGCAGCGAGATTTGGGATTGCCCCAACCAGGTGACAAATGCCGTCACGATCATGTTGCGGAGGTGAGCGCTAATCTCATCCACCTGAAATAGCCCGTCAGTGCTGACGAGCTGTTGCAGCAGATCGGCAGGATGGGCTACCCGGATGCTGTAGTTGCCGAAAGCGCGCAGTCGAACCGGACCGAGTTCGGGATCTCGTAGCACAACTGGGTTTTGAGTGCCCCACTTGAGATTAGTAAAAATTTTAGTGTTGAAGAAATAAACTTCGGCTTTGAAGGGGGAGTTGAAGCCGTAGACCCAACCTTGTAGGGTGCTAAGAATGGGTAAGTTTTGGGTAGTCAGCTCATACATGCCGGGGCCAAAGGTGTCAGCGATCTGACCTTCGTTGACAAAGACCGCTTGCTGACCGGGGCGCACTGTCAGCTTTGCCCCCATCTTGATTTCGTTATTGTGACGTTCAAATCGATAGGCGATCGTGTCGTTGGTTGAGTCTAACCATTCGACAATATCAACAAACTCGCCTCTGATTTTGGCAAAAAGGTTCATCGCAAATTTCCAGGATAATTCTCCAGGTCCATGTTATTGGCTACAACACGTACTCTTAGAATTCCCAGTGATCAGAGGCTAGACTGCAAAACTTTATAGATTGTTGCTACCCACTTTTGGAAATCTATCCAAAAAACCTATCTCAAGAGGGGTGTAGTTGAGCACAGAAACCGGAAATATAACATCAGGCTAAAAAAAATTAAAAAAGATTAACTCGTTTGAAGCTACGAAAACAATTACCCTTTGTAATGCTATGCCTAGTCCCCAGGTGATGAACATCTTGGTGGTCGATGATCTGCTGGATAACCTGTTTTTGCTGCAGACGCTATTAGAGAGTGAAGGGTACCAAGTCAGCACCGCCGATGCGGGTCAAGCCGCTTTAGACCAGATTCGGACAGCGCCGCCTGACCTCGTGCTGCTCGATGTGATGATGCCGCAGCTAGATGGCTATGAGGTAACTCGGCAGATTCGTCAGGTACTTCAACTGCCCGATCTACCTATTTTGTTGATCACGGCTCACGATGAGGCCAATGCGGCACAGGGGCTAGCTCTGGGAGCCAATGAGTTTGTCCGAAAGCCGATCAACTTTGATGAACTGCTACAGCGAGTTCAGTCGTTGCTGCATCACGACTTTCCTACGGCTGATTCTTCATTTTCTTCTCGGAGGGCTTGAAGCAGCCACTATTCTGGTACAAATATATTAGTTTGTTCGTGTCAGTGCTATTCCCCGCTCTCGTTGGCGCATTGTTTGGGGATACACCTCAACTTACGCGCCCTACCCCCTAGCCATGATCTTTGATTTGGCTGGAGCACTAGTCGGGTTTTGGTAGGCCCAGCCCCTACTGCTTTTTTGTGGCACGATAACAACCAGTGGGTGTGGAGAACTATGCAGGGAAGTATCGCAGATGTGATTCGTGAGCTGATGACGGCTCAGCAGTTGAGTGTTCGGAAGGTGTCTGCCCTGATTGCGGAAAAATATGGCGGCAGCGCCTACGGCTATACGCAGCAAATTAGCCGTCTGCTCAATGATCCTGACTATGACCCTACCCTCTCGACGGTGCAAAAGATCTTGGCAGCGCTAAATGTCTCCTTCTGGCAGGTCGATCGCATGACGGCTAGCCATCCTGTCCATCCCGCCCCCCTCGAACAGCAACTAGATCACCTCAGCACCGAAGTTGCAGAGCTGAAACAGGGCATCACCGATCTTCAGCAGTCGGTTTCTACGCTGCTCACCTATTTTGAAAAAGCGAATCTTCCAGCATCCCGCCCCTTAGAATAAGCTGTTTCTCTTGGGGGGAGGGAGTTCGGGGGCGATCGCCCCATTCAGAAAAATTAATCCAAAATTGGGTTGTCAATTTTTGCCATAGATTTGCTATCATTGTTAAGCCAGATCACGCGGATGTGGCGGAATTGGTAGACGCGCTAGATTTAGGTTCTAGTTTCTCACGAAGTGAAGGTTCAAGTCCTTTCATCCGCATATAAAAGGCAATTTATAATTTAAGCCCCCTATTCATGGGGGTTATTTTTTGCAAATCTGCTCAAACTAGCAATTTAACTTGTGTGACACCCTGACGCATTTCGTATTGCCGTCTGACCCAAGACTGTTGCAGTTGCTTACGAAACAGAGGAGCCAGTCGCATAATGAGCGATCGCAGTAATTTGTGTTTACGCAGTCGATTTCCTTGCTCCGCCTCTTGAGTTTGGAGTTGCTGGGCGCGAATAATTTCTGGCTCTCGTTCTGCCTGAATCTGCGCGAGGGCTAGATCAATGGCTTCATGACCAGCCTCTGTGGTCAGGAGGGGCACCAAATAATTGGCCGCAATAATGACATCCCGCAGTGCCAAGTTGATGCCTTGGGCACGAACAGGCGACATCGGATGGGCTGCATCGCCTAACAGTATGACTCCCGGCTTATGCCAAGATGGACAACGGCCCACCACCACCGATAGCCGAATCGGGGATTCAATTGTGTCTGCACAGCTGCGGAAATGCTCGGCTAGCCAGTCGGGCGAAAGTGACGCGAAGGTTTCTGCCCAGTCTGTCTGTTTCCAATCGGTTGCCATATCGTCTGAGAAAAGCACCCAGGCCAAATGGAGCTTGCCTGCTTCTGCACCATGAAAGACGCTGAATGCATTGTGGCCATCCACAATTGAACAAAAGACGTTATCTTGGACAAACTGGGGATGAGCCGCCAGCTTGAACCACAGGACATCTATAGTCTTCGGCTGTTTGACTAACTCTAGCTCTGCGCGTTGCCGGACTATTGAGCTTCTACCATCTGTGCCAATCACCAAGTCAGCAAAAAAGTCTTGACCATCGGCTAGCTTGACCCCAACAGCACGCCTATGGCTCCACAGTAAATCTTTGACCGCAATTCCTTGGATCAATTCAAAGTTGGGGTATTGCTGCGCTTCTGTAATCAGTGCTTCAAGTAAAGGCGGTTGTGAGACTAGAGTACAGGGGCGATTGTCTCCCAGCGGTTCATCTACCCGAAAAAGTTGCTGCTTGTCTAAGATAAACTCCCACCCACTCAGGGGACGATGTGGAATGGGATCTAATAGCCCAGATACACCCATTTGCTCAAGTGCATCCAACCCGCTCGGCATCAGCCCTTCACCTCGAAACACCCGATGGAAATCTCTTGCCGCTTCAATGAGCGTTACGGCAATCCCGCGCCGGACCAGCAGCAAAGCAAGGGCTGTACCTGCCGGACCTGCTCCTACAATTGCAACTTGCGCCATCAAATTTTCCTTCTTTATATCAGTTTTGGTAGTATTGGGCAGTATTGGAGTGTATCGATATTGGGATGGGCCACTGGGATGGGTCAAGGTCTTGCCAACAACCCATCTATCTTAGTCCTGATCTTATTGCTGCGATCGCCCCCCCAGCATTTCCAATAGATTTCCAAATCGACCAAGCAGCCCAAACACGATTGTCGCTAGGACCACAAAGACCACCGCAACGCAGGCCATCACTGGGGTATAGCCATAGTGTAGGCTGTTGAAAATCTTGATGGGTAAGGTCTCGACTGTAAAGCCTGACACCATGTAGGAAATAATGTATTCATTCAAGCTCAGCACAACGGCAAAGGCATAACCCGCCAACAAATAGGGCCGCATCAATGGCAGGGCGATCGTATGAAAGAGGGTCCACTCATTGGCTCCTAATGTTTGAGCCGCTTCAGCTACTTTGGGGTCAATCGATCGCAGTCCCAAGGTCATCAAAACCAATGGCAGCGGCAGCAGAAAAATTGCATGGGAGAGAAGAGTCGCTTGAATTTGTCCGTAGAGCCCCACTGCAGCCCAAAAGCTGAGATAGCTGATTGCTGTGATGACGGGTGGGAGTGCGGCAGGGGCCAATCCTAGCCAAAACAGCGCCTGAGTATAGCGCCCTCCTTGTCGCCAGACACCATAGGCTAAGGGAAGGGCCATCGAAACTGCCAGCGCAGCAGAGAGGAGGGCGATCGCCATACTCCTACCCATTGGCAGCAGCCATTCCTGGCGAGTAAAGAGTTCTACATACCAGGTGAGCGAAAGACCCTGAGGCGGAAAAATTAGGCTCCTTTGGGAATTGAGGGAGACCCCGGCCACCACAATGAGGGGCGCACTGAGAAACAAAAGTACTGCTGCTAAAAAGCTGTTGCGGAGCCAGTGCCGGAGGGTCATGATTTGACTCCAGTGAGTTTGGAAGCTGCAATTGTGAGCCAGACTAGCAGCAACGTGAGCATCATCAAAATCAGGGCCAATGCTGAGGCTAGCGGTAGATTAGAGAGGGCGATCGCCTGATCGGTAATCAATACCGAAAGCGTCCAGTGTTGAGGCCGCCCCAACATCTGCGGCATCAGGTAAGAACCCAGGGCAAAAATAAAGACTAAGATCAGCGCTGTGATCCAACTGGGCCGCAACATCGGCACCACAATATCCCAAAAAGTGCGTGTGGGTGAAGCGCCTAGCGTCTGAGCAGCTTCGGCAATTTCGGGATTGAGCCGAGACACGGCTGGATAGATCAGCAGCACCGCAAAGGGAAAAGCCCGGTAAATCAAGGCCAGCAGCACCGCAACCAAGCTTGGCGACCAGGCTACCGCTTGAGGCAATAGCCCCAGCCAGACCAGCAGGTTAGAGAGACCCGCCCTTTCGGATAGCAACACTGACCAGCTAAAGCCAATCACGACTTCTGAAAGCGATAGCACCGCCAGCAAAAACACCAAAATCGCCACCTGAACGGGGTGAGCGAGCTGTGATAGCAAGTAGGTAAACGGAAATGCGACGCTGACGCACCCGACAGCGGCCCCACCCGCTAGCATGACGGAAAAGAGCGTCTGACGCAGAAATAGCGGCGTGGCAAATCGCCCATAGTGACTCAGATTAAATCCCAACTCGTAGAAGCCACTGGTGCTGCGATTGGCTACACTCACTGCCAGCGTCATCCCCAGCGGCACTACAAAGAAAAGGCCCAACATCAGGGCTGGGTACAGTAGCCCGAGCTGAACGAGCGATCGCCCCTGCCATCGCAGGATTGACTTGATTCTAGACGTAACCCCCGCCTTATCCATCTAGACTGAGCCCTGAAGTACAACACAATCACCCGCTGAAAACCGAATCACGGCTGGGTCGCCTTGCTGCACGGACGGTCGATCTTTGGGAGCCGTTGTACTCACCAGCGTGGTATTGCCACAGTTGAGGTAGATTTCGACGCTGGAGCCGATGTCTCGGACAAACGCCACATTCCCAGACAACTGATTTTCTCCAGGCTGCTCCCCAGGAATCACAGTGATATCTTCGGGGCGAATACTAACGGTGAGCGTTTGCCCGGAGTGGATGCCAGCCTCGAGTTGCCAGCCTGTAAACCGCACTCCCTCAATGACGACCTCTCTTTCGTTTTCGACAACGCCCCGCAACAGATTGCTGGTGCCAATAAAGTCAGCGACGAAGGCATCAACAGGCTGACGATATAGATCGAGAGGCGTATTGACCTGCTTAACCTGTCCAGCATTCATGACAGCGACCAAATCTGACATGGTCATGGCTTCTCGTTGGTCGTGCGTCACCAAAATGGTGGTAATGCCGAGCCGTTGCTGGAGTAGCCGCAACTCTCGCTGCATGGCTTCTCTCAGTTTGGCATCTAGCGCAGAGAGGGGTTCATCAAGCAAAAATAGCTGGGGAGAGTGCGCTAGGGCACGGGCGATCGCCACGCGCTGCCGTTGTCCACCCGATAGCTGAGCAATCGATCGGTGCTGCGTTCCAGAGAGATCCATCAATTCCAGTAACTCCTCAACTCGCTGCGATTGACGGGTTTGTCCCCAGCCATTAATTCGCAAGCCATAGGCAATGTTTTGGCCGACGGTAAGGTGCGGAAACAGCGCGAGTGATTGGAATACCATACCCAGATTGCGCTGATGGGTAGGCTCTTGGGTGATATCGCGACGACCCAAAAAAATACGGCCCTGATCTGGAGTTTCTAATCCAGCAATGAGCCGTAATAAGGTTGTTTTGCCACAACCTGATGGACCGAGAAATGAAATCAGCTTGCCTTCTGGCAGCTGAAGCGTAACATCACGAACTGCGACAACCGATCCAAATGCCTTGGAAACACTTTGCAGTAAAAGATCTGCCATGCCAATGATTAGCCGATTTAACAGGGAACACAACGACTGCCATCATCGCAAGCATTGGAAGGTTGCAGAAGAGATATTACAGCTTGTTTATCAAGTTCGGTATGCTCGCATCGTAAACCTTTTAGAGCCCCAACACATCCGTATTCAGCGTAAGTTTCTCCAAAATTTACGATATTCGTCAATTAAGCCTTCCAAGCCTGCTTAATCCTCATACTTCCCTCATACAGTTAAAGAACAAACAAGTCTGACGCTTGGCATACCGTTTTCCCTAGTCAAACCTGAAGCTTGCCACAACTTGCTCAAAAGCTTCCCGACTAGGAGCCTCCCTATCAAAATATTCCACCCGCAGATGGATCAGATGACGACCATCGGGGGTCAGCAACAAGAAATTGTCTAACTCATAGAGTCCTGAGCTAGGGTAGGCGATCGCCTCTTGCCCTGCCACACTTGCCGTGGTTACAACTGATTTATCCGCTACAAGCGCTCCTGTGGGGTCTATCCAATCGGAGAGCGATCGCGAGTCGGAGTTGTCGTGGACGCTGATGCTGATGTTGGGCGGATATTCTGTTCCCTGACCTTCGAGGGCACCACTCCTAATCAGTTCATAGTCCTCGGTGGTCCACAGGTAAACCGAGCTTTGCAGGGTATCTGGCTCGGTAGAGGGCTGCATTTCGTTGCGGGTATCTAGAGTGTAACCATTGGGATATTCAAAGTAGAAGCCAAATTGGGCATTGGTGTAGATATTCTGCATCGGCACCGGAGTTGGAGAGGCAGATCCAGGCTCTGTGACAGCCGAACCATTGCGGGTCGGAGAACCGGATGGAGTCTGAGGAGAACAGGCCAGTGTGAAGACCGTGAGGAGACTAAGCGCAATAGCGAGTTTCATACGTAATCAACCAGTCTAATCAAGTGAGAGAACGGCATAGGGGCCAAATCGTTAGCCAAATCTTGAAGGTGTGTCGATTACCTGAGAGATCTGTAGGAAATAAATACATCGATGGCAGTTGGATTTCCAGCTAGATTTCCTGAGTTCCTTGAAAATATTTTTGGTGCGATTTCTCCGCATTCTTACGATCGCCCTTAGCTCGTAAATTCAGCAAAAAGTGGATGACTACTGACCAAAGTTATTCTTTGGCTGGAGTTTAGGTGGGTGGCTCTGATATTCCACGCAAGCAATTCAAGAAATAGATTCTAAATCCTACATTTCGCTGATCAAAATAATTGCGATATCGTAAATATTCGGATCTTTTGAGTAGTTCGAAAAGATGTTTTTGCCTTAAAACAAGTGCGTTTAGAGGTGTTGTATTTCATGTAAATAGGGCAGTCTTAATTTAGTGGAATGCGTCGCGATACATCCCCAGGTCAAAAAATTAGTTCCCTGATGCGTTATTGCTCTAAGGGACAAAAGTGAGGGTGTGAACCATGGAATGGCTGCCGTTTGCGCTAGTCGCCTATTTTGTTTGGTCGTTTAGTAATCTGTTTAGCAAAATTATTATTAGCCAGTATGTTGGCAGCATTACTGTTAATTTAATCTTGTTTGGAATTTGGAATTTGCTGCCGCTTGTTCTCATTCCGTTTAAGGGTTTATCAATTCCAGAGTTTGAGATTCTAGCTTTGGCAATTGGTTCGGGAATCCTATATCTCTGTATCTTGATTCCTTACTTCAAAGCATTGGCCATTGAAGAAGCATCACGGGTCGTCCCGCTCTGGCGATTTACGCCCCTATTTATTTTGCTGTTTTCAAGTGAAATGACTGGGGAAACACTCGATGTCTATCAGTTTGCGGCCTTTCTATTGCTGGTGCTGGGTGGCTTTTTGGTTTCCGTCAAGCGTTTGACTGATTTGTTTCGTCCTAGCAAAGCGTTTTATCTAATGATTGGCGCTAGCTTTTTGAGTGCCCTCTACAGCTCGATTGCGAAGCTCATCTATCTCAGGCTGCCTTACTATGAGAGCTTTACATTGATGCGGCTGGGGGTGGCCATCAGTGTTTTGGCTTTGCTGATGCTGCCTCACAATCGCCGAGAGCTACGGGCGACAGTGGCATCTATGCAGCCTCGAATTAAACAGCTGGTGATACTGAACGGAATTCTAGAGTTTGTCGGTCTGATTTTTTATAACTTTGCGGTTTCGCGTGCACCCGTGGCGCTGGTGAGTGCGTCGGCGGGTATTCAGGCTATTTTTGTACTAATATTTTCGATCTTGCTATCCATGCGATTTCCCCAACTCATTCATGAAGATATGAGTAGGTCGGCCTTGGTTCAGAAAGGTGTGGCGATCGCCCTGATTATGGTGGGTACGGGAATCATTAGTCTCCACGCTCAATAAAAGGAGCCAATCAATCAGAGACAGAGGTCGCTAGATTGGCGATCGCCGCCATCAAGCGCATCGGCTCTACTGGTTTAGAGAAGTGGGCTTGAAATCCGTTGGTGAGTGCCTGATTGCGGTCTTCTTTCCGAGCATAGGCCGTGAGGGCGATCGCCGGAATCTTTCCTCCCTCAGACCAGCTGAGCCGACGAACTTGACGAATCAGCTCATACCCATCTTGATTGGGCATGCCAATGTCGCTCAGCAAAATATCTGGCTGCTGCTGCAGGATCATCAGCAGAGCCTCTTTGGCGGAGGTCGCTGTGATCACGATTGCACCATGACAGGTCAACATTTCCGCTAGCAGGTCGCGGGCGTCGGCTTCGTCGTCCACGACTAAGATTTTGAGTCCACTCAGATTGGTGGGATCGCCGTTTGCTGAGGTTGCTGCTGAGGCTAGTGCTGAAGTGGGTGCAGCATCACTGCCCTGATGGCTGGCGATCGCCGCAATGGGTAGCCGCACTGTAAACGTAGCTCCTTGGTCTTCCCCAGCACTTTCTACTTGAACAATGCCACCATGTAACTCAACCAGGTTTCGGACGATGGCTAGTCCTAGACCCAGTCCGCCAAAGGTGCGAGTCGTCGTCGAGTCTGCCTGCCGGAAGTGGTCAAACACGTAGGGGAGAAAATCAGGGCGGATGCCTTTGCCCGTATCTCTCACCTGAATCTGAACAGTGGAATAGTGTTGCGTCAGATGGACTTCTACTTGGCCCCCTTCAGGCGTAAATTTGACGGCATTCGACAACAGATTCCAGAACACCTGCTGCAGCCGTCCAGCATCTCCAGAGATGAATCCTACTTGCGGATCGAGCTGGGTTTGAATTTGAATCGATTTGGCTTCTGCTGCTAGCTGTACTGTTTCAATGGCGGCCTCAATGACAGGCACCAGACTGATCGATGCAATATCAAGACTCAATTTGCCGCGTAGAATTCGAGACACATCTAGCAAGTCGCCAATCAGTTGAGTCTGGAGTTGGGCATTGCGCTCGATGACTTCTAGGGCGCGGTCGGTGGTGGCCTGATCGAGCTTGCGGGTCCGCAAAAGCTTAGTCCAGCCTAGGATTGGGTTGAGGGGCGATCGCAATTCATGGGACAGCACAGCCAAAAATTCGTCTTTAATCCGGTTAACTTCCTGAGCCTGTCGATAAAGCTGAGCATTATCAAGAGCTAGTGCCGCCCGTGCGGCCAGTTCTTCCGCCATCGCTAAATCAGTGTGGGTGTAGCGACGCCCAGAGGTGGCAGTCAGGCAGAGTGTCAAGGCTCCTAGCTTGCGATCGCGAGCAACCAGAGGAATGGTCATCCAGGTGGTAATCTGCCCAGCGCGCAAGACTTGCAGATGGTCTGAATTGAGCGCCACGGCTTGTAGCCACTCTTCCGAAACCTGAGGGATATATTGAACTGAGCCTGTCCGCAATGCTTCATTGATTGGATCGATGCGGCGATCTCGGGGTGGTACAAACGGCTGCATCTGGGCTACCCAGCCTTGCGGAGTAGAGGTGCGATTTTGACAGACAACCCGCTCCAGCGCTTCATCGGGCAGGACGCGATCAAAGAAACAGTAATCGGCCAGGGTCGGAACGACCAACCGCATCAGACTAGCTAGAGTGGTTTGGTAGTCAAGAGATGAAACCAAAACAGAACTGGCGATCGCCAAAAATTGCTCAGCCTTTTCTGCCCGCTTGCGATCATCAATATCTGTACAAGTGCCATACCATTGCTGCACCCGCCCCTGCTCATCTTTAGCGGGGATGGCCCGACTCAGAAACCAGCGATAGGCTTGATCCTGGTTTGACCAGAGCCGATACTCTAGCTGATAGTCGGTTTGATACTTGACTGCATGACGCCACTGCTCTTGGGTAATATCCCGATCTTCGGGATGCACGGCTTGAAGGAGTTGAGCACGGCCCAGCATTGGTGTCCGTTTCATGCCCGTATAGTTTGTCCATTGCTGATTGAGGTACTCTATCTCACCATCTAGATTCGCAATCCAGACAATTTGCGGCATCGCATTTGCCAACTGACGGAGCTGTTCTTCGCGGGTGCGTAGGGCTTCCTCCGCTTGTTTGCGATTGCTAATATCACGCCAATAAATCGACAGCCCATCGGGCCGAGGATAAGCATGAACCTCCTGCCAAGTCCGACTGTCAGCCGAAGCCGCTTCAAAATGTACGGCGATCTGCTTTGTAACCGCTTGCTGCATTTGCTCATGGAAGACAGACTGGGTTGAGTAGGGTGGCAGATCCCAAATCAACTGCCCCAACAAATTGGCACGGGGTTGGCCCATCAGCCGCTCGGCAGTTTGGTTGACGTAGGTCAGTCGCCACTCATGATCGACAGCAAAGAAGCCGTCCGTAATGCTTTCTAAAACATCTGTGACCTGGTTTTTAGCAGACTCTGCTTCCATGCGCAGATCCTGTTCGCGTCGTGCGGCATCTTGGCGAAGTCGAGCCATCTCCAGGATGGTGGCAATTCGGGCAAGGAGTTCGCGGGCTGAGAAAGGCTTGACCAGGTAGTCATCCGCTCCTGCAGAAAGGCCTGCTACCCTTGCGTTTTCGCCTTCGCGGGCGGAGAGCAATAGGACTGGCAGGGTATGAATCTCAGGGTGGTTGCGGATATTTCGCAGCAATTGAAACCCATCTAGCTCTGGCATCATGACATCGGCTAGCACTAGATCGGGTGGATCTTCTTGCAGCAGAGTCCAGGCGATCGCCCCATTTGCGGCTGTTTCGACCAGATAGTGGGATTGCAACAACCGCCGGATGTAGTTCCGCATGTCGGCATTGTCGTCTATCAATAAGATGCGAAATGCTGATCGGGGAAGGGTTTTACCAGATAAAACGCTGCTGCCAGAGGGCACGATACTCGCTGAGGTACTCACAGGTGCTGGAGGGGCAACTGGGGGCTTAATGGCGCGATCGCCCCCTTCGCTATAGGGAGATGCATCGGGAATCCAACGCCACAGATCGCCCCCCTCCAACAGCGTAGACCTCAAAGCCGCAGCCGTAGGTGTTCTAGTAATCTTGACTCGATCAGGAGGCAGGTGGGCCGCTCCGCGTGGCACCGTAACCGTGAAACAACTTCCTTGCCCCTCAATGCTACTCGCTGCAATGGTTCCACCCTGAAGCCGGACAAGTTCTTGAACGAGAGATAGCCCAATTCCTGTGCCTTCGTATGTTTGGCCCTGGGGCGTCGCCGCTCGATAAAAGCGCTCAAAAATGCGGGGCAGTTCGTCAGCAGATATCCCAATGCCAGTATCTCGAACCTGTAGCTCGACCCGGCTGGCCTGTACTTGGAGGGAAATCTCAATCTCGCCTTTGACCGTAAACTTCAAGGCATTGGAGAGCAAATTGAGCACAATTTTTTCCCACATGTCTTGATCGACAAAGATGGGTTCAGGCAGGGGCGGACAATTGATGATCAGACGTAGCCCCGCCCGCTCGACCGCAGACTCAAAGGCGCTGGCCAATTCGACGGTCATTGTAGATAGATCGGTTGGTTCGTAGGTCGCCCGAATTTTGCCTGCTTCAATCTGAGAAAAATTGAGCAGGGTATTGACTAGTTTCAGTAGACGCAACCCGTTGCGATGGATAGTTTCGAGGCGATCGCGCTGTTGTGGCCCCAACGGATCGACGGCATCGGCCAAGGCATCTTCGGCTGGCCCCAGCATCAAGGTCAGGGGTGTTCGAAATTCGTGGGAAACATTGCCAAAAAAGATATTTTTAGCGCGATCGAGTTTGGCTAAGGCTTCAGCCCGTTTGCGCTCCTCCTCGTAGGCACGAGCGTTGGCGATCGCCGTTGCCACATGCCCAGCCATCAGCTCAAAAAAGCCAATGTAGTCATCATTGAGTGCAAGCTGCGGACTCACTCCCACAATCATGGCCCCAGTCGTTTGGTCAGATCCCTCTGCTGTCATCGGGAGCAATAAGGCTACCTCGGCAGGTTGTCGATGGCGATCGCCCCCCAGATTGCCAAATCGAGCAATCAGATCTTCAACCAAGACCGCCTTTCCCGTCTTCAGTGCCTTTTCCATGGGCTTGAGATCGGCATCTTCCAATTCCAGCTCAATCTGCTCAGGGTTCAAAACGCCATCCGGTTCGATCCCCGCTGTGTCGATCAGACGGGCTTGCCGCCCCTCCCGCTCCAGTAAGTAAATCGCCGCAAACGGTACATCCTCAGGACAAGCTGATAGGACTTGCGTCGCTAGAGCGCAGGCCTCTTTGATAGTCTTGGCGTTGGCTGTTTGGTTCGCCAACTCGCGCAACAGTCGCAGCCGCCGCTCTCCCAACACTCGCCGGGTGGTTTCAGTGGCCGCAGTAAATACGCCCCCAATGTCGCCGGTCTCAGCCCGAATTGGACTATAGGAAAAGGTGAAATAACATTCTTCCAAAAAGCCATTGCGATCGAGCAGCAAATGTTGATCGTCAGACCAAGTGGCTTCCCCGTCTCGCAGCACCTTCTCCAGCATCGGCCCAATGATATGCCACACTTCAGGCCAGATCTCTTGTCCTCGCTGCCCCATTGCCTGCGGATGCTTGGTGATCCCCAACATTGGGCGGTAGGCATCGTTGTAAAGCATGATCAACTCTGGGCCCCACCACAGCAAAATTGGAAAGCGCGAATTAAGGCAAACGCTGACCATGCTGCGGAGGCTCTGAGGCCAAGATTCGATCGGTCCTAACGGGGTTTGAGACCAGTCGCGCGATCGCATCAGTTCTCCCATCTGGCCGCCACCCGCTAAAACGCCTTCCACCAGAGCAGCAGAATGTGACTGCTGTACGCTCTGACTGGAGGAAGTAAGATTTGGCCTGTCATGAGATGGTTCGATAGAACTCATGGGCTAAACCTCGATTGCGGTGGAGAGCTAAACACGTACCAGTACTGCTAAAGCGTGGGGTGGGTTTCTTTACGATAGTCTATGAAATCCTAACCAACGCTGATCTATCTAATTGCATAGATTAACCTATCAAAAGGGGGATGCCGCTAAGATCATTGCCCTTTAGATCTTGCTTGACGGCGACTGTGACGAGCCAATAGCCAAAGCGCAACCCGCTCCACACCGACTAGGGCCGCAGTCATCCCAACTGCCAACGCAAACAGAGCCAGATTGCTGACATCACCTGTGCGCAGAGCAAAACTCAGGGCAGTCGAAACGGCAGGCGGATGCACGACGTCTCCAACAATCATTAAAACAATTGTCGTCACCATTGCAGTGGCACCAGAGAAATATCCATCGCCCAGCAGTAGAAAGGTTCCCAAACCCACAGTCGCAGCCATGAGCTGAGAAGAGACTAACGTACGAATAGTATTTGTACCATGCTGGGGATCAAGATAAATCAGAAATGCACTAGACGCCAGAGACGCAAATAGAAGCCGCTGCTGAGTCAGCACCTCAACCAAGGCTAAGACCATTAGAACGAGTGCGGTGGGTCCTGCCGCTAACTGCAGCTCCCCTACAATGTCGAGACGCTTTCGAATGGAGCGGCTGGCTCCCCTGAGAGGTTTAAGGCTACTGCGTTCTGGACTCACGTTGACTCGAGCAAGCAAAAGACTATCCTATCTTAGGCGGGAAGGGGGCGATCGCTTATCTATCGCTAGCTACAAAAAGTATTGAAAAAAAATATCCTTGACAGATTGCCAAGGATATCGATATGTCAGGTCTGATGTATGTAGTACAGGTCAATATGAGTGAAAGGGGGCTTAACTGATTGATGCTTGAGCTAATCGCCTGAGCACCAATCGGATGGTAGATGCCCTCACTGTTGAACTGCCTCAAAAGAAAGAGATGGAGTTGCAAGATAAAACTTGCCGAGAAAACGCATCGTTCTCCAATTCAGATGCATTGGCCTCGTTGGCTGAAACTCATAGACCCTAAGGTTTGTAGCTTTGCCACGATATTGGCCTGCGAGCTTAATCTCTCTGCGAATGAGGGGCAAGGCTACCAATTCAGATTGATAGCTACATCCGCGATAGGTAAGTTGAACATTCATGATTTGGATTCCTGGAATATCTTAGGGGGTTACTCGATATCAATTCAGGACGATTTGTTTTCCGTGACTCAACATCTCTTGCAGTTGAATCTAGTTTGCCTTGTTTGCTGAGTTTGAGCCACCGCTGTTTAGGCTCTTAAGCCAGAAGTTAAAAAATAGGCGTGAAAGCAGGATGGCTGCAGAGTTTGGCTGACTCGTCGCCAAGCGGGCGATCGCTTAACTTCGAAAATTCTCACTTATCATCGAACCAAAAAGTGGGCGTACCACCCATTTGGGTTAGTTCAGCCGCATGAACCATAATCACCCGATTGAGCCGACCTTCCTACCCGAATTCTTCCCGATTCATCTTTACTCTCAAGTTAACTGAGAAGCCAAGAGCGTTCCTCCGCAGCTCAGTTAACCCCCAACTTGAACGATAAGGATCGAAACAATGACCCAACTAATGCAATCTCCCCGAATTTTGTCTGCTGGCGAAGGTGAATCGTACTCAATGCTGAGCCACACCTTCACGATCAAGGTCTCAGCCGAAGATACCGACGGTGCATGGGTGATGTCAGAAGTTTCCGATACGGTCGGCAACGGAGCCCCTCTCCACACTCATCCCTGGCATGAAACCTTTTACATCCTAGAGGGTGAACTAGAAATTCAGGTCGGCAAACGCACCATTCAGGCAACCCCAGGTGCCTCAGTTTATCTTCCTGCCAACATTGCCCACGGCTTCAAGATTTGCTCACCAACCGCCCGCGTCTTAGTCTTGATCCCTGCCTTTGCAGAAGCCTTCTACCGAGAAGTCGGACAAGAAGTGACAACCCTGCCTCCTTCTATCGATGCTCTCCAACAGGTTTGTGAGAGACATAATGTCCACCTATTTTTGTGAGTGCCACTCCCAAACGTAGCCCAATAAATCGCGTCGGGTCGTTTTTTAAAGCACCCTAACAAAGGCAATGGTGTAGCCATCACAAAAGCCCTCGGTAGCGAACAAACAGCAAAATTGCGGCCCATGAGCCTAATGCAACTTTGATCGCTACCAGGATATTCAGGAGAGGAATCACACCACCACTGATCAGTCCACCCAGTTCGCCCTGGGGAAATTCAATGCCGATCAGCGTCACCACGGCTAGGACAATGAAAATGAGTACCGAAATTTTTTCCCAGGTGGCCGCCTGCCAGCGTTGATAAATTGCCTGCATCCACTCCGATGAAGATGTAATGGCTACCAGACCGATCGCCGTTCCTCCTGCCACCCCCGCAGCAAACCCACCCCCTGGGCTGAGATGCCCCCGAATGGCGAGTTCAATGCTGACCAGTGCGGCAATAGTTGCCCCTAGCCGTGCCAGAACGATGGAAGGTTGATCGGTGAATTGATAGATCTGGCGGTGGGGAGTTTCATTGGCCAGTAGAAACCGTACCCCTAGAATGGCGATCGTAAAGACGACAACTTCAAAGATCGTGTCATACAGCCGATTTCTAAAAATGATGCCTGTAACCGCATTGGGTACGCCACTATCTTGCACAACCAATTCTACGATCGGTAGATTGGAGAAGTCTGCAACAAAGTTGGGCATCAAGAGAAACTTAATGTATACCGCAATGCCCGCCAGAATATAGACCCATTTCACGAGTGCTGTTCCTCCAAATCGATGGTGCGGATTGGCAATCTGTCATTCGTTAATTCATCAAGGGTGTTATAGGCCAGGCTCGTGGTCGAGGGTGGAAGCTCAGATTTCAAGATGTCGTAGAGCCGACGAACTCGCGTAACCAGATGATAGGGGGGCGTTTTATCCGGTTGCCCATGGCCTGAAGGATGGGGCGATCGCCCTTGAGGCAACACGGGTTGCACTAGGCAAATGGCATGAACTTCTTTGTCTAGAAGAGCTTGTTGCAGGTCTTGCAGTTTTCCATAAATGACTAACTCCAGCCGCAGGTGATGATGGTCTAACGCCTTGCGTAGTTCACTATCCAATGGGTGAAAGTGAAGTCGATTGGCGGTAAGGGGGCGATCGCCCTCTCCCTCATTGCTTTGCTCATCCACTCCCGCGCTATCTGCTGCTTTGAGAACGCCCAGCTTTAGCGTGAGGGACGATCGCACCGCTACGGCAAAAAGCGTAATAGACAGCATTGTGCCAACCAGAGCTTCTGTTAACGCCACATCTGCTGCGCCAAACAGAACATAAACCAGAGCCGCCACTGCTCCCAAAATGCCACGCAAAACCAGGGCATGGTAAGGATTGACCTGAAACACCAACATACAGGCCGTCAATGGCAGCAGCGCAGTAATGATGTAGATATAGAGGTCATCAGTCATAGGATTCAAGAGGTTCATGGTCATGCTCGCTACTAGAACAATAGGCCAAGACATAGCCCAGCACCGTATTCCAGATCGCTAGGGAGATCAGCGCCAGAATGAGCAACGGCCATTCACTAGGAATTCTCAAGAGCAGCCCAAACACAATACTCATTGAGCCAAGGGTATCTGCCACTGAAAGGCTATGCAGTTTGAATAAAACCGATCGCTTGCCCACCAATGGGAATGTTCCCCAAAACCAGAAAACCAAACCCAGGCTGATGCAGGCATAACTGAGTAGGTCAATCATAGATTTCTCCTGTAGGGGTAGCTCTGGGATAGGTCGCTCCCGGAGAGATCAACGGTTGATGAAATATTTACCCGTTTCAGCACATGCGCCAGCAACATCAGTGCCGCATTGCCCACACTCAAGATAATGACCCCTACCACGCCAATCATCCAATCGTCTTGCAAAATCGAGACGACCAGGATCATGATCGAGGTTTTGGTGGCAATACTGGCGAATGCCAGCATCTTCTGCCAAATATCATCATCCTGCCAGGCTTCATAGATGGGGATGAGCAATGCCAAAATCATCACAATCAGAATCAGATTCATGCACTTTTCCTCCGACGGACCCAATGCACTTCATACCAACCCCGCTCCTGGTATCTCAAAACAATGGTTTTGGGTGTAAAGGTAATCAAGAAGATATCTAGAAAAATCAGACCGGGGGTGCGGCGCGGTTTTACCCGCTCCAGGGTGACATCTTCATAGCGGTGAGGCCGGAACATGATTTCAAACGCTTCTAGGTAGGCTTGGGGAATGGCAACCAGGACTTCCCACAGGGTATGCAACCAGTCTCTTAGGGCACCCGGCGATTTAGACCAACCCGGCAACAGCAAACACACTCCAACGCCAATCAAAATATTGGCGAGACTGACATCAGCCGTCAGGAGAAACCAGATGGTTAACCGCAGGAGCAGGTTTAAGTATCCAATCATGCCAGTATCATCCAGAACAACAGGACTAACATTACGCTCATGACCCCAATCAGATGGTCAAGCTGTTCAAACATCCGTGACAGCTTCAAGAGCGATCGCTGGAAGACAAAAATATGCGCCAACCAACCGATCGCGATAATGGCGAGAACTTTTAAGATATTGGGCAGCGTATAGGCCGCCAAGTAAAAGCTATTGGCGATGATCACCCCTGTAATTAATAGCCCGATGGCAAACCAGAACCCAGGCTTGAGGGCAGGGCGTTCCTCCAAGGTGGCAGGGCGTTGGTGGGGTAAAAAGATGAACTTCCCGTAGAGGATGGCGGTTCCGGTGGCGGCAATATTCATGGCGATCGCCTGCACAGGCGCAAGCTGAGACAGCGTCAGCACCTTAGCCCCAAACCCCGCAAATAGAGGAAAGCCAGAAATAGATAAACTTGCCATCGTCAGCGGCACCCACAGGGCAATAGACATGGGCTTTTGTTGCAGTTCTCCCAGGTCGCGACTGGGTAAGTTGCCCGCAATCATAAAAATCGTCGCTTTCACCAGGCCATGAGCCAGGGCATAGAAGCCACTCACCGCTGGCGCAACCAACAACCAACCCATTTGGGAAACCGTACTCAAAGCCAGCACTCGCTTGGTGTCGCGCTCAAACGTTCCTAAAATCACCCCCAGCAGCGCCGCCCCGATGCCAAAGAGCTGGATCACAGGCGCAACCGATTCCACCATTAGGGCACAGCGAATCAGGGGAAACACGCCCGCCTTGACTGCCACCCCCGACAACATAGCGGATACCGGAGTTTCTGACTCAGAATGGGTCAACGGCAACCATAGCCCTGATACAAACACGCCCCCTTTGGTCAACAGGGCCACCAAGATCAGCGCCATCGCTTCTGTCGGTGCGGCATTCAATCCACTAAAGGCAAAGGAACCGCTGGCTTGATAGACCAGCACCGCACCGACCAGATAAAACAACATGGTCGTGTTGCTGACAAAGAGATAGCGCAAGCCGACCCAAATCGAGCGATCGGTACGAGGATAGGCAATCAACAGAAACGCTGCAATGCTCAAGACCTCCAGCGCCACATAAACACTAATGAAGTCAGCACTGATGAATACCGCATTCACACTGCCATGCAGGATCGTCAACTGGGTGTAGAAAAAGGCCGTTTTGCCGCTACTCCAGCAGTAGAACAACACCGCTGTCGTCACTAGGGCATTGGTCAAGATGAAATAGCCGCTCCAGCTATCGACCATCACCGTCACGCCAAAGTGGTCGAGCAAAGGTAAGGTGAAGGACAATTGGCCTACGAGCACCTGCAAAGCAAAACCTATAGAAATCAGGGAGACCGTTAAGGACAGATAGCGGGCAAGGGTGGGCAGCAGGTAAGCACTCAGCCCAACAAAAAAGGGAAGCGCCATCCAGGCGATCGTTAGGGTATTCATGGCGTATTGTTCTGCTCGATTTCGTGGGTTTCCAGGGTGGGGTTGTCTCGTGCCAGTTTCATCACCCCAACCAGCATCAGCGCCTGAATCGAAAAGCCAATCACGATCGCCGTCAGAATCACCGCTTGAGGGACTGGGTCGGCATAGGATTTATCGGGAATATCTCTCAAGATGGGTGTAAAGAAGCCATCGCGGGCCGCAATCAGCACGTAGTAGGCAATTACCCCCGTGCTCATTACATCCATCGAAATAATCTTCATTACCAGGTTTTTCTTAAAGATGATGCCGAAAAAGCCGCATAGTATAGTTGCAAATACAAAGGCTTCTAACACAGTCCCTCCCTCCAACAGCGCTGGGTGATTCACCCGATATCAATCTGCAAAACTGGCAGGCGATCGCCCCCTCGATAGGAAGGCGATCGTTCTGTTTATTCTACGGCAAGGTTTGAGGTTCCTTCTGCAATGTAGGTTGCTCTAGCGAGAGCTGTTCGTCTGAGGATTGCCCAAACGCGATTCGCAAGAAGGGAGGAGCAATAAAAGTGGTCAAAATAACCATGGCAATAATGGCTGCTTCGAGGGGTTTGTCTAACACACCACTGGCAGAGCCAATCCCTGCAAAGACGAGGCCGACTTCACCTCGAGGCACCATGCCCACACCGATGGCCAACCGATTGATTCCAGGTTGACCAAAGACTGACCATCCAGTGACGATTTTGCCGAGAATCGCAACCACAATCAGGAAAGCAGCAATTACTAAACCTGCTCGATTCTCAGGAACTACTGGATTGAGAACCCCTAGATCGACCTTTGCGCCTACCGTGACAAAGAAAATAGGCACTAAAATATCGGCGATGGGAATAATTTGCTGGTCAAGCTCTTTGCGGCGATCGGTTTCATCCAAGACCAATCCTGCTGCAAATGCGCCCAAGATGGCTTCCAGATGAATCGCATTGGCCAAGAAAGCCATCAAGAATGCAAAGATTAGAGCTGGAATGACCAACTTGCCGCGAGTCTGTAGCTTGTCAACAACTGAAGCAAATGCTTGGTTGAAGAACTTACCCAACAAAATGGCACCTAAGAGAAATGCAGTGGCGCTGATGATCAGATAGATCACGTTCATCACGTCCACTTCACCCGTTTTGGCCAAACTCGCAACCACAGCCAAGACAATAATGCCCAAGACATCATCAATGACCGCCGCACCAACGATGATTTGACCTTCGCGTGATTTGAGTTGCCCTAATTCCGACAGTACTTTGGAGGTAATACCAATGCTGGTAGCGGTCAGAGCGGCCCCCGCAAAAATTGCAGGAATCGCTGCGACGTGAAATATTGTCATCAGACCAATGGTTCCTGCTGCAAAGGGCACGACTACCCCGACACAGGCCGCAACAGCGGCTTGGTAGCCCACTTTTTGGAGTTCGCGCAGGTCAGACTCCAGGCCAATTTCAAATAGCAGAATGATGACGCCGAGCTCTGCCAGCAGTGAAATGATTTCACTTTGAGAGTCAAAAACTTCGGTGACGGCTTCCGGGCTCAGCCCACCTACCCATTGCAGAATTGGCATGAGCAGGGAGTCGGTTGCTTGAGCCCCACTTTCGGGAAAGACCAGTAAGTGCAGGGCAGAAGCACCCACCATTACCCCACCAATCAATTCACCTAGAACGGGTGGAAAATCCAAAGCTTTGGAAATTTCTCCGCCTAGCTTACTGGCCAGATAAACAACTACTAGACTCAACAACACCCCAGACAAGATGATGGGTGAATTTTCAGCAGATGCGGTGGCTAGCAAGGGAGAAGTTTGCTCTACCCAGGAGAGGCCAGTCGAGACCAAAGGAGCCCCTATTGAAGATAGATTGGATTCAATCCAGGTCATGCGTGATACCTCCAACGTGATGTCTTTCGGATACTTTGAATGATGTGGTCGTAGCAAACAAGAGGCGTGTGAGGCTTGGCAAATAGGCACTCTCGGCTCACAACAGATCCCAAGACTTTAGCCTCTTGCAGCTCTAGAACGAAGCTCAGTTAGCTCAGTTAAAGGACTTTTGTACTATAAAGCTTCGAAAGCGGATGAAAGATCAATCCCTGTTGTGGGTACTGGATAATCGCCGGAGTTGCCTGTTGCTACGGCAGCCTGCCTCAGTGCATCTAGGCGTTCCTCAAAGAGATGATCGGGTGGAAGGATTTGGAAAAGGCCTAGCTTTTCTAGACGGCGCTTAACTTTGCCTGTTGCACCTACTAGATAAACCTGCCGTTCTTTCTCAATTGCATCTTGAATAGCATTTTCAATTTCCAGGGAGGCGGTTACCCCTAGATGAGGCACATCGCTTAAGTCCATCACTACAATGTCGCAGTCTTTGACAGCATTATGCTGACGGGCGATCGCCTTCGAGACTCCAAAGATCATCGGGCCACTCAAGTAGAACAGCAGCACGCGACCCTGAGCCTGATCCAGCAAATGCTTCTCTTCTGCATTGAGAACTACTGCATCATCGGCATCACTAATCACCTTGACGTCTTGAGCCTGCAATTCACTCAAGCGCTCAATAGTCAAAATATTGGCAATGAATACTCCAACTCCAACCGCCACAATCAAATCGACAAACACCGTCAAGAATAGCACTCCATACATAATGGCAGCGCCTTTCCAGGATACTCGGTGCGATCGCTTCAAGAAACTCCAGTCTAGAATATCAATTCCAACCTTCAACGCAATGCCAGCCAGCACTGCCATTGGAATGTCGCTGGTCAATCCAGCTGCCCACAGCACAACAATCAAGAGAATAAAGGCACGAGTCAATCCAGACAATGCGGTTTTCGCACCGGTTTGAATATTGACCACCGTTCCCATCGTTGCGCCTGCACCGGGCAAGCCACCGAATAGCCCCGACATCACGTTGCCAATGCCCTGACCAATCAGTTCCTTATTGGAATTATGTTCAGTCCGAGTCAAACTGTCTGAAATGACAGCAGTCAGCAATGTATCAATACAACCCAACATCCCCAGCATGGCCCCATCCACCAACATGACTGTCATTTGGCCAGGGGTAAATGATGGCACTTGCAGCGCTGGAAGGCCCATTGGAATTTCACCAATCCGAGCGATATCGGCGTTGGGGAAGAATACCAGTGACACAACCGTACCCACAATCAGTGCGATGAGTTGAGGGGGGGCAATTCGCTTGACTTGGCGAGGCGTCAAGAAAATGATAGCCAGCGTCAAGACACCCAGTGTCGCTGCGGCGGGATTAATGTTGGCCAGCAAGGTCGGCAAGCTGGTAAGCGTCCCTAAAGCTCCTCCCCTTGGTGTTTGCTGTCCTAGAAAGGGAGAAAGCTGCAAGATGATCAAAATCACCCCAATTCCAGACATGAAGCCAGAAATGACGCTATAGGGCATCAGAGTGATGTACTTGCCGAGTCGGAATACACCCAGAAGGATTTGAAAGAGTCCGGCGATCATGACAACGGTGAAAGCCATTGCCAACCCATTTTCTGGATTGCTCGCTGTTAAAGACGCCACGATGGCGGTCATCACAACTGTCATGGGGCCGGTTGGCTCGGAAATGAGTGTGGGTGTCCCACCAAATAGAGCTGCAAAAAAGCCGACACAAATTGCGCCATATAAGCCTGCCACTGGGCCTGCCCCTGACGCAGCACCGAATGCTAATGCAAGTGGGAGTGAAATGATAGCCGTTGTGAGTCCACCAAATAAATCACCCCGGAGATTCCTGAAATGGATGCGGTTGGTTAGCTGCATGATGGTTTACCGAGTAGGGAAATGAATAATTTTCATTGAATTAAATCTATGCCTCGGAGAAGAACGATTGATTTATTTCTATAGAAGATAGCACTGAAAAGTGTCGCGTGAGACATCTCTGGGAAATAAATTTCTAATATCGATCTAATATTTCCCTTATCTAAGCTGGAATGCTTACTGTTGAGGGCGATCGCTAGAATAGGTTCCTCATTCACCAGCCCGGAGAGCGTGGTGAAATATTAGAGCGTGAGAGATGAGAGCTTGGCGAGAAAAGATGGTGCTGCCCGTCCTCCAGGCTGAGCACGAAGGATGGCCTTGCCGCTAAGAATCTTTAAGCAGGGGGCACTAACTATTGGGTGAGGCCATGTCAGTCAGGATAGGCCTGCACCTAATGTTTAATCTCATTGTTCCCAGCCGCTTTAGCAGTGGGAGTATGTTGACAACGGGACTGGCGCGATTCGAACGCGCGACCTACCGCTTAGGAGGCGGTTGCTCTATCCTGCTGAGCTACAGCCCCAGACTCATAAGTCATCATAGCAAGGGACATCCGGTTTTTGAGACTCTAACCTCAAAACCTCTTTGAGTGGGGCGTAGAACCGAGAAACGTTAGCCGGCAGGAGAGAGATAAACATGTTAGCCAGTGCCCTATGGATTTTACTGATGGGCTTTTTTGCTGGACAGCTAGCTCTACGATTGGGGGCACCTCCGCTGATCGGCATGATTTTGGTAGGGATTGCAATCGGGCCTCAGTTTGCAGATTTTATTGGTCCTGAGGTTTTGGGTGTGGCGGATGATCTGCGCCTGGTTGCTGTCATGATTATTTTGATGAAGGCAGGGTTGGGTCTCGATCGAGAGAAACTCGCCCAGCAGGGAACCGTCGCTCTAAGATTGGGATTTTTGCCCGCGTCCGCAGAGGTCGTGGTGGTGGCGATCGCCTCCATATTCCTGTTCAACTTTGACTTCCTGACGGGCCTTCTGCTGGGCTGTGTCGTTGGTGCAGAATCACCCGCGGTGATTGTTCCGGGAATGCTGCGGCTCAAAAGCCAGGGCTGGGGTGTGACCAAAGGGATTCCCGATGCAATCTTGACAGGCAGTGCGTTGTCCGATGTTTTGCTGCTGCTGGTGTTTGGTCTGCTGCTCAACTTCCTGGAGCAGGGCAGTGCAGCAGCAGTTACATTGCCGGGTGGGTTGAGCCTATCGCCCTTGCAGCTCTTGCCTGTTCAGATCGTAATTGAAGTTGCGTTGGGATTGGTGGCTGGCTGGCTGGCCGCAAAATTGCTGGTATTTCTATTGGTCAAGCAAAACTGGACGCGCACTGCCGCTCAAGATATGATCATTGCCGCCAGTGTGGCCCTATTTCTGGTTGTTTTTACAAACGTGTTTCCCTATTACTCCGGCTATCTGGCAGTAATGGCAATGGGCTTTTTTCTAATTGAGTTGGATGCACCGCTGGCTCGATTGATTCGGAGTGGGTTTGATGTCCTGTGGGCGATCGCCGAGATTGTCTTGTTTGTCTTGCTGGGTGCGACCATTCAGCTACAAGTATTGGGAGATGTGCTGCTGCCCGGTCTGTTGCTGTTAGGAGTGGGTCTAATAGTAGGACGAGGGATTGGCTGGTATCTCTCCACCTTGGGTAGCAATTGGACTTGGAAGGAAAAGGTATTCTTGCTACCTGGAAATATGGCGAAAGCCACTGTGCAGGCGGCGATCGGGGCATTGCCGTTGGCAGCAGGGATTGAAGGAGGAGAAGTCATTTTGGCGATCGCCGCACTCTCCATCCTCACCACCGCTCCTATTGGTGCTTGGGCTACTCAGGTTTTTGCCCCCAAGCTTTTAACCAAAGGAGAAGTCGATCCAACAAAAGTAGCAGTTTCTGGTCGGCCCATCTTTTTGGCAGCAGTAGACCCTTCTCCCCTAGCGCTCCAAGTATTACGCAAAGCCGCTGACTTGGCGCGTCGCAGCAATGGCGAGGTTGTAGTGTTGTATGTAGACAACTTAGGTGATAAAGCTGCTGTTGTCGCACTACAAAAAAAAGCCCAACAACAACTTGCAGATATTCGCTTTGAGTTTCTTATCGTGTCGGGAGCCGTTCCTGAAGAGATTGTGAGAGTCGCTCAGGCTCGTCGCGTTACGGATGTGGTGATCGGCAAACGTGGGCATCGTCCTTGGGAAGATGTATTGATTGGTTCTGTTTCCCGATCTGTTTTGGAAATGAGTCCGATTCCAGTGATTATGGTAGAAAGTCTAGAACAGCAGGGTAAGGTTATTTAGCGATAAAAGGTTAATAAGAATGGGGCGATCGCCCCTGCTAAAGAATTAGGTCAAACCAAGGGTTGATAGAAGATTGAAAGAAAATCTGTTACTCCCTATAGACCTCAATTTTATTTAGAATTGTGTCTATAGAGTGAGGGTACATCTAACTTAAGACTCCCTTTGCCTACAGTTTCTAGAGGCTGTGTTAGGCTGAAGCAACTAGGTTAGTCAGGCATGATTTTGCTTTGTGACCTGGCTTCAAGATAAGAAACGCTAGCCAAGACGTGAGATTCTCAAAATCCTAGAACCAAACCTGATTTATCAAAAAAACTCCTGGTCAAAGAAAAACCGGAAGTCTCTTAATTTGATAAGTCTGCTTGTTTCTCAACTGTCTGGCTGCATTGATGTCTATAGGATTGCAACACTTGCAATCTTTTTAATACATGAGCTTGGATTCAGAAGATCCTTTTCCGACTTTAGTTCGTCAGCTTTTTCCTTTTCTATTCAGTCTGTTAGATGACGCCCTGATTGTAGGCCTCTCCCGATTGGGTTGTAATGTGCCTTGGCTAGAAGCATTGTCTCCCATTGTGATGGGCTGCACCGGATTGTACATCGCAGTTCAGTTTTGGCAGCATGGTCTTCCTAAGCTGATTGAGATGTGGCAAGAATTCAGACAGCCAACTGAAGCCTTGAAAACTTGAAGCAGAAAAAGCTAGAACTTAACAGGGGGCACTAATTTTAGTGCCCCTTTTTTTAGTTTTTTGGGTGAGAATTAGTAAGCACGTAGACTTCATGATTTTAATAATTTGCAGCATCTGGGATTGAGTCGTCCCGACACACTTAGAAGCTCTTTCCCATCTATGGTTGGCTCGACGGTATGCAGGGCTATTTCATTCTAAAAATGGCCTTGAGGGTATCTAGACCAAATTGGCAAAGACGTTGGGCCTGAGCCATATTGGAGAACTCATTGGAGCGATAGAGGTTGAGTGCGAAGTTACGAGCGACGGCGAAGATTTGCGG
>JBGTGR010000022.1:0-104568 GCA_041746655.1 Elainellales cyanobacterium | reverse complement strand
CCTCTGGATGAAAGCCCAGGGGTACGATGAGAAGTCTGCCAATTCGTCTAGCAGTTAGGTTGAGAACCGCCCATTGCGGAGCCGCACGATGGGTGGTGTGGGAGGGGGGATTCGTGAGGATTCTCCCTATCCCGATTAGACCGTGCCTCACTGGTTGCTTCCAAGTGGAATTCCATTTTTATCGCTATCAACCTCGCTTAGGGCGGATTTCAAATTCAGAACGCGCACGGAAGAAACAGACTTCAAACTCAAAAAAGAAATTAGCTTGCCCCAAAATTAAAGGCACATCAGTTGCTTGTGTCCAGGCAAATGCTAGATTCACCCTTGAAAATGAACTGACTTGAGCATCAACAACGACTGCACGAGCTTCAAATCGAGCCAAGTTTCCTGCTAGCACAACAGAGAGTGTCTCATTCTCCCAGATCAAACCCAGTTGTGTACCCAACTCGTATGGCAAAACATTAACACTTGCGCCTGTATCCAGTAACCCCTCAGTATTCAAGGATTGACCATCAAGGCTGAGAGCCAAAGGAAGGTATGGCATTCGATCGACCATGCCAAGGCTGCTGTCAATAACTTTATAGGGAAACCTTTGAGCGTCAGCCATGCTTCTCTTGCTGCTTTGTCGCCAGAAGATTCATCAAGGTATTGGCAGCCTCAGAACAATTGTAGGGCGACCAAACAGGATATTCTTGGTTTGCAACAAAGAAGTTTGCATCCTCTTCCTTGACCAGTTCTGTGGCTAGAAACTGCATTAGCCGAAGCTTGTCAATTTTTGGAAGCTCTTGGATTTGTAACATGAGTTCAGCTAATGGCATTTGAGAGTTCCTCTTCTGAGGCTTGATGAAAGAAATCAACTACTCCCTCATTTTATCTGAGCGATCATGTCTGCGGCCTACAATGCCATCCCGGCTATCCCGCTTCTGATCAGTGCTGTTATAGAAAACCAATTCTGGATCTGCTGGTGCCAACCTAGCCTACTACAATACGTAATCACCACGCTAAGCTCCTAGTGGTTATATCGCAGCCGAATCCCTAATGCCTCTAAATCGAGGCAATAATAGCATTTTTAATAGAGTCAATATAAGCATCCATTTGTTGAATTTCCTGTACATTGCTATTTGTACCAATTTTCTTGACCCCGTCGCCAACGGCTTTACCAACTCCTGCCGCGCCAATACCCCCTACAAGAGTAATTGCGCCAGCAATGGCAGTAGGAGGGAACAGCATTAAAGCTATGCCTGTTGCCATTGCGGCTAATCCAGCGCCACCAGCCGCTACTGTGGTAATTTCACCTCCTGTTTGAGCATTATTCATGGCTTTTTGGTATTGAACTTTTGCAGCTTCAAGACCCTGAATAACTAGCTTTGCCTCCTCCACAGTCATACCAATTCCTTTCCATGAGACTGGTGTAATCTCTGGGCGCTCACCAACCTCAACGCGATGTTGTTCAAGCATTTGATTTACAAGTTCAACTGCGTCCATAGCATTCATTGGTTATCTCCTCAATGGTCTGTAAACTTAATTTGCCCAAAGGTTCTACCTCTTTACAACCAAGCTCTAGTAAGCATCTTAAGTTAATCAGAGGGAGAACCATCAAGCAGTAGGCAGTCTAACTATTGATGGACTGAAAATTTCTGCCTAAGATCCTATAGCGGGTAGATAGGCAGAATGATTCGGTATAACGCCCTAAATTACTACTTAGGCAGATTGTTTCTGCATAATACGCTGCTCAAGCTAAATAGCGAGAATCTTTCCGTATACTTTCAGATTCTTCACATAACCAGATGTACTATTAAATACGCAATGTATCTACCTGTCTTTATGCAACTACCTCCTAGAAAACTGCTAGATCAGGTGCGGGATGCTATTCGTCTCAAGCACTATGCCTACCGCACTGAAGAAACCTGCGTGCAGTGAATTTGTCGCTACATCCTGTTTCACAATAAGCGCCATCCCCAAAAAATGGGTAGAGCTGAAATCGAAGCATTTCTAACGTATCTAGCTGTTGAGGAGCAGGTCTCTGTTTCGGCTCAAAATCAAGCCCTCAGTGCCTTGCTGTTTCTCTATCGGGAAGTGCTCAATCTTGACGTGACAGGCATCGATGCCGTTCATACTAAACGACCTCAGGACGTGCCAACGGTGTTGACGAAGCAGGAAGCGATCGCCCCGATCCAGCAGTGGGACAGTATTTATCAACTGGTCTTGCAGCTACTTTACGGGGGAGCGATCATTGTCAAGATTTTGGGCGGCCCAGGGTTGTGATGTAGAGTGCGGCTTCATCGGTTGGGATGCCCAGTACCTCATTGACTTCATCGTCAAAAAAACCGCCGATGCCGCTGACGCCTAGCCCTAAGCGAATCGCTGCCAGGTTTAACCGCTGGCCCAAATGTCCGGCATCCATGTGGAGATAGCGATAGACGCGATCGCCATAGCGAGCCACTGCACTTTGGAGATCGGCGGTGTGAAACAGCACGGCCCCCGCATCCCGGCCCAAATCTTGTTTGAGACAGAGAAAATGCAGTTCACGCCGAAAATTCTTAAAGCGAATCTGCCGCAGTTCCTGAGCTTTAGGCGCATAGTAATAGCAGCCTTCCTCTAGCCCCTCAACTCCTGACACTGCAATAAAGGTTTCAATCAAGCCCAGATCAAAATAATCGGGCGATCGGTCTAGTCCCTGATCGACATAGTTTTGGGGCTGGTAAGTGAAATCCAACAGCGCTTTTAGCTCATCTAACGTCAGATTGGCCCCACTATAGGCCCGTGTCGAGCGACGCTTGAGAATGGTGCTCTCCAAATCTGCTAGGTTTTCGCCCCAGTCGATCGGTGCGGTGGCCGTTGCGACCTTCAAACAAAAAGGAAAGTTATATTTATCTTCCGAAGGCTGCTCTCCAGAGACAGGAGTAGCTTTAGCCACAGAACCAGACATCGGCTGATCGGCTTGGGGACTGGGGGCAATCTCTGTTGCACGATGGCAGTATACCAACAGTTCACCGTCTGGAATCTCCGGGTAATCAGTTTGTACGGCAGACGGTAAAACGGTGGGAGCCAGCGGCAAATTTTGCTCGATTTCTAGTAAATCAGCCAAGGCCATGACGGCGATCGCCCCTTCCTGTTCGGGATCTAGATAGAGCAACTGATTGACCGACGTGTCAGCAAACCCGCCAATCAAGTGAGGTCGATAATCATTGATCGCCGCTGCCAGCTCAATATTTCCCAGTAAATGCCCCGTATCTAAGAAAATCCGGCGATAGGCCCGATCCTGATATCGCCAAGCCGACCGGAAAAAGACGGCTGTCGTCACGATCGCCAACTGCGTATTATCGAGGGTAGGATGCCAGAGGCAGGCTTCTCGGAGCGCTGTCCAAACTTCGCTATCCCAGAAGCGTAGGAGGGAATGGGTCTTGGGCTGGTAGTTGTAGAGTCCAGCGGGTAAAAGTGATGTTCCTCTCGAAATCAAATAAATTTCCGCTGGATAGAGCCCGCCTGCCGAGGGAGACGCCCGGAAGTAAATCGGCTCGCCACTCATCGTCATCATCCGGATCGTCAGACCATAGCTGCAAAACAGCAGACGCGATATCCGCTGCCAGTTTTTCGTATCCACATCGACCGCGAGCTGATCCTGAGCTGTCAGATAGGGCTTGAGGTCGAAGGGCGTCCCGATCTTGTATTCCTTAAACGGAACAGGCTGATTGCCCCAATCGATGTCGTGAGACTTGCTATTAATCGTCTGCGGAGCGTATTTGGTCCGCTGGTGGTAATGCTGGGCAATCGAAACTCCGGGGTCTGGCATAGTGGTTCCGTAGTCCTGCTTCTGCGTTGATCTTGACATTCCCTCTTCCAGGATGGCTCAATCTGCTGGACTTCTACCAAGGGGGGAGAAGAAGCCTGACGAACAGACCTACACCAACGGGAACGAATGCCAACTAGGAGCGATCGGTTGCTAAAAATTGGAGGCCCAGAAAAATGGCGGCAACCGTGCCCGCTACCTTGATTTCATCCTGACTGATTTTTTCTAGAATGTCTGCCAATGGGACTAAAACAACCTCGATCTCTTCCGTTGGATCTAATTTTTGCGCCTGCACCTTTCTCACATTCTGAGCCAGAAACAAGTGAATTTTGTTGGTTTCCTTGACTGGGTTGTCGTAGAGCGTTGTCAGGCGAATGAGGCGATCGCCCACATAGCCCGTTTCCTCCTGTAGCTCCCGCATGGCAGCAACTTCAGCCTGCTCTAGCGCCGGGTTAAACGTCCCCGCTGGCAGCTCCACCAAAATCTCTTCAGCCCCATGTCGATATTGCCGCACTAGCACGACTTCCTGTTCTGTCGTGATTGGCAACACCAAAGCCACATCTGGCCTGACGCTCAGCAAATAATCCTCAACAACCGCACCGTTGGGTAGCTCAACTTTATCCTGCCGAACTTTGTACCAGCGATGGTCGAAGACAAGTTCAGAATGAAGCGTTTTCCAGGGTTGGAGGGGTGGCATTGAGGGTAAAGGGTAAGAGTCAGGAGACTACTGAATGAATTGGACGAGGCAGACTTTGGGGTCGGGAAGTTGGCGATATTGGGTGGCGATAGATTCGATTTGCTGAATTTGGCCCATCGCTAAACTACAGGGAAAGCCAAACTTTGCTTGAACGCGATCGCTCCCAATTTGCAAGGCAGTGCGCGATCGCGTCACAAAGTCTTCCAAGCTATACTCAGCACCTGCCTCTAAATATTGCTGAACGATTAGCGATGGTGAGTAGCAAATTGACTGCACGCCATCGGGCCACTCTACTTTGAATCGAATTTCTGGCATAGATAATACTGCAAATGCTGCTGGGCGGATGCATCCCAAGTATAGCGAGTCACAACCTGTAGACCTTGCTCACACAGGGATAAAGCAACTTTGGGCTGAAGGGCAGAACGCATAGCCTGGGCGATCGCCTCCACATCCTGCGGATCGACCAAGAGGGCATCCTGATCAGACAGAAATTCAGTAAAGGGGGGTTGTCGGGCCGTGATCACCGGAATGCCAGAGGCGAGGGCTTCCAGAACAACCAATCCCCAACCTTCTTGCAAGGACGGAAAAACAAAGGCATCTGCTAGACGATATAGGGTGGGCAGATCGGCCTCTGCAATCACGCCCGGTAAAAGGACGGATTTGCCAATCTCAATACCTAATCCTTCCGCTTCAGCGAAAAAGGCGGCCCGGTAGGATTGGTAGTCAAAGAGTGTGGCACCTCCCGCGATGACAAGCTGCGCCTGGGGATGGACAACTAAGACTTGAGCAAACGCTTGCAAGAGCGTAATTGAGTTCTTGCGTGGCTCAATCCCACCGACTGTCAGATAAACGGGGCCGTTAGAAAGCCCTAACACTTCTCCAAATCTCGGTTCCGAACCATCTTGAAGGGACCGAAAACGGGCCAGATTCACGCCATTGTTTACACGCGGTGCCTTGACTTGGTATTGCTCCCGAAGCGCCTGCTGCCAGATTTGACTGACGCAAAGGCAAAGATCGGCCTCTTGAATAGAGCGATCCTGACAGCGTTGCAGGTAGGGGCTGGTAAATGCCTCAATGTGGTGGACGGTGCGAATGAAAGCAGGAATCTTTCCTGCAGTTCGTAGATGGGCCAGAGCATTGGCGCTGAGGCAGTCCTGAGCATGGTAGCAGTCGTAGGTGAGGGCAGCAGCACTGAGATAATCAACGAATTCTTGGATGCGTTGCTGAATCAGGCGATCGATATCAGCAGGGGCAGGCTGGGCTGGAATGAGTTTGACTTGGCACGGGAGCGATCGCCCAAAGCCACTACCATCTTTATCCAACGCATAGATACAAACCTCTTGGCCTAACCCGTGAAGCGCTATGGCCAGTTCTAGCGTATGCACAACGCTGCCTCTGGGCTGAGTGGAGTAGGTGAAGAGGGCAATTCGGAGCGGCTGAGTCATAGGGGGATAGGCGCTGAAAAGCCTGTCAGCGGTTGCTCAGAGAGATCCCAAAACAGGGTTTCTTCATCTTTGTGACGGAGTAGGAGTTGGGGAGAGGGTTGGAGGTGGGCGATCGCCTCACAGACCAATTCTTGCGCTCGAAACTCTGCCTGAACTGCCGCCACTTGGTCGGGTCGGACGCTGAGCAGAAAGCCGTAGCTGGGAAAGAACAGCAGCCAATGCTCTAGCGGAATCTCGGCAGGGCGGGGAACTGCCGCCAGGTCAAGCACGGCTCCACAGCGAGAAGCTTCTAGCAGCATCAGCAAGGTACCCATCACACCACCCATGCTGATGTCTTTGGCAGCGTCACAGAAGCCTGATTCGGCCAACTGGGGCAGGAGTGACAGGTCGGCTCGCAATCGCTCAGGGGGAGCTTCTTGTGTTGCATTCCAGAAGGGATAGTGGGGATGCGATCGCCCCCGCAGGTCAATCGCCATCAGCACGACATCTCCCGGACGAGCCTTGAAGCTGGAAAGTAGGCTGTTGGAGCGTCCCAAAATCGCCACCGAAAGCGCATCATACGGGCTGTGGTGGTTGCTGTGCCCACCCACAATCGGCACCTGATAGGCTTGCGAAGCGGCCAACATTCCAGCCCAAAGCGCATCTGAGTTGGTGTGAGGCTGATGCCAGATCGTATCCACCACAGCCAACGGTCGCCCGCCCATCGCATAAATATCGCTGACATTTACCATCACGGCACACCATCCAGCAAACCAGGGGTCGGTTTCAATCAGCTGGGGCCAAATGCCTTCTGCCGCCAGTAGCAAATATCCATCTCCGTCTGGAATGGCCGCACAGTCGTCTCCTAGCAAAATCGAGTCAGGCTGGGCAAAATGGGGTTGCAAGTAGCGGGCAGCAATTTGGATATCCTGCTTTTGTTGAACGCCTAAAGCTTGCCGCAGATGGGTAGCCAGTTCTTCCAGGTTCATGACGCTTCGCGGGTGCGGGGCAGCAGCAGGGGGCGGAGTTCGCCGCTGGGCGGGTAGTGATCGAGTTCGGCTTCCATCAGGTGATGGGGGCGATCGCGAATGGTCATTTCTTCGAGAGAGTGCCAATGCTGGCGGCGAAAAAACTTGACGTTTTGGAGTTGAACAGTGGCTAGGAAGCGATCGCAGCCCCAGCTATTGGCCGTGGTGACTGCCTTATAGATCAAGCCTTTGCCAATCTGGCCGACCCGCCGATAGTCGGGATGCACCCCCAAACGGCCCCCATACCAGAGCCGGGGTTCTAATTCATAAATTCGAACGACTCCCACTACTTGGGATTTGCTAGGAGCGCTGTCTGCATCATCGAGGTGGGCGATCGCCACAATCGGGTAAGCAATCTCGTCTAAGTCATCTTCATCGCTGCCGTCAAACAGGCTTTGCTCTTCGGCAAAGATCGCACTGCGGAGCTGAAAATAAGCTCGATATTCCTGTGGCGTTTCTGCCAGCTTATACGTGTAGGTTTTGGCCATAGTTGCAACTCAAGATTCAAAGGTCGATAGGGCCGAACAAGCGCCACATTTTGCACATCCGGCTTTCATATCCTGAGATTGGAAGTCAGAGCGCTTTAGCATTGCCCCCACTTCTTGATAGAGCGTCAGCATAAATTCGCCATTTGGAGGTTGGTGATCTGCAAGGGGAGTATCCCCAATCGGCACAAACGGCACCACAAAGGGATAAACGCCCAGCCCAATTAGCTTTTGGCAGGCAGTCAGCAGTGTTGTTAGCGAGTCGCCCAATCCTGCCAAGAGATAGGTGCTTACCTGACCTCTACCAAACACTTCTACCGCTGCCGCAAAAGCCTGAAAGTAGTATTCCACCGGAACTTCCGCCTTTCCAGGCATGATTTTGGCCCGCACTTCTGGATCAACGGCTTCCAGATGCATCCCCAAGCTGTCAATGCCTGCGGCCCGCATCCGCCGAAACCAGATAAAGTCATCGGGCGGTTCGCACTGGGCCTGAATGGGTAGATTGACCCTAGCTTTAATGGCTCGCGCACAGTCAGCCAGATAGGCCGCGCCGCGATCGCTCTTGTTTGGTGTTCCGGTCGTCATCACCATATGCTGCACACCATCTAGCCGGACAGCAGCCTCTGCAACTTCGGCCAACTGCTCTGGCGTCTTGCGGGCGATGGTGCGTCCAGCAGCCAGCGATTGCCCGATCGCGCAAAATTGGCAAGATGTGGCTGTATCGCCATATCGCATACAGGTTTGCAGCACCGTTGTTGCCAACACATCGCGGGAGTGCAGCAGTCCAATTTTCCAGTAGGGAATGCCGTCAGACGTAGTGAGGCTGTAGAACTTGGGTTGGGCTGGAAAGGTGATGGGGGCGATCGCCCGATTATTTAACTTCAGTACGGCCTGAGCTGCCGGACGAGCCGCAGAGGCTGCAAACTCAACCGCATAGGGAGAGGCACCTGCCGGACTGTTGTAGACCGGAACCATGACTGTCGTGCCGTCGATTGTGACGGCTTTGTGATCCGATGGCCCTGCTCCGCCCTTGCGTCCAGAGGCTCCCTGCGATGCATCGACCCACTTCAATCCGTGAGACTGCAACTCTGTAATCAACTGCTGTTTGTTCATATCGATTGGCGATGGCTGATTGGCATTGATTTATGAGGGGCGGTTCACGATTTGGATTCAGAGAGCGGCGGTGTTCGGAACGGTAGATCTAGAATGGCTTTGTTGTTGGGAGTCGAAGGTTCAGGACTGCTTTCTGGGATGCTGGCTTGGGGTAAACCAGGCTCCATTTCTTGCATAGGCGATCGCGCTTCTGAATTTAGCCAGAGCTGTAGCAGTTCAGGCCGAGCGTAATGACCGACGGAGTCCATCATGCGCTTGCGTTTGGTAATCAGGGAGAAGTCTAAATCGGCGATCGCCATGCCTTCCCCTTCCGTAATCGGCGGACAGAGCGGATTGCCTTCCGGGCCAATGATGGCCGTGTAGCAGCCTCCGCTTAAGACTCGCTGTAGCTTCTCATCTGGCATGATTTCGGCAACCTGTTCTAGGGAAAGCCAGCCCGTTGCATTGATCACAAAACATCCAGCTTCTAGGGCATGGTGGCGGATCGTCACCTCAATCTGATCCGCGAAAATTTGCCCCACCATCGACCCAGGAAACTGAGCACAGTGAATCTGCTCATGTTGCGCCATCAAGGCATAGCGGGCCAGCGGGTTGTAATGTTCCCAACAAGCCAAGGCTCCAACGCTTCCTACTGCGGTTTCAACGACCTTGAGGCCAGAACCATCTCCCTGTCCCCAAATCATCCGCTCATGGTAGGTCGGCGTAATCTTGCGGCGCTTGAGCACGAGCTTGCCATCGGCATCAAAAACCAGCTGCGTATTGTAAAGCGAACCGTGATCGCGCTCATTTACCCCCAGCACCACTACTACCCCGTGGGCTTGAGCGGCTCGGCTGACCGCTTCTGTGACAGGTCCTGGCACTTCTACTGCCTCTTCGTACAGGCGCATGTGCTCTTTGCCGATCAGAACAGGGGGATAAACAAAAGAAAAGTAGGGATAGTAGGGAACGAACGTTTCGGGGAAAACGACTAGCTCTACGCCTTGTTGGGCAGCTTGGGCGATCGCCTCTATCACCTTATCGGTCGTGCCCTGCCGACTAAATAATACGGGACTGATCTGGACTGCGGCGGCTCGAACAATTCGGGATGTACTCACCATTCCACCTCTGCAATTCGTGACCCCTCTTGCAAATATTTGAGTTCATTTTGAGTTGATAATGACCCACATATTGGCAAGAGGTTGAATATTCAAAAATGACTTCTTCTGTCACTTCTTGGCGCTACAGCGTCCAGGTATCCAAAATCAGCGCTCCTTCTTTGCGATGCATCAAGACAATATCTAAAACATCGAGTGGACTAATGGGTTTAATTCCTGGAATCAAAGAAGGTTCGCCATGCCCATAAAGCGCCTGCAAAGCAAATCGACAGGCAAATACTTTCCCACCTTCTTCCATGAATTTTGTGATCTGATTGTTCATGGCCAAATGTCCTGGAAAGGCTTCATCTCCCAATTTTGGAAATCCTCTTTGAATGCCCAGGGTCACACCCGGTCCATAGAGCAAAATTGAAGTATCAAAGCCTTTGCGTAAAATTCGGGTGGCGGTCAGCAAATTTACCAAGCCAATGGAGCCTTCAAAAGCAACGGTATGGAATGTAACCAGCGCTTTTTCGCCAGGTTCTGCTTTGACATCAGGGAAAACTTTTTCCTCATAGTCAACAAAGAAATCGCCAGCCTGATGAGCAGGAATATCAACTGAAGGCATAAACTTTCTCCTGAATTAGCAATCTCAAATCTCTGCAAGAGACTATTTCCAACGTTGCTGAATATCAGTCAATCAGCAGCGCCTTATTGCTTGAAATAGATGTGTTCAAATGATGTGTTCAAAATGCGATCGCAAGCCCCACATTTCGAACCGTCTCTCATAGGGAGATTAAGAGTTCAACCCAGATGAACCTGTATCTTCAATCACAAAAAGATCAGGTCTATCACTAGAGACAGGCGTTAAACTACAGGATGTTTTAACTCATCGCTGCCCCTGACTAAATAGACAGGTGCGCGTCAATCCACCCTTGTACTATCGCTTGATGGAGGGCTTGTACGCGGGTCGAAGCATTGAGCTTGGTGAGCAAATTGTTGATGTGAAACTTGACGGTGCGTTCGCTGATATAAAGCTGGCTAGCAATGTCGCGATCGCGCAATCCCTGAGCTAGCAGTTTCATGACTTCTCGCTCTCGTTGCGATAAGGGGGGCAGAGTCATTGCTGTTTCGGGTGCCAAGCCCCAAGTTTTTCCTTGCAAAACTGCCGCTGCTGCCTGCTGGAGCTGATCAGGAGATGCGGAAAGATCTATCCTGGCTCGAACTCCAGTCGGAACAGAACGAGCATCCGTCGCCACCCAGATCACAGTCTCATGCTGGTGAACTTGATCCAGCTGATTGGTCAGTACAGGCACCTTCTTGTCTAATGACGAACCAACCGTCAATCCAGCCAGGTAAGCCAAATGAGTCAAGGCCCACTGCACTAGAGGCGGATCACAGCAGATTTTTACTGTTTGGCCTGCCGACTCCGGCGGATAGGGAACCTGCACGACCAGTTCTTTGATAGTGGGGTTGTGGCTGGCCTGAGTGTGGAGCGATCCACCCAGACAGTCCAGCGTCAGGGTAAGGTCAGCAAAGGCAACCTCAATGGCCTCTGTAACGTTTGGCGTTGTAACATTTGGCGTTGTAACATTTGGCGTTGGATCGGAAATGACGGCCTCTAGCATGACCTGTTGGGCGGCATAGGTGAGGCGACAGTAGGCACAGTCCAGCGTTCGTAAGATTTCTGCTACTCGTAGGAAGGCGAAGGTAACTGTGGTGCTGAGCGATCGCTCTGTCCCCACCAGCGTCAACCGCGCTCCCTGCAAAATTGCAGCCAAATGTTCTGACAGCGGGCCTTGATTGAGCGGTGTGCTGGGGTGATGGGATGTCGAACGCAACTGCTGTTCTTGGTACAGAAACGCATTTTTTAAGGTGACGGCAACCGAGGTGCAGAGCAGTTGCAACACCTCCAAAAACTCGGCAGGCAAAGGCTCACGGCTAAATACGGCCAAGACGCCAATTACCTCTCCTCCCACCACCAGTGGATAGCCCGCAAAGCCACAAATTTGGGTGGCGATCGCCCATTCTCGGTCTTTCACCCAGGACTCTTCAGCCAATCGATTGCTGAGAAAAGGGATGCAGTTCTGAGCAATTTTGCCAATCTTAAACGACCCCATCGGCACACGGGCGAACGACCCATCCGTGCGAGGATATAACCCTGAAGAGGCCACCATTCTCAGCGCAGTGCGATCGGGTTCGACAATCCAGATGCGGGCAAAGGCACAGTCAAACTTCTCGACCAACCCTTGGGTGGCGCAGGAGGCGATCGCCGCTGGCTCCAAACAGCCTGCGAAGTTCTGGACGATTTGATTCACCTGCTGCAAATCGAAGAGTAAGCGAGTTGAATCTAGAAGCACAATTGGGAAAAGACCAGCATGATTGTCTGTAGAGTTGGCTCATTATCTACTACTTTGCTGATCAAAATCGTGATCTGAGGTACAAGCTGTTGTTCTTCCGCTAGCGAAGGGCCAACTGCCACAGGGCATAGCCGGAAGGGTTGAGGTGAAGACCGTCGGTGGTTAAGTCTTGCCGGAGGTTGCCTTGTGCGTCGCTAAAATCAGCCGCAACATTTAGGAAGGCTACATTTTCTTGCTGGGCGATCGCCGCTAGATTTTGATTGAGCTGACGGATGCGATCGCCCGAAATTTCGCTCAGTCGGGTGGGCAAGATCGAATGAACCACAACTTCAGCTTGGGGATGACGCTGCCGCAGTTGTCGCATGATTTGCCGCAGATTGCCCAACACTTCTCCATCGGTTGCGCCGCGCCGCAGGTCATTAATGCCTACCATGACATGCACAACAGTGGGACGAGTATTATCTAGCGCCGATAGCCGTCTCAACACGCCAGCCGTCGTATCGCCGGAGATACCCTGATTGAGCCAGAAGCGATCGCCCGTCATCCGCTCTGGCGGAAACCAGAGAGAGAGTGAATCTCCCAACAAAACTGTCAATTGATTAGAACCTTGCCCTCGCGCCATGCCCCGAGCTTCTTGGGCCAGCAGTTGCACCCACTGCTCGTAAGTCGGTTGCTGCGTTGCGTTAATCCAGTCAGCCTGAAAGCTGTTGGCGGGTAGGCGAGTATAGGTTCTGCCCGCTCGTAGGGCTACCCAGCGCTGTTGATAAAGCTGACTGCCAGAGACAGGCCGGGGAGTTGTCAGGACAGGTTGGGGCGAGGGCAGACGGACGGCAGGAGTCGCAGGGGGTGGAAGCCAAGACTGCTCAAGGTGGGGCTGAGGCTCGGGCTGCGATCGCTCTAGCTGGGTGGGTGGTGGTGGAGATGGAAGCACCTCCGGCTCAGCGATCTCGGTTGGTACGATGAACGGCGCAGCATCAGCCGGACTAAATTCGGGCAGGTGGGTTTCGGCATGGGCGATCGCCTGCGGATCAGGAGAAGGCTGGCAGGTCGGCTCCTCCTCCGCATGAACGGCGGGTGGTTCTTTCGACGGCGGAAGCTGGGCATCAGCATTCGACCCTTGCACTAACAAACTAGCTGCCAAAAGACAAAAATCGCCCATTTTTGCAGAACATCTATCTCTACTGCCTTCTCTTGACAGCCAATTTTTCTACTTTCAGGACAATCACCCAGATTTTCCCCCACCTTGGTGATTGCAATTTACTGATGTAGGCTACAAAATCTAAATCTCAACCCCCACTTCACTGAGTCAAGTTACACCAGCCAATCCGTTGCATACGTCAAAGCATCGTAGAAGTACATGCCATTAGACACTCGTGAAAGCAGGCAAGGATAGGCTCATTTAAACGCTATCCGCATAAACTTGGCTGCCATCCCGTAAAGTTGCTGCCCCCTATATCGAGCTTGAGATGAAGAAAAAAACATTTCGGCAATTGCTATCAAAAGTTCAAACAGCTTGTTCGGCTCTGAGATTGCAGCTATCCACCAGTAGCCGAGCCATGCAACAGCAGATTCGGCGAATTATACGGGCTCAACAAGAACTGGAAGCGATCGCCCGCGACATCAATGCCCTGTCTATCAAAGAGCGTAATTCGAGAGTTCTCAAAAACTACGTACTTTTGGGTGAGGTGGTTCAGGAGTTGGTGTATGAAGGGAGCAGCTTAGTCTTGTTGGCAGAAGAGTTTTCGATCGATCCAGAGGGAACGTTCTTTTGCTTGCAGAGCGTTAATCGCCGGAAGTTGACCTTGCTTAAACAGCTGAGCGATTTAGAACATAGTCTGCTGCAGCGATCGCTCCTTCACTCATTGATGTCCTGGTGGACTGTCCGAGGAGAGCCAATGTTGCAGTTGAAGCGACTGGAAGAGTGAACCTTAAAGCTTTTTCAACCTCGACGGTGTTTCAGGACTGATTTTGTCTGAAGTCGCCCACAATGGCCAGAGTTGCCAGAGCTGAAGGAGCAAAATGCTGGCGATCGCCACCCCTGTCGTCACCATAAACCATCGCCATCCCTGAGCTTGGGGATGCCAATAAACATGGTGGTAACAGTGATGGTGATAGTGGCGTTGAGGAGCAGGTTTCTGAGGCTGGACTCCAGGAGATTGACCGTGGGGAGAAGTTTGGGGTTTACGAGAGAAATTAGGCTCGCTATCTGACCAAGTGACAGAACCGTCAGGAAAAATGACAACATCATTAAGAAGGGAGTGGGGGCGCATCTCTTTTAGAGGGTCTTGAGTAGGATCGGGGTCCCCTTCGGGAGAGAAGGGGGAATCGTGGTTAGCCATGATGAAGTCAACTCCGTACTTGAACTGATGCAAGAAAATGATCCCTTTCATCGGCTCGGACTCTAGACCGGACTTGAAATAAATGGCTGAGATTGTTTTTCATCGAATTGAACAGTGGGACAGGATAGTTTCAGATTTGGCGCGATAGGTCTGTTGTGCATCCGGGCGAGCGATCGCACCATGTGGCTCCTTTTGGTAAGTCAACCGTATTTTTACTAGGACTCAGGGCTCTAGTATGAACTGCTCTTGTCTCTGCCGACGTGATCCTTCCCCAGGCAATCGGTGATGATGATCGTGCAATTCCCGTGATTTCGAGGGGCGATCGCCCGTGAGAAAGTGGTGCAATTCTTGTGATCTGGAACACCCACTAGAGTGCTCCACCGCTCATGCCACTAAAAAAGGCACAGCAAAGCTGTGCCTAGAGAAGCGGTAAAAACTATTGATGATTTTGTCTGATTCGACAGCTACGAAGCGCTTCTAGAGCACGCCAGCCTGCTGAAGAAGCGCTAACGTTCCATCCAAATCTTCTAGATTACTCAGATCAATATCTGGAGTGTTAATTTGCTCCAGAGGTACCTGATCGGTAGGACCTGCGACTCCTTGAACCAGAGGATATTCATTTGTTTCTTGAGCAAAATATTGCTGAGACTCAGGGCGGAGCAGGTATTCAACCAAAGCGATCGCCTGCTCTTCTTGATCGGTTGTATCGACAATCGCGACTCCTGCTACGTTGATCATCGAGCCTGCATCCTCCTCGGTATAGTGATGGGCCACCGGAAAGTCTGGATCTTCAGCCGTAAATCGCCCCAGATAGTAGTTGTTCACCAGGCCAATTTCGATCTCTCCCCGACCGAGTGCTTCTACAATCGTGGTGTTGTTACGATAGTCCTGAGCGTCGTTGGCTTCCATTGCTTGGAGCCACTCTAGGGCTCTCTCGTCTCCCTCCGTCACCCGCAACGCCGTCACGAAAGCCTGAAATGATCCATTGGTGGGAGCCCAACCAACCCGACCCCGCCAGTTTTCTTCAGTCAGATCCCAGATGGAGTCAGGAAGCTCATCTTCGCTGACCTGATTGACGTTGTAGGCTAAAACGCGAGCCCGACCCGAAATCCCAATCCATTGACCTTCTGGCGAACGAAAACGGCTATCGACCTGATTGAGCAGATTGTCAGGTAAAGGACGAGTGCGGTTTTCGCTCTGTAGCGCTCCCAAGGCTCCGGCATCCTGGCCAAAGTAGACATCAGCGGGTGAATTCTGCCCTTCTTCTAAAATGGCAGCCGCTAGTTCGGCGGTATCCCCGTAACGCACATTGACTGTAATGCCTGTGTCTGTCTGAAACTGCTCTAGCAGCGGCCCAATCAGCTCTTCATTTCGGCCTGAGTAGATGGTTAATTCCCCTGTTGTGGCTGCCGGACTTTCTGTGGCTGGTCCTGTTGCCGTTGGCGTATTGTCACAGGCGATCGTTAGTGTACCTGCGATCGCAGCAATACCCACATAGGTCAGGAAATTTCTACGCTTCATTCCTTAACGTTCCCTTCGTAAATCAACATGGCAAAAGGCTGAGCCTTAGATAGAATCTTTCTCAAAGAAATTAAATTTTCTTGAGACTTGCGATTTAGGCGAAGCCACAACTCCATCTGAGACCAACGTTCTCAGGAATGAATTAAGTTGTAGCTTTTCCTATCTAATGCAATTGTTTCTCAATATATCACTCCAGGGTACGGACCTTAACCTCACCTTAAAAACAATCCAAAATCTGGAGAGAATACAGCATCCAGTCGCGATCATGGCCTAAGTCATCGGAAGCCGGATGCTGCACTATTATTGGGCTAAGCAGAGATTCCGTAGGCTCTAGAGGCCAAACTCTTGCTTGAGTTGATTGGTCCAAGACTGGATGCGCTCGTCTGTCAGCTCCGACTGATTATCCTCATCTAGGGCCAAACCGACAAACTTGCCATTGCGAACGGCTTTAGAGTCATCAAATTCATAGCCATCTGTCGGCCAATATCCGACCGTAGTGCCGCCCAGTTCCGAGATTTTCTCCTCCAAAATGCCCATCGCATCCTGAAAATTATCGGCATACCCAATCTGATCGCCTGCCCCGAAATAGGCCACCTTCTTGCCGCTAAAGTCAACTTCATCTAGCTCATCGTAAAAGCCCTCCCAGTCGCTTTGCAATTCACCAATATTCCAGGTGGGGCAACCGACGATGATGTAGTCATAGGCGGCAAAGTCATCTGTTTCGGCGTCGGCAATGTCATGTAGCGTCACCACGCTGTCTCCACCCAGCGCCTGCTGAATCGTTTCGGCAGCGGTTTGAGTATTGCCAGTCTGCGTTCCGTAAAATAATCCAACTTTAGACATGCTGACTCCTAACAATCTGATTCAACTAACGGATTCAACGAACCGATTCAACGAACCGATTTAACAAACTGATTCAACGAATCGATTCAACGAACCGATTTAACAAACTCTGAAATGCGCCCGATGCTATTGCGGAAGCGCTTGAGCAATCTGAGCAAACTGATCGAGGTTACTGAGCAGCAGGTAGGCAAAAATTGCGCCGCCAACCCCACCAATCAAGAAACCTCCTGTAAATTGACTCCAGCCTTCAACGGTTTTGATCGAGTTGGGAATCGCTGGATTTGCCGTTAGATACATCACCTGGGGTGCAGTCGTGACCTGCCGCTTAAAGGTGGCCGTGCCATAAATCGACAAGCAAACCGTCAGAATGATGATCAGACTGGCTGCTGCAATCAGTCCGACTAGATTGGCCGATTCAGAGTCCCGCAGGGGACCAAGTTTGGCAAAGGGACCAATCAGCCAGTAGCCGTGTGCCATACCGACTTCAAGCCCTCTCGACAGGGGAGAAAGCCCAACTCGATAGATGGGTAAGTTTTTTAGAAAGCTCAGCGACAAGTCAGAGGCATTGATAGGCGTCTGGAGATTTCCAGTTTGAGGATTGGGCGCTGCCAAAACCATTTCTCCTGTTTGGAAATCAAACCCTGCTTCTGCCGCTCTCGCCCGAATGGCGTGCCAGATGTGGCCACACAAAAACAGAATCGCTAGGACGAAATGGAAGGTCGCGAGCCATCCCCGCGCCGAAACTTCCCCAGTTGCGGCTTCGATCGCCCCCACCGGGCCATAAAAAACTTCTGGATAAACCGTGTTGTTGACCGTGACAAAATAGGCGGCGAAAAAGCCCATGTAGGCGATCGCCCCCAAACTGTAAGACAGATAAGCCTCACCGGAGTAGATCAACACGCGACGAGCCCAAGCAAATGGCTTCGTCAAAATGTGGAAAATACCACCCGTAATCAAGACCAACCCGATCCAGATGTGACCTCCGACCACATCTTCCAGGTTGTCAACTGCCGCCATTCCCTCTGGCCCTTGCAAGCCAAACAGATAGCCATAGATTGTCACCGGGTTCAGCGTTGGATGTGCCACCCCACGGACATCCCCCATTGCGCCCATCCACGGGTCAAACAACCCGCCCCCAAACATAGCCTTGGCGACGAGTAACAAGGCACCCACTCCCAGCAGGGTCAGATGAATGCCCAAAATGGTGGTCATTTTATCCTGGTCTTTCCAGTCGTAACCAAACAACCCTGCAAACGAGCGGTTATCTTCTAAAACCTCTGGCCCTAGCAGCGCATGATATAGCCCTCCAGCTCCCAGTACGGCTGAAGAAATCAGGTGTAGGACACCCACCACAAAGTAGGGATAGGTCTCAACAATTTCACCCCCCGCTCCAACGCCCCAGCCTAGAGTCGCCAGATGGGGCAGCAAAATCAGCCCTTGCTCATACATCGGCACATCGGGGCTGTAGCGAGACAGCTCAAACAGCGTCATGGCACCTGCCCACAGCAAGATCAAACCCGCATGGGCAACATGTGCGCCTAGCAGTTTTCCAGAGAGGTTGGTCAAGCGGGCGTTTCCAGCCCACCATCCCACCTGAGAGTTGAGACGTTCAGTGGCAACAGCGGTCATACATCAGTCTCCTTGAAAGTTTTTATCAATAGAGTTCGTGCAGCATTCCCAATTAGCGGTATTTCTAATTAGGATGCAAACTTACGGTTGAGCAACCGTTGCTGCTGCGATGACTCGACCTGTGCGGAAATCAAAGCCTCTGGCTCTCAAGGCATGCCAGATGTGGCCTTGCAGTAAAAAGAAAGCCAGCCAAAAGTGAGCATTGGCGAGCCAGGTACGCGATGAAACGAGGTCGGGGTTGGGAGAGGAGAAATAGGGCAGGATGTTTTGCCGAATCTGCAACGCTGGCCCGTAGAAAACTTCTGGGTAAACGGTGGTGTTGACGGAGACAAAGAATGTGGCGATGAAACCCATCAGGGCTAGTGCGCCCAGGCCGTAAGACAGATAGGCTTCACCCGACCAGACAAAGAGCGATCGCGTCCAGCCAAACGGTTTTGTCAAGATGTGAAAAATGCCGCCTGTGATCAGCATGACGCCGACCCAAATGTGGCCTCCAATCACGTCTTCCAGGTTATTGACACTGGCAATCCAGTTATGGCCAATTGCGCCAAAGAGATAGCCAAAGATAATCCCCGGATCGAGGGTTGGATCGCTGACCGTGCGGACATTCTCAATGGCGGGGTCATACAAGCCACCAAACCACATGGCTTTCGCGACCAGCAGCAAAGCTCCTGTTCCGAGCAGGGTGAGGTGAATGCCTAAAATCGTCGTCATCTTGTCGGTATCGGCCCAAGCGTAGCCAAAGGCTGGAAAACGCTGCTCTAGCTTTGCTGGACCTTTGAGGGAATGGAAGATCCCACCAAATCCTAGGAAAGCCGATGAAATTAGGTGGAGTGCCCCAATCACAAAGTAGGGATAGGTATCTACAACTGCTCCGCCGCTGCCAATCCCCCAGCCTTGAGTCGCCAGATGGGGCAGCAAGATTAATCCTTGCTCATACATAGGCTGGGCTGGATTAAAGCGACTTAGTTCAAACAAAGTCATTGCGCCTGCCCAGAGCACAATCAACCCGGCATGGGCGACGTGGGCACCGAGCAAGCGACCCGACAGATTGACAAGTCTTGCATTGCCAGCCCACCAAGGCGCGTCAGCCAAATCTTGCTCCACCGAAAGGGGAGACGTTGAGGCTGTAGTCATCAGCTTTACCTCTTGCTATTGAGAATAATGGTCAATAATAGCTGTGATTAGATTACAACAAAATTTCTCTATTGCAAATGACTTTCATTAAATCTTTGAGATAGGCTTGTAACACTCTGCGACTAGCGCGTCGAGCAAAAGCCATTCGGCGCTACAGTAGAGGTGAGTTTTTAGTGGGCGATCGCCCCTCGCGATCAAACCTGAAAGCGCTGAGGATTTCCCCTCAGGTCCAATCCCTTCCTAGAGGAACTGACAGAGGCAACTATGCCGAGATCCCAACGCAACGATAACTTCATTGACAAGACCTTCACCGTCATGGCGGATCTGATCTTGAAGATATTGCCCACAAGCCAGAATGCCAAAGAAGCATTTGCCTACTACCGAGATGGGATGTCTGCCCAGGCGGATGGAGAATATGCAGAGGCAATGGCTAACTATGAAGAGGCGCTCACCTTAGAGGAAGATCCCTACGATCGCAGCTACATCCTCTACAACATTGGCTTGATCCATGCCAGCAACGGCGAACATGAGATTGCTCTGAAGCGCTATGAGGAAGCTCTTGAGCTAAATCCTCGTATGCCTCAGGCGCTTAACAACGTGGCGGTCATCTATCACTATTTGGGTGAGCGGAAACAGGAAGCTGGCAACTCAGAAGAGGCTAATGCGCTGTTTGACCAAGCGGCTGAATATTGGCAGCGGGCGATTCGCATGGCTCCCAACAACTACATCGAAGCTCAAAACTGGCTAAAAACCACTGGGCGCTCTAAAATCGATGTGTTTTTCTAAGCCGCTCATTGCTTTTCCTACCCTGATTTGACAGCCTGACTTAACATGATTGATCGCGAGCAAGTTCAAAAAGTTGCCAAGCTAGCCCGTCTGGAGCTGACGCCTGCAGAGGAAGAGCAGTTTACTACGCAGCTCGGCGACATCCTGGACTATTTTGAGCAGCTAAGTGAGTTAGATACTGAATCTGTCCAGCCCACCACACGGGCGATTGATGTCAGCAACGTCACTCGTGCCGACCATCTTCAGCCTTTCCCCGGTCGGGAAACGATTCTCGACAGTGCGCCCGACCGCGAAGATGAGTTTTTCAAAGTTCCTCAAATCATCAGCACCGAATAGGCACATCCCTCAATCTGATAGGGGCTGATAGGGGCAGGCACGAAACCTGCCCTCTTTTTTGGGATCAAAATTCGCGACGCGAAAAAATCAGGATGGCGATCGCCAACAGCAGCCCGGTATAGAGCAGTCCATATACCGCATGGCCCAGCAGATCTACAGGTGCAGGCAATAGCGACAGCCCATACACCGCCTCATTCTTTAAGTCTAGCCGCGATAGATCGGGGAGTACTAGGTATAGCCCTTGCGTAAATTGCTGTAGGCTCGGATTTTCTGAAAGCTGACCCAGCGCCACTAAGTCTTGGCTAAAGTGACCCATCAGGTAAACGCCAAAGGTTAATAGCGTGGCCAGCAGCGAACTGGTGAAGACGCCAAACAAAATGGCTGCTGCCGTAATCAGCGATAGCTCTAGAAACAAAAAGAGGAGGGCGATCGCAATACTAGGCAATGGATAGGCCACCTGGTTGAACGTCAGCAGAGCCACATAAATGGCGCTCATTGCCACCACCAGCACCGCTAGCACTGCCGAAAGACCTAGATGTTTGCCCAGGATAAATTCAACATTGCTCAAGGGCTTTGAGATTAAGACGAAAACCGTTCGCTTCTCAATCTCTTTGTTGACTAAGCCCGTTCCGACAAACACGGCTGTCACCAGTCCAGCGATGGCGATCGCCGCCAAGCCTAAATCTAGAATAATTTTGTCTTCCGTTCCAGCCGCGACATCTGGCAGTAGCGCATTGGCGATCACCAGCACGATCGCAAAAAAGCCAATCAGATATAAAACGCGATCGCGAATTACTTCTCGGAAGACATTAGTAGCGATAACGAAAACTCGACCCAAACTCACCTGTCTTCTCCCTTTAATCCAGAAAAATCTAGAAAAGATACTGCTAGAATGCCCAAAATCTTCACTGCGAATTCAGGAATTGGGCTTGCCCAGGCTGAGCATCTTGGACCAGAAGCGGCTCTGCATCAATGAGCGTACTGACGCTGCTGCAGATAATGCGAGCACCATTGGCCTGACCTGTTGCCCCAGTGTTTGCCCCAGTGTTCGGCCCAAGCTCGGATGAGTTGGCCTGCTCAACCAAACAAGATTTTTGGAGATAATGTCCGGCAGGCCTAGAGCTAGGCCCATCCCAGATGGCCTGCAAGAGTACAGTATACTCCGGCAGTCCCGGCGGTACCTCAGCCCGTAACTCCCAAAACTGATTTTCTGCGGCAACAGGAATGCGTGCCATCACATCCCGCTCTAGTGCCTCAATATTTTGGTCGCGCTCCAAGAGCCAGCGTTCGATCTCAGGCCAACTTAGAGATCCCAATTGGCGCTGTAGCTCAGTTTCTGCCATCTCTAAAATTAAGACTCCCCTTGAATTATCTACGGATTGAGAACCCAAGTTGACCACAAATACACTTTGGCTAAAATCGTCTGCCAGCACACTTGGAAAATCTTGGAGCCAGTCTTGCATCAGGAAGTAAAACTGAAACCAGCAACTCAGCAGCAGATTTAACAACACCATCAGCACTAAATTTTGGCGGATGGGGGGAGTAGGCCGTTGAAAAATCAAGCCTGGGCCTAGAAACTTGGGCAAAGCGGCGATCGCCGCCGAGATAATCGGCCAGCTAATAAACGCAGTGGGCGGCACAGTATCTTGTCCACTCACAAACACCAGAACCGAAATTAGAGCACCTGTCACCCAGGGGCCGAGATGAAATTTCCAGCCTAGAATATCGACCTGGGTATGGGCCAACGCCCAACTCACCCCACCGATCAGAAAACACCAACCCAAAAACGCCAGAATCGATTGCGTCAAAGGAGAGGTGAGCAAAGACAGAAACCAAGCGAGTACGCTCAGGCCAATCAGCGTTTGCCAAGAAAATGCCTGCGGCGGTTTAATTTGATTCCAGAACGACTGCCAATACTTGTAGGCAGCCGTCAAAAGCCCAGGCAACAGCATACTAAAGACTAAAAACTAGAGTGAAAGGGCATCGGCAGCCAGTAGACGCAACACCACCGAGAGGATCAGAATGGCACTATAGCTCATGGCATTGGCAACTAAAACAGCATAGGCCGGATTGTTGGAGGAACCGGTTGAGGTTCTGAGGTCTCGGAGCCCGCTTGAGCGCCGGCTTTTGATATCGACAACCGCTTGGGGCGGGACTTCTAGCAGCGTTTGCAGGAGCTGCAGCCCTTTTAGCTCTACCGCAACGGTCAGGAAAAAGGTGGCAAACCCAGCCAAGATGATCAAAGTCGCAATGTCTCCATACCACTGATCAAACAGGATCAGGCTAAGCTTGACATCCGTGGGAACAAGGGTTTCCAAGCCAAAGAAGGCCACCCAGCCGGAGACGGTCGAGAGTAGATTGAGCGTTGCAGAATATTTGATGCTGTCTTTGTAGGGGAGCCTGAGATATCGACGTAGGCTCCAGCCTTCAAGCGCGATCGCAATTAGCAAAAACAAGCACTGAAATACAATTGCCCGGAGTGGCCAGACCAAAACCATCGGGAGGTTCTCCTGCCCTAAGCCTGATTGGGAGCGATCGCCCCTTCCTCAGTCTATGCCGATCCAGATCAACAAAACTGCAGCAATAAAACTGCAGCAACAAAACTGCAGCAACAAAATTACGACAAGATAAGATCAGAGTTCATCGCACCCCCTGAACGTCATGAACCGCACTGGCATCGGCATTCGCACAGCGCAAACTCGCAATGAGCGCCTAACTGGACAGATTCATGTTTACGATGGAGCCGGAAAGGGCAAGTCTCAGGCCGCTCTGGGGGTTGTTTTGCGCTCGATTGGCCTGGGGATTCACACCCACTTCCAGACTCGGGTTTTGCTCCTGCGGTTTTTGAAGGGGCCTGGACGCACCTACGACGAAGATGCCGCCATCGAAGCCCTACAGCGAGGCTTTCCCCACCTGATTGATCAGGTTCGCACCGGACGGGCCGAGCATTTTAACGCGGAGGAAATTACTCGATTTGATCGGCTGGAAGCGCAGCGAGGTTGGGATGTCGCTAAGGGGGCGATCGCCTCTGGTCTTTACTCGGTTGTGGTTTTAGATGAGCTCAATCCAGTTTTAGATCTGGGTCTGCTGCCAGTTGATGAGGTCGCAAACACGCTCAAAAACAAGCCTGAAGACCTAGAGATCATTGCGACAGGTCGAGCCGCTCCCCGACCTCTGCTCGATATTGCCGACTTGCACTCCGAAATGCGGCCCCGTCAGCAAACCCATCCCAACCATCAGGGTATCGAAGGCATTGAAATTTATACGGGCGCAGGCAAAGGAAAATCAACCAGTGCGCTGGGGAAAGCTCTGCAGGCGATCGGACGTGGCATCAGCCAGGATAAGTCGCATCGGGTGCTGATTATGCAATGGCTCAAAGGGGGGAGTGGCTATACCGAAGATGCGGCGATCGCAGCCTTGCACCAGAGTTATCCAAGTCTCGTCGATCATCAGCGCTGTGGTCGCGATGCGATCGTGTGGCGCGGCCAACAGCGAGAACTCGACTACGTTGAAGCCGAACGTGGCTGGGAAATTGCGAGGGCGGCGATCGCCTCTGGTCTTTACAAAACCATCATTTTGGACGAACTGAATCCAACGGTCGATCTAGAGTTGTTGCCTCAACCCCCAATCATTCAAGCCCTACTGCGAAAGCCTCGTGATACTGAAGTGATCATCACTGGACGTTGCAAGAACCCACCCGCTTATTTTGATTTAGCTAGCATTCTCTCGGAAGTGTTTTGCCACAAGCACTATGCCGAAAAAGGCATCGACCTAAAGCGAGGTGTTGATTTCTAGGATCTAATTTTTAGTATTCCAAAGTTTTTAATACCTAAAAGGAATGGCATAGGGAGCAAATCACCTATGCCATTCCTTGTTCTTAGCGGAGAAACGAAGCAGCGTAAATAGACGTTGTCAGTCAATCAACGCATAGCCTCCTCAAGCGATCTGTTGCATCTCGCGCTCAAGTTGACCCACTAGATACTGATCACCCTTAGCCCGAGCCACTTCCAATCGGTGGAGCAAGCTGCGCTCAATGTTGGTGCGATGAATCCGGCCCACTTCCTTCATCAACGCTTGGCGGGCCTGACGAGTAGACCAATTGATGGTCGGGATAGCGGCCGCAGTCTCAGCCACTGGCACAACTGCTTCTACGCCACCCGTTCCGGTCGTGCGGTAGGCCACGCCCCGGTAGGTAAGGTTTTGAATGGGTTGAGGTACTGGGATATGTCTGGGATAGGATACGTTGAAAGGTTGTCCCCGATAATGCCGTTTGATGGGGCTTTCGACCTGATCGACACGGATAGGATCGTAATCGTAGCTGGTACCGCGATAAGAAAGTCTCATATAACCGTCTCCTGAATTGAGTTCGATGCGGGATTGTGAGGGGGAGGCGCGTTCCTTCAGGATAGTTTCCCTACTTCCATCTCTTACCAGACACCGACTTAACTTACGAGGCCGAAAGAGACGAACGATCAATTTTATTTCTGTATCTCATTTTACTATTTTGAATTTAAGTTTTCCAGGGGGAAAGAATTAAAGAAAGAATAAGATTTTTGGATTTGGGCTTAACCTTCTGAATTTCTGGCTTCTGGCGATCGCCCAGTTTTCTCCCACCTCAAACCGCCAAGATTTTTTGTCATCAAACTACAACAATTTTTGTAAAGAGGTGCGTGAGGAGCGATGGCAGCGCCTCAGAGAGAGGTTTGCCATTTCTTCATCATTGCTTTGCCTAGGGCTTATAGAGCAGCAGTTACTTTAGATGCGTAGGCTGAACTTTGCTTCAGCTCACACCAACGACAAAGCGGACAGTGTGGGGGCTCATAACTGTCCGCTTTTTGTCAGGAGTCACTCCTACTCTCTGACTTCAGCGGCAGGAGCAGAGATTTCTGGAAACTTTGCAGGCCGCTCAATATTTTTTGACCAGGAAGGCATGAGACAATTTAGCCTATTAGGAGCCGCAAAACTTTCCGGTAGCGTTATTGTTGCGGTTCTTGTCGCGCTCAATTCGTTGCTATTTGCATTTCACTGCTGATCCCCGCAATCTTTTCTGGCCATGCACAACTTCCTCCCCACTGCTTACTTTAAGAATCAATTTTTGCCGTTTGTTGATGCCAATCTATCCATTGCGACTCACGCGCTCCATTACGGTACAGGTGCTTTTGGAGGAATGCGTGGCATCCCTGATCCACAAAACCCTCAGCAAATCCTGTTGTTTCGGCTAGATCGCCACTGCCGAAGATTGAGCGACAGCGCCAGACTGCTGCATTTTGATTTACCCGCCGATAAAATTCAAAATATTATTGTTGAATTTGTTCAAGCTAACCAGCCCAAGACCTCATTTTATATTCGGCCTTTTGTCTACACGTCTGACTTAGGAATTGCCCCCAGACTGCACAAAATTGAGAAAGACTTTTTTGTTTACGGTCTAGAACTCGGAGACTATCTCTCCCCCGATGGCGTCAGCTGTCGCATTAGCTCCTGGTATCGCCAAGAAGATCGGAGTCTGCCGCTGCGAGGCAAGATTAGCGGTGCCTACATTACCTCTTCTCTGGCTAAAACAGAAGCGGTCGAATCGGGATTTGACGAAGCAATTTTGATGAATTCGCAGGGTAAGGTTTGCGAAGCGTCGGGGATGAATATTTTCCTCGTTCGCAATGGAGAACTCGTCACGCCGGGATATGACCAAGACATCCTGGAGGGGATTACTCGCGACAGCATTTTGACGCTGGCCCGCGATCTGGGTCTTTCTGTGGTTGAGCGTCCGGTAGATAAATCAGAACTCTTTATTGCCGATGAAGTCTTCTTGAGTGGGACGGCTGCCAAGGTGACTCCCATCAAACGTATCGAAAACTACAAAACACCAACCCACCGACCCATCACTGAAAAGCTGCGCGACAAACTAACGGCCATCACTGAAAATCGAGACCCCAAATATCAAGATTGGGTTTTCACGATCCCTGTCGGCGACTAGTTTCAGGTTTAGCCATTGGTGAAATCCAGCATTTTCTAACGCTGGGGCGATCGCTTTTCAAAACAAAAATTGGACAATAGATCTATAGGTCTATCAGTAGATCTATCAGTGAAAGATCTTTTCAGAATCTCAAAGCAAAAGATCTAGAGGCAAACTTCTTGCGCCACCTATGATCCAACCCGATCCCTGGGACGAGATCCAAATCCAAGCTGAGCAGGTTGCGGTCCATCCCTGGATTAAAAACTTCGTGCGATTTGGATTTGCGGCCAAGGGTGTGATCTATTTTGTGATTGGGCTATTGGCGGCCCAAGTTGCTTTGGGTATGGGCGGAGAAACTACCGATACCGATGGAGCTTTGATCAAAATTGTCATCCAGCCCTTTGGGAAGCTGTTGCTTTGCGTCTTGGCGGTTGGGCTGGTGGGCTATGTTTGCTGGCGACTGATTCAGGCGATCGCCGACCCCGAACATGGGGGCAAACTGACGGCAAAGCGGATTTTACAACGGATCGGCTACGCCATGAGCGGACTAACCTACGCTGGCGTTTCCCTCACCGCATTCAAGCTTCTGGTGAACTTTGGCTACCACAATGGCGATGCGGCCAAAGACTGGGCTGCTCATCTTCTGAACCAACCGTTTGGGGAATTGCTGGTGGGGCTGGGCGGTATCGCTGTAGTTGGGATTGGCCTGTCTTATCTCTATGGAGCGTATACAGCCAACTCCATCGTTGAGTTTAAGGCTGCCATCATGCACCCTACTTTGAGACTATGGGCCATCCAGATTGGTCAGTTTGGCATTGCAGCTCGGGGGATTGTCTTTGTAGTGATTGGTAATCTGTTGCTGAAGGCTGCCCTTTTGTCAGATTCCAATCAAGCCGAAGGGCTGGGTGGAGCTTTGAGAACTTTGGCTCGTCCGCCCTTTGGCCGCTGGGTGTTGGGAGTGGTGGCGTTTGGCTTTATGGCCTACGCGCTTTATATGTTGTTGGCTGCTAGATATCGACGATTTGCGATCGCCCCCTCACCGCTCGATCGCGTCAAGTCACCTCCCCAAAGCGGATTTTGAGATAGTCTTCTTCCATTCGGGCTCCAGAAGGTTGGAGTGCAGCCAGCGACTGAGGCAACACCAAATTACGGCGATGGTTGCCAATACGGATGTTGAGTTCGTCGCCTGTCTTACTCAGCTCTACTTTCTCCTTTGGAATTCCGGGCAAATAGACTTCTAGGCTGTAATGGTTTTGCTCCTGCACCACTCGCAGTGTCGTTTCCTTGTAATACACTTGGGCCGGATCTTCGTCCGCATACAACGTTTCCTTCAGGCGCTCTAGCGCTGCCAGCCCACACATTTCCTCAGAATAGAGCGGCACTTCCTTGACGGGGAGCGGTCGGAAATTTTCGTGGATTTCGTGGCGGTACTGCTGCTGGTTTTCCTTCCAGCGAGTGAAGAAAGGATCGGTCACGTGGTCGGGAATGATGCGATTGGCGATCACCAGATCCGTGGCGACGTTGTAGAGACTGAGGTAAGCATGAGCCCGTAGCGACTCTTTGATCACCATCTTTTCGGGATTGGTGACAAGCCGCACTGAGGTTTTAGTATTGTCAGTCAAGACTTTTTCCAGCGCCTCAATCTGCTCATAAAACTCATAGGGCGCATCCATTACCTGCTTGTCGGGCAAGGAAAATCCAGCGATCGGACGAAACAGCGGCTCAACCAGAGGTCGCAAAGCAGCAGACACGGCTTGCAGCGGCTTGTAAAAACGACGCATATACCAGCCCGCGACTTCAGGTAAACTTAGCAACCGCAACGCCGTTCCCGTCGGAGCAGAGTCAATGATCAGCACATCAAACTCGCCTTCGTCGTAGTGGCGTTTCATTCGCACCAGGCTGAAAATCTCATCCATTCCCGGCAGGATCGCCAGCTCTTCCGCCTCAACACCTTCCAGCCCGCGAGCTTGCAAAACCTGTGTAATATAGCGCTTGACTGCGCCCCAGTTTCCTTCCAGTTCCATCAGCGCATCTAGCTCTGCTCCCCATAGGTTGGGTTTGATCTGTCGAGGAGCATGTTCTAGCTCCATATCAAAGCTATCTGCTAGAGAGTGAGCCGGGTCAGTACTGAGTACCAGAGTCTTATATCCCAGCTCGGCACAGCGTAGTCCGGTCGCAGCTGCGACAGAAGTCTTTCCGACTCCGCCTTTGCCAGTCATCAAAATTACGCGCATGGATGGACGACTCTATCTGAGAATTGTTTACATTCTTTTACTTTATCGGGTTTTCCGGAGGATCAGCCGGGAAAACGTGCTGCTTCAAGACATCCCAGCGAGAACAGTGCCAGTAATCGATATGTGACACAATCAAATCTTGCTGATTGAGCTGCAACTCACTCCAACCTGCGATCGCAATTCGAGGCTTCCAGGGCAGCGGCGTATTCCAGCTCAGGGTCCAGTCTGTCCGAATCTGATCCCCCGATCGCTGAATGTCGTGTACCTCCATTTTGGGCTCGATAAACCAGGTTTCAATCAAGCTAATCATTTTTCGATAGCGATCGCACCCCCGAAACTCATTCATCGGATCCTTAAAATAAACATCCTCGGCATAAATCTCATAGGTCTGATTGTGCGGAAACCTTTGATAGTCTTCCTTCAACACCTCTAAAACATTTGCCATAATTTTTATTTTTAATTTTTGATTTGTAATCTCAGCTCATTATGCCTGCCTTACTCTTCAGCCCATAACCGCTCCAACTGATATCGCCATGCCGACATCACGACTTCTCGCTGTTCTGCGGTTTGGTCCATTGTGCCCATCACCCCTTCCCGATAGAGTCGCTCTAGGTTTTGGAGCGTGGCTTCTAGAGATTGACCTTGCTGTTTGGCGGCGCGAATAATTTGGCGGATTTGCGCCTCGGCCATCTGGCTAAAAGGTTGGGAGAGCCCTTGCTGTTGGAGGGCCATGAGACGGGCGATCGCCGCTTCTAAATCTGTAGAGGTCAAGCTTTCGAGGCTGTGTTGAAAGACGCCCCACAACACATTTTCTTGCAGAGCATACCGAGCTTCCTGCGTTTCATCAAAATTGGCTCCCATCAGCTGGGGCAAAAATGGCAGCGCATCTTCAGCCGGAGCAATCGAAACCAAAGCGCGGAGCCAGCTCTGATCGTCGGATAACAGAATCAGCAGGCGAGCGTTGGCCACTTCAACCTGCCAAGAACCGGGTGCCAAGACCTGGATGCCAGAGCCAAACAGGTCAGACAATACTGGGGTGATTTCTACAGGCGTCATAGGGGGTTTGGGGTAAAAACAACGGGGGATCAATACTTTGTTGTAACCGTAACGTAATTTGGTGAAAAGTTTCGGGGGGTAGAGATGAGGGCGATCGCCCAAAAAAATCCCCCAGCTTGAGGCTAGGGGATAGTAAAGAAGGTTAGGAAACTAGACTATTTAGGATTTGTAAGCACTTACGGCTAAGCACTTATGGTTAAGCATTTATGGTGCCAACCATTCGGGAACGGCTTCCTCTTTGGTGTTGGTGTTGCGCGCTGGCGTCTCACGATTAAACTTCATGTGAACCGAGCGAGTTTGCTCACCATCCACTGCCACTGCCATGATCGGGTAATCGATCAGACCATCCTGGAATGACATCTGGAAGCGGAACGTGCCATCGGGATTGAGCTTGATGGGTCGTCCACCAATCGTCACCGTTGCATCCGGCTCAGTTGCGCCGTAGACAATCAGCTCAGCATCGGCAATCAGCCAAAACTGACGCGGACGAATCGGGGGTGCAGAAGCCGAGAAACCAACCCCTGACATACCGATTCCAGACATTGACATCGTCGGGAGCCCCCACATACCGACCCCAGAGGGGAAGACATAAGAGCTAATTGCTTGCTGCGGCACTTGCTGCATGGAGCCATAGAGCGAACCTGCGACCCGCTGCGCTTCGGTGGCCTGAGCCATGCCAAAAATTTCGTCGTAGATGGCGTTGGGCGCACCAGCTCTGGCAGCGGCAGCACCCGCTGTTTCGGCCATCCGCTGGCTGGGGGGCACCAGTTCCACAAAGGTCTTGCCGTTGAGCTCTTCTTCCCAAGAGACAGTGATGAACTGATCTTCAACCCAGTCGGAGGGATAAACAGGGGGGACGCGCACGGCTGCCGAGCGGGCCAACAGCAACCAGCGACCATCGCCTGCAATGTAGCCAATTTCTACCACATAGTCGCGATCGCTCACCGGAACGGGCATATACCATTCCCGCGCTAGTTCATCGCACTCATACTGCTGCAAACTATGAGGATTTTGGGCATTTAGATTAATGTTAGTGACATCGTAGAACCGCAAGGCCAGTCTAGAGCCACCTTGTCGCCGCAGTTCTTCCTTATGTCCGTTAGGAATGTCCCAATAAGCGTAAGCCCATTGGGGATCGCGAGGCATTAAGACAATCCGGCTTTCGCCATAACCTTCAGGGAGATCGCTAAGTTCTTCATCAACAGAAGCAAGAGGACCTCCAATTCGATCTGACTGACCCACATCAAACTTTGCTGCTTCCACTTCTTCTTGTGCCTCTAGGGTAGGGGTTGGACTAGGAGCAAACTTATTTGTACGCTGCTGAATTTCTTGGATAGAAGATAGCAGCTCGTCCTTCCGCATGCGGCTGTAGCGAGAAACGCCATATTCGCTAGCCACTTTACGCAGCTGGCGCAGGGTCATTTCCTCTAAGGGGGGTCGTTCTTTTGCCATGATGAGTCTCCATGAGTTGTGACAGCAGGTAGATTTCAATCCAGTTTTGGCTGAACGATGACCGTCAACACCCGAACTAGGCCCGAACCAGGGTTGAACCAACTTCTAGAGCTGTGCGACCTATCGCCCGACCAAAAACTAAGGAGACAGGGATCAAAAACAGAGGAGTTGGGATCACGGGGATCAACGGATTCGGTTTCATCGTTGCAAAACCTTTCGTGGAGATCAAGGGGGTCAGAGAGCTATTTCTAAAGGCTTTAACGGTTTTATGGGCTTGGCGGGGATCGCTCTGTGATGAAATCATAACATTTGGGTTTCAATCGGGATCGCTTTGGGATCGCTCAATGTGATGAAATTTTGACAATTCTGGGTGGACTCGATTTCCGCTAAGCTGCTAAGAAAGTAGAGGTCTTCTGTTACGGAAGGTTAAGCAAAATATGACGAATTCTGGGTTGGAGCCATCGCCATCGGATCAAGTGCCGGATCTGGAGGATTCTCTATCAGAGGCAGATGCACTGGGAGGGGAAGCTGACCTTAGAGAAGTTGACCTTAGAGAAGCTAAACAGGCGGCTCCAGTTGGGCAAAGCCGCATGATCGGCAGTGTGTTGTCTCCAGCGGTGCGGCTATGGCTGCGATCGCAGGTTGAGCAAGTCGAAGATCTGCAATTTGAGATTGCAGGAGGCGATCGCCAGATTTTGACGGGCCACATTCCTGAGGTATCGATTTCAGCTCGAAATGCGGTTTACCAGGGTCTGCACCTTAGTCAGATTCAGGTGGTTGGCACTGGGATTCGGATCAATCTCAGCCAGATGTTGCGGGGAAAACCTTTGCGGTTGCTAACGGTGGTGCCACTGCAGGGAGAACTGTTTCTAGATGAAGCCGATCTTAATGCTTCGCTCCAGGCTCCTTTGCTGGCAGATGCCATCGCAGAATTTTTGATTAAACTGCTGCAGTCTGGCCCCATTGCTGATTTAGCAGATGAATCAGATGCATCGGAACAGCAGGCTTTAAATTTGCAAAATCTACAAATCGCGATTGGGCTAGACCAGTTGACGGTCAGCGCCAGCTTGATTTCGGTGAGTGGAAGCGAGACGGCGATCGCCATTCGCACCGCACTCCAGCTTGTGGAAGGTCGCATCTTGCGGCTAGAAAACCCTCAATGGCTCCCCCATGCGCGAGCAAAGCGGGGATTGCCGCTGGATGATCTGCATGGATTTGAGGTGGATTTGGGGCCAGAGGTTGATATCCAAACCTTCACCCTAGAGGAAAGGCGAATTGCTTGCCGAGGCAGGATTAATGTCATTCCTGCCTGAAGCTGATCGGTCAAACTGAGGTCTAGATTTAGGCTGGGAGTAGGGGCAATAGCAGCGTCACAAAGTAGTAAACGAGGGGCGCTGTAAAGACGTAGCTATCGGCCCGATCGAGGATGCCGCCATGCCCTGGAATAAGTTGCCCAGAGTCTTTCACCCCAGCATCTCGCTTCATCATCGATTCGGTCAGGTCGCCTAGCAGACTGGCAATTCCAATCAGCAAGCCCAGTGCCATCCCTGAAAGCGGCCATCCAGCCCAACCCAGATACCAGGCTCCGATGATGGCAACCCCAACGCTGGCTGCAACGCCAAAAACAGCTCCTTCGACGGTCTTCTTGGGACTGATGTCGGAGAGTCGAGTCCGACCAAATAGTTTGCCAAAAACATAGGCACCGATATCTGCGGCCCAAATGCAGCCAAAGGAGAGCAACGTCACCTTTAGACCTGTTGGCAGCGCCTCAATCCCACTGAGGGGGAAAGGCCAGTAGCCATAGAGCGGTAGGTTGCTGACTTCGACACTGCCTAGGGCGCGCAGGCGGACCCAGTAGCTAGGCAGATAGCCGCCATAAAAGAGGCCCAAAATCGAAGCAGAAATATCGGCAATAGTGGCCAGCTTGGGCTGAAACAGCAGGTAAAAGCAGATAAATGTCCCCGCTACAGGCAGAACGGCGTCGGCGAGCGTTGAAGAGACAGTCGCTGTGATTAGGAGAATCTGACTCACCACCAGCGTAGTTTTGGCGGCAGGTGCAATTCCTTTCGCACGCACAAGCTGAAAGTATTCTAGCTGCCCTAGATAAATCAGAATGCCGAAGCCGAGGGTGAAATACCATCCTCCTAATCCGATCATCCCTAGCGCGAGGGCGATCGCAACAATGGCGCTGAGGACACGAGGCAAAGGCATAGAACGTATTTCTCTCTCAGATGATGCTCGATCATCCAATGCTGGATTAGATCCCCATTCCGGTTGCCAGTCAGAAGATCTGGTTAAGTCTGGGTTAAAAATAACCCTGGCATACTTTAACGGATTTGGAACAGGTTTTAACGGTTTAACACCTAAACTTCAGAAAACACTTCGAAACACCTGCTGATCAAACCCAAGGGATTCACTCTCATTGTGACCCTAGATTTAATCTAGCTTCTCCCCACTAAGGACAAAAATTGGATCAACGGCGGCAAAAACTTGATGGTTTCCCCTGGTCTCTAGACGGTTGACAGCGGACTGGACTACCTCAATATTGCGAGCTTGGAGTTCGGCCATACTTTCCGAAATGGCGTAGAGGCTTTCAAAGTTGGAGGCTGTGGCCACAATGCGGCCCCGAGGCTGTAAATATTGCCAAACCTCTTTCAAAATGGCCTTGAGAAAGCGCCCGCCTTCAATACAAACACAATCAGGAACATGGGCCAAATCCTTCAGGCATTCTGGGGCGCTGCCTTCGATGACTTCGACGTTGGTCACGGCAAAGCGATCGCAATTGCGGCGAATCAGATTGGCCACTTCTTCGTCTCGTTCGATGGCGATGATCTGACCTTGAGGGCAGAGCAACCCAACCTCAATAGAAATCGTTCCGGTGCCTGCGCCAATGTCCCACAACACAGAGTTGGGCCTAAGCCGCAAGTAAGAAATCAGTAGCAGCCGAATTTCTCGTTTACTGAGGGGAATTCCGGGCAGTTGCTCAAAGAGGTCATCGGGAATGCCGGGGGTGATGTAGGGCCAGAGGGGGGAAGGCATGGAATTTAGGGTAAGCGGTAGGCGACTGAGCGGCTAGTGATTATTCTTCAGCTTTGACGACTCTGAGCGTCTGAAGGCTAGGGTCAGCGCAGCCTGTGATAAATCCACCAGCGGCCAGAATGTGCTGAAGATAGTTAAGGTTGGCTCGCGTGAGCCGTTCTCCGGGCAAAACAACCGGAATACCAGGGGGATAGGGGCAAATTAACTCAACACTGATGCGATCGCAAGCTTGCTCAAGCGCAACAACCTCAGCGGGCGCAAAAAAAGCAGCTCTAGGGGTGAGGGGCGCAAGGGGGGCGATCGCCGCTAAGGACGGAGTGGCAGTTATCTCAGCAACCTTGCCTGTAGGTCGAAGGTGATGAAAGGCCCAGACCAATCGTTCTATATCGGCGGCAGTGTTGCCCAAGGTAACGATAAACGTCAGGTGGCGAAAGGTTGGTAGCTCTGCCGTGACGCCTAGCTGCTGATGCAGGATTTGATCGGCGTCGAAGCCTGTGAGGCCTAGCCCCGTCACATCAACAGTTAGCCGAGTCCGATCGAGGGCAGTGAAGCCAGGAGTTCCAGCTTGGTCGGGCGACAAAACCGCAAGGCCAGCAATTTGGCTAAGTTGCTGACGGGCCTGATCGGCTAAATGGAGCGTCTGCGTCATCAGTCGGGTGCCCTGCTGGGCCATTTGCTGACGGGCCGCATCTAGCGAGGCGAGTAATAGATAGCTGGGGCTGGTCGATTGCACTAATTGGAGCGCCTGACGAATGCGGCAAGCATCAACGCGATCGCCCTGGACATGAAGCATGGCAGCCTGTGTCATCGCACTCAAAACCTTGTGAGTAGACTGCACCACAACATCGGCCCCAGCCGCCAGCGCGGGTAAAGGCAGTTCGGCGTGAAACGCAAAGTGTGGGCCGTGGGCTTCATCGATGATCAGGGGGATGTGGTGCTGATGGGCCAGATGGGCGATCGCCTCCACGGCACCACAAACCCCGTAGTAAGTCGGACTGACCATCAAGATAGCTCGGGCTTCTGGATGTTGCTGGAGCGCTGTAGCCACAGCAGCAGCGGAGATACAGTGTGCCAGATCATTGGCAGCATCGTAGTCTGGAGCCACAAACACCGGCACTGTTCCGGAAAGAATCAAGGCGGCGATCGCAGACTGATGCACCGTGCGCGGCAAGATAATTTTGTCTCCTGGCTGGCAAGTGGCCAAGATTGCGGCTTCAATGCCACAGGTTGAGCCATTGGCCAAAAACCAGGTTTGCTCTGCACCAAAAAGATCAGCAGCAAGTTGTTGGGCCGCTTGAATCGCAGCTTGTGGCGCAAATAGATTGTCGAGTTCTGGGAGTTCTGGCAAATCGGCCCGAAATACTGCCGCTCCCAACAGATTTTTGAGTAGGGGCGAAATTCCTTGCCCTTGCTTGTGGCCGGGTGTGTAAAAAGCCGTATGCGATCGCTCTACGCAGGCTTGAAGCGCCTCAACGAGTGGAGCCGAAGCTTGTAAAGGCATCTTTTCTGAGAGTGGCATTCGCAAAGTCTAAAGTATCCGGTATCGAGATTTTCTCCCGCTGCATGGGCACTGCCCAAACAAACTCCAAGATTCAGCCAATTAGCCGATCTAAATCGTAGGTTGTGAGGGCGTTATAGCCCATGCTTCTGAGTTTTAATTAAAGAATCAATGCAGCTTTGGCTAGACTGGTGAGATCATGCCCCTCTTGATCTTCTCAGCCAGAGCCAATCAATTTTGTAAATCTCCTGATCAACTGCTCCTCGTTGTGAGATTGGAGTTAGATTAATCCAAATCTAGTCATGAATTCTTGATCTTCAACATCTGGGCTCAGGCATGATGGTCCCTCTGCTATGAAAGACACCTCACACTCCCTCTCTTCCTGTCCAGGTCTGAGTTCTTCTTCTCTGCCCCAGCCCCAGGAGGCTATAGGGCAAGGCCGCACCGAAATGCAGCTCCGCCAACAGGCAAGGCGCGATCGCCTGCTCAAAGAGGTTTCTTTGCAGATTCGTCAATCCTTGGATTTGACGGAAATTCTCGACACCACCGTAACCGAAGTCCGGCATCTCCTCCAAGCCGACCGCATGATGGTCTACCGTCTGGATTCCGAACAAAACGGCCATCTTGTGGCGGCGGCGGCGGCAGAGGCCTATCCCATCGACAGCAACATCCATCAAATCTGGATTCGGGTCACTGCTTCTAGAGATGAAGCTTCTACAGATCAGGCTTCTGAAGATGAGGCTACAAATGAGTTGCCCTATATCGAAGCAAACTATCAGATAGGAGAAATTGGCGTCGTTGAAGATGTCGATCAGTTGCAGCTCTTTCCCAGCTATCAGCAGATTTTGCAGCAGCTGCAGGTGCGCGCCAAGTTGGTAGTTCCCATTCGCCAAGGAGAAGTGCTCTGGGGATTGCTCGCCGCACACCAATGTTCTACGCCCCGCTGTTGGGATTTGCTAGAGATTGACTTATTAGAGCAGTTGGCAACTCACTTGGCGATCGCCATTCAGCAAGCCCAACTCTTTCAACAGGTCCAGCAACAGGCCCAACAAGAGAAACTGCTCAATCAAATCAGCCGTTCGATCAGCTCTAGTCTCGACCCTGATCATATTTTGCAGGAAATCGCCAAGCTGACAGGCGAATGCTTTCGGGTCGATCGGGTGCAAATTTTCACGCTAAACACCCATGAGCTATATGTCGTCAAAGAATGGCTCGCCTCGGCAGAAATTCCGTCGATGCTGACGTTTAAAGTTCCCCTCAGCGAGTGGCCTGATTTAGTCAATCCTCACTTTGATGCCCCCAATCATCAAGCGCTGCATGTGCCGCGTTTGGATGCCCTGCCCCTTACGCCAGCGCTCCGGCAGCAAATCGAGCAAGGCCAGAGCCAATCGGTGCTCTGCGCTCCTATCGTCATCCGATCAAAGCTGTTTGGGGGCTTGTCTCTCACCACCACCCTCAAACATCGCACCTTTACCCAGAGCGAGATTCACCTGCTAGAGCGGATTGCCAATCAGGTGGCGATCGCCCTCTACAACGCCCACAGCTACGAACATCTAGAACAGGTCGTTCAGGAACGCACGCGAGAGCTAGAGGCCGAAAAACGGATTTCTGAAGCTGCCAATCGAGCCAAAAGCGAGTTTCTGGCCATCATGAGCCACGAACTCCGCACGCCCCTCAATGCAGTTTTGGGCTTATCTGAGCTGTTAGGTAAAGAAATCTTTGGATCGCTCAACACCAAACAGCAAGAATATATCGACTGTATCCACAGCAGCGGCGAACACCTTCTCGCTCTGATTAGTGACATTCTGGATTTGTCTAAGGTCGAGGCCGGCAAAGAAGAGTTGACCCTAGGTTTGATTAATGTGGACGAGCTTTGTTCGGGATGTTTATCGATTGTGGGAGAGAGAGCCGCTGAGGCTCAGTTGCAGCTCATCAGTCAGATTGACCCCAACCTGCAGAGCTGTGTTGCCGATGAACGGCGTCTGCGGCAGATGATCCTTAACCTGCTCTCGAATGCGATTAAGTTTACGCCCGATGGTACCGTCTCCTTGATTGTGGAAAAGCAGCCTGCTGGCATCAGCTTCACAGTTGCAGATACCGGAATTGGCATTGCGCCAGAACATCTCTCTAAGCTGTTTCAACCCTTTCAGCAAATCGATACTCAGCTCAATCGACGCTACGAAGGAACAGGGCTCGGTCTGGCGCTGACCGATCGGTTGGCTCAGTTGCATGGGGGCCATGTCACCGTTGAGTCTAGGTTGGGGCAGGGGAGCCGCTTTACCATTTATTTGCCAGAAGCTGGCCCCCCCGAGTCTCCCTGCTCTACGCATACCTTGCCTTCGACCTTCGCCTGTAGTTTGAATCCGGCAAGCGACTTGGTTCATTACACGGCTGATTCGCCCCTGACCAAACTCATGCCCCCTCGCCAACAGCGGGTGCTGATCATGGAAAGCAATCCAAACAGCGCGGCCCTGCTGAAGAATTACTTGAAGGCATTGGGCTATCAGGTGTGTCATCTCACGGAATTCTTGAATTCTTTGCCACAAGTGCAGGAATTTCGACCTGACCTGATCTTGATCGATATTCAGCCTGCCGAAGAGGGAATGGGCTTCGATTTGCTAACAATCCTGCGACAAAACCATAGCTCGCAAAACCTACCCATTATTATGGTGGCGGCACTGACTTCGAGGGGCGATCGCGATCGCTGGTTGGCGGCTGGAGTCACTGATTTTATCAGCAGACCCGTTAGTATCCTGCAACTTGAATCTGTCTTGTTGCGGTGCTTGTGAGATTTTTCGAAACCATTTGGAACTCTTTCGACTTTCAGTAGTCTAAAGGTTAGGAACCGTAAGGTTTCTCACTGAGGGGTTGGGGGGCTAACCCCTCAGAAAAATTTTAATCAGCAGATTGAGGGGCAGATTCAAAGGCGCTGCCAGCCAGTTTGCTCATAACCAAACTGAAAGTGCTCTGGATGGAGAATCTCGGCCAGGATCTCCAGAGAGTCTACCAGGCGAGGGCCAGGGCGATTGAAATACTGATTGCCATCAGTCAAATAGACCTGATTGGAACGAACGGCTTTTAAGCTGGGCCATCCAGGTTGCTGTGTGAGCGGAGAAAGTTCTTGGCGGGTCTTGACTAAGTCGTAGCCACAGGGCATCAAGATGATCAGGTCTGGATCGGCAGCTTGTAGGTCTTCCCACCGCATCCAGGGAGAATGTTGCCCAACCGTGCCAAACAAAGAGCGTCCTCCGGCGAGTTGGACTAGCTCCGGCACCCAGTTTCCCGCAGCCATCAAGGGCTCAGGCCATTCGATACAGGCTACTGTGGGTTGGGCCGCTTTAGGTAGAGTTTGGGTGAGTTGAACACAAGCATTGATTCGCTGCTGGTAGGGGGCGATCGCCTCTTCTCCCCTCAGGCCAAAAGCGGCGGCCACCCGGTTGACATCTTGCCAAACTTCAGCCAGGGTTGAAGGCTGGAGCGAGATCAACTTGGGCTGGGTTTGGGTCAGGGTGGCGATCGCCTGCTCGACATCGGTCAAACTCACTGCACAAACCTCACACTGAGACTGGGTGAGAATATGGGTTGGCTGTAGCTGTTCTAGAACGTCAGTTTTGACCTGGTAGACGCTCAAGGCTGACTGCAACAACTCAGTGACGCGGTCGTGAACCTCAGCACTCGTCCCTTCGGGGTTGAATTTTGGCAGCGTACAGACCGGAAGCTTACTAACTGCTAGCGGATAGTCGCATTCGTGCGATCGCCCCACCAGATTATCAAGCAATCCTAGTGCAGCCACAATTTCTGTCGCACTGGGAATGAGCGAGACAATCCTTAAATTTGAAAGCATTAGTATTTCCGAGTTTTTTCTAAGTTTTTTTCTGGGTTCTTTTTCTAAGTTCTTTTTTCTGGGTTCTCTAAATTTCTGGGTTCTTTAATTTCTGAGTTTGATATAGGCAAGCGCTGCCATCCGTAGGCTGCTTTTGCTCCCCCCAATGCTAAGTCAAAAACAGGGTTAAAATTGATGTATCGGTAGCTACAGTCTTTTCTGAGGTGGGGCGCGATCGCAGCTTCGCTTGGCGTAAACCCATCGCTTTAACCTTAGACTCAATCTACCGCTTCACCTCAATTTCTTCAATCGTTTACCTGTCTGGATTATGACCGCCCCAAGTCTCGGATGGCAGCATCATTTTATTGAAACCAACCGGATTCGCCTGCACTGCGTTACCCAGGGCGAGGGCGACTTGGTTATCCTCCTACATGGCTTCCCCGAATTTTGGTATTCCTGGCGGCACCAGATTCCAGCGTTGGCTCGTCACTTCAAGGTGGTGGTTCCAGATTTGCGAGGCTACAACGATTCTGATAAGCCCAAAAGCGGCTATGACCTCGACACGCTCAGTGCAGACATCCGGGGTCTGATCGAAAGCTTGGGCTATGCCAAGGCTCACATTGTCGGACATGACTGGGGTGGGGCGATCGCCTGGCACCTGGCTCAGAAGTTTCCCGACTCTCTACAGCGGTTGGCGATTTTGAATGCGCCTCATCCACAGCGGTTTACCCAAGAGTTGATCAGCAACTTAGATCAATTGCGCCGCAGTTGGTACGTCCTAGCCTTCCAGATCCCAGAACTGCCAGAATGGCTAATTCGACAAAACCTCAAAAGCTTTGTCAAAAACATGTTGCAAGAGCAAGCGGTTCGCAAAGGGGCATTCAGTCAAGCCGACACTGAGATTTATCAAGCTGCCCTCGCAAAACCTGGTGTGCTTTCTGCTGCGATTAGCTACTATCGCCAGATGCTCTCACCTCAGACCTGGATTCGCAACGGATGGCGATCGCCCGATCCAGTCACAGTGCCGACGCTGATTTTGTGGGGAGAAGAAGATGGTTTACTCAGCCACAAGCTCATTGAAGGGGTCGAGAAACTAATTGCAGCTCCATTTCGGTTGCATTTTGTGCCCCACTGCGGCCATTGGATTCAGCAAGAAGTCCCGCAGACGGTCAACCGCGAATTGCTAAGCTTCCTCCGCGAACCACTGCTCTCACCCCAAAAGCGGCTTGGGGTTGTGGGTTAGAGCTGCTCGGAGTGATTTTCTTCTTTATTCCTTAGGCCAGCCATCAGTTTTTCTCTTTCCATCGGGTAATAGTGCGGATATCTTCCGATATCGCTAAGAAACTTCCCGTAATCCTGCGGTTACTGAGCACTCGCTAAAACCTTATCTTGAATATAAGGTCTGTTGTTTACAGGGTGATTTTGGTTTATTCCTGCTCAAATTTCTGAATCTGTCGCTCCATTCTAGAGAAACTCTGCAAGGGACTCCGACAGGATGCTGCGGCTTTTCGGATGTCAACATGCCAACAGGAATTTCTTCAATTTCGCCATAGTCTTAGACTAGATTTGTATATGTTGAACACCAATTTCTTTGCTGGTCACTCCTTCGACTCCATGGATACGACGGAGTCCAAAGAGCTGCAGCAACGGCTAGGCCTATATCAGGTTTTTCTAAAGCTGTACGAGCATCATCGCAGTCTCCTAGATGAGATTCTTCGCCTGGAAAATTCTGGCAGCAAATCTCTGGCGCGAGTCTCTTCTCCCTACGTTCAAGGGGTTGTGCTAGGGCAGCAAGTCTATCTAATTACTAACTTGCTAGAGGGGCAAACTCAAGCATTAGAACAATTTCAAGATATTTGGACGATTGGGCGTGACTCTTCTCAGGTAACATTGCCCATTCCGGACAAGCATCTTTCTCGCTGCCATGCGGCGATTCAATACGATCAACAAAAATTTTATCTGGTAGATCTAAATAGCAGCAATGGCACCTTTGTAAATGGAGAGCGTGTGCGGCAGCGGCGGCAACTCCAAGAGGGAGACCAAATTCGGCTCGCGAGCCTCACGATCAACTTCTTTGTCTGTAACACAGTCCAGGTTCTTGAATCGGTTCCAAGGGCGATCGCCCACACCGTCAGGCAATCTCCTGCCACCCCATCTGTCCCGACGCCTGCAAAACAAGGCTCTATTCCTGCCACTGTTTCTGCTACTGAGCCTAAACCTGAACGGGTGTTTTCCCCGGAGGGCACTCTGTCGTTCCTCGAAAGAAACGACCTCTCCAGTCCGACGGTTCAGCCTCTGCTAGACTTTTGACCTGCCTGATGAGGGCTGAGCGGCTCTCCTCTCAATCGTCTTATAAATCGTCTTATAACCAGAGTTAGCTCTACTAAGAGATCTCCGGGGGTCTACACTTCTTCAGGCGCTGCACCTGCTACAATATCTGGGTTGTTCAGCCTAGTACTGTCTTTGAGCCAATCTATCGACTTGCCTAAGGTAGACGAATATTTGCAAGAGCTAGCGACAATTCAGCAAACCGGATCAAAGCGGATTGCGCTACTGGGCTCGCGCCATGTTCCAATTACCCATCAGCACCTCATCGAAATGATGAGCTACGCCCTGGTGCTATCAGGAAATCGTTTGCTTACGTCTGGAGCAACGGGTACCAACTCTGCTGCCATTCGCGGCGCGATGCGAGCTGACCCCAATTTGCTGACTGTGATTTTGCCCCAAAGTCTTAGCCGCCAGCCTCGCGAATCGCGAAATCAGCTGGAAGAGGTGATGCACCTTGTCGAAAATCCAGCCAGTGATAATCTTTCTTTGGCGGAAGCGAGCGCCCTGTGCAATCAGGAAATTGTTTCTCGGTGCCAGCAGCTAATCTGCTTTGCGTTTCACGATAGCCATACGCTGCTTAAAACTTGTCAAGATGCAGAAGATCAGCGCAAGCTGGTGACACTGTTTTATTTTGACTAATTTATTTTGACTAAAGCAACGTACTGCATCGAGTTGAGATAGCGCTTGAGTGAGATTTAGCGCTCTGCGAAACTGGCGCAATGCTGACCCTCACTCCATTTGCCTGTCTCAGCTTCAAGTTTTAAATGCCTTCCCGTACAGGTTTTCCATGACGCTTCTGATTTACTGCATCATTGCGGCAGCCATTTCCATCTATCTGCCTTTTTTGGTGGTGGCCTATGGGCGGGTGCAGGCTGGGTTTGATATGGCTGCACCTCGGGCTTTGTTTGACAAGCTGCCTGCCTACGCTCAGCGAGCCACCTGGGCGCACCAAAATTGTTTTGAAGCGTTCTCGCTGTTTGCGGCGGCGGCACTACTGGCGATTGTGACAGAGACTTTTGAACCTCTGGCTGTCGGAGCGGCGATCGCCCATGTGGTGGCTCGCTTTCTCTACTCAGGCTTCTACATCGCCAATGTGCCAATTTTGCGATCGCTGATGTTTGGCGTTAGCTCAGCCACGACTGGAACGCTCATGGTCTTGAGCCTGTTGCATGCCACCCACATCAGCTCAACTTGAGCCTCCCCAAGCTTTGGTAGGATGGCGGAGAGGGCTACGTCCTCTTAGTTTTAGATTATTTAAGTTTGCAGTTCATCTGTATTGACTCATGGCTTCTACATACTCATTTGACGTGGTCAGCGATTTTGATCGTCAGGAGTTGGTCAACGCTCTCGATCAAACCACGCGGGAGATCAAGACTCGCTACGATCTCAAAGACACCAAAACAACCGTAGAACTTGGGGAAGAGACCATTACGATTCACACGGATAGTGAATTTACACTGCAGGCAGTACACACGATTCTGCAGACCAAGGCGGCCAAGCGGAATCTGCCTCTGAAGATTTTTGATTATGGCAAGATTGAATCTGCTAGTGGCAATCGGATTCGGCAGGAAATCAAGCTGCAAAAAGGAATTAGCTCAGAGATCGGCAAGCAAATCTCGAAGCTGATCCGCGATGAATTTAAAAAAATTCAGGCTTCGATTCAAGGTGACTCGGTGCGAGTAGCGGCCAAATCGAAGGATGAGCTCCAAGAGGTGATTCAGCGTTTGAAACAGGAAGAGTTGCCTGTGGCGCTGCAATTTACAAATTATCGTTAATGTCTCCGACGGGGTAGCTTGAGCGAAATTCCTAAGGTCGATCGCCAACGCGAGCATCAGGCCAATGAGCGCACGTTTTTGGCATGGCTGAGAACGGCGGTTTCGTTGATTGGATTTGGGTTGGCGATCGCCCGTTTTGGCCTTTTCCTCAATCAGTTACAGGTAACGGTTGCTCCAGGAGCCCTGCTCCAGCGCCAGTTCTTCAACTCCCAAAACATTGGCGTTAGTCTGGTCATCGCTGGGATCTTGATCATCCTGCTGGCCGTCTGGCGCTACAACCGCGTCTTTTGGCAGATTGAGCAAGCAGACTACCAACCCAACCGCCTGCTGGTTTGGCTTACCGCTGGCATTGTGTTGATCTTGGGCCTGCTCAGCATCCCGTTTGTGCTTTGGCAACCGCTGCCCCCATCTTCTCCGCCGCAAGACGATCTCAGCAGGTACAAAAAACCCGATCGTCAGATTATTTGTCTGACCTATCGGGTAAAAAACTTGGCAAACTCTCGATTTTTTTCCTGAGCCGCATGAGAGGCGCGATATCGGGTGCCCCCCATGCGCGTTATCGAGTGGCCTATAGGCTAGAAAGAACCTCTTTGGCTGCAGCCAGAGTCTGGTCGATGTCGGCCTCCGTGTGAGCCAGCGACATAAAGCCAGCCTCAAACTGTGAGGGAGCTAGATAAATACCCCGCTCCAACATGCCGCGATGGAAACGGCTAAATTTGGTTAGGTCAGACTTTTTCGCATCTTCGTAGCTGTGGACTGGCCCGGGATTGAAGAAGAAGCCAAACATACCGCTAATCGACCCACCACAGGCTTCATGACCAGCTTCTTTAGCAATCTGCAGTAGCCCTCCCACTAGCTTCTGGGTGATTTGATCCAGCTGCTCATAGGTGCCTGGCTGTTGCAGAAGCTCCATCGTTTTGATGCCCGCTGTCATGGCCAGTGGATTGCCCGATAGCGTTCCAGCCTGATACATCGGTCCTGCTGGAGCGACCATCGCCATAATGTCTTTGCGCCCCCCATAAGCGCCGACGGGTAGACCACCCCCAATGATTTTCCCGAGGGTCGTCAGATCGGGCGTGACGCCAAATTTTTGCTGCGCGCCACCGTAGGCAATCCGGAATCCGGTCATCACCTCATCAAACACCAGCAAAGCGCCATGCTCCTGGGTTAGCTCTCGCAACCCTTCCAGGAAGCCTGCATCGGGTGTGATAAAGCCGGCATTGCCAACCACAGGCTCCAGAATGACGCCCGAAATCTGGTCAGGATTTTCGTGAAACAGCGCCTTTACGGCTTCTAGATCGTTGTAGGGCGCAGTCAGCGTATTGCTGGTTGTGGACTTGGGAACTCCTGGCGAATCAGGCAGACCCAACGTAGCGACGCCGGACCCTGCTTTGACCAGGAACATATCCGCGTGGCCGTGGTAGCAACCTTCAAACTTGATAATTTTGTCGCGTCCGGTAAAGGCCCGCATCAGGCGCAACACCGACATACAGGCTTCTGTGCCGGAGTTGACGAAGCGGACCATTTCGATACTGGGGACCGCATCGATGACCATCTCCGCCAAGACATTTTCGAGATAGGAAGGCGCACCAAAGCTGGTGCCCTTGTCTAATACTTCATGCAGTGCTTTGATGACATCGGGATGGGTGTGGCCACAAATCGCAGGCCCCCAGGAACCGACGTAGTCAATATACTGGTTGCCGTCCACATCCCAAATGTAGGCTCCCTGGACGCGATCGAAGACAATCGGCTGTCCTCCTACGGACTTAAAAGCTCGGACAGGGGAACTGACGCCCCCTGGCATTAGCTTTTGGGCAGCAGCAAAGATTTCTTCTGATTTGGTAGTTTTAAGCGGCGTAGTAACCAACGTTTGCTCCTAACTCAACTTTTGTGTGAATAAGTAAATATGACCGTAGCAGGTTGGGGGGAGTGGATGGGGATAGCCTGGAACGGCCACTCAGGGTTTAGGAGAACCATTTGAGTTGCCTAAAGGTGGCTTGACGGCTCCTAACTTTGCTCCTAACTTGTAGATCCTAAACCGATTTGCTGCGTCTTTCTCAACAGGCCAATATCCAGGGTATCGCAGTCAGGAATGATATTCTGGACAAGCGAGATGTTGCGCTTCAAACTCAAAGTTTTCTATGTCTGTTTCCGACCCGGCAGGTTTGCGTCAAGCAGTTCCAATTGACTCAATCCGTTATAACGAACAGGGCTTGGTGCCTGCGATCGTACAAGATTATCTTGACGGCACTGTGTTGATGATGGCCTGGATGAACCAGGAATCTTTGCAAAAAACCCTGAAAACTGGAGAAACCTGGTTTTGGAGTCGATCGCGCTCTGAATTATGGCATAAAGGGGCTACATCAGGTCATTTGCAGAAAATCCACGCGATGCGCTACGACTGCGACAGCGATGCTCTGCTGATTAGCGTAGAGCAAATTGGCGATATTGCTTGCCATACCGGGGAAAGAAGTTGTTTTCATCAGGTCGATGGTGCGATCGCCCCTCCGCCTGCCGATATGCTGTCTCAGGTGTTTGAGGTGATTTGCGATCGCCGCGACCATCCCGACCCCGACTCCTACACTTGCAAACTTCTGAGTGGCGGAGACAACAAAATTCTCAAAAAAATTGGCGAAGAAGCGGCCGAAGTGGTGATGGCCTGCAAGGATGACGACCCAGAGGCGATCGCCGGAGAAGTTGCCGACTTGTTTTATCACTCCCTCGTCGCGATGGCCCATCATCAGGTCGATATTCGGGCCGTATACCGGAAGCTGCAGGAAAGAAAAGGGGTCAGGAGACAGGAGTGAGGGGTTAAAGGGGGCTCTTCACCCGTTGTCTGAGAATGTACTCGGCGATCGCCAAATCTACAGGTGTTGTCACCTTTAGGTTGGTTTCCTCACCAGGGACAATGCGAACGGGGATACCGCATTTCTCGAAGAGAGCCGCATCATCTGTGACTTCCCATCCTTGTTTGATGCCTTCGTCGTGACAGCGGCGGAGCCGATCGATCTCAAAGCCTTGGGGAGTTTGGGCAGCCCAGAGTCGGCTGCGATCGGGGGTATCTGTAATTTCCTGGTTGTCCCCAACCACTTTGATCGTGTCTTTGACAGGTATGGCGGCGATCAGACCAGGGCATTCGAGAATGGCTTGGGCGCAGCGATCGAGCAGGGCAGGTGTGGCCAAGCAGCGCGCCCCATCGTGGATTAGAACATGTTTGGCAGCGGTCGGTAGTGCTTGTAAGCCTCGGTAAACTGATTCCTGACGGGTGGCACCGCCTTGAATGAAATGCACGGCTTTGGTCAGCGACTGGGCAGCGACAATTGCTTTAAAGTCTGGCCAGTCTTCTGGCTGCCCGACAATGCCAATCCAATCAATGTGGTGAGATGCTTCTGCGGCCAGCAAGGTCCAGGCCAAAAGCGGTTGGTCGAGTAAGGGCAGCAAGAGTTTGTTGCGATCGCTCCCCATTCTCCGACCCATTCCTGCCGCTGGAATTAATAAATACACAGTTTCCCTCTGAAGCTAAGTGCCAAGTTTGCCAGACAGATGTGTTGAGGTGTTATGAACTGCGTATAATTTACCCGATTCCGGTCCTCCGTCCCTAGCAGGAAAGACTGGCGATCACCCATCCCCTCAAATCGTTGCAAAATCTCTGTTTGGATAAGGTGAATCTTCTCCTAAAATAAGGAGCGAATAGAAGTAACAAAATATTATGCGCATAGTGGCTCTTGTCCCGGGTGGGATTGGTGACCAAATTCTGTTTTTCCCAACCCTGGATGCTCTAAAGCAGAATTATCCGAATACCCAAATTGACGTTGTCGTTGAGCCTAGGGCGAAAGGAGCCTACCGGGTCTGCAAGTCGGTGGATGATATTATCCCGTTTGACTTCAAAGACCGTAACAGTCCAGCCGACTGGGCGAACCTGCTGGGAATTGTGCGCGATCGCTACTATGATGTCGCTCTTTCCTTGGGCCAGCGCTGGCGGGTTGGCTTTTTGCTATGGCTGACCGGAACTCCAGTCCGGGTTGGTTATGCCAGTGCTGGGAGCAACCTCTTCTTGACTCAGGCTGTGCCGCTGAAGCAAGAACAGTATGCCGCTCACATGTACTACGATTTGTTGCAGGGACTCAACATCAAAACGCCCTGCCCTGAGCTGTCGATCAGCATTCCTAAAGGCGATTTGAATTGGGCTGAAGGAGAGCAAAAGCGGTTAGGAATCCCTGGCAGTGGCTATGTTTTGCTGCATGGCGGCTCGAGTGAGCTAGCGAAGGCCAAAGGCATCGACAAAATTTATCCGGTCGCTCGTTGGCAGACCATTATCCAAGACTTCCAGAAACGCCAGCCCGACCTGCCAATCGTGTTGGTTCAGGGGCCTGAAGACCAGCAGATTTCTTCTACCTTGGTTCAGGCCTGCCCAGGGTTAAAGGTGACCAAACCTGACGACATTGGCAAACTGGCTGCGATGATTGCCGGAGCCAATTTGATGATTTGTACCGACAGTGCGCCCATGCATCTAGCTGTAGCGCTGAAGGTCTTCACCCTGGCTTTGTTTGGCCCGACCAGTCCCGACAAACTGCTTCCCAAGGGCGATCGCTTCCTAGGAATTCAATCTCCCACGGGAAACATTGCCGACATTCCACCGCAGAAGGTTCTCGATCAGGTTTGGGGCGGAGGTTAAAGCTGCCGACCCTAGAAACCAACTAGTTCAAAAAAACCGTCATCCAGCTCATAGCCCAACATCTGAGTCATAAACTTCAGCTTCGTTCGTCCTGAGATTTTTTGCTGCTGCATCCAGTCAATCAGGACAAACACTTTGTGCATCACAAATAGCTCCAGCGCTTCAGGGTTGTACTGGATTCCTTCGGCTGCGCTAAATTGGTGAGGCACTAACATGGCCACATAACGGGCTAGCTCACCATTTTCCCAGTCCAGCAGCAGCGGCATCCAAGGGTAATGGGCATCTAGGCGGACAAACCAGAGACGAATTTCGGGAATTTCTGACAGCTCCCTCGGATCATTCGGCTCACGAGGATAGTCGATGTCGAATCGAAGCTGCTGCTCTTGCGTTTTAATCTCGTTAGACTGTAGCCACTTGTCGAGCAAAGCCTGCACAGAAGACAGATCCAACCGCTGAATTGAGTCTTGATCAAGCGTAATCGTAGTTGTCATAAAAATATTCCCTTGTCGCATCCTCATACACATTTAACGGGAAATCCAGCCCAAAAGTCTCCTTCTCAAAGTTCTTCATTTTGGTAGAGGCCTAATAGGGGCGATCGCGTCTCCTAGATCTGCACTGCAGTAGACAGTATCGAATTTTCTAAGTTAAAGTGGTAGTGAGTTCGTTTAAGCTGTTTTCGGCTGATGTCGAGCACTCATCAACAATAGCTTTGAGAAAATAGCTCTGAGAAACAAGAGCGCTAACCGTTTTAATTGAGCGTCGAGTCTAGAATAGGCAGGGGTAACAGCAAATTCGTTATCCATTCCGTTGGATCAAGAGAGTTCCGGATATGCAAAGTGAAGTGGCTGCTAAAAAACCTGTTCGTTCCCTAGAAGATGCCATCGATCGGTGTCAGGCTCTCGGCATGCGCTTGAGCAAACAACGCCGCTTCATTTTAGAACTGCTCTGGCAAGCTCAAGAGCACATGTCCGCCCGCGAAATCTACGATCGCCTCAATCACCAAGGCAAAGCGATTGGGCATACTTCTGTCTATCAAAACCTGGAAGCCTTGTCTAGCCAAAATATTATCGAGTGTATCGAGCGGTCGGACGGTCGGCTATACGGCAATATCAGCGATCCGCATAGCCACATCAACTGCTTAGACACCAATCAGATCGTGGATGTTCATGTCGATTTGCCCGCAGATTTGCTGCAGCAGATTGAGCAACAGACAGGCATCAAAATCACCAGCTATACCATCGACTTCTACGGCTACCGCCAACCAGAACCCGCTGCCCAGGACGAGTGACCCGCGTCTAAACTTCCAGTTCCCAAGCCGCCTGAAAAAAAGCTTCCTCACACTGCATCGCGTATCGATAGGTCGATTCAGTCAGAGGGTTAGGAGTAGCATATTGCTGGGCTAGCTCAGCCAGTTGTTGGGCCAAAGGTTCAAACTCTGGACCGCTGTAGGTGCGAATCCAATCGGTGTAGGCATGGTTGGGAATATCATTTTGGGCCAACTGTTGACCTAAAAATGCGTAGAGCCGCATACAAGGCAACATCGCTACAGTCGTAATCCCCACCTCCTGACTCCAAGCCGTTGCCAACAGAAAATCTGTATAGCGTCGAGTCGCGGCTCCTGGTTTGACCGCCTGCAGGTCAACGTTCCAGGCGGTCGCGTAGCTTTGATGAAGCTGGAGTTCTGCTAATACGCCTGCGGCCAGATTGTGAAAGGTGCTAAATCCCTGCCAGTCGGGGGCTTTTGCTGCCGCAATACTGTAGGCTCGCGCAAAGGCTTCTAGGAAGAATGCATCCTGGCCAACGTAGTAGGCAAACTTGGCTTTGGGTAGCGTCCCATCGCCAATGCCTCGGACGAAAGGATTTTGGAGGCAGGCGATCGCCAAGTCCTGATTTTCCTGCCACAGGTTTTCCGCAATGGTCATTTAGATCACCTCTTTTTTCTTCTCACGTGCCCAAAATCGACAAACAAAAGGGGACGTATGGCTACGCCCCCCGACACGCATCGTAATTTAACGCTCTCTACTTTCTATCTAGGCCTTGGCTGCCACTTTGGCCTCAGTCGCCGTCAAGCGCTCATAGGCTGCTCGCATCTTCAGACCCACTAGCACCTGGAATAAACCGCTACCGTTGTTGGAGCCTGGATATTCTTTGTGCTTGAGCAGCAGCTCAGTCATCTCACCGTAGTGCTTGGTAGAGGTGTTGCTGAGGTGGCTTTCGATGTAGATCAGTTCTTCTAGGCGATCGAACTGGCCATCGACCTCTAGGACAGAAGCACTGTGGTTGTAGTAGGTATCGGGACCGTAAAACAGGCGAATACCTGGATAAGAACAAGTCAGCTTGCGACCACAAGGAATCCAGTCGATAGTCGAGCCTTCATCAAACAGATAGACTGGCTCAAATCCTTCGACACCATCCTTCTGAATCAACCGCACTCGAAGGACTTTGCGTTCTGTCTCATCTGGAATCAGCTTGGTAGGCAGGATTTGAATGACTACATCCGCATGGGCCTTTTGTGGATCGATGAAAGCTTCGAAGTCAGGACGACGAGAATTGATCGACGCCAATACGTCCTCGTAGCGGTGACCCCGTTCGGCCATATCACGTTGGATCTTCCAGGCAATCTTGACCTCATCGCTAATGTCGAGGTAGACGCTGAAATCTAGCAGCGATCGCACCCGCTCGTCATGCATCGGGTGCAGACCTTCGATCACAACAATTCGATTGGGCTCTACCCGTTCTGGCGGATCGAGCTCACCCGTTTCATGGTTGTAGATCGGCTTGTCAATCGCTTCACCATTCTTTAGCGCCTTGATCTGCTCATACATCAAGTCAAAGTTATTGGCCTTGGGGTTGAGCGCAGTGACGCCTTTTTCCTTACGCTGCTTGCGATCCAGACTGTGGTAGTCGTCCAGGCAGATAACCGTCATGAACTCCTCCCCGAACAGGTCTGCCAATCGGCGCAGGAAGGTTGACTTACCGCATCCGGAGTCTCCGGCGACGCCAATTAAAACCACCCGGTCTGGCTTACTGGTCATAGGTTCCCTCTAAACAAATTAAGACAATTCACTAAACAAGCTTGTGAGCAAATGAACCCCTTCGTCCGGAGCCTATCTCCCTAGCCGCGGCAGCGACCATTCCCGTAGGATGCCAGATCCTTCTTATCGCCTCAGCCTTCAAATGTACAGGTGTGAAAAGCACAAGGCAATGCACAGCAATCTGATCAACACCGTCTGGGAAAACTTAGGTGTCAGCTAATAGGTATTTAATACTACCTTTTAAGATAGATCCTACCAGAATGCGAGGCCCTCTACAAGGTTTGGGCAAGGTCAAATCTCTGCTGTTCAGTAACCATGCTAAAGGTAATTGGGGACATCGAAAACGTGAAATTGATCTGAAGTTGATCGAAAGTGACTCCAGATTGACATTTTTGTAGCGATTGGGTCGCTATGGTTGGGGCAAGAGCAGGCGCTGATTTTTCTAGACCTGTTTCTTCTTTGGTGAATGAGGATGCTTTGCAATGCTAGGCTAGTACAGGTTTCGATCTAAGGCTTTGGGCTAAAAAACCTAAAATTTAGGTCGAGATGTGGTGGAAACAGCACGGAACAACAACGTGCTAAGTTGGGTTCTAGGAATTATTGACTAGCGATGTATAATCCAAGCGCAGCTGGTGGAGCTGCTAATTCAGCTTACGGTAGCCGCCTCTTTATCTATGAAGTAGAAGGTCTACGCCAGAATCAAGAAACTGACAAAACGGACTACTCGATTCGGCGAAGTGGGTCGGTGTATATCACTGTACCCTACGGTCGCATGAATCAGGAGATGCAGCGGATCACGCGCATGGGTGGTCGAATTGTCAGTATCCGCCCCGCAAGCCTGAATGGCACAGCAGACGGCAAAGCTTCCTCTAAAACTGAACTCCGGCAAACGAAGTCAGCAGAAGAGAGCAAGCCCATGACTCAAGCAAAGGCAAAAGCTACTGATATTCCCGTTAATATCTATCGTCCTAATTCGCCTTTTGTTGGTAAGTGCCTTTCCAATGAGGAGCTGGTACAGGAAGGCGGGATTGGCACTGTCCGCCATCTCACGTTCGACCTTTCGGAAGGCGATCTGCGATATCTGGAAGGCCAGAGTATCGGCATTATTCCAGATGGCACCGACGACAAAGGCAAGCCCCATAAGCTTCGGCTATATTCGATCGCCTCGACCCGTCATGGCGATCATTTAGATGACAAAACTGTTTCCCTTTGTGTGCGCCAGCTTGAGTATAAGCATCCGGAAACCGGTGAAACGGTCTACGGTGTTTGCTCAACCTTTTTGTGCAATATGCAGGAAGGGGCGGATGTCAAGATCACTGGACCTGTCGGCAAGGAAATGTTGTTGCCTGCCAATGAGGACGCCAACGTCATCATGCTGGCAACTGGAACGGGTATTGCGCCGTTCCGAGCTTACCTCTGGCGGATGTTCAAGGATGGGGAAAGAAATCTCAATTCCGAATACAACAACTACCAGGGTAAGGCTTGGCTGATCTTTGGTATCCCAACCACGCCCAATATTCTCTATAAAGAGGAACTGGAGGAGCTTCAGTCGAAGTACCCCGACAACTTCCGTCTCACCTATGCTATCAGCCGTGAGCAAAAGAATGCGGAAGGTGGCAGAATGTATATTCAGCATCGGGTTGCAGAACATGCGGAAGAGCTTTGGAAGATGATCCAAGACCCCAAGACTCACACTTATATTTGTGGTCTGAAGGGCATGGAAGATGGAATCGACGAAGCGCTGTCTGCTGCGGCTGAAAAAGACGGTGTGAATTGGAAAGATTATCAGAAGCAAATGAAGAAAGCTGGACGCTGGCACGTTGAAACGTACTAAGCAACCTGCGATGCGCTGTTGGTTGATCTGATGGCGATCGCTTTCTTCCAAAATCTCATCCAGCCAGAGTGGAAGTATCCTCCTCTCTGGCTCTTTTTTGGCGATCTCTCGTTTCTAATGCAAAGGGACGTGTAAAAAGAAAAGAGAAAAGAGACGCAATAAATTGATGTCTCTACCTCGTTACTTTTTCTGCCGCGCCTGCTTCACCATGTCGATTAGGGTATGGTGGGCGTCTTCTGAGTCTTTGAGTTCGTGGTCGAATGTGACTCGGACGGGGAGGGTTTGGGCGTCGGTTTGGACAAGCAGATTCATCCCTTGTGGGTCAATGTTGAGCATTTGAGCGGCGATCGCCCCTTCTACCCCTCCAAAGACCTTTGCATACAAGATGATTGCTTCTGCATGGTCATCATTCATGTGAGCACAGATGCGATCGCTCACTGCTGCATTAATCACGTCAGACATCGCTTTACTCTTAATACTCCTGAAATCTACCTAAAATCTAAATGGCAGAGTTGCCCTGAAGGAAGAATAGACCCAACCGAATGAGGCTGGTGGCTATGAAGGTAATCAAGGCAATACTGATCAAAACATTAATAGCGTTACGCAGGCGTTGCATAAAAGAAGGTGTTTCTCTCAGTGGGAAAGCGCTTATGGTTCAACTCTATCAGGATTGATGGGGGTGAGGGCGATCGCAATATTCGCCCTTAAAATCAAGGCAAGCCCAAAATTCACCTATCCTCACCATGAATTTTCCTGAATCGCTGTCTAGGTTCAAATTTCCAGTCGAGCAGACTGATCCACCGCGATCGCCCCGTGAAACGCTGCCGACCATGTATGATTTGCCTAGCGAAGATCCGGAGGGGCCAGGATTGCCAGATGAGTTTCATGACTTGCAGCCGCAGTTGTTGAGCGAGACGTTTCGGCTCAGTCGCTATACCGCCGACCAGATCTTTACAGGAACAGATTTGAACCTGTATTACCACATTCGCCATCCACTTTGGTATAAGCGCCCGGATTGGTTTGGCGTGGTGGGAGTCCCTCGGCTGTATGACGGGGGCAATATGCGGCTCAGCTACGTGATCTGGCAGGAGGGCATCAGTCCATTCGTGGTGGTTGAGCTGTTATCGCCCGGCACTGAAAAAGAAGATTTGGGCCAAACTCAATCGCAGCCAGGACAGCCACCCACCAAATGGGAGGTTTACGAACAAATCCTGCGAGTGCCTTACTATGTGGTCTTTGATCGCTACACAGACCAACTCCGAGCATTTGGGCTCCATCAGGGGCAGTATGAAGCCCTCGATCTGCCCAACCAGCAGATTCAAGTGCCGGAACTGGAGTTAAGTCTGGGCATCTGGCCGGGAACCTATCGTGGCATTAATCGCCTTTGGTTGCGGTGGTACGATGCGTCGGGCCAGCTGATTCCCACAGATGCGGAACGGGCCGAGCGGGTGCAGCAACAAGTTGAGGTGGCACAGCAACGGGCGGAACAGGCAGAGGCTCAGCTCGCGCAGGAGCGGCAGGAAAAGGAACGGTTGCAGGCGAGGCTCCGCGAATTGGGCATTTCGCCAGACGAACTCTGACCTCTACAATAATGAGTTAATGGATTGTCGTGTAGTGGACTGAGATTGTGGCATTTAAGGTTGGTTTATTGGGATTAGGGACCGTCGGCGCAGGCACAGCCCAAATTTTGCTCGATCCAGCTCAGCGCCATCCTTTGGTCCAGGAATTAGAGATCTATCGGGTGGGGGTGCGATCGCCCCATAAGCCACGTCCGGTCGAGCTGCCGCCAGAAGTATTTACCACGGATTTAGATTCTATCGTCACCGATCCCAATGTCGATATTGTGGTTGAGGTGCTGGGGGGGCTAGAGCCAGCGCGATCGCTCATCCTCAAGGCGATCGCCCACCAGAAGCATGTCGTGACCGCCAATAAGGCCGTGATTGCCCGCTATGGCGATGAGATTTTTGATGCGGCGACTCAGGCGGGTGTGTATGTGCTGCTAGAGGCGGCGGTTGGGGGCGGAATTCCAGTAATCGAGCCGATGAAGCAGTCGCTTTGCTCGAACCGCATCCAGGCCATTACGGGCATCATTAACGGCACGACCAACTACATCCTGACTCGAATGCAGCAGGAAGGGGGGGATTTTGACGCGATTTTGGCCGATGCCCAACAGCTAGGATATGCGGAGGCCGACCCTACGGCTGATGTCGACGGCCTAGATGCTGCCGATAAGATCTCGATTTTGGCGTCTCTGGCGTTTGGGGGCCGAATTAAGCTAGCGGAGGTTTACTGTGAAGGGATTCGGGGCGTCAGTGCTGCCGATATTACCTATGCGGAAAGATTGGGCTTTGTGATTAAGCTGCTGGCGATCGCCCGCCGCGAGCCCAACTTCGCCCCCTCAAGCAGTGCTGAGCATCTGCAAATCAGAGTTCACCCAACGTTGGTTCCTAAACAACATCCCCTCGCCAATGTCAACGATGTCTACAACGCCATCCTGGTTGAAGGGGAGCCGATTGGGCAGGTGATGTTCTTTGGGCCGGGAGCCGGAGCTGGACCCACCGCCAGCGCCGTTGTCTCCGACATTCTCAACATTGCCGCCATCCTCAAAGTTGGTCGAGGAACGGTGACTCAGGCCGATGGAACGCCCTTGCTTGATCCGCTTTTGGCCTGCTCGCACCAGCACTACAGCACCATTACGCCCATGTCGGAGCTAAACACTCGCTTTTATGCGCGAGTTCTGACTCAAGACAGCCCCGGTGTCATCGGCAAACTAGGAACCTGCTTTGGCAACCATCGGGTGAGTCTGGAGTCGGTAGTGCAAACGGGGATGCGCGACAACCTAGCAGAGATTGTCGTTGTTACCCACCACGTTCGGGAAGGCGACTTCCATCAGGCTCTAGAAGAAATTCGCGATTTTCCAGAAGTCACCAAAATTCCTAGCATTCTGCGCGTGCTGTCATAAACACCCAAAATTTCTGTACAGATCTCTTTTCTGCACAGATCTGCATAGATCTCTACTGAAACAGCGTTTCGTCTGGCTCTGGCTGATAGATTTGCTCGTAGTCAAACACGAGCGAGTTGGCATGCCGAATGATGGAAAAGCCAAATGTAGTAACGATATCGGTTGTAAAGGTAGCCATAATCAGCTCGATCAGCTTTTTAGCGGAGATCTCAGGTTCCTGCACAAAGTAGCTGCGCTTGGCAAAAAACACGCCTTCGTCCTTCGGCACAATGATGCCGTTGATGCGGTGGGCGTGCTGAATGGGCTTGATGTAAGTGGTGATGAATTCTTCCTGGTTGCGCTGGAGGCGATATAGCCGCTCATGTTGCAACCAGCTCATCCGAAACATCATCTTGAGCAGCTCAAACCCCAAGATGTAATTAAACACGTTGCTCCGCTCCTCGTTGCTAAAGACTAGCTTGAGGGCTGATTCTAGATACAAATCGGGTTGGCGACGCGAATCCTGGGCTGAATGGATATAAAACTGCCGGATATAGCTCCGCAGGACGCCTTCACTTAGATTTGTGTCAATATGATATTCCTGAAGGTAATCTTTGACGCGCTGTTTGGTTTCTCGGTCTTCCAGTTTACGAGAGACTAAGCCATCCGCTGTGTAGTTGTCCAGAAATTCGGCCTGAATTTCTGGAGATGCACCACACATTAGATAGCATAGCGACAGCACATAGCGACGCTGATACCAGGGCAGACTTTCGACCCAAGCTTGCGCTTCTTGGGGAAGTTTGCCCAGGATACTGTCAGGTGCTGCTGCCCCAGCGATCGCCACTTTCTTGTGCCTTGCTTTTGCCATTCCCACAGGGAGATAGGGTTGACGGGTTCTCCCTTATTCTGCCCACCTTGCTCTTGACTTTATAGGAAAAGCCATGCTGATTCTGTGAAATTACGGAATTTCGAGCTTGAACTAGGGATGAAGTTGAGCCCAGCAGACACGCAGATCGTCAATCGAGAACACCGCCTGAAACTGTAAGCCTTGCTCCTGGTAGAGTTCGGCACCGCCTTCTTTGCGATCGACCAGAGAAATAATTTGATTCACCTGGTAGCCTACCTGCCGCAAACGCTCAACGGCCTTTAGCGCCGATTGCCCAGTTGTGACGACATCCTCTAGTACGATCACAGGGCTGCCTTCTGGCAATGCAGGGCCTTCAATGTAGGCTTGGGTGCCGTGGCCTTTGGGTTCTTTGCGAACAATCAGAGCAGTGAGCGATCGCCCTTCATAGGCCGCAACGACGCTGACCGATGTCACAATCGGGTCGGCTCCTAGCGTCAATCCGGCGATCGCCTGGGTATCGGCGGGCAACATCGGCAAGATGACTCGGCCCACTGCCATTCCCCCCTGCGGATGTAGCGTCACCTGTTTGCTGTTGATGTAGTAGTTGCTGTGTTGCCCGGAGGTCAGCAAAAAATCGCCTTCGCGGTAGGCCACCTGACAAAATAAATCTAGCAATCCCTGACGGAGGGCCGTCACGTCGTTGTCTACCGTGAGTGCAGCGGAGCGAACTTGAGCGGGAGTTTGGCGAGTCATGAAGGATTGAAAATCTGCGAGTGAGAGGTGTGAGCACTCCAGCAACAGGTCGAACGCGATAGGTCGGACGCGATAGGTCGGACGCGACAGATCAAGTACGACAGATCAAGCACGACAGATCAAACGCGACAGATCAAGCACGACAGATCGAACTGCACTGAGAGCAATTCTGATTTTAGGGGGTTGCTGCCCTGGTCTGTGCAAATTAGAGAGGCGATCGCCCCTATTTCCGGCCCCATTTCAACCAAAACCGCTGAAACTAGCCTCATGAGTGCCCCTCTCACCAAAGTCTCTAACGATCCTTGAAGGACTGAGCTATCGTTGAATCATTCTCAAGTAGTCCCACCAAGCTGTTCGCTACAGCCCTGACCAGAGGCACGAAAAAAAATCCAGGGTGCAGGAGTTGAACCTGCCTGGGGCGAATTATGAGTTCGCTGCCTAATCCGCTCGGCCAACCCTGGCTCAGCTTACGCTTAGAATCTATTCTACCGTGAGTTTTGGCTGTGAGTCACATCCCGGATTGAAGTTCGCTAGGGCTGCATCTTGCTAAAGAAAGAGCAAAGATCGCCCAAAAACCGATCGATAATGACCAAATAGCGGGTAAAGCTATACACTGAACCGTTAAGTTCTTGAGACGCTCCCTTCCGATAGTCGCCCCCTTTAGTGCCCTCGCTCTTCCCAATCCTGAAGCTGTTCAAATCGTACCCCACCCAAGATGAGAATTAATTCCACCGTTGCACTCACATTGATATTGCTGTCCCTAATGATTGGTGCTGGAGTCGTCAGTGCTTCTTGGGGATATGCGCTGGGGCGGGAAGCACTGAAAGGCGTTTCTCAGCCAGATGCTCGACCGTCTAGTCAGCCTAGCTCGCCCCGAGGTAATGCGCCTCGTCGGGATGAAGTGCTGATTTTGCCAGAGGAAGACATTCTTGAAGATGTTAGATCTCGGATGTCGGGGGAGGCCAGAAGTGAAGCTCCGAGCAATGGGAATAAGGCTCTCGGCGCTGACCTGCCCTCAGACCCCAATCAGGCCGCAACGTTGGTGAGCAATGCTGAGGCTGGATTTCCGATTGTGGGGAGTGACCAAAACGTGACGTTAGAAGTTCGCTCTACCCGCCAGCAAGGCAGCTCTCTGGTGCTAGACGTGAGCTTACAAAATGCGGGATCGCGTCCGGTCAAGTTTCTCTATAGCTTTATGAACATCACGGATAACCAAGGACGGGCATTTAGCGCCAACACAGAGGGATTGCCTGGAGAGCTACCTGCTGACAGTCAGGCCTTTTCTGGAGTCGTTAGTATTCCAATTGCGTTGTTGGATGACTCTGAAAACCTGTCGCTATCCTTGACCGACTATCCCGATCAGCAGCTCCAGCTCCAGCTCTCAGATATTCCTGTAGTGCGGTGATGCTGCCACAACCCTTGTTTATTCTAAACGGGTCTATTACAGGTCCATTCCATCACAAGTCCATCACCTTAAGGTAAAACCTTGATGGGGCTGAGCTTTCTTTTCTCAACTGCGGTTTTTGGCTTGCTTATTGCAAATGATTCCCCTTGCTCCCATGACTCTGGCTGCTGATACGCTTCCTCAGTTGAGTATCTCACAGGTGTTCCTGCGGTTGTTGGCTGTACTGCTGCTGATTACGATCAATGCTTTTTTTGTCACGGCGGAGTTTTCGATTGTTTCAGTGCGGCGATCGCGCATTAACCAGCTCGTCTCTGCCGGAGACATTCAGGCCAAAACCGTCCAGACTTTGCAACAGGGCATTGATCGGCTACTGTCTACAACTCAGCTAGGCATCACACTCTCCAGTTTGGCGCTGGGATGGATTGGAGAAAGCACAATGGCCGTTTTGCTGCTGGTTTGGCTGGCAAAATTACCATTGCCGGGGCAAACCAGCTATATCTTGGCTCACTCGATTTCGATTCCAGTTGCTTTTTTGCTCATTGCTTATTTGCAGATTGTCCTCGGAGAGCTTTGTCCTAAGTCGGTAGCGATGCTCTACCCCGAACAACTGGCTCGCTTCTTAGCACCGCCGAGTTTGGCCATCTCCCGCTTTTTCAACCCTTTCATCTGGGTTTTAAATCAATCGACCCGCTGGCTATTGCGACTTGTCGGAATCCAATATGCTGGACAAGTTTGGTACAACCGAGTCACACCAGAAGAGCTACAGCTCATCATCAGCACCTCCACAGAATCGCCGGGCTTAGAAGCTGAAGAGCGGGAGTTGCTCAATAATGTATTTGAGTTCGCCGAGGTCTCTGCGGGCGAGGTGATGGTGCCCCGGACCAGCATTGTCGAGATTTCTCGTGAGGCTACGTTTCAGGATTTACTGCGAGAAGTTGCAGCTTCAGGGCATTCGCGCTATCCCGTCACGGGTGAGTCGCTAGATGACATCTGCGGCATGATCTATTTTAAGGAACTGGCAGAGCCACTCGCGCAGGGCGTTGTTGCCCTCGGCAGCTCTATTCAACCCTGGATTCGTCCGGCCCGATTTGTGCCTGAGTATATGCCGCTCAATGAACTCCTCAACTTGATGCAGCGCTCTGCCCAGGCGATGGTGATGGTTGTAGATGAGTTTGGGGGGACGGCTGGGCTGGTCACGATTCAAGATTTGGTGGCAGAAATCATTGGTCATGCCCACGAACCCGAACGCCGAGAAGAACTGGTTATTCAGATGGTGGATGAGCAGACCTTTTTGGTACAGGCCCAGGTCGATATTGAAGAGGTGAATGAGTTGTTGAATCTCGAACTGCCCGTGAGTGAGGAATACCAAACTTTGGGTGGGTTTATGATCTACCAGCTTGAGAAAATTCCGACGGAAGGTGAGCAGCTTTGCTACGAAAATTATGAGCTGACGGTGGCGGCGGCAGAAGGGCCACGCTTGCATCAGATTCGTCTGCATCGCCTAGACTCTAGCCTGGAGACGAGCGACGGGGGAGGGGATGATGGGCTGACAATCAGTGCCAGCAGCGACGAAGCTGACTTGTCAGGATTTGCCAGATCCTTGGAAGACGATGTGTCAGGTAGGTCAGAGGCGAGCGCCGACTTGTGGGGAGATAACCATCCTGACGAAGAGTTCGATGATTCTGATAATCATTCTGGTTGGACCTCCGATCGCCCAGACGATGGAGGTTCAGAGCAGAACGTCCCTAACTCCAATCATTCTGAGCCAACTCAATCTTCGAATTCATCTCAGAAATAAGGCAAATAGAGCAATACTTTTTTCGTGATTGCTTTTTCCATGCTTTCTTTCGTAACTATCTTCTTTCGTGACTATTTTTCTGTGCGAAAACGCGATGAACTATTGGTTGATGAAGTCGGAGCCAGATGTCTACGGCATCTTAGATTTAAAACGAGACGGAGAGACAATTTGGGATGGCGTGAGAAACTACCAAGCTCGCAATTTTCTGCGGGAAATGCAGGTGGGCGATCGCGCCTTCTTTTACCACTCCAACACCATCCCTCCCGGCATCATTGGCTTAATGGAGATTTCCCAATCGGGAATTGACGACCCCAGCCAGTTTGACCTCCAAAGCAAGTACTACGACCCGAAGTCGAAGCCCGAATCGCCCCGCTGGCAAACCGTTAAGGTGCAGTTTGTGCAGCTCTTCCCCACTCTGATTGAGCTAGAGACGCTTCGCGCTAAGTTTGAGCCAGAAGATCTTTGGGTAATTCGGCGGGGCAATCGCCTTTCGGTCATGCCAGTGCCAGAACCCAGTGCCAAAAAACTTTTGCGCTTAGCCCAAAGCTAGCCTCAACAACCTCCCTGACAACCTCCCTAAACTTGTCTCTTCCTGTAGCGGGATGTTGCCGCGCCTTCTGCAGATTACCAATAAGAAAAATCAGCCGAAGACGATTTGTTCCTGGATCGAGGCTTGCCTCTGAACTGGGAGCCAATCTCCTGGTGGCAACTTTAGGAGAACACTATGACGACGACGGAAAAAGGTCCAAATCAGGCTAACCCTACTCCTCCCTATCCCAATATTCCGCTACTGTTGGAAAGCAAAGCCTCTGAATATGGCGACGGCGGTGTCACCAGCACCATTTCAATCCTGGGTCATCCCGTTCATCCGATCATTGTGATTTTTCCAGTGGCTTTTTTGACTGGAGCCGCTGGGGCCGACGTTGCCTATTGGCTGACGCAAGATCCATTCTGGGCGAGAGCAGCCTTTTGGTTGATTGGGCTGGGGGGCGCAGCTGGAGTTTTGGCGGCCTTAGTCGGCGTCTCAGACTTTATCAGGATTGGTCGAACCCGCAAGCGATCGGCAGGCTGGGCGCACATGTTTGCAAATGTGGCAGCCTTGATTTTGACAAGTGTCAACCTGTCGCTTCGCTGGGGTGATTTCACTCAAGCTGTGTTGCCGACAGGGTTAATTATTTCCCTTGTGGTTGCGACCCTGCTGGGTATTGGTGGCTGGTTTGGTGGTGAACTCACGTTCCGCCATAAAGTTGGCGTTGTTGGCCCCAGCAGCCGTGATGCCCACCTGTAAAGAGTAGAGACTAGACCCCTACTTTAGAGTATTCGAAAAAGTGTTCGAATCGTAGCTCCATCTAATCACTTAGGTGGAGCTTTATCATGTCGAATTACTTCGTTAGGAGCACGTTTTGAGGCGAAGCTAGCTCTAACATTTAGGGATAAGCAGTTCAAAGAACTTAAGACGGTTTGGATTTCTTTGATACAAGCTGTACGAAATAACAAGGAATACTTCTGAATGTTTTTCCATAAAAAAGAAACGATTCATACTGTCAATACGGGCGAAGCAAATCCTCGTTTTGGGCAACTGCTTCTAGAGCAATTTGGTGGAGCAACGGGCGAACTTACTGCTGCTCTACAATATTGGGTGCAATCCTTTCATGTTGAGGATGCTGGGCTGCGCGATATGCTTCAAGACATCGCGCTCGAAGAGTTTGGTCATCTAGAAATGGTCGGCAGACTCATTGAAGGACACACCAAAAATGTAGATCAAACAGAAGCTTTCAAAAGCTCATTGTTTGCAGTGCGTGGCATGGGGCCCCACTTCCTTGACAGTCAGGGAAGTGCTTGGACAGCCAACTATATCAACGAAGGGGGCGATGTTGTCCGTGACTTGAGAGCCAATATTGCGGCAGAAGCAGGAGCACGTCAAACTTACGAATCGTTGATCAAACTCGCCACTGATGAAGGCACAAAACAGACCTTGGTGCATTTGTTGACTCGCGAGATTTCGCACACCAAGATGTTTATGAAGGCGTTGGATTCATTAGGCAAACTGGATGATCCGTTCTTTGGAAATATTCAGCCTGATGAAACTGTAGATATCTACTACAATCTGTCCTCAAACGGAAAAGATGAACGGGGTCCTTGGAACTCTGATGAGAACTTTAGGTATGTAGCCCAACCCTCTGCTCAAGGTGAATCCTAGTTGATATTGGCTTGACGTTTGATTGACACTTGAGTGTAGTGTGAATCTCCCATAAAAAGGGGGCAAAACAAATAGGCGGAGAGGTTGAATTCTCGTCTATTTGCTTGCCCCGTTTTTAATACAATTTCTCTTTTGAGAGGCTTATAGCGGCGACTACATTGCGACGAGTTCTGATGGGAGCCGTTTGAAGGCGAGTCGTTCGTTTTCGACATCGACGAAGATGGTGTCACCGTCGCGGAATTCGCTTCGGAGGATGTGCTTCGCGATCTGAGTCTCTAACTCGCGTTGGATGGCTCGCTTGAGGGGGCGAGCGCCGTAGGTTGGGTCGTAGCCAACTTCGGCGAGGAAATCGAGGGCTGGATCGGATAGGCGGAGGGTCATCTTGCGATCGCCCAGTCGAGCCGCCAAGCGCTGCACCTGTAGCTTGACGATTTCCCGCAGTTCAGACTTCTTGAGACTGTGGAAGATGATGATTTCATCGATCCGGTTGAGGAACTCAGGCCGGAAGCTGTTTCGCATCGCATCCATGACGCGCGATCGCATCTCTTCATAGCGCTCATCATCACCCGCCAGATCCAGGATGTATTGAGAGCCAATGTTGCTCGTCATGATGATGATGCTATTTTTGAAATCCACGGCATGGCCTTGGGCATCGGTGACGCGACCATCATCCAGGATTTGCAGCATTACATTAAAGACATCCGGGTGAGCTTTCTCGATTTCGTCGAAGAGGATGACGGAGTAAGGCCGACGTCGCACCGCTTCGGTAAGTTGTCCGCCTTCGTCGTAGCCCACATATCCGGGAGGCGCACCGATCAGACGCGAGACAGAGTGCTTCTCCATGTATTCCGACATGTCGATCCGCACCATTGCTTCTTCGGTGTCAAACATATAGACCGCTAGTGCCTTCGCTAGCTCTGTCTTGCCAACCCCCGTCGGTCCCAAGAAGATAAAGCTTGCGGTTGGGCGGTTGGGGTCAGCTAAGCCTGCTCGCGATCGCTGAATCGAATCTGCTACCGCAGTCACGGCTTCTGCCTGACCGACGACTCGTCTGTGGAGTTCGTCTTCCAGGTTCAGCAGCTTTTGCATCTCCGACTCAACCAGCTTGCTGATCGGGATGCCTGTCCACTTCGAGATGATTTCGGCAATGTCGGCCTCGGTGACTTCTTCGCGCAGGAGCGATCGCCCCGTTTGCTGCACTTCTGCCAATTTGGCTTCTGTTTGTTCTAGTTTGCGTTGCAAATCCGTCAACTGACCGTAGCGAAGTTCTGCGGCCCGGTTGAGGTCGTAGTCTCGTTCTGCCTGAGGGATCTCGACGTTAACGATGTGGTCGATTTCCTGTTTAAGGTTGCTGCGCTGATCGAGGATTTCCTTCTCTGCCTGCCATTGGGCGTTGAGAGCCGTCTGGTCTTCTTTCAAATCAGCCAATTCTCGCTCTAGCCGTTCCCGCCGCTCTAAAGAAGCTGGATCGGTCTCCTTCTGGAGAGACAAGCGCTCCATTTCCAATTGCAGGATCTTGCGATCGACTTCATCCAGTTCTTCAGGCTTGGATGTACTTTCCATCTTTAGCTTGGCAGCGGCCTCGTCTACCAGGTCGATCGCCTTGTCGGGCAAAAAGCGATCGCTAATATAACGAGTCGAGAGCGTTGCAGCCGCAACCAACGCGCTATCAGCAATCTTGACGTTGTGGTGTGTTTCGTAGCGGTCTTTGAGGCCGCGCAAAATCGAAACCGTATCTTCCACAGTGGGCTGATCCACGTAGACCTGTTGGAAGCGGCGTTCTAGGGCTGCGTCTTTCTCAATATATTTGCGGTACTCGTCCAGCGTTGTTGCCCCAATACAGCGGAGTTCACCTCTAGCTAGCATCGGCTTGAGCAAGTTTCCGGCATCCATTGCCCCCTGGGTGGCTCCAGCGCCAACTACGGTGTGAATTTCGTCAATGAAAAGCACAATCTGCCCTTCAGAATCAGTGACTTCCTTCAACACCGCCTTCAGCCGCTCTTCAAACTCACCTCGATACTTGGCTCCGGCCACCAGAGAACCCATATCCAGGGCAATCAGCTTGCGATCGCGCAGAGACTCTGGCACATCCCCACTGACAATCCGCTGCGCCAACCCTTCCGCAATGGCAGTCTTACCAACACCGGGTTCGCCAATCAGCACCGGATTATTTTTGGTCCGACGCGACAGAATCTGGATCGTGCGGCGAATCTCGTCATCCCGACCAATCACCGGGTCGAGTTTGCCGTGACGGGCATATTCCGTCAGATCGCGTCCGTACTTCTCCAGCGATTGATATTTACCCTCTGGATTTTGATCGGTCACTTTTTGATTTCCTCGAACTTGCTCGATTACCGCTCTTAGGCTCTTTTCGTCTAGCTTAAATTCCTGGAACAGGGTTTTGCCAAAGCGGTCATCCCTGGGATAGGCGAGCAGCATGTGCTCAATAGAAATATAGTCATCCTTTAGCTCTTTGCGAAACTCTTCAGCCCGATCGAGGAGCACATCGAGCGATCGCCCCAAATAGACCGAAGTCCCGCTACCCGAAACCTTAGGCTTACCCGCTATAAATTGCTCTGTATAGTCTCGCAACCGCTGCACATTCACCCCAGCCTTGTTAAAAACGCTGGTGGCGAGCCCTTCTTGCTCTAGCAGCGATCGCATCAGATGTTCAGACTCAATCTGCTGCTGCTGCGCCTGCTTCGCGACATCGGGCGTCCGAGCGATCGCCTCCCAGGCTTTTTCTGTAAATTGATTGGGGTTAGTAGGCTGCATAGTTGATTCCCCTTCTCTATGATCTCTCTAGATTGTAGAAAGCTCTGGGCGATCGCAGAGATCGGTGTTCACGCCTTTAGAGATAGGTATTGCCGTCCCGAAACCTGTTTGGCATCTTTACAGGGGAGCTACCACGGGACAAAAACCCTAAATCTCGCAAAAATTAACCATCTTTAATAAAAAACTTCGTTGAGTACATCAAACTCGAAATGAGTTCGAGTTTATACCCGATCTGGAGCTTCCAAGGGCTAGATCGAGCTATATCACCTCCCGATCCCCATTTGGATAGACCTTTATACATCCAATGTAAAAAGCAAAGCTGCCTCTATTTTGGCGAAAAGCTATGAAATCTAGCGTTGGACAGAGAAATTAAGCTAAATAAAATCATTAAACCTAATTTTTTCCTTCAAAGACTTGAATAAACCTCAAAAAGCTATCTGGAATGATTTGCAGCTTGGATTGGTGACTTTTAGAGGAATACTAGTTTTGTGTTTTGTACCGCTTTTACTAAAAAAGAATCACAAAAATTTTTATAAGATTAAAAAAATCTTTCAAACCTGATCTAAGCCGTTTAGTTAGCTCATATACGCCTATACTTCTTTCAACTCTGTTTAACGCCTCTACTTGTCTTTTTTAGTCCTTCCCTTCTAGGAGAAGTTAGACAATAATGCGATCAATGCCCGAATGAGGCTTGAGGTTGAGGTGAAAGTGTCGTACTTCGGGGAGTCCAAACTCGACTGAATGCGGCTCCAAGAGTTTGAGTGAACGATTTAAAGAGGAAGAACCAGCGTGAAACTAGCAGTTTATGGCAAGGGCGGAATTGGGAAATCCACAACCAGTTGCAACATTTCTGTAGCCCTTGCTAAACGGGGTAAGAAGGTTCTGCAAATTGGCTGTGATCCAAAGCACGACAGCACCTTTACGCTGACAGGTTTCCTGATTCCCACAATTATTGATACGCTGCAGTCCAAAGACTATCACTACGAAGATGTCTGGCCTGAAGATGTCATCTACAAAGGCTATGGCGGCGTTGATTGCGTTGAGGCAGGTGGCCCTCCGGCTGGCGCAGGCTGTGGTGGTTATGTGGTTGGCGAAACAGTCAAACTGCTCAAAGAGCTAAATGCCTTTGACGAATATGATGTGATCTTGTTTGACGTGTTGGGAGACGTAGTTTGTGGAGGCTTTGCCGCTCCGCTAAACTACGCCGACTACTGCATGATCGTGACTGACAACGGTTTTGATGCGCTGTTTGCGGCCAATCGAATTGCTGCATCGGTACGCGAAAAAGCGCGGACTCACCCCTTAAGACTGGCTGGCTTGATCGGCAATCGCACCTCCCAGCGCGACTTGATCGATAAATACATCGAAGCCGTGCCAATGCCCGTTCTAGAAATTTTGCCACTGATTGAAGACATTCGCGTGTCGCGTGTCAAAGGCAAGACATTGTTTGAGATGGCTGAGACTGATCCATCCCTCAACTATGTCTGCGATTACTACCTCAACATTGCCGACCAGGTTTTGGCTCGGCCTGAGGGAATCGTTCCCAATGATGCTCAAGATCGGGATTTGTTCTCGCTGCTGTCTGACTTCTATCTCAACCCAGTTCAGCCCCAAAGAACAACCGAAGACACACCTGATCTGATGATGGTATAGGCCATCTAGGCTAAGAGTTGGGAAATCCCTTACCGCTATTTTTCCAGGATCGTGAAGCGGCTGTAGATTCCGAGTATGATGCTGTACAGAATTGACCCGTTCTGCTACAGAACCTTTCGAAACTATGGCTTTCTTTGAAAATTTCACGACATCTATCAAGCAAAAGTGGCTGGAATATTTTCAATCCAACCGTCTTTGGCTGACTCTGCAAATGGAAAATAGCTCTGTCCGCACGCCGGATGGAGGTCGCCGCCCCTCCTCTTACCTAATTTTGGGTGTCGTCAATGCGCTAGAGCCCAAGCTTGGCAACCTGATGGTGCCTTTTTACCGCCTTAACTCTAGTGAGGATGCCCTAATCGATGTGTTGGGCCTAGATTTTGATCCAGATATTGAGCTAGGCAAGGGCAATGGAGCCACCGCTCAGATTGAGGCAGATGACTTTGAGATCAATCGCCTGCTGCCTGACTCCCCTAGTCCATCTCGCATGAAGCCAATGGAAGAAGATCTGGAGTAATCACCGCTCGCGTTGGACTCTAAAGGTTGCGCTCTAAAGCTTTTATGAGGTTCCTCGTGAAGAGGGTGCGACTCTTGGGACAGGGTTAGGGCGATCGCTCCCAATCAAGCTGCCAGTGGCGCTACTCCCTTGCTTTGTAACTCCCTTGCTGTATGGCTCGCTATCTTTGTAACTCGCTATCAATAGCACTTTAGTGAATCGATCTTGAGAGGAACCTATGACTGCTACAAATACTCAAAATACTCAACCTCAAGGGCTGGAATTTGAGTGCGATACTGGGAATTATCATACTTTTTGCCCGATTAGCTGCGTTGCATGGCTCTACCAAAAAATTGAAGATAGCTTCTTTTTGGTAATTGGCACCAAGACTTGCGGCTACTTCTTGCAAAATGCAATGGGTGTGATGATTTTCGCGGAGCCTCGCTATGCGATGGCTGAGCTAGAAGAGGGAGATATCTCCGCTCAGCTCAATGACTATGAAGAGCTAAAGCGGCTCTGTACGCAGATCAAGCGCGATCGCAACCCTAGCGTCATTGTCTGGATCGGCACCTGCACCACCGAAATCATCAAGATGGATTTGGAAGGTTTGGCTCCCCAGTTGGAGGCAGAGATTGGCATTCCCATCGTGGTGGCTCGTGCCAATGGTCTAGACTACGCCTTTACCCAAGGTGAAGACACCGTATTGGCTGCAATGGTACACCGTTGCCCCAGTGCTGCACCTCAGATGGAGTCAGAAAAAGAAGAGCGCAACTCGATCACCAAGCTGCTCAACTTTGGCCGCAAGAAAGAAGAGGTAATGGCTGAAGCCTCTGAATACAAAGAACACCCACCGCTGGTCTTGTTTGGCTCATTGCCCGACCCGGTGGTGACTCAGCTCACACTTGAACTCAAGAAGCAAGGCATTCAAGTTTCGGGATGGCTACCTGCCAAGCGCTACACTGAGCTACCCGTGATTGAAGAAGGCTATTACGTCTCTGGCCTCAATCCATTTCTATCGCGAACTGCTACCACGCTAATGCGTCGGCGCAAGTGTAAGCTAATTGGCGCTCCATTCCCAATTGGGCCTGATGGCACCCGTGCTTGGCTAGAAAAAATTTGCTCTGTGTTTGGCATTGAGCCCCAAGGGCTAGACGAGCGGGAAGCCAAAATCTGGGAATCTCTGGAAGACTACCTGAAGCTGATTCGTGGCAAGTCCGTTTACTTCATGGGAGACAACCTGCTCGAAATCTCGCTGGCTCGCTTCCTAGTGCGCTGCGGCATGACCGTTCCTGAGATCGGCATTCCTTATATGGATAAGCGCTACCAGGCGGCTGAACTGGCGCTACTGGAGAAAACTTGCCAGGAAATGGGCGTACCCTATCCTCGAATCATTGAAAAGCCCGACAACTACAACCAACTGCAGCGCATCAAAGAGAATCAGCCAGATCTGGTCATTACAGGCATGGCTCATGCGAATCCTTTGGAAGCTCGCGGTATCAACACCAAGTGGTCGGTTGAGTTTACCTTTGCTCAAATCCACGGATTCGGCAATGCGCGCGACATCCTGGAACTAGTCACTCGCCCCCTGCGCCGCAACAACAGCCTCAAAGATTTGGGTTGGGACAAGCTCGTCCGCGAAGAGGCGAATGTATAAGCTTATTGCAAATTCAGTGCTGTTGTAATTCAGCGCTGTTGTAATTTAATGCTGTTGCAATTCATGCCGTTGCATTGCAGCAGTTGCCTTAAAGTAACTGAATTCTGATTTATTCCCCACCGTTACAAGTGGGGTTTTTTGTACAAAGTTTTGGGAGCTTCCCCCTAGCTGTTTGGTGAGGTTTCGCAGGTATGAAAGACAACTTTGTTGCCCAAATTCTGTTTCCACCACAAGGCGATTGTGATCAGTGATTTTTGTTTTAAAAAAGCTCTAAGCTTTACCTAACCTTTAAACCAAACTGAGTAAATGTATAGATTTTTTGAAGATATTGTATAGCTACTAGCAGTTAGTGATTTGGATCACGTAAAGGTAAGTTAGATGGGGCCACCGTTTAACTAAAGCTTGTGAGGTTTGCCGCAAAAAAGCACGTATATTATTATACATTGCAGAACTTGCGTAGTTAAACAAAAGGATTAGGTTTCGCGATCGCCTGCATATTGACCCATTGCGACTTCAGGAAAAAGATGCTCAATCAACATAGTGCTTTTAAGCCAGTTAGATTTTCTTTCATACTCGGCACACTCCCCTTACTGGTGGCGATCGCCCAACCTAACGCTGCACAGGCAATCGAGCTGACCACGATCTTTGTTAACAATGCTTCCTTTGAGAATTCGACCCTGTCAGGCTGGGAGTTCTCAGGAGGTGCGAGTGTTTTTGAGCCAACTTCAAACTTCTTTGGTAGTGGAATTGGTGCTCCAGATGGGAGCCAGGTTCTTCAACTGACCAATGGCGTCCTCTTTCAGTCTCTCTCGGATGTGTTGCTACCTGGCGCAACCTATACGCTACAGGTTGATGTCGGTCGTCAGCCCAACACCTCTTTCCCAGCCTATGGTATTCAACTCTGTGCAGGTGGCAGCTTACTAGGCTGTGCAGGAGATTCCCTACTCGCCGCCGCTAGCCCCACAACTAACAGCACCGGCGGATTTCTCTCTCCAACCTTGACCTTTACCGCTCCAGAGCTAGACTTCTTGCCATTGGGGCAACCCCTGGGCATCCGCATCTTTGCTAGCACTGCAAATCGAAGCGCCTATTTTGACAACATTCGACTGGCGATATTAGACCCGAATGGCGGCCCTGTCGAACCTCCCATTGATGTAGAAATTCCCAACCCTCCAGTTGAAGAGCCAACCCCTCCAGCGGAACCCAACCCTCCAGTTGAAGAGCCCACGCTTCCAGAAGACCCCAATCCTCCAGTTGAAGAGCCTACCCTTCCAGAAGAACCCAACCCTCCAGTTGAAGAGCCTACCCTTCCAGGCGAACCCAATCCTCCGATTGAAGAGCCTACCCTTCCAGAAGAACCCAATCCTCCAGTTGAAGAGCCTACCCTTCCAGAAGAACCCAATCCTCCGATTGAAGAACCCACACTTCCAGAAGAACCCAATCCGCCGATTGAAGAGCCAACTCTTCCAGAAGAACCCAATCCGCCGATTGAAGAGCCTACCCTTCCAGGCGAACCCAATCCTCCGATTGAAGAACCTACGCTTCCAGGCGAACCCAACCCTCCGATTGAAGAGCCAACTCTTCCAGAAGAACCCAATCCTCCGATTGAAGAACCTACCCCTAGCGAACCGACATCTCCGGTTGAGCAACCGGGTGCTGATCCAGGAAGTGATCCACGTCCGACTCCTGCTCCAGAGCCAGCTCCAGGTGTTGTTTTGCCTCCCGGAAGCGGCGTTGAAGAGTCACCTGTTAGCGTACCAGAGCCGACCTCTATCCTAGGATTTCTAGCGTTAGGTGTTTGGGGAGCTAGCTCGCGGTTTAGCCGTCGCCGAGCTAATCAAAAGGGCGATCGCTAATTTTGTCACTCCCGCCAAGATCCTGTCTCATCAATATCGAAAACTGCACCAATTGCGACTCCGAAAAGACTGTCTTGACCAGGCAAGATCTGGTAGGGTTTTAGGACAGTTTTACTTGAGTCAGCAGGAATGAGTGTAGCGTCATTGAGAGGACGGGATCTGCTCAGTTTGGCAGACCTGAGCGGCAATGAAATTCAGGGGCTTTTGGAACTGGCAGCGGACATGAAGGCTGGGAAGTCTTTTCGCTGCCAGGATCGGGTTTTGGGGCTGATTTTTAGTAAAGCTTCGACTCGAACCCGCGTTAGCTTCTCAGTGGCGATGTATCAACTGGGTGGGCAGGTGCTCGACCTCAACGCCAGCATGACCCAAGTTGGCAGAGGTGAACCAACCTGCGATACGGCCCGCGTGCTAGACCGATATCTCGATGTCGCTGCGATTCGCACCTTCGAGCAGCAGGAGATCGAAACCTTTGCCCACTATGCCAAAATTCCGGTCATTAATGCGCTCACAGATCTGGAGCATCCTTGCCAGATTTTGGCCGACTTACTGACCGCCCAAGAAAACTTTGGACAGCTAGCAGGATTAACGCTCACTTACTTGGGGGATGGCAACAATGTAGCCAATTCGCTGCTGTTGGGCTGTGCATTGGTTGGGATAAATATTCGGGTTGCTACGCCTTCTGCCTATCAGCCCACAGCTGAGATTGTTGAGCAGGCTAGACAGATTGCGGGCGATCGCTCTCAAGTCATCCTGACTCAAGATCCTAAAGCAGCAGTCGAAGGATCTCAGATTCTCTATACCGATGTCTGGGCCAGCATGGGACAGGAAGACTTAGCCGAGAGCCGCATCCCGATCTTTCAGCCCTACCAGATCAATGAAGAATTGCTGAGCTACGCTGACTCAAAGGCGATCGTGCTGCACTGCCTCCCCGCTCATCGAGGCGAAGAAATTACAGATGGTGTCATAGAGGGGCCGCGATCGCAGGTATGGGATGAGGCCGAAAATCGCCTTCATGCCCAAAAAGCGCTGCTAGCTAGTCTACTAGGAGCACAGTAACACTACTCTGTGTGGGTAGGTCTTGTGCCGCTCTATCCACACAGAATCTAGATCCTAATTGAACTCTGGAAAATATCCAGGTCTGCTTGTATGTAGAGGAACAATAGGTTTTAGGCTCACGCACAAGTTGACTGGAATGATTCGCAGCTTTTTGGGGAGCGATCGCCCTATGGGAAAAAATAGGATTGCACTGTTCGTCATGCTAGGTGGGCTTGTAGCGGGATGCATTATTGTTCCACTAAATGTATTCTTCAATCTCATCAACTACCGCGAAATGAGTATTTCTGGCTGGTTCCGGCTATGGCTAATCGCAACACCCGTCCTATATGGTTTCGGTTCCTATATAACGGCGCTAGTGATTCAGCAAAGGTCACGTCAAGAAACAGCAATTGAGCCAGCTTTTCTGACATTGGGTAGCACGACTGGTTTGCTGGCGGGTATGGGTAGCATCATTTTCCTGCTATCGCTTCAGCCATCAATTCAAATACCATATCCACTTAGTCTGGTGGTGTTTGTTGCAATGGTGCTTTTTTCCATTTTGTTGTCTTTTTTTGCAACTCGATTTGCTTGTCGATTCAAACGACGCAGATCTAATTCAAATTTGAAGGTCTTATTGCTAAGAGCTTCAGTTCCGTTTGTATTTACCCTGATGCTGATCTGGCTGCATTATGGTAACTTTCCCGGTGCTATGGCTTCTGCTGAAACGCGGCAGCAATGGGCTTATCAAGAATTTGGGGACTACAAGGGAGTTGTAGAATCAGTCAGTAGCTGTCAATTCATTCTAGAACGTGTCGGCAACGTTCAATTTGTTGCCCCAACCTCTGGTGAGAACTATGTCATCTCTGATCATGGAAGCTCAGGACATAGTGGAAAACTGACTTTAGAAGTGGTGGGTGAGGCAGGTACTGGTGTCGCAAGTTTTGGCTTTCATATCGCCACTCATGCTTCAGCTGGTCAATTCACCTATCAAAATAAAACAGAAAAAATAACCTGTCCAATGAAATAAACACACTAATATCTTGAATGACTAAATCGACATGTTAATTTGATCTTGCTGTTGTTTGGCTCCAAAGCAGTGATGTGCTGCTATGCCTCACCTTCAAGTAACCCCCACGCAAATGTGTCAAACACACCGCTTCGAGTCTTTGTATGTTGTCTTAAACGTCCTTCTAGCTTAAATCCATTCTTCTCTAAAATTTTTGCTGATGCTATGTTGAAATCTAGCGTATGAGCAGTAAGACGGGTTACTTCAAGCTGATCAAATGCATACCTGACAAAAACACCTACCGCATCACTTGCTAAACTCTGCCCTCGGTAGGCTTTGGCTAACCAATATCCGATTTCTGCTCTATGTGTTTTTCCTATTTTGAAATCATCTACTCCAACTGAACCAATCAAATAACCTTCGGAATTACGAAGCACGAAAGAAATCTCCTTTCCATTTTCACTTAAAAGTTCAAGGCGATGCTGTATCCACCAAGCTGCCGCAGCTTCTGTGTAGGGATAAGGAAGAACCGGAATTGCATCAGAAATACTCTTGTCGTTGAGATGTTCCAAATAAGCAGCCTTATCCTTGGAATGAACACTGGTTAGGTAGAAACCGTCACGAACATTAAGTTCCATCATTCTTCTCCTAACTGTTTCCCAACAACTCAACCTTGAACATTAACTCATGGCTCAGAAACACCCTTGCCGATAACTCAAGCCGCCTAACGGCAAAGGCTAGCGGTGTACACTAACCATCTTAAAACATCGTTCTAGGGACAACGTTGAGCAATCAATTTTTCTGTTGCATATTGATTTCCCCAATATTCACAGCATTTGACAGCGTTAGAATCCAATCGATCGAAGAAATTATATCTGCCAGCGGGATTGGAACTTGCTGCCCAAATCTGCCTTCTTCTATATCTGCCAGTACTTCTTCAGTGGCGACGTTGCCAGGATTGATAACCGTAACACCAATTTTGTAATCATGCAGAGCTATATTTAATGCTTGTGCTGCGCCTCGTAACCCAAATTTTGATGCTGTGTTAGCGACCTCAATCGACGCGGCATTATCTAGACCCGATAACGAACCGATAAATATAGCTCTTGGGTTGTCTGATTTGGCAAGGTTCTTAGTGAGTTTTTTAGTGAGTTCAATCGGAGCAATCGTATTGACAGCGACCACATAACGCGTTTCTTGATCAGAGCTTTGCATAAAGTTGTATTCTTCTGTAAATGCACCATGCTCCCACACGCCCCCCATGAATAGCAGTGCATCCAATCGAGATTCGTCAACCGTATCAATAATTGACTGGATTCCTTCTGCTGTGGAAATATCCGCCTGAATCCACTCGCCTGCAATGGGTTGACTTCTTGAAACAGAGATTACATTCTCACCTTTTTGAGCAAAATGTTGAGCAACAGCGGCACCAATCCCTCGACTAGCTCCTACAACAAGAATCTGCTTTTTCTCTAACTGCATTTGGGTCTTTTGTGGTGATGTTTATATTGAAATCTAACATTCCCAATCACCTTGCTGTCGTCTAGAAGTTATTCAAGCCAACGAAAAGCACGACGCAATTCAGCTGTACCGTTATTCTCATACCAACGACCGTGGGATAAGATAACTTTTTCAGGGTTCCACTGAAGTATTCGCTTTAAGCAGCTCTTTGCCTGTTTTCTGTTTCCCAAAAATGTCATCCGCAAATCCAATGGGATTTTCCCATCAGGATCAGCAATACCTCCCAACTTAAACAGCCAATGCAATCGCTGACTCACTTTGTTGAGTTCAAAGTTCTCGATGAGATCCGCAAGAATGAGAGTGGCGCTTCTGCGGTGAAAAAAGACGACTTCTTCCATAAATCGGCTACCACGAAAGATCGATTGGTCTAGGTCTGCTACCCACTCAGGGGGTGGTTCATCTTCCAAGTCAGCATCAAAATCTACTTCAATTTTCTGCTGCGCAGCACGATCGCGAACCCCTGGAGATGCCCATGCTACAGCTTCTGGATAGGCGCTAGCCCAAGCACCGATGTGGGCGTAATGGATTTTATTGGGCGAAATGAGGTGGCGTAGTGGACCAAGGGAGTCAATTTGAGTTTTCAGTTCTAGAGATAATTCTGTTGGTGAATGGCACCATAGCTCACCATTGCTCAGTCGCACAATCGTCATCCTAGTCGGGAAAGGCACCTTTGTTCCATACAGTGCCATCTGTACAATCGGACCGTCGACAATCCAAATATCTTCGCCAACCTGTTTCAAAAGATTGATTGGTTCATAAAGTTTGATCGCGTCGCTGCTCATAGCTATGAAAGGAAGGTAAAGGTTTACTTCTCTAGCATGAGGTATAAAAGCAGGCTGACGGTTGTGCTCAGCGGTTGCCAATCTTCTCAAACTCGGCACCAGCGGCTCCCTTAAAAATTCTATGTATTTTATCTCCTGAACTTTGTCACTCTGACAAATAAGATTTTGGCTGTGCCTCCACCGTTTAAGTTGTAGCTGATACCAGGGCTTTAGAATTACTTTCTTGCTGTGCCCCACCTAGACACCGACAGCCTGCTTGGCAAACATTTGCACCATTGCTTGATTGAAGGCTGGGATATCGTCAGGGTTGCGGCTGGTGAGCAAGTTGCCGTCTAGCACCGTTTCTTGATCGACCCAATTTGCACCAGCGTTCTTGAGGTCGGTTTGAATTGACATGAAAGAGGTGAGCTGGCGATCGCGCACCACATCTGCATCAATCAACACCCAAGGACCGTGACAGATTGCCGCAACAGGCTTACCTGCCTCAAAAAATGCCTTCACAAACTGAATATTTTGATGGCGGCGGCGCAGCTTATCAGGGTTGAGGACACCACCCGGCAGCAACAGCGCATCATAGTTTTGAGGATCGGCCCGCTCGATCGGCACGTCTACCGCAAACTTGTCGCCCCAGTCGGTAAAGTTCCAACCTTTCACCTCGTCAGTGTTGGGCGAAATGATGAAAGTTTGAGCACCTACGGCTTCTAACGCTTGCTTGGGATCAGTCAGCTCAACCTGCTCGAAGCCATCTGCCACCAAAATCGCCACCTTACATCCTTTGAGTTCCTGAGCCATGACTAGCTCCTCCTTGTTCTACAATGCCTTTCCTTTAGAATATTGAGCTACTTCAGGTCAGACCTCCCTTAAGAGTTGGAGTTTACGGAGAGATCAGTTCTATCTCAGGCAGGGTGAAAGCTTAGGCCGATCCAGCTTCAGCCGATGAAGACGAGCTGAGTCGGGTAGACAAATCGGCAGGACTCATCCGCTCATATTCTTCAAAGGGCTGATGAATCCAAGGATTATTGGGTAGATAGTCTACATAGTAGTCTGGCTTAATCACCGAGCAGTCTTTATACCAAAGAACAGCAGTGCGAACTTCTTCAACGTAGAAGCCATAGCGACGATCGAGCCAAGTTAGCGTTTTTTTGAGGGTGATGCCCGAATCAACTAGATCGTCCACTAGCAGAATGTGGCTTCCCAAATTGGGCGTCGTCATCGTCAAATCGCGCGAGAAGGTAACGGAGCCTCGTACTTGGTTGTTGGGGCCTCCGTAGGAAGAAGTCGCCAAAATCGCCAGCGGCACGTCGTAGATTCGAGAAATGACATCTCCCACTCGCAGGCCCCCTTTCGCCAGACAAACAATCTGGTTAAACGACCAATCAGACTGGTAGACTTTGGCGGCAAGCTGTTCAACTTTTTGGTAGTAATCGGTCCAGGAAACATAAAGGTCAGGCATAGCTTGGCTCAACTGGGAAGATGAAAAGCATCATATCAACTGTCGCAAGATTGCCTATCGATTTATGGCCAACAGACAGCGACGCCACACTAGAAGGTAAAATTGGGCATACTGTCAACAGCATTTAGAGGGAACTGCCCAACTTTGCTTTTTAATGCTGCTTTCACAGTTCAACTCTTCACTCCTCAACTCATGCAGCCCAACTGATATATGATTGGGCGCTATTATTCTTAAACTTTAGCTATGAGCCAGTTTCCCCTCGCAAGTTCTAAATCTGAGCCTGAAAAAATTACTTTCAGTACAAAGCTGGCTTATGGGGCCGGAGATATGGGAGCGGGCATGACCGCTAACCTGGAAGTCTGGGCGTTTTTGATCTTTTTAACAAATGTCGCTGGACTCAATCCGGCTCTGGCAGGAACGGTATTGCTGATTGGCAAAATCTGGGATGCAATCAATGATCCGCTGGTGGGGGTGCTGAGCGATCGCACGCGATCGCCCCGATGGGGAAGACGACACTCCTGGATGCTATATGGCTCCATCCCATTTGGACTTACCTTTTGCCTACTCTGGATTGTGCCCGACTTTGGCGGCTCTCAAATGCTGCGGTTTTGGTACTACGTTGTAGTTGGTATTCTCTTCAATACAACCTACACCGCCGTGAATCTGCCTTATGCCGCCCTCACAGCCGAACTGACGCAAAACTATGACGAACGCACCAGCCTCAGCAGCTTTCGTCTAGCCTTTTCACTGGGTGGCGCAGTCTTGGCCTTGGCACTAGGATTTCTGATGGGAGAAGTAATTCCTGATGCTCCAAGGCAGCAGTATTTAGTCACGGGGATAGTTTGCGCTGTTTTATCGGTGTTGCCTCTGTACTGGTGTATTTGGGGAACGAGAGCCAGAGAAAAAGAGATGATGCGACGGATCGATGCTCGTGCCCAAAGCGATGCCGCTGCGATCCCACTGTTGCAGCAAGTTCGGATTGCCCTCAGCAATCGTCCCTTTTTGTTTGTGATTGGCATCTACCTGTTTTCGTGGCTGGCGCTGCAAGTGACCGCAGCGATCATTCCTTTCTATGTCGTCAACTGGATGCGGCTAGACAACTACTTCCAGGTAGCACTGATCGTGCAAGGCTTGGCGATCGGGATGCTGTTTGTTTGCAACCGCATCAGCCAGCGGTTTGGCAAGCGTAACCTCTACTTTATGGGCATGGGTTCTTGGATTCTGGTCCAGGGTGGTCTGTTTTTCGTCCAGCCCGATCAGGTTTGGTTGATGTATTTGCTCTGCGTGGGAGCTACCTTTGGCGTTGCAACGGCCTACCTGGTGCCCTGGTCGATGTTGCCCGACGTGATTGAGCTAGATGAGCTCCAAACGGGCCAGCGACGAGAAGGCATCTTTTACTCATTTATGACGCTGCTACAAAAGGTTGGTCTGGCGCTGGGTCTGTTCTTGGTTGGACAAGCTCTCAACATGGCAGGCTTTATCGAAGCGACACCTGGTGAGCCACTACCCATTCAACCCGAGTCGGCTCTGTTCGCGATTCGCGTGGCGATCGGTCCAATCCCGACCCTGTCACTGATCTGTGGCTTGGTGCTGGCCTGCTTCTATCCGATTACTCGCGAAGTTCATGCCGAAATTTTGTTGAAGCTCCACCAGCGCCGCGAAGCAAAAGGCCTCAATCCTGATCCGGAGTTGCCACCTCAGTAAGCTTGGCCTGCCACTTTAGGAAGAATTCGGCGGGATCTCTAACCTCAGTCGCAGTGACATACTCCCGACGCTCATGCTGACGCATAGAGCGCGGGCTTCTCAGTGACCCCTGCTATTGCATCGGGCGTTACCTGAGCTTTGTTTTGAGTCCACGGAATGCCCTACCGCAGACTTTGAACAAGTACCAAAAGTATGTTCAACCTCTGTACTGTCAAAGTTTTACGCATCCACAGAAACGCGAATTCGCTAGTACTGGATGCAACCCCATACTTTGAGTTTTCGTGGTTCAGATTTTAGGGCGGCGGTTAGCTCAAACCCTTGCCCTGATTATATCACACTCGTTTTGCATCATGAGAGATTTGCTCGTTTCTTCCATTTCCCCTTCCCGCGCCTTCGGCATAGGTTAGAGGAGTGTCGTTAACTCGCTCGCATTCTTCCCGACGCTGACCTTTCAGATACAGCGCGGGGCTGCTGCTGCAAAAGCTCAACCTAGTTGCCAGATCAAGATAAGATTGGCAATAAATGTTTGATCCCCACTGGCGATCGCCCCTACGGGATCTACTCCATTTTTGCTCCCTATACTGCTGAGGTTTTATGAAAAGGTTCTTGTCTCGCTTTTTTGCTCTGGCATTGGTGTTGGTGGTTGGCTTAATGGGCTGCACTTCTAGCCCCGCTGGCCTGTCGGGCGACTATCGGCAGGACACACTAGCGCTGATCAACAGCCTTCGCAACGCAATCGAGCTGCCTGAAGGGGCTCCCGACAAAGCCATGGCTCAGGCAGAAGCGCGCCAGCTGATCAATGACTTTTCAGCTCGCTATCGTCGGGATTCATCGGTCGCAAAACTCAGCTCCTACACCACGATGCGCACAGCGCTCAACTCATTGGCAGGCCACTATAGCTCTTATGCCAATCGCCCGGTTCCAGAAAAGCTCAAGAACCGTCTGGAAATGGAACTCAATCAGGTTGAAGCAGCCCTCAGACGCGGTGCTTAACTTGCCTTTTCCGGATTTGCTTCTTTAAAATAAAATCCCCCACTGGAGACTCGAAGCCCTTCCAAGTCGGCCAGTGGGGTTGTTTAGAATACGGCAACAGTACGCTATTCTCAATTCGTCTAGACTGAGATATTGAGGACGGCGGCTTCAGCCGATGAACTGCCTGACTGGGCTTCAAATTGCAGAATATCAGTCAAAATCGAAGCGGGCTGTTGTTTGTGGGGCCAAGCAAAGGCATGGCGGAAAGCCGCATCCTGACAGGCTTGTAGCTCCTGAAAACCAATAATATCGTAGGTCAGCAGCGTCTCATACTCAAAAGGCAAGCGCTTGTTGTGCAGACCTGCGTTATCGGTACAGATGGCAATATCCACACCCGCCTCAAAGCAGCGATCGAAAACCTGCTTTAGCTCCTGCAAATCATCTAGCGTTCCAGTTTTGAGATAGGTGGTAGGACAGACTTCCAAACACTGGTTTCGAGCTGCCAGCTCTGGAAGAAGTTCGGGATAGTGCAACGGAATTTGAATGCCGTGACCAATCCGCATCAGGTAGGGCAGCAACTCTGGATAGCAACCTTCGGTTGTTTCATACACATGCCCTGTGGTATTGAGTCCGAGCGATCGCGCATGGGCATATAACCCGATCATCTCATCCAGGCGATCGCGATAGTGGGCATCTCCCCCCGCCAAATCGATCGCGCACACATACGGCTTCATCTCCGCCGCCAGATCGACGATGGCCCGGTTGACCTCGTAGGGCAGCCGAGAGTGCATACACAAAATCTGGCTGGTCACGATCGGATAGTCGCCTAGCTGGCTCGCCTGACCGACAATCTCCACAATTTGCCGCATTTGCTCAATCCGTTCCGACTGACTCAAATGCTCCGGCGTGCGCAAATAGGGCGTATAGCGTAGCTCTAGGTAAGCCAGATTCTCAAAGACATAGGCTCCTCGCATCAGCCGATAGACAAAGTAGGGCAGCGTCTGGTTGGTCTGTACGCTTTCCACTAGCGTATGCAGCTCCAAATACTCGTCTAGCGTATTGCGGGGACGGGTGTAAAAATCTTCAAATTCAGGGTAATCTGCAAATCGTTGGGCTAAATCAGTGCGATCGCGCTGAAAATATCGCCATAGAACACGGGGTACAACCGAACCGCCCAGATGGCGGTGGAGTTCAGCATATAGAGCCACAGGAACCTCTCTTGTTGTTGAAGGAGATGAATAAACAGATCGGTGACTACAAACAAATCTTTATAAAGGCAGAGCTAGGCGAATTTCTTCCCCTCATGCTAGCGCTTAACCTCTTAACTCGACTGCCACAGAGCTACTGACGCCGCCTTCATAGAACGTCGATGAGATCTGGAGAAGGATAGGGGCGATCGCCCATCCAACTCAATTCAAGTTGACACAGGTAGCGTTTGGTGCCCATAATTGTCATTTGTGTGAACTTTAGCGTTTAAGAAAATCCCTTGGCTAACGTTGTTGTAATTGGAGCCCAATGGGGCGATGAAGGAAAAGGCAAGATTACCGATCTGCTGAGCAAGTCGGCAGACGTTGTCGTTCGTTACCAGGGAGGGGTGAACGCTGGGCACACGGTTGTTGTCCACGATCAGACGTTCAAGCTACACCTGATTCCCTCTGGTATTCTCTACCCCGATACCGAGTGCATCATTGGCGCTGGAACTGTCATTGATCCAAAAGTTTTAATCGAAGAACTGGATCAGCTTGAGGCGCTCAACATCTCGACCGCCAACCTGCGGATCTCAGAAACTGCCCACGTAACGATGCCCTACCATCGTCTGATTGATCAGGCCTCGGAAGAACGACGCGGCACCCACAAGATTGGCACCACCAAGCGGGGCATTGGCCCCACATACGCCGACAAATCCGAGCGCACCGGAATTCGGATCGTAGACTTAATGGACCCAGAAGGGCTGAAGAAGCAGCTGCGTTGGACCGTCAACTACAAAAATGTCATTTTAGAGAAGCTCTACGACCTGCCGCCCCTCGATCCAGAAGTCGTTATTGCCGAATATTTGGAATACGCCGATCGGCTGCGCCCCCACGTCATCGACAGCTCCCTACGGATTTACGACGCCTTCCAGCAAAAGCGCAATATTTTGTTTGGAGGCGCACAAGGGACGTTGCTTGATCTCGATCATGGCACCTATCCCTACGTCACATCCTCCAATCCGGTAGCGGGTGGAGCTTGTGTGGGTTCGGGTGTCGGTCCCACCATGATCGACCGCGTGATTGGCGTCGCCAAAGCCTACACGACTCGCGTGGGAGAAGGCCCCTTCCCGACCGAATTGAATGGCACAATAGGAGAGTTGCTGTGCGATCGCGGCGCAGAATTTGGCACGACTACAGGTCGTCGTCGTCGCTGTGGCTGGTTTGACAGTGTGATTGGTCGTTATGCGGTTCGCATCAACGGTCTAGACTGTCTAGCCATTACCAAACTGGATGTGCTAGATGAGCTAGAAGAAATCAACGTTTGCGTGGCTTACGAAGTAGACGGTCAGCAATGCCAGGATTTGCCTGGAAATGCTCGCCGTTTTGCCCGTTGTCAGCCCATCTATAAGACCTTACCTGGTTGGCAACAGTCTACCGCACACTGCCGAACCCTCGAGGACTTGCCACGACAGGCGTTGGACTACCTCAAGTTCCTAGCGGAGCTGATGGAAGTACCCATTGCCATCGTATCTCTAGGGGCAAGCCGCGATCAGACCATTATTGTGGAAGATCCCATTCATGGTCCAAAGCGGGCACTGCTTCACAGCAACAACACCGCACAGGTAGCCGAAGTTTAGATAGATTTCGCTTCCCACGGTTTTCACCCTTGTCGCAGTCGCGATTCTCATTTCTACGTTCAGTTATTCAGTCGAGAAAGTCGTTATGGAACTCTCAGTCGAATGTCAAAAGCGTGCCCCTGGTAGCAAGCCTAAGGCTCTGCGCCGGGAAGGCCTCCTGCCAGCAGTGCTATATGGACACAAGGGAACAGAATCAATTTCTCTGACCCTCAATGCCAAGGAAGCTGAAACGCTGGTCAAGAAAGCTTCGATCAACAACACCCTAATCCAAGTGAAGGTGCCGGATGCCTCCTGGAGCGGTAAGGCTCTCCTGCGGGAAGTGCAAACCCATCCCTGGCGGGGTTCGATCTACCACATCAGCTTTTTCTCTGTAGCCCAGCAAGATACAGTTGATGTCACCGTGCCCCTCCACTTCGTGGGAGAAGCAGATGGCGTCATCAATGAAAAAGGTGCTCTGGACACCGTATTGAACGAGCTACAGCTCCAATGCGAACCCGAAAATATCCCTGAGTTCATCGAGATTGATGTGTCTGCACTCAAGATCGGAGATTCGATCCATGTGGGAGAGTTGCCAATGCCGAAGGGCGTCACTTCATCGGGTGAGTCCAATCGTGTTGTGGTGTCTGTCTTGCCGCCGCGAGTCATCCAAACTGAAGAAGAATCTGCGCCTGCAGATCCTGCTGTGGCTGAAGCTCTGGCTGCAATAGACGGCGAATCCGCAGATGAAGAGAAAGCAGCAGAATAGTCTAACTATTCAGAATTGCCTACAATAATAGGCTAGATGCGCTTGGAGCCAAGGGGAATATTCTCCTTGGCTTTTTCAGTTTGCCCCATTGCCTGATACATTGCTACAGATGAAAGCGTTACGCACTGGACAGACAAGACCATGACTGAGCAACAGCTTCCTGCCTTGATTCAGCACATGCTTAAGCCGGAGTTTTATCCTCATCCGGTTCAAGAGCCCGTGCAGCTGATCCAAACCCACGTGTCCTACGTCTTTTTGACGGGAGATGTTGCTTACAAGATCAAAAAGCCTGTAGATTTTGGCTTTTTAGACTATTCCACGCTGGAAAAACGGCAGCACTTTTGTGAGGAGGAACTACGGCTCAACAAACGTGGGGCTCCAGAGCTATATTTGGAGGTTTTGCCAGTTACGCAAACGGGCGAACAGTTGGCGCTGAATGGAGCGGGTGAGCCAGTCGAGTACCTAGTGAAAATGCGGCAGTTTCCGCAGGAGTGCTTGCTCACGAGTCTGTTTGATCGAGGAAAGCTGACTGATTCTCTGTTGCGATCGCTCGCCCAAGTCATTGCCGATTTTCACGCCCAGGCACCGACCAATGACTATATTCGTTCCTTTGGAGAGGTGGCTCAGATTCGGCAGGCGTTTGACGAGAACTATGAGCAGACTGAGCAATATATCGGTGGGCCTCAAACTCAGCAGCAGTTTGACGAAACCAAGGCCTACACCGATCGCTTTTTTGCGGAGCAGCAAGCACTGTTTGCGGAGCGCTGTCAAAAAGGCTGGATTCGCGAATGTCACGGCGACCTGCACCTGCGAAATATTTGCCTGTGGCAAGATCAGCTATTGCTGTTTGATGGCATCGAGTTTAATGAGCCATTCCGCTTTGTCGATGTCATGTTCGACATTGCCTACATTGTGATGGATCTGGAGGCGCGGCAGCGGCCTGATCTGAGTACGTTGTTCCTCAATGCCTATGTGGAGCAAACGGGTGATTGGGAAGGATTGCAGGTGTTGCCCATCTACGTCAGCCGCCAAACCTACGTGCGGGCCAAGGTCACGTCCTTTCTGCTCAATGATCCGGGCATTCCCGATGCTGAGAAGCAACAAGCCCGTGAAACGGCAGCTCTCTACTATAAATTGGCATGGCAATATACCCAGCCTCGGCAAGGACGGCTGATGTTGATGAGTGGGCTATCTGGCTCCGGGAAAAGCACTGCGGCTCGACATTTAGCGGCGCAGCACAATGCAATTCATCTGCGGTCAGATGCAGTCCGCAAGCATTTGGCTGGAATTCCGCTGTTGGAACGGGGTGGCGATGAGCTGTATACGCCGGGAATGACGCAGAAAACCTATGGACGGCTGCTGGAGTTGGGCATTCAGCTAGCAAATCAAGGCTATGCGGTAATTTTAGATGCGAAGTACGATCGGCAATCGCTACGGGCTGAGGCGATCGCCCAAGCTCAGTCTCACAACCTGCCGCTGCAAATTTTCCACTGTGACGCTCCGATGGAGGTGCTGCGCGATCGCCTCCGTCAACGCCAGGGCGACATTGCCGACGCGACGCCGGATGTGTTGGCGCAACAGTCGCTAGAGCCTTTCACGACTGAAGAGCAGCCCTATGTTAAGACCCTGGATACCACCCAGGAGCTGCAAAAACAGCTATAACGGCTATATAAAGCCATAGGGCTAGTTGTTTTAACAAAAAGGCAAGCATGGCTGGAGAAGGCTTTACGGCAGGTTTAAAGTTTTGGCTTGTATTCCTGCTCGCCTTTTTCCTACTGGGGTATTCGGCCCTACTCAGCATTGCGCTGGGAGCGTTGGGGGGAATTGCGGGCGGGTTTGTTATATCGTGGTGGCAAACCATTGAGCCGGTTGCGAACCAACGACCCGCAGAGTCAATTGAGGAAAAAGCAGAACCCGATCAGGGGCGCGATCGCTCTGCTCCCCAATGGCGTAGCCGATCTAGAGCACCTCAGCCCACCTCACGCTTTGTGCCAGGGTGGTTTCGCAGTCGTCGCCGCCGCCGCCTCGTCAACACTCGACGCTAAAGTGAGATCTGACTTCAATCTGACTTCAAACAGCCCCGACCAGACGCGGTAGGGTAGAACTATGACGGTCTTGTATCCTCTTTCAAATTTAATGGGCTCGGGTAGTCTGAGTGGCGAACAGCCGGGTAAACAGGCAGACGACCAGTCGGGCAAACAGGTGGGCGACGGAGCTGTTACTTACTGGTATGAAGGGATTTGTCCGCAACAAGGAAAATTGCTACAGCTTCCTCGGACCTTGGAGATAGAAGCGATCGCCCGTCACTGGATGCAGGAACTGGCAGGCGATCGCCTTTATGCCCAAGAAGGTAAAATGTACGGCATTTTGCTAGTAGAAACCCCCTCCGGCGAACTCAGTGTACTGAAAGCTTTTTCGGGTTTGCTACAGGGGCAAAGCTATGTGGAAGGTTGGGTGCCGCCGATTGCAGGCCGCGACCGAGTGGCGCTGGAGGAAGCTCTCACCCTTGAACAATTGAACGCTATCAAGCAAGAAATTCTAACGCTAGAGCATCTCCCCGAACGGCAGCAGGGTTTTGCCTTGTCTCAGCAGTTTGAACAGCGCCTTCAGGAACTGGCGCTCTATCACCGACAGCGCAAGGAAGATCGACAGCACCAGCGTCAGATTTTGATGGAGATCCTGCAAGGGGAATCGCTTGTTGCAGCTCTGGAGCAACTCGATGATCAAAGCCGCCGGGATGGCCTAGAACGAAGACGGCTCAAGTCTCAGCGGGATGCTGTCCTAGAACCACTCCAGCACTACATCGAACAGGCAGATATTCGTATGCGTGAGCTGAAACGGCAGCGCAAAACCCTATCGCGACAGCTGCAAGCCCAAATGCACGCCGCCTACAGCCTCACCAACTTTGCCGGAAATTCTCTATCGCTCCAGCAGTTGATGCCATCTGGTATTCCCACTGGCACAGGGGACTGCTGCGCCCCAAAACTGCTGCACTATGCTGCTACGCACGCCCTCAAGCCTTTAGCAATGGCCGAATTTTGGTGGGGGCCACCTTCTGTGACAGGAGACAAGGTGCAAGGAGAGTTTTATGGAGCCTGTGGCGATCGCTGTCAGCCGCTCATGGGTTTTTTGCTGTCAGGCTTGCCCAGTGCAAACTTGCAGGTTGCGCCCATAGACCTATCGCTCTCCATCCTCTATGAAGACCAATGGCTGATCGCCGTCAACAAACCCACCGGATTACTCTCGGTTCCGGGTCGCTACAGCCATTCTCAAGATAGTGTGCTCAGTCGGTTGCAGCATTTGAAGCCCGATGGCAATCAGCTTTTGGCTGTGCATCGCCTCGATCAAGATACCTCTGGCATCCTGTTGCTAGCTCGCGATCAAGAAACCCACCGTCAGCTCAGTCAACAGTTTGAGCAACGGCGGGTTTACAAGGTTTATGAAGCGATTTTAGCTGGATTAGTCACTCAAGCAGCAGGCGTGATTGAGCTGCCGCTGTGGTCAGATCCAGGCGATCGCCCCTACCAAAAAGTTGATCCACGTGGCAAACCGAGTATTACTCGCTTTCAAGTGCTATCTCAAGTCGGCAACCTCACCCGCATTGAATTCATTCCTGAAACGGGACGAACGCATCAACTCAGGGTTCATGCTGCCGATTTGGGAGGATTGGGAGTGGCGGTGTGGGGCGATCGCCTCTACGGAGATCCCACCACACCCCATCGCCTTCATCTGCACGCCAGAGAACTCAAATTCAGGCATCCCCAAACAAGCCAGGAGCTACACCTCAAGGCAGCTACTCCGTTTTAAACGTTCAGCTAATTAGATTAAAGTCTTTGCAGGGGCGGTAGCTCAACACTCCATTGAGATGCTGTTGCACCGCGAAATCGAACCTGTTGGGGGTCAAGGGTGTAGCCTGCGCCAAGTTCAATCACAATGCGGGTGGTTTGAGCGTCAGCCTGACCAATCCGAACCTCTTGGAAAACGCTGCCAAAGGATTGGCGAATAGTAGGCCGTCCTAGCGTAACTCCCGGCAGGTCAATGACCAAACGAGAAGGATTGACCAAGAATTGGGCTCTGGGTTGAACCCTAGAATTGGTGACAAAGACAAGGCGGTTTTCGTTGGCATTAAAGCGCCAAAACTGTAGTGTGGATGCCACTGCAGGCAAGGAAAAGAGGAGAGCGCCGCAGGCTCCCAATAAACCTGTTAGCAGCAATCGCGAACCAGGATATTTCACAGCTATCACTCTATCGGTGGAAAAAACAGGGAACAACTTGTCTGTTGAGCATGGAGCTTAGAAGTTATGCATGGTAGGCATCCCAATACTATAGGCGGAAGTTTTCTCTAAAAGTTCCCTGGTGGGGCGATCGCCCGTTCCAATCATCAGGTTTATTTGTACCATTCCGGCTTGACAGAGATTGCCATCTCTGCTACTCTCCTCCTACTTCCCACTCCTCACTCCAAGTGGGGATATCTTCTCCGGGACGACGTCCAAATACGGTAACTTGGGCGATCGCCCCCACGGGCATTTGCTCCAACGATTCCCGCACAAAAGTCACCATGACTTGCTCATCGGTCACTTGCGAAGACTCTAGCAAGATACGAAGATTGCCGTTGTTGAGCGTAGCTTTGGCCGTGATGCCTTGAGGGGTGAGAGCTTGGTTGAGATGGGCAGCGATCGCCTCTGGTCTGAGCAGATCTGACGTTTCTGTTTCAGACGTTTCCGTTTCAAAAGGAGCAGGCGCAGTGTAGCTCAAGCTTTGCCAATCTACGGTGCCTGCATGGATGTTCAACGCTTCGGTCGGGATATCTTCGGGCAATAATGTCGTGAGATCTTCATCAGTGAGAGAATTCAATACTGCCAACCGATTGGCTTGTTTTTCAATACTCTTTTCAAATAGATTTCGCACCAATCGCGCATTGCCGAAGGCCTTATCGCGAGAGCCATACAGTTCTTCAAATATTCTGAGCAGCTTATTTCGGGTTGCTGGCGTTAAATTGAAGTGGCTCTTACCAGCCATTGAGGCAAAGATAGCAAGTAGTTCTTCAGGTTTGTAGTGATCAAAATAAAAGTAGCGATTGAAGCGAGATTTTAAGCCAGGGTTGGATTCAATGAACGTGGTCATCTCATCGGTATAGCCTGCAACCACAACGACCAGGCGATCGCGGTAGTCTTCCATCCGCTTCAGTAAAATATCAATTGCTTCTTGCCCAAAATCTCGTCCCGATTCTTTAGGAACCAAAGCATAGGCTTCATCAATAAACAAGACGCCATTGAGGGCCGAATCAACCAATTCATCAACTTTTTTAGCTGTTTGGCCAATGTAGCCCACCACCAAGCCAGAGCGATCAGTTTCGACCAAGTGGCCTTGGCTGAGGAACCCTAACCCCTGATAGATGCGGCTCATTAGTCGTGCTACCGTTGTTTTCCCAGTTCCAGGAGGGCCACAAAAGACGGCATGAAGTGAAACAGTCGTTTTGGCCAAACCCCGTTCAGCCCGAATTTTCTGCACTTTCAAAAAGTTGGTTAGGGTCTGCACTTCTTCTTTAATGTTGTCTAGACCGATTAAAGCATTGAGTTCGGCCAGTGCTTCTTCTAGGATTTGTTCAGAAGGTGGGGGAGCTTCAGATTGTTCAGCCGTTTGAGGGGGTGGAGAAGCAGAGGGCCCCGGATCTTGGGGCTTGGGGGCGATCGCCCCCAATTCATCCCGATAGTTCTTCAACTCCCGATAAGAATGGAGCATCTGCCAAATCCGTGATAGAGCTTCTAAATCCTGCAAGCTCACCATGCCATCCGCCTTAACAATTGCCTGAGCAAACTTATAGATCGCGTTCACCACTTGATCTAAATAGTGAGTGCCCTTCTCCTCATCGAGCTGATTGAGCAAAGAAGGCAACATCAGCTGTTCAGGCTGAGGCTGATTTTGGGTCAGGTCCAGCAAAATTTGCAGCGTAATTTTTTGATAGCTGAGGCGTACTTCCGCCGAAGATTCCCACTGGTTCACGACAGCGTTGAGCTTTTCCGAATCCTGTTTGACCAGGGCATAGAATACCAGATAGGCCAGCAGTTCAGCAGGCCCCACATCTCCACTGCTATTCCCGCAAATTTGCACAATCTTAGCCAAATCTACTAAGATCACCTCGGCAAACCTTTGGTCTACCTCCAACAGCGGCGACAGCGCCTTATACAGCAGATTTGCCTCTTGCTTGAGCCGTCTAGAACTGACTAACTGTCCAAAATCCACAAAAAGCTCCTGTTGTTAGCGATCGGCACTTAGAGTTTAGCTCTCAGCTATCAATATAAAAGGATTCGCCGCTTCTGAACTATTCTTTCCCTGCCTCTTATTGCATTCATAGTGACAATCAAGCAACCGCTCTTCGCCTGCTCTCACAATCAATCTATTGCGGCGATCGCTGAATCGCTTTCGGTCTTTTCTGAATCAGCAATGGTGAAATAGAAGGTTGTTCCCTGGCTAGCTTCAGATTCTATCCAGATCTTCCCACCATGCCGTTCTACAATTTTTCGGCAGATTGCCAGACCAATGCCAGTGCCGGGGTAGTCGGTGCGATGGTGGAGCCGTTGGAAAATCTCAAAGATACGTTCTGCATACTGAGGTTCAATACCAATGCCATTATCTTGTACTGCAAACAGCCATCCTTGCTCCTGACGTTCGGCTACGATGTGGACAGCAGGCGGCTCAGATCGATGGAACTTAATGGCGTTGCTGATCAGGTTTTGAAAAAGCTGCGTCAGTTGGGTCGCGTCTCCGATTACTTTGGGAAGCCCATCCCAAGTCACGATCGCTTCCTGATCGGCAATGGTGACTTTGAGGTTGGCGATCGCCTCCTGCATAACCTGATCACAGTCAGTCAAAGCAAAAGGTTTGCCCCGAGTCCCCACCCGCGAATAGACAAGCAGGTCGTTGATCAGCGTCCGCATCCGGGTGGCACCATCCACCGCATAGCCAATGAAATCATTAGCATTTTGATCAAGCTGCTCTTTATAGCGGAGCTGTAAGAGTTGGAGGTAGCTTGTGACCATCCGCAAAGGTTCTTGCAAATCGTGAGACGCAATGTAGGCAAACTGCTGCAGCTCTATGTTGGAACGAACTAGCTCTTGATGCTGGCGCTCCAGGATTTGCTGGGCTTTCTTCCGTTCGGTGATGTCGCGTGTCACTTTTGAGAACCCCCAGAGGCGACCCTCTTTCCACAGCGCGGTAATCACGACATCTGTCCAAAACCGAGTGCCATCCTTTCGCACCCGCCATCCTTCGTCTTCTACCTGTCCTTTGGTTTTAGCGATTTCTAACAGCTTCTGCGGGTGGCCCTGCTGGACTTTTTCAGCCGGATAAAAGCAGGCAAAAGACCGACCAATGATTTCCTCTGCTTGATAGCCTTTGATCCGTTCTGCGCCGCTATTCCAACTCACGACTAAGCCATCCGGATCAAGCATGACAATTGCGTAGTCTTTTACACCCTCGACCAACAGGCGAAATCGCTCTTCGCTCTCACACAGCGCCGCCTCTTTTCGCTGTCGTTCCTGAATCTCTTCTGCCAACCGTTGATTTTGGTCCTGCAACCGTCGAGTCAGCAATTGGAGGCTGATATGGGTTTGCACCCTGGCCAGCACCTCTTCTTGTTGAAAGGGCTTGGTAATATAATCGACGGCACCTAGGCTAAAGCCTTTGATTTTATCTGCTGTTTCAGTTAGGGCAGTCATAAAAATAACGGGGATGCCTGCGGTGGCTGCATCGGCTTTCAGGCGACGGCAGGTTTCAAAGCCGTCCATCTCTGGCATCAGGATATCGAGCAAAATCAGGTCTGGTAGAGCATATTTTGCCTTTTGCAGCGCACCTTCACCATCCTCCGCTACCAGGATTCTGAAGCCAGCATCGGTCAGACAAGCAAACAAGACTTCTAAATTGGTCAGCATGTCATCCACAATGAGAATGACTCCCCGGTCGGACATATCGCTCATTCAGACTTCTGAAACTGCTGGATAAATTCTAAAACTTGTCTAGCTTTAAATCCCTGAGCCAACTGGCGCAGATGGATCGCAAAAGGAATCCATTGCGAATCCAGTATTTCTAGTCTAGCGGCTCGTTCAGCGATCGCTCTTAGATCCCCCATGCGAGCCAAGTCAAGCAGGATGTCGATTTCCTCAGGCGGAGGCGGGATGAGCGTTAGGTCTTGAGTTCCCAAGTTGGAATTTTCAAACGGGGCAGGGTTTCGCCCCACTCCGACGTCTTCATAAATCCATTCCAGCTGGAGATGGTGACTGAGTTGGGCGAGCAGGTCTGCTTCGCGAATCGGTTTGGCAATGAAGCCGTTGCAGCCCACCTCGTGACTCTGCTGACGCTCCATTTCAAACACGCTGGCTGAGGTGGCAATGATCACGGGCTGCCGGAGATCGGGAGACAGGCGAATTTGGCGAGTGGTCTCAAACCCATCCATAACGGGCATGACCAGATCCATCAAAATCGCGTCCGGTTGGAACTGGTGCGCCTTCTGGAGCGCATCTCGACCGTTGACCGCTTCTTCGAGTTCAAATCCGAGCGGCTGGAGCAGGTTGTTGAGCAGCAGGCGGTTTTCGGCTTTGTCATCGACCAGCAAGATTTTGGGGCGATCGCCTCGAATGCCGCAAATGTTGGAGCGATCGCCCACCGTAGCCTGAGACAGATGCTTCACCTCTACCAAAGCGAGGTCAAACTCAAAGAGGCTTCCTTTGCCAAGCACACTTTGCACCCGAATATCACTTCCCATCAGCCGAATCAGCTGACGGCTAATCGACAGTCCTAAGCCCGTCCCTTCTGTCTGACGGCTATGCGCGCCCACCTGCCGAAACGGCAAGAAGATCTCCTGGAGATGCTCCTGTGTAATCCCGGTACCTGTATCTTCGATTTGAAACCGAAGTTGACGCGCCAGCACAGTACCCAAACTCGCGGGTGCCTCCTGATCCAAAATTCTGACCCTAAAGGTGACGCCGCCCTGTTGAGTAAACTTCACCGCATTGCCCAGCAGGTTGAGCAACACTTGCCGCAGCCGTTTTTCATCGGCCTGAACCAGTTTGGGCAGGGGGGAAAGCGGTTTATAAGTAAAAGAGATGCCTTTTTGGTCGGCTCGAATTCGACAGATTTCTACAATGGCTTCTAGAAACTCTGGGAAATGAAACTCGTTGAGGTAAAGCTCCATCTTTTGAGCTTCAATTTTCGACAGGTCTAAAATATCGTTGATCAACATCAGCAAATGATCGCCGCATTGATACATGATGTTGAGGCCATTGCGTTGCTTCTCGGTCAGGGTTTTATCTTTCGTCAAAACCTGAGCGTATCCCAAGATGCCATTGAGTGGAGTACGCAGCTCGTGACTCATATTGGCCAAAAATTCGCTCTTAGCCCGATTGGCAGCTTCAGCTACGGCTTCTGCCCGCTGGCGATCGCGAATTTCCTGCTGCAAATCAAGCGTGCGTTCCTCCACTTTTGCTTCCAAAGTCCGGTTGGCTTCTTCTAGATCTGCATAAAGACGAGCATTTTCAATTGAAATAGCAGCCTGCGACGAGAGCAATTGGAGCAACTCCAACCGTTCGGGAGTAAAGGCTCCAGGAGTCAAATCATTTTCCAGATAAAGCACCCCCGTCAGCTTGCCCTGATGCAAGAACGGCGTACACAAAACCGACTTAGGCTGATTTGCCACGATGTAAGCATCCAGGGCAAACGCGCTTTCCTGCGATAGATCATTCAGCACAACAGCTTCGTGCGCTCTCGCCACATACTGAACAATGGATAGGGGATATGACGGCGTTGGCGCGGCAATTTCCAGGGTGGAGGCTGTCTGCTGCACCGTGACACCCGACTCATTCACCGCGCCATAGGCTTCAACCTGCAAGACACCCGCTTTTTCTAAGAGCAAAAATCCCTTCTCAGCCCCTGCGTTTTCAAGCACGATCTGCATCAGCTTAGTCAGGAGCTTATCTAATACAATTTCGCTGGCGAGCACCTGAGAGGCCTTGAGCACCGTCGCCAAATCTAGTGTCGTTGCATGGCCTTGGGTCGAGCGCTGCGTAGACGAGGTTTCATGGGTAGAGGCGGCACGCGATCGCACCCGCGCAAACAGATCAGGATAGCGAGCTTCTAAAAATTTGACTTTAGCCACTGCGCCCCAGCGCACATAGCCATAGTAGGCGGCACTGAGATAGTCTTGCGCAAATCGCTCTCTGCCTAGCGAGAAATAAAATTCGGCAGCCCTTTCGTTGGCTAGCGCTTCTTCTTGCAGATATCCGTGGGTTTTGGCTTGGGCGATCGCCCGATCATAGCCATCCATCGCCTCTACCACCTGTCCCAACACTTGCGCCTTCTCAGCCTCTACCAACTCATACTTGTGCTGAAAATTCATTGGAGCATGGTCTGCCCAATGCCGCATGTGTTCCTGATTTTGGTTAACTTGAGCCAATAGCTGTTCTTGTTGAGCCAGTGACACCGTCGGACAAGCAGCAAGTTGCGCCAAAGAATCGTAGAAATAAAACACTGGCACGGCTAAAAACGCCTTCACACCATCCAAATATTGTTTAGCTTGAGCTGCATTCTCTAAGGCTTGCCCATATTCCCCAAACCAGTAGCACAGCATCAACTTGTTGAGATAAAAGTAGTGCAGACCCGTTCTGTCGTTGGCTTCTAGCAGCAGTGGCAATGCCCGCTCCTGGTAATAAGCAGGCCCCATCAATTCACAGGGGATTTCAGAAGCTCCCAGTAGGTTTAAAACCGCCTGTTGAAAGATTTGATTCCAAATGAGAGCATTTTCTTGCTTGAGTTGGGCCAATGCCTCGCTGATTGCAGCCATCTCCGACTCAAGTCGCGTCAATTCTTGACCAATGAAATAAGAGTATTGGCATCGCTGCATCGCTGCATATCCGCCATATTCAAGATTTCCATACTCCAGACCGCTTTGATAGCCATCCAACAAAAGTGGTAGCGTCTCTCTGGCATGCACTTGTCCATGTATCGTGCAAGAGCCTCCCACAAAGAGAACACTCGTCTTGAGTGCGGCCACATTAAACTGCTCCAAGAGCCTCAAAGCCAGCTGCCCAAATCGATACGCCAACTCAGGATCTTGAAGAATGCCATTTAAGATCACACCATAACAAACATATCCATAGGGCGAAAAGGGTGAATTGCCATACTGGATCGATAAATTCACCTGTTCGCACACTACTAGTGGAAACAGAGCAGGCGCAGCTTGATACGTGGGAGACCCCAAACTGGTCAACATTCGGCAAGCGGCAAGCGGCTCAGCCTCGACCATCTTGGGCAAATCAATGAAATCTTCAACGCGTTTTCCAGCCAGATTTGCGGCCGTTTTCTCCAGAATGTTCTGAATATCGGCAGGACTAGGGGACTCTGGCAAGGTGACTCCTAGCAGCGCTAGCGCCTGGATGCCAATCTTGACTGCTTCCAGCGGCTTCAGCTGAGCCATGCAGGCCTGAATCTTGATCTCGTAGACCTTCATCTGGTCGGCTGGAGTTTTGGCCTGCTGTAGGGCGATCGCGGCCCATTGCTCCATTTGCTCAAAGTCGCCATTTAGATATGCAGCTTCTACCGCTGCGGCATGAAGAGCCAGTGTCAGCCTGTACTGATGCGGCCAACTAGTAGCGGGGAGAATCTCTAAGCCTGTCTTGCAATAGCGCATTGCCGGTTCATAGGCTGTGGCAGCTTTTGCTTTTTGGCCTGCTGTTAAGTTCAGCTCAGCGAGCCGATATTGCTCAGCTTCTGAGGACAACAAAGCCCCACCAATATTGAGATGATTGATCAGCGTGAAAATATGCTCTTTTTGTTCTTCAGGCGTTAAGTTGCGTAGCAAGAGTTGACCAATCTTGAGATGTGTTTCTTGCTGCTGTGAGTCTGGAATGAGCGAGTAGGCCGCCTGCTGCACCCGGTCATGTAAGAAACGGTAGCCCACCTTTAAAGGGTCAGCCTGTTGGGTCGTTGGCGTCTCGTCAAAGACCAGTGGCGTCTTGTACGCTTCAGAGAGCGGCAAGATCAGATCGGCCTGCAGCGCTTCCCACAGGTCTCTGGCAGTTTCTGACTGAGTTTTTTGATGCACGATCGCCAGCACATCTAGCGTAAATTTATCGCCAATACAAGCTGCTAGTTTCAGGATATTCTGCGTTTTAGGGGAGAGCCTTTGAATTTGACCAACCATCAATTCAACAACATTTTCAGTGATGTCAATGTCTTGCAGCCGATCTAGATTCCACTGCCAACGCTTTTGAGCAAAGTTGAAAGATAGCAGATCTCTTTGATAAAAAGATTTCAGCAATTGAGTCAGAAAAAATGGATTGCCCTGGGTTTTCTGAAATAACAAATTAGCTAAGGGTTGGGCGATCGCCTGCCCTACATGCAGCGTATCAGCCACGAGCTGATTGACATGGTCTTGCGCTAAAGGCTTGAGCACAATATTCTGAATCGAGGCTCCAGCCTGTTGAATTTGAGCCAGCGTATGGACTAAAGGATGCGTTGCCCCAACCTCATTGTCGCGATAGGCTCCAATCAGCAAGAGCGATTGACTATTGAAATTCGTCACAATCTGCTCAATCAGCTTGAGAGACGGCAGATCAGCCCACTGCAAATCATCCAAAAATACCACCAATGGGTGCTGAGCCTGACTAAATACCCGAATAAACTGCTGAAAGACGCGGTTAAATCGGTTTTGTGATTCTGATGACCCCATCTGGGGCACTTCTGGCTGCGGCCCGATTATCCACTCTACTTCAGGAATCACATCAATGATAATTTGGGCATTGGCACCCAGCGCTGCGGCAATTTTTGTCTTCCAATCCGTAATAGTGTCATCACTGCCCGACAAGAGGTGCTGCATTAATCCTTGAAAGGCTTGAATCAAGGCAGCATAGGGAATATTGCGCTTAAACTGGTCAAATTTTCCTGAAATAAAGTATCCACGTCGCCGCACAATCGGCTTATGAATTTCATGCACCAAGGAAGATTTGCCAATTCCAGAGTAGCCACTGACCAGCATGAGTTCGCTACTGCCTGCGATTCTCTCAAACGCGGCCAATAGGGCTGCAACTTCTGGCTCTCGCCCATACAGCTTCTGCGGAATTGAAAATTGGCTAAATAAATCCAACTCTCCCACCGGAAAGGCGGCGACTTCGCCCGTGGCTTGCAACAGGTGCAAACAGGTCTCCAGATCGGCCCGCAGTCCCGATGCACTCTGATAGCGGTCTTCGGCAGTCTTGGCAAGCAGCTTCATCACCAGGTCAGAAACCGTGCGAGGAATGGTTGGATTGATCTCGCTTGGCGGCAGCGGCGTCTTGGCAATGTGGCAGTGAACCAGCTCTAGCGGATCGGGGGTTTGATAGGGCAACTGCCCCGTCAGCAGCTCATAAAACGTGATGCCCAACGAGTAAAAGTCAGTGCGATAGTCAATCGAGCGATTCATTCTCCCGGTTTGCTCAGGCGACATGTAGGCCAGTGTGCCGATGCCCAGATTTTCTGCCAGGAGGCGATCGCCCCCCGCCCCATCAAAATAGCCCACATCCTGATCTTCTCTAGACAGGCGAGAGGCAATACTAAAATCAATCAGCTTGACCTGCTCGGTTGCAACGTGAATCAGGATGTTATGCGGTTTGAGATCTTTGTGAATGATATTTTGCTGATGCAGTTCCGCTAGGGTAGAAGCCAGCTGAACCGCAATTTTCAAAAACAGGTTCAGTTCTAATAATTGGGTTGACACAAATTCGGCCAGAGAAACCCCATCAAAATCAGCCAGAATTAGCGCTAAGCCGTTTTGATAATTTTCGAGGGCGATCGCCTCAATGACTCCCTCAATCTTGAGAGGCCGCAACATCTGAAACTCATGCTTCAACCGCGTCAAATCTTCCAGGGTAGGATATTCAGCCCTCACCGTTTTGATAATGACCACATCCTGCGTTGACACCTTCACAGCTCGATAAATGACGGTATACGCTCCCTCGTACACCACTTCCGTCACGTTGTATCCAGCAATATTCATGGATCGACCATCTGCTTTTAATTAATCGTTTTTGCCAAAGAGTCTGCTTTGCGAACCAAGCCAGAGTGACAACACAAACCGTCCTCTGTTTCCTGATCTACACCCTCCGCACCCTCAGAAAGATCCTCCCCATCTCCTAGGCCCCATCTCCTAGGATAGATCCTTGCTCCCAAGAGAGCGCAGTTCACTAGAAGCGAGTGAGTTTGACAGTGCTTTACTTTTCGACAAATTCTTCTACGCCTATCCAGTCATCGGGAAGCTCTTGCTGTTGGTAGAAAGCACATCGTTCGATATAGAAAAGTGCAGCTTGATCGTCTGGATAGTACCGCAAAGCCTCTTGAAAGTGTGTTTTGGCTGGCAAGAAATCCTGACTTTGATATAGCCGAATGGCCTGCTCAAAGGTGGCTTTGCCTGCGCTCTTTTGCTCTAGGATCTCCTGAGAATCTCCATCAAAAATCTCGTAGACATCGACAACCTGCATTCGTCCTTTCACTTTGACAGAGCCCAAAAAGCGGTAATGGTAGTGTTCTCGATCCTGGAGCGCCTGCAGCGTTTGCTCACTGATCAACAAACTGACGCCATACCGCTTCGTCAAGCCTTCCAATCGGGAGGCCAAGTTTACCTCGTCGCTGATTACGGTTCCATCCATGCGGTTGCGACCACCAATAGTGCCTAGCATCAATTTTCCAGTGTTGATGCCAATGCCAATTCGGATCGGTTTTCGGTCTTTCGTTGTACGAGTTTGGTTATATTGGGCCAGCGTCTCCAGCATCTTGATTCCGGCCTGTACCGCATCATCTGCACTGCCACCAAACAGCGCCATAATAGCGTCACCAATATACTTGTCAATAAAGCCATGCTGCTCAGCAATGAGGGGTTCCATCCGGCTGAGGTAGGCGTTGATGAAGGCAAAATTATCCTCGGCAGTCATCCCTTCACTTAACGTGGTAAATGACCGAATGTCTGCAAACAGAATGGACATTTTATCTTGCTCAACGTTGTCACCTAGCTCCACCTCAGTAATGTCCCGCCGTAAGATTTCCACAAACTCACGGGGCACAAACCGACGGTAGGAAACATTTAGCCGTTCTTGTTTGTCAAAAGACTGCTTGAGGCGATTAGCCATGACGCTAAAGGTATCCGCGAGTATTTCTAGTTCGGAAGGATTGGAGATCTCAATGGAGGGGAGTTCGCCGCCAACAGATTCAGATAAAGAGCGAGCCGATTCCTTTAACAGCAAGATCGGCTGAGAGATCCAGCGGGCTGTGACTAAGCCAACACCTGTGGCGATCGCCAGCGCAATCATACAAAGCCCCAGCGTCTTCCAATTGTTGTCATAAATCTGGCCCATAAAGTCAGATTCCGGAATCGCCACAAAGATCAGCCAGTTCAACCCATAGTCATCGCTGAGAGGAGCCACTTGCAAGAAGTACCGCTCATTCACTTCGCATTCAAAGGCAGTGGTGGCCCCAATTTGTGATAAGGGCTGGCGCAAACAATCAGGAACTTGATCAATTAAGGGATTGCCGCTACTACCTGCCCTGAGCAAAGTAGGTTGATCTTCACCTTGTTCACAAGGATTGGGGGCTTGATTTTGTCCTACAATAGGGGGTTGCGATCGCCCCACATCTGGCAAATCAGAGGCCGTCAGGATACATCCATTCTGATCTAGAATAAATGCCTCACCCTTTTCACTGATTCCTAAGTCATTGAGAAATTCTTGAATTTCGGCGAACAGTAAATCACTCGCCAAAACGCCCAGCAACTCGCCCTGTTCATATATGGGATAAACGGCTGTAATCCCGGCTTTACCGCTACTATAGTCCCCATAGATAGAACTCCAAGCCGCATCTCCGCTGATCACTTGAGCCTCTCGATACCAGGGGCGTCTCCGAGGATCGTATAGGTTGCCAGATGCAATCCGCACTTCCTGATCCGTTACGGTTCCCTGAGCGTCTACTTTGTAAAGCCGCAGTTGATTGCCAGTGGATGCATTAGCCCGCATGATAGCCAATTGCTGACTATCAACATGATGCTCTGCCCCATATAATTCTCCACCTTCGGTGCCAATATAGATGTTGTTGACCGAATCATTCAGCTCGTTGGCAACTTCATTTCTACCCGTACCGCCAACGGCATGAAAGGCTTTTAGCTGATTCCAAAAATATTGCTCTAGTTCTTCAGAATTTCCTAAATTGAGAGCACCCGATTCAAAGGCTTGAGCATTAAGCTGATTGGCCAGATGGGGCGTCGCCAAGTAGAGCTGCACCCGTTGATAAACTCGTTCACTTGTTTCTTCACGCAATTTATCCACAACGGTATTCACTGCTTCTTGACCGTTCCGAAAGGACAGCCAACCGACAATCCCGACCACTGTAAAGAGCTGAAGCAAGAAAGGAACCGTCAACAGTGTCCGAATAGAAATCTTCATGGGGGCTCAGAAGATGAAGGTTTGTATAGAGTGCGATCGCGACTAGTACTAGTAACCGCCCGACCAAGGGAAAAACCCCCTAGGTATTAATATTTCTTTATATTTTGTAGACAAGATTAACCATTTCCTGGCTTCGATAGGGTGTTCTCTAGTTCTTCTCGATGTAGACCTAATTTGGAGATACCGATCAACAAGAATGTCTTATGCGCTATTTACGTTATCTAGTTTTAGCAACTTGTACTGCACTCTTGCTCCTGTTGATTCACAGCTGCACTCAAACCGACAATCTTGAGACACCGCCTCAGTCTCTGGGCAATGGCACTGTTCGCACCTATATCCAATTAGATGAGCAAAATAACCCGCAAGAAGTCGGTGTCATCTTGACTGAAGCAGCACTTTCAGGGTTGCCAGCTCATGGCACTGAAGTAGTTTTGCCATTACCCGCTCAAGCCTCAACCACGATTCTGAACCATGTTGGGTTTGACTGGCGATCGCACGGTCACGCTCCTGAACCTATTTACGGCTCCCCCCATTTCGATGTCCATTTCTACACGATCACTCCTGAAGAGCGAGCATCCATTACCTTGGTTGGCTCTGATCTAGAAAAGGCTTATGCAACTCCAGATCCCGACTTGATCCCCACAGGGTATATCCTTGCTCCAGATAGCGCCGAAGCTCAGATGGGGGCTCACTGGATTGATCCGACCGGAGAGGAGTTTCAAGGCGAACCTCACGGGTTTGAGCACACGATGATCTATGGCTTCTACAACGGCGAGATGGCCTTTATTGAACCAATGGTTTCACTGGATTTTCTTAGTAGCAAACAATCCTTTGCAGGGGGCATTGCCGTACCCAAGCGCTACACCCAAGCGGGAGCCTATCCTACGGGGTACAGCATTACCTATAACGAAGCAACCCAAGAATATGCGATCGCTTTGACTGGCTTCACTCAGCCATAGCCACATCACAAGAATATTATTTCCCTTAGGCCAGCAGACTTCAAGTTAGCAAGCAGAAGACGGCAAGAATATCGTCTGATTTGAGATCATCATAGTCGGTAAGGATCTCTCCATTGTCATGCCAGAACTCAGAAGTTCAAGGATCAACTCGACAGAGTAGCGTAACCTACGAATACACGGTTTACCATGACAGATCTCTGGATTATGCGTGATACGGTGCAGTAAATCCTTTTCCATAGTTGGCTCAACTTTGATTGGATCAAAAGGCGATCGCCTGACTGCCTGACAAATCTTGTCTAATTGAAGGAAGAACCAGGTTTACAAATAATGGAACGAACTCGATGAAACCAAATGTGGTCATCGTAGTCGCGCTTAGCGTTGAGGGAGGCGAAACAAGCTTGAGGATCGTTGGGCAACAACGGAATGCAAGGCAACAAGGTTCTTCCTTTATGAATCACCCCTTGCAGCCAACGGAGTCCGATTTTGAGATAGCTAATGCCGCGTCGCCAGTGCGGGTCTACCTGTTGCCGTAAACCTGCAAGTTGCACCGCCATACCTTGGGACGTGGCAAACAGCAGGGCAGTTGCCGCAACCAGATAAAGGCGTTCGAGGGCAGCAGCAGAGCGCAAGCGCGAGTCTTCTAACTCAAATGCGCCAGACTTGCTAGCCAAAAATAATTCCTCTACCCGAAACCTCAAGGCATATTGCCAGAGCACCTGCAAGGTCGGAGGTTCATCGGTGACAACCGCCCAAGAGTCTTTGGCTCCCTGTACCGTTGCAACCACCAAGTTACAGCGATGCTCACCATCGAGCCACAAGCCAACATTCTCATACAGTTGGGCTTCACCGAGCGGAGGATAGAGCGTCCCAGTCATCAAGGGATAGCGTCGTGTGGTATGGATCAAAACATCACACGGTAATCGTAAACAGTAATGCCAGTGACTCTGCCGTAACCATTTCATCAATTGGTGCTTGGCAAAGCCTCGCTCGGCGAGTAGCATCACATCAGGATGATGCCGCAACAGCCAGCGAGCACGGCGCAAAACGGGTTGGTACTCCTCAAAGGCAACGGTAGCACTGCTATGTTCGAGGACTCGCCACAACAAGGGAACCGCCCGTCCACAGCAGACCACCGACAGATGCATCATGCAAAAGCGTTCCCACAAAACCGTCGTATCTAAGGCTAAATACGGCGTTGCTGAATTAAGCTACCTAACGTTCCGGCTGAGCGGCTTGCAAGTAACCTTTGCAACTCCTCCAATTTCCAGCAACAGTCCGCTCCAGCCGGGTTGTTGTGCTGCACCGCTTACACAACTATTAGACCTGTTGCGGAATAAGGGATAATTGAAAGAACTTCATCCAGTTTGAGATGTATGATCAACCTCCATCGTGCCTTGAATAATGACCGTCTGCTGCGCGCACTGACAGGTTTCAACCGCAAAGCGTTTGATGCCTTGTTGCCTACTTTCACCGATGCATGGCAAACCCAGTTGCAAGCTCAGGTGCGAAAGCGCGCTCCCGGTGGAGGGCAAGCAGGCAAGGCTCGATTATCCAGCATTGAGGAGAAGTTGTTCTACATCTTGTTCTACTTCAAGTGCTACCCCACGTTTGATGTGGCTGGATTTTTGTTTGACTTTGACCGTAGCCAATCCAATCGCTGGATGCACCGACTGCAACCGATACTCGAAGCAGCTCTAGGTCAAAAGATGGCGCTACCGGAACGAAAACTCGAAAGTATTGAGCAATTCTTGGAACGCTACCCAGAAGTAAAAGAAGTGATGATTGATGGGACGGAGCGACCCATTGCTCGTCCTCAAGACCAAGAGCGGCAAACGGAGCATTATTCGGGAAAAAAGCGGCGACACACCCGTAAACATCTTGCGACGGTGGATGAAGGCAAACGGGTATTGGTGCTGACCCAGGCACGAGAGGGAAAAGTGCATGATAAGCGGTTGCTGGATGAAACAGAGATAGTTCAGGGAATTCCTGATGAGATTCCGATTGCGGTTGATTTAGGCTTTTTGGGTTTACAGAAGGAGTATGACAACATTGAGATTTCTCACAAGAAACCCCGAGGAAGCACCCTCAGTGAAGGGCAGAAACAGGAGAATCGTGAGAAAAGTAGTCGGCGTGTGCGATGCGAGAATGCGTTTGCGGGAGTGAAACGATACAGGATTGTGAGCGATATTTACAGAAATCGTGTGAGCGATTTTGATGATCATTCGATGTTGACGGCAACGGGGCTATGGAACTTCTATTTGATGGCTGCTTAACTTAGGTGGAAGTGACAAGGGAAGATTATTTCCCTTAGAAATTCTTATTCCGCAACAAGTCTATTATGAAACTTCAACTTCGATTACTTCCCCTGGCGCAATAGTACTCAGAACATTGCGAACATCAGGGATCAGAGGCACTAAATCTGGCAACCTATTACTGCGTGCTACAAGAACAACAACTGCCACTCCAGCTTGCTCTAGGTTCTGCTGATATCGCAAATTTTGATCTGTTGTAAGTAGAATCGTGAAGCCCTCTTGACTCATAAGCCGCAACAATTCACCATTCTTTTTCCCTGACCATCCCATCTCAACAACTGTGCGTATCTCATAGTCAGCCAGTTCCCGCTTCAGGGGACGTGGGGCACATTCATCAAGCAGGATTCGCATAGGCTGTCAGCATTTCCTTTGCTAACTCGAGAGCTGCGATCGCCTGCTCACGACGAACACTTGGAAAATGATCTAAGAATTCATCGAGTGGATCACCTGCTTCGAGATAATCGAGCAACGTTTTCACTGGCACCCGAGTTCCAACAAAAACAGGGGTTCCCCCCAGGATGTCAGGGTCACTATGAATAACACGCGCTACGGTTGTCATATCAGTTATCCAATAGCAGGAATCTCTTCGATCTTAGCCTACAATTCCTGTCAAAACGCCTATCAGAATCGATCGCCAATTCTAGATTAGCTTTCAACCTTACATTACAATCAGATATGCTTCCGGTGCTGTCACCACTGAGGATTGAGCAGCACAACTATGTATTAAGTGTCAGATCTGCTAGATAAGATCCTGTATTACCTGTATTGCCTGCATTATCCGGCACATCTACGGGACAACACCCAGTTTCTAAGGAATTAAACAGAATATTTGCTGGATAAGCCTGAGGTTTCGGGGTGTTATCCGGCAGATTTGATGGTTAATCCTGGAGATTGGGGTGCTTATCCGTCAAAAGTGCTGGATAACACTCTTCATATCGGGGTTATCCAGCATCTACCTACGTCACCATCTCAACCGCTCCGCTTGCTCGATCAAGTTAGAGAAACCATTCGGCTCAAGCATCTCAGCCTCAAGACCGAAAAGTCTTATGTGTACTATGTTCGAGACTTCATTTTGTTTCACAACAAGCGGCATCCACAAGAAATGGGGGCTGCCGAGATCAGGGCTTACTTGTCACATCTGGTTATTGAGCGCAATGTGGCAC
>JBGTGR010000021.1:0-34339 GCA_041746655.1 Elainellales cyanobacterium | reverse complement strand
CCCTCATCCATCCCGAACTGAGGTGTGAAACGCTGCAGCGGCCAAGATAGTCGGAGGGTTGCCTCCCGCAAAAATAGCTCGGTGCCAGGTTATCATTTCATCCAAAAGCCTTCTAGACCTTAAGAGTCTAGAAGGCTTTAGGGTTTTCTGTGAAATTGAATGCAAATAGGAAGGGCGATCGCCTACCTGGATACTTCTCCAGTGGGCGATCGCCCTTCCATAATCTGCCTTTAACTCAAGACAGACTAACTCAGCAACTTCTTAACCTTGTCCATAATGCCATCTGGATCGATACCTTGAGCGGGGTACTGTTCCCAGAGGCCACCACAGCCTTCTTCATGGGTGCCGAGGTACGTGTATTTGGGCGTGAGTCCGCGCTCGAGCAGCCATGAGCCAAATCGGCTACCGAGGCCAGTTCGACGATTGAAGGCTTCCACTACCAGAACAAAGGGTGAAGAACCAACTTTAGCAATGATTTCCTCATCGACTACGTTTAGGGTCGGTTTGTTGATCAAACCCACGTCGATGCCTTCTTGCTTGAGACGTTCTACGGCATCGAGGGCACGATATAGCGCGTCACCAAAGCTAACAATGTAACCCGCTGTACCTTCCCGAATGACTTCATCCTTACCTGGTGTAAACTTGTAGTCCTCGCCATAAAAGTCGTTGCCTCTATCATCCAAGATGTTCGGCGTTTTAGACCGAGTGGAGAAGATAAATCGTAGCCCTGGATCAGAGAAAACTGCTTCGACACAAGCCGTCATCTGAGCAGCATCGGCGGGGAAATAGAGCCGCGTTTCATAGCCGTCATCGAGTCCGTTGTCTGCAAAGTAGTTGTTGAGACCAAAGTGGCAGGTGTTGTCTGCCATGTCGTCGATGCCAGAGTGAGAGAAGTGGCAAAGGAGATTGGAGTAGTTGAGCCGTGCCATTGTAATTTCGGAGATACACATCTCCAGAAAAGCGGCGAATGTAGCGAAGATTCCCTGCTTCCCTTTCTCCATACCAAATCCGGCGGCGGCTGAGAGGTTGCCCCGCTCCATGATGCCGGAAGGAATGAAGACTTCAGGGTGAGCGTCATGAATGATCTTTAGGCCACAGGAGCCTTCCAGATCACTGTCGATGACGACCACTTTGGCTTTGCGCTCTTCCTCGCTCATGCGTCCGAGGACACTCACGACAGCCTCGCCAAACACATTACGGTTTGAACCCAGTTTGTCACCTGAACCGAGGAACTTGTAGGAGTTCTTGGGCTTTTCAATGCTCTTGAGGTAGTCTGCGGCGGCAGTTTGGCCGTGGGATTCTAGGTAGGCGATCGCCTTATCCACTGGAATCACGTCATGACCGTGAGTTGAACCTTCAATGCCTTCAATACCGACCGCCATTTTACGCTTATTCACCACAGCGATTGGACCGGGGGTTGTCACGGCTTCGCAGATCCGGCGGTAGAGATTATCGAGATCTTCACCATCCCCTTCTAACACCTTGACGCCGTGGCCTTCGAGGGTTTTCGTGACACTGAAGCCAGGTAGATACTTGGAAGGATGACCCGCAATTGTGACATCGTTGTCGTCAATGATCAGCTTGACATTGAGGTGCTGTGCGACTGCAAGCCGAGCGGCTTCTGCGTCGTTGCCTTCCTGCTGCGAACCGTCAGAACCGAGACAGAAGACGGTTTTGCCTGGATTTGCCATTGCTACGCCGTTTACGTAGGGCCACATGTGCCCCAACCGTCCAGAACTAAATTTCACGCCTGGAGTTAAGCCGAGTTCAGGGTGTCCTGGTAGTGTAGACCCTGAAGCGCGATATTTCATCAACTGCTCAGCAGGCAAATCTCCGTGGAGTACGGCTAGAAGATACTGGGTTGCAACTCGGTGGCCTGCCTCATCAAAGAAAATGGGCACGAATTGATCTGCTGAGCCCCGAAATAGGGCATCCAGGATCATGACTTCTGGGACGGTGTCGTAAGGACCTCCAGTGTGGCCACCTACCCCTCTAGCTGCTCCTGTTGCGGTGAAGAAAATAATTGCATCGCGGCAAAGCTGAATGTTAGACTTCAATGCTTCCCGCTGCTCATCAGTGAGCGTTGGATTACTGGGGTCGAGTTCTAGGCGCTTGTAGGCACCTAGGTCGATCGGAAAACGGGTGGTAGTAGTGGTCATTGCCTATGTTCCTAAATCAATACATGAAGAGCTGACACTACAGCGAGTTGCACGACAGCGAGTTGCACGACAGCACAGTCTCAGCAAACGGGTGTATGGCGAGTCAATGATTCTAGAAATCCAGAATTGGTCTTGACTGCGGCCAGTCTCAGGCGATCGCATTGGGTAATGCTGCGGTCGCTAGCATGACATTACCTTACGGCTTCGCCCCAAAAAGCCTACAAAGATGTATTTTTGTAAGCTCTTTTACATCATATTAAAGCCTTATGGATTCCTGATCTTGATTATCTCAGGAGTAATTTGGATAGCCGAAGTGAGCGAGATAAAACAGACGCCTCAGAATCTAGGCGCTGGACTAGAAGCCTGTAGAAACCGATCGTGCAGCAGATGGGTGACCAGACAAAGCTTTATTAAGAGCATCGCAGCCGTCGTATATTTTTGTTGCAGTTCGTTAAGTCGCTGTGGTATATTCACGTCACTTAAATTAATGTTTTTGCAATTGTTCAACAGCGAGCAGATTTGAATCATGTCGCAGGCCGTAATCTCTTCGATAGCTTTAGATGGTTGGGGTTGTCCACCTTGAGGTGTACCCTAAAATCATCTAGCTTTTTCGGTCTGTAATGATTATTTCCTGACTAGATTTTCTGCAACAGCACTTCTCTCCAATCAGTGTGATTATTTTTCTCCGCCTCAGTTGGGGACGGACTGTCTTTGAAGTGCTTGAACGCACTTGTGATTTGGTTTGAATGAATAATGACGCTAGGGGGAAATTTGAACCTGAAAATTTTGAAACGAGAATGGTTTGCTAACCCTCGACAAGACATTATGGCAGGAGCCGTGGTGGGGTTGGCTCTCATTCCAGAAGCGATCGCCTTTTCCATCATTGCTGGAGTCGATCCTAAAGTGGGGCTTTATGCCTCATTTATTATTGCAGTCATGACTGCATTTTTGGGCGGTAGGCCAGGGTCGATCTCTGCGGCCACAGGCGCGATGGCCTTGCTGATGATTGATCTCGTTAAAGATCATGGCTTGCCCTATTTGTTGGCGGCCACCTTATTGACAGGGATGTTTCAAGTGCTGTTTGGAGTGCTAAACCTGGGGCGTCAGATGAGGTACGTGCCTAGAGCGGTGATGATTGGCTATATCAATGCTCTAGCGGTGTTGATTTTTCTTGCTCAATTGCCTCAACTCACGAATGTGCCATCGACTGTCTATGTATTGACGCTGCTTTCCTTGGGGATTATTTACATTCTGCCGCGTTTTACAAAAGTGATTCCCTCTCCGCTGGTGGCGTTGGCGGTGATGACGATTGCGGCGATCGCCCTCCAACTTGATGTGCCCACCGTCGGCGATATGGGAGAGTTACCCACCGCGCTTCCTACCTTTGCCTTGCCGCAAGTGCCCTTGACGCTAGAAACATTGGGCATTATTCTGCCCTATTCCCTTACCCTGGCGCTTGTAGGTTTGTTGGCTTCGTTTCTAACGGCTTCCTTGGTCGATGAACTCACCGATACTCCCAGTGATAAAAACCAGGAGGCGAAAGGACAAGGTCTTGCCAATATCGTCACAGCCTTTTTTGGCGGTATGGCTGGGTGCGGCATGATTGGGCAATCAGTGATTAACGTGCAGTCGGGCGGACGAGGGCGGCTCTCGACGTTAGCCTCTGGAATCTTCTTGTTGTTCGCAATTCTATTTTTGCAGGATTGGGTCAAGCAAATGCCGATGGCAACCTTAGTCGCCGTGATGATCATGGTGGCGATCGGGACATTTCGCTGGTCGTCATTCAAGAATATCCCCCGCCTGCCTCGTACTGAAACCGCTGTCATGGTAACGACGATGGTAGTCACGATTGTCACCCGCAATTTTGCCCTCGGCGTCGTAACGGGCATTGTGATGAGTACCGTATTTTTCTCTCGCAAGATTGCTCAACTCGTCTTTGTCGATAAAGTGTTGAGTCAAGATGGCTCTCACCGCATCTACAAAATATCTGGACAAATTTTCTTCTTGTCCATTGATGAGTTTCTAGAATCCTTCGATTTTGGCGAACTGGTTGATCGTGTCACGATTGATCTAACCTATGCTCATCTATGGGATCAAGGCGCTGTTGAGGCGATCGATAAAGTTGTCATTAAGTTTCGTCGCCAAGGGTCAGAAGTGGAACTGCTGGGAGTAAACGAAGCCAGCGAGATGCTGCTCAAAAAACTAGCCATTCACAGCCGAATTTAATTCCTGAAATTCAACCTCTAAAGGATTCATTCAAACGGTCATGCAGCGAATTCTTCTTTGTACCGATGGCTCAGTTTTTTCCCAGAGCAGCTATCACTATGCCGCTTGGTTGGCTCCTCGGTTAGACGCCGAAATTACCCTGCTTTACGTCACGGATGTGCGAAGCCAAAAGGTTGCTTCGACGGGCAACCTCAGCGGCAGCATTGGTATTGATGCCTCTAAAGAGTTATTGAACAAGCTGGTTGAGCTGGAGCATGAGAAGGCCAAGATCAATCACCAGCGGGCTAAGCTGATTTTGGAAGACGCGAAGCAATTCTTTCAGGCAGCCAACATTCAAAATGTAAACTTGATCCACGAAACAGGTTTTTTGGTCGATATCTTCCATCAGTTTGAAGCGACCGCCGATCTGATTATATTAGGTAAACGTGGGGAAGCTGCCGAATTTGCATCGGGGCACTTGGGAGCAAATACCGAGCGGATTGTTCGCGCTAGCCACAAGCCTTGCTTCGTCACCTCACGCCAGTTCAAGCCCATTGAAAAACTGCTGTTTGCTTTTGATGGCAGTAAGAGTGGTCACAAAATGCTGGACTTTTTAGTTCAATCTCCTGTCTTTGAAGGATTAGAACTCCATCTTCTCACGATTGCAAAGAAGGCAGGTGATCCTGCGGCGATCGCCCGTCTCAATGAAGCTGAGCAAAAAGCAAAAAGCGCTGGCTTTAACCCCGTGCGGCAGTTGCTTGAGGGTAACTCAGAAACGGCGATCGCCAATTACATTACCCAGCATGATATCAGTCTCTTGCTAATGGGTGCTTACGGGCATAGTCGCATTCGCCATCTAGTGATCGGGAGTACCACTGCCCAAACGCTACGCAGTAGCAATATTCCAGTCCTGCTGTTCCGTTAGCCAACCTGACACCGATCCAGCCTGATCTCTTGTGGAGAACACATCTCGTGAAAATCATCAATAAAATTCATTTTCGTAATCTCAAAGGAGATATTCTTGGAGGTTTGACAGCGGCCGTTGTAGCCTTGCCAATGGCCTTAGCGTTTGGAATCGCCTCAGGGGCAGGAGCCTCTGCCGGATTGTGGGGAGCTATCTTAGTTGGATTCTTTGCGGCTTTATTTGGCGGGACACCCAGCCTGATTTCTGAACCCACAGGCCCAATGACTGTGATTATCACTGCAGTGATTGCCGGATTAGTCGCCAACAATCCTGAAAACGGTTTGGCGATGGCCTTTACAGTTGTGATGATGGCAGGCCTCTTTCAAATCCTGTTTGGGGTCCTGCGTTTGGGGCGATATATCACGATGTTGCCCTACAATGTGATTTCTGGATTTATGACGGGCATTGGCGTCATTCTAATTTTTCTGCAAATCGCGCCCTTTCTAGGGCAAGAGACGCCGGCGGGGGGGGTGCTGGGCGTGCTCCGAAATTTACCGACGCTGGTGACAAATATCAATCCTTGGGAAGCGGCATTAGGAGCAATCACCCTAGCCATTCTTTTCTTTTATCCAGCTCACCTCAAAAAAGTGTTTCCGCCGCAGCTCGTTGCGTTGGTGATTGGTACCGTAATTTCTTTAACTGTATTGAGCGGTGTTGAGATTCGCACCATTGCTACGATTGGAGAAATTACACCGGGCTTGCCTACCCTCCAAATGCCCACATTCACTTCTAGCGAGTTGAGGCTCATGTTCGTCAACGCGATGGTGTTGGCGATGGTCGGTTCCATTGATTGTCTCTTAACTTGCCTTGTATCAGACAGCCTTACCCGGACCGAACACAAGTCGGACAAAGAGCTGATTGGCCAAGGTGTGGCTAATTTGATTACGGGGTTGTGTGGCGGAATTGCAGGTTCTGGTGCAACAACCGCAACTGTGGTGAATATCCAGGCCGGTGGACGCACAGCCTTATCAGGGATTAGCCGAGCTTTTGTCCTTTTAATTGTCGTGTTGTGGGCCGCTCCCCTCACCTCTGGAATTCCCCTGGCAGTTTTGGCGGGAATTGTCTTAAAGGTCGGGATCAATATCATTGACTGGGCTTTTCTCAAGCGGGTTCACAAGATTTCTTGGAAGGCAGCCGGAATTGTTTACAGTGTGGTGCTGCTAACGGTATTTGTGGATTTGATGGTGGCCGTAGCGGTAGGCGTATTTATCGCTAATATCTTGACGATCGACCGCCTTGCAGAACTCCAATCTGATGCTGTTAAGGCCATTACTGACGCAGATGATCAAATTGTTCTGACTCCCGAAGAAAAACAGCTGTTAGATTTGGCAAATGGGCGCGTTTTACTGTTTCACCTCAGTGGGCCAATGATTTTTGGCGTGGCTAAGGCGATCGCCAGAGAACATAGTGCGATCGCCAACTACGATGTTTTGATTGTCGATTTAGGCGAAGTTCCAATTCTGGGCGTTACGTCTTCTTTGGCGATCGAAAATGCTATTCAAGAAGCACTAGATGCAGGCCGAAAAGTCATCGTCGTTGGCGCTACCGGAAAGGTCAGAAGTCGCCTGGAGAAATTGGGTATTGGAGGATTAATTCCAGGAAGTTGCTGGATAGGCGATCGATTGGCTGCACTCCAAGAAGGCTTAGCAATCATTCGAGAAAAAGATAGCTATCCCTATGAAGACAACGACAAACTTTCTTTTCCTTCCTGAACCAATTCACCCGTTGTTCTACAGTATTGTTCTACAGTGTTGCCTAATCGGGCCATCGCTGCTGTTCTAAAGGTAAGATTTAGGCAGTTTTCGAGCCACTGGAGAGTATGGATCGTCTGTTTACGCCACTACAGCAGCTTTTAATCACCTGGGTGCTGATCTTAATCGCAGGTTGGTTGACCCTCAATGCAGTCAGTTACTTTGGTGAGCTTATCAGCATCATGGTGACAGCCGGACTGCTAGCATTTCTAATGAACTACCTGGTGGCAAGGCTGCGCTTTGTGATGTCTCGCCCCTTGGCGGCCACCCTAGTTTACTTACTGTCGGGTGTAGTTTTTGTCCTCATCTGCATCACGATCGCCCCACCCGTTCTCAGTCAGGCTCAACAGCTCATTACCAACCTACCGAACTTAATTACCTCTGGGCAGCGGCAACTAGCAGAACTTCAGGCTTGGAGCGATACACACCAGATTCAGTTTGCCATTCCGATGTTGCAACAGCAACTTCTGTCTAAGCTGCAAGAGCGGGCAGAGACGATCGCGACGCGAGGCGTAGGACTATTGTTGGGCACCTTTAACTGGGTGTTAGATCTGATCCTGATTCTGGTGATCTCGTTTTATATGCTGCTAGATGGAGAGCGGCTGTGGAAGGGCATCACGAGCTTTTTCGCGCCTCCTATCCGAGACTTTTTGAGCGAATCGTTTCGGCGCAACCTACAGCGATTCTTTTCAGGACAGTTGCTGCTGGGCCTCTTTATGGCTGTCACCTTATCGCTTGCTTTTTGGTGGCTACATGTCCCTTTCTTCCTAGTCTTTGCCATCTTTATTGGCGTGATGGAGGTCATTCCTTTTGTAGGGGCGACGCTAGGAATTGTGACGGTGGGGATTTTGGTGGCATTCATCAACTGGTGGTTGGCTGTGCAGGTGATTGGTGTGGCAATCGTCGTGCAGCAAATTAAAGATAATCTGCTAACGCCTCGGGTCTTGGGCAACCTGACGGGGCTCAGTCCGGCAATTGTTTTGCCAACCCTGTTGCTAGGAGGCCAAGTCGGAGGGTTACTGGGTGTGATTCTAGCGATTCCCCTAACGGGTATGGTGAAAACCATTGCGGAACTCTTGCTTGATCCAACCCTTCCTCCCCAGACAGGTTCATTTTTTGTCAATCCAATGAATAGTGAAAAACCTGTATCTAATCTGCAATGTGATCTTGATCCAGACACCTGCCAAGAAGAAAGGGTTGCTAATCAGTCTTCTGTAGAAGCCTGACAAGACGCTTATCCTCGGTTGCGCTCTAGCAACAACATCATGATTAGGCTTAGCAAGATTTGGGTTTCTTCGCGATCGCCCAATCGATCCACCTGCTTGATCGTAAAAATTCGAGAAAGAAAAGCAGGCTGCTTTTCAAGACGCATGACAGTGCTGCCATCTGGACGATTCACTACATAAATTGGATTGAAAACATATCCTGTAAATAGCCCCACAATAGGGATTTCTGCAAACAAGCTATCCATCACCTTGACCCAGGGATTTTTTTCACTGATTGTCAGGATGACCGTCTCGCCATCATAAATATCGTAGCGAGCTCGCCAGAAAGACTTAAAGCCGTGGCGCTTCACAGCTCCCATTACCTTGCCAGTTGTATCTAAGAAATTGTAGCGAGCAGAAAAGTCAATAATGCGGTCGGCCTTAATTTCATAACGAAGCTGAGTCCGTTCTAGATCGGCAAAAACACCAATAGCTTCCTTGAGCTTAAACAGTTTTTGACGCACACAAAAGATCATGTCGCCTTTAGAATCTTGTACAGTCAGTTGAGGCGCAAGTGACCATAGTTTAAAAGTCAATTCAAGAGGATACTGCATTATCGTCTCCAGGTTGTAGCAAAACAGCTTTGAAGTTAGTAGTTCCCCAACGGTGCAGGAAACTAACTCTGGCAGACAGGGACTTATGCAGCCAAGGCTCTCAGCGAAAATAGACGTTTAGGGGTTGACATTAGCGACTGCTACAGCGGCTCACACACCCAGATGCGACAGCGTAGATCGCTCTTTCTGAGCGGAAGAACGATAGCATAAGGACAGGAAAGATTTGGAAAAAAAAATGCGTCTGAATGCTGGGTGTGAACTTTTCTTTGACGCAGATGCACCGACGCCGCTGATTCTCATGCTCCGACCTAGAAGCGGGTTGGGGCAATGGGTCTTACGAGAAGAATATTTGCTAGAGCCGCATGTGCCGATTGTTGAGTATACCGATGGCTATGGCAACTTTTGCCAACGACTGATCACACCACAGGGTGCATTTCACGTTCACACGATGGCTAGTGTGAGTACGGCAGACGAGATTGACGTTTGTGCAGATGCCCTTTATGTCCCTGTGCAGAATGTGCCTGACTCGATTCTGCAGTTTCTGCTGCCAAGCCGTTATTGTCAGTCTGATCAACTGGGCGACTTGGCTCAAGAAATTACGACTGACGCGGCTCCTGGCTATGAGCAAGTTGAAGCCATTCGCAAGTGGATTCAAGCCAATCTTGAATACCGCTATGGTACGAGCAACGCGTCCACTTCTGCGGTTGATACGGCAGAGAGTCGAGTTGGGGTTTGTCGTGACTTTACCCATCTAGGGATCTCTCTCTGCCGCAGCCTCAATATTCCGGCTCGTATGGTGGTTGGCTATCTCTATCAATTGGAGCCGATGGACTTACATGCCTGGTTTGAGGCTTATGTGGGCGATCGCTGGTACACCTTTGATGCGACACAGCAAGCACCGAAAGGCAACCGAATTGCGATCGCCTACGGGCGAGATGCTGCTGATGTTGCGCTAGCCACCCAATTTGGTCCACTCACACTGAAGGATATGAAGGTGTGGGTAGATGCCGAGGAAGAGGAATAAAGCAAAAGAATTAGCTGTGGCGACCGCCCGCTAGATCCAAATAGCTTTGCTCGACAGGTTCAGAGCCTTCAGTTTCGCCCGAACCTGGTCGAGCTTGAATCCAGGCAAAGAATGCGCCCGCCCCCACCAAAATAAATGTGATGGCTCCAACCACCTGAAGCATGATGCTATATCGCATAAGACAGTACTCAGTGAGAAATTAGTGAGAAATTAGTGAAAAGAGAACTTAGTGAAAAAGAAAACTCATTGAAATTGGGTTTGATTGGTTTGGGTTTGATTAGCTAAAGAAGGAAGCCTACCGGAGCTATCCATTTGAATCGAAATATTAGGCCAAGTTGAAGTGCTCCATATGGACATGTGTGACTGGTACCTCTAGCTCATGCAGCGCTGCTTCGACTTGATCCATCATGACTGGAGCCGCACAAATAAAGTATTGACGACTGCCGCGATGGATGGGGATATAGCGCGCTAATAAGTCTTTATTGACGTAGCCCTTTTCGCCTTCCCAATCATCGTCTGGGTTGCGCAGCACATGGACGACCGTCAGATCGAGCCTATCTTGTAACTCCTCCAACTCTTCTCGGAAGGTGATATCATCCCAAGTTTTGCTGCCGTAGATCAGCAGAAAGGGGCGATCGTCATGACGTTCGGCAGCGGTGGTCAACATGCTCATGATTGGAGTGATGCCAATGCCGCCAGCAATTAGCACAAAGCCTGCTGTATCAAAATAACGATCCGTTGTGAAGACGCCATAAGGGCCATCCAGAAAAGCTTTTGTGCCCGGTTCGATGTCTTTGATCCGCTTGGTAAAATCTCCTAACGCTTTGATACTAAATGCCAGTTTGTCTGAATGTTCGGCGCTAGAAGACATGGAGAAAGGATGTTCTCTCATGCCCAAGGGAGACGTGTTGAGCGTGATCCAGGCAAACTGTCCGGGTTGGAAAGGCAGGCCCTTATGGCCGTGGGGGCGTAGCACCAGAGTCCAAACATCTCCTCGCTCTTCTCGAACCTCCTCCACGAGATAGGGGCGTCGGGTCATCATCCAGGGCTTGACCACCCGAATGTAGACCAGCAGCCACAGGGCAAAAATCCCGATCCCACTCCAAATCACAATTTTCCAAAATAGGCCGAGGTAGTAGCTTACCCCAAGGGCATGGGCCAAGGCCAAGGCAATAACGGCAATCGCCAGCGTCGTATGAATTGCCCGCCAAGGTTCGTAGGGGATTTTCAATGGCTTCCGCCAGAGCGCAGTAACCACCAAGGCAATCAGAGCTATGACCGAACCGACAGCAAATCTGGCCCGCCAAGGAGCTTCAAATACATTCAGTAGCTGAATTGTCTCTGGCTCAACAACGAACAAAATGATGGGATGAATCAGAGCTAGCCCAAAGGCCACCAGTGAGATATAGCGATGGAACTGGAGAATAATGTCAATTCCATAGGAAGCCTCAATTCGGTTGATGCGAGCCGTGAGGGCAAACTGAAGTGCCATCATCGCTAAGGCAATAAATCCTAGCGCGACCGAAAACTCTACCCAAAAGCTACGCCCTGGTGGTGTGGGATATAGCAGCAAAACCAGGAGGGGGAACAGGGTCAACACCAGGTAAGCCCCCACCCAAAACAGGCCGATCATGACCGGGCTTTTCATCAACAGACTTTTCATCGAAAACCTCTTCTTCCAGTTCCGGATTTACTCTTTTTCGTTCGGGTGAAATCAGGTGAAATTGTCAGGTGAAATTGCAGGTGAAGTCGGTGAAAACCTTCACTCTTTCGCTAGGGATGCTACTGGCAGAACTTCAGGGTTGTCATCGATTGAAAGGAGGAAATTGATCAAATCCGTTTGATCTTGGGCCGTAAAGCCTGCCGATTGATCCACCCAGTATTCATGACCAATGCCTTCCACATTTGCCCGCTGTAGTTCTGGGCTAGCCTGATTGGCCGCAATCATGGGTTCCCGGAGGTTGCGGTCAATCAACATTCGCAAGCTGGCTGCCGGATCGGGCTTGATGTGTTGCATCAGCGTGCCAACCATACCAATTTGCTCCGGATTGGAAATCTGGAAATAGCCATCTTCTCCAGGCGTCAAGGCCTCTGGACCTGCAGCAACACCACCATCATGTAAATAGGGCGCGTGCAGATAAAGTCCAATCAGCTTAATGACTTTGTATCCTCCCTCCGGATCGCTCAGCGCATAGGCGAGCTTGATGTCTTCCTCTGGTGTAATATCGGTCGGCACCGACAACACGGGGGGATTGGGGGGAAGGGGCACCGAGACATTGGGTGGATAGGTGTCGGGTGGCACAAACTCTTCGGCAAACTTCTTCGAGGCGGGGGCTCGTACGGGTTGAGTGCCTATTTCTTTAACCGGGATGATTTTGTGGTTGGTGAAGTAGCGTCCGCTGTGGCATTCGGCGCAGTTGGCCCGTGAAAAGACGTCTGCCCCGCGCTGAATTGACTGGGAATCAGACGTGGGTTGATTGGGCGGGGGGGCTAGCGTATTTTGCCATGCTGACATCCCGTTGAGCTGAGCGGCGACAGGCAGCCCTGGTGATGAAGCCATGAGGCCGTTCGGCATAAACAATGTGCCTTTGGGATATTCGGGCATCTTGATTGTTTGGTTGAGGCCAGGAGCATTGGGTGTGGGATCGATCTGCTCAAAAAACTCGGAGGGGCGATCGCCTTCCGGTAGCCGAAACTTAGGATCTGCTGCATTTTGGAACATTGATCCCAGATATAGCTCTTTGTCAATGCCTAAGACTGACTCCGCCGCATCTGCAGTGGTGGTAGGGTCTGCGTTAAGACCAAATACAGCATTGTTCAAAGTCGTGAGGCCGTGAAACCAACCGATCGAAGCGACACCGCTCCAGGCGTAGGGCCATGCTTCATGGGTATAAGAAGATGGCACCTTGGAAGAGTTGTTTTTTAGATCTCCATTCGAAACAAAGTTGCCGGGGGGCCAAGACAACATCGCCTGATCGACTTCGTCCTCTAATCGGCGGACATCCGGTAGGTAGGCGGTTTCTCCATCGGAGTTGATGTAGGCGTGATCTCCGGGTGGAATGTCGTTGGGATTGACGTCTGTTTGGCGAAATAGGGCGGCAGAGTTTGAGCCTAGGGCCAACAATGCACCTAGATTGACATCTGTATTGGTGGCTCCCTCAATAACGCGGCCTGTTTTTTCGCTGACAGTGGCATGACAGAGCGCGCAGGTGACACCAACCTTCAGTTGAGCTTTTTCAACATGCGTCACCAATCCTAAGGGAAACAGCGATCCCTTAGGTACGTCTAGCCCTGTGTGCAAAATGGTGCCAGCCTCAAAGGTGCGATCGCCAACTGTGATATCTTCATCCAGCGGGACTTCTAAATCGGTTGTGCCTTCTCCCTTCAATGCCAAAATAGAGCGAGTCAGCTTGCTAATGCTGATGGGGCCATCAATAATACCCACCAGGTCGGTGAAGAGGACTTCGTTGCCAAACGTCTCTAGATAGAAGGCGTCACGCCCCAAATCAAGTAGATCTTGGGTGACTTCGACCGCCCCACTGTTAGGAGATAGAAACTCCCGACCTACTTTGGTTTGCTTGAGTTGATCGGCTTCTGCTTTACTAACGGCATAGCCCAACACATCATACGAACCCACTTCCATCGGAGCGGGTTGGGTCAAAGGAGTATAGGTGTTATTTAAATCTGGGGGGCGGGCAGGCAGCTTGAGCTCAAGTTGGAAGCCTAAAAAACCAGCCAGAACGACTAAAGAAATTAAGATAATAGTTGAACGGAGTTGCATGTGTTCCTCTCTGACAGCCACAATCAGGGGTGTGGAAAACCTCACAGGAGCAGAAGATGCGCGTCTCCTCCGACTAACGCCCCTGCATTCAGCGTCTTTGACAAATGTGATCAGAAAGTGACAGTCTTGCTACAGGGCAATCTGGATAGAGGGCAGGCTTGATACGGTGCAGTCATGAGCTAGATGCGTCATAATGCGCGAATGCAGATTTTTACGGCGATCGCAGACCAACTCCCCACTATTTTCAGGCAGCAAGCCCAAATTTTGGGTGGATTTGTTGCCATCCTGTGGGTTTTAGAGCTAGTCGATACGTTGCTGCTGAGAGGAGCCTTTAATCGCTATGGCATCCGTCCGCGTCAGTGGGTTGGCTTGCGTGGCATCGTGTTGGCTCCGTTTCTGCATGGCAATCTAGGCCATTTGGCGGCCAATACCATTCCGCTGATTGTTTTGGGATGGTTTATTATGCTGCGAGAAATTCGTGATTTTTGGATCGTGACCGCTGTGGCCTGGATTGTGAGCGGAGTCGGGGTTTGGTTCCTTGGTTCTCCCCGCTCCAACCACATTGGCGCGAGTGGCTTGGTGTTTGGCTATCTGGGTTTCCTGCTGCTGCGTGGATATTTTGAACGCAGTCCAGAGGCGATCGCCCTCGCCGTTTTTACCGGATTTCTCTACGGCGGTTCTATGTGGGGCATGTTGCCCATTCGACGCGGGCGATCGTGGCAGGGCCATCTATTTGGCTTTATCGGCGGAGGGATCGCGGCCCGTTTCTTGCCAGAGCTTCAGCAATGGTGGGTTCAATACGGAAGCCATCTTTGATCTGTAGCCGTAGCCGTAGCCGTAGCCATAGCCACAACAGGTTAGCCTAGACTAGAAACAAAGGCACTAATTATGTCCATTGTGGGTGAAGTTGACAACGCTAATGTGCTGATTGTGGGAGCGAGTCAGGGCATTGGTTTAGGGTTTGTGCAAGCGCTCTTGCAAGATAGTCAAATTAGCAGAATTTATGCGACCTATCGGCGTCTGGACTCTGCAACAGTACTCTTGGCACTGACCGCAGAATATCCAGGCCGCCTGATGAGTGTAAAGGTAGATCTGACCGATGAAGTTGAGATCAAACAGTGCGTTGAGCAAATTCGCACTGAGGTCGATAAGCTGCATGGCATCATCAACTGCGTGGGTATTTTGCATGAAGGGCAACTTCAGCCCGAGAAAAGCCTGCGGCAGATTGATCCCGAAAATTTGATGCGCTATTTTCAGGTCAACAGCATCAGCGCCATTTTGCTGGCCAAGCATGTGGTGCCTTTGTTGAATCATGGCGATCGCAACGTTTTTGCTACGATCTCAGCCAAACTCGGCAGCATTGGCGACAACCAACTAGGCGGATGGTATGGCTATCGGGCCTCTAAGGCTGCGCTGAATATGTTGATGCGAACCGTGGCGATCGAATATCGACGCAAAAGCCCTCACACGATTGTCGTAACGCTCCATCCCGGCACCACCGACACGCACCTCTCCCGCCCGTTCCAAAAAAATGTCTCCCCAGAGAAGCTGTTTTCAGTTGAGCGAGCGATCGCCCAATTGTCAGACATTCTAGAGAGACTCAAAAGCGAAGATAGCGGAGAGTTTTTTTCCTGGGACGGCAGCCGTCTGCCCTGGTAGCTCTGCCCTGATAGCTCTGCCTTGGTAGTTCTGCCTTGGTAGGCTTACCCTGTCGGCCATCATGCCACCAAGCTGACCTCACCACTGTCGAGGTCATAACGTCCACCCACAATCTTTAGCTTTCCAGCATTGACCAGTTCTACCATCAGGGGAGATTCTTGCTTGAGTCGCTCGATCTGATATTGAACATTGGCAACGACAGCATTCTCAACCGGATTACCCGGACGGGCTTTTGCCTGAGCAACAACGGGCTCGATCAGCTTCACAAATGAACCAATGCTGCCTGGAACCGATTCCTGCTGCACTGCGGCGGTCACCGCACCACACCGTTCATGGCCCAACACCATCAGCAACGGTGTCCCTAGCAAAATGGCCGCATATTCGATGCTGCCCAATGCCTCTGGTGTAACAACATTGCCCGCAATTCGTACATCAAAAATGTCGCCTAATCCTTCATCAAAAACGATTTCTGCCGCCACACGAGAGTCTGCACAGCTAAGAACAGTGACAAACGGGTGTTGCGACTGTGAAATTTCCTGCATCCGCACCAGAGTCTGATCCGGGTGGTTGGGTTTATGCTGCATAAACCGCTGATTTCCATCTATCAATCGTTTTAGGGCTGCATCAGGATCGAGTGAACTGGGATTGAGATCAGCCGCCTGTGCCGATCGCCCCCATCCCAAGCCTGCTCCCAGGCTGCCTATACCTGCCGCGATCATCCCTTTGACCAGATCGCGACGCCCAAGCCATCCATGTATTGAACTCATTAGATATCAACCCAAAGAATATTAATCCAAAGACATTAATCCAAAGAACATCAATTCTCAGAGCGAAGCAATACACTGAACCGAACGGATTTCCATCGCATCTGAAACCAAGCAAATGCCACCAAACCGATTTAGAATCGGTTGCACACTTTCAACAACAGTTTTTACCTGATCAGGAGCACAAACTGCTAACACATAATCGTTTTCCATCATGGTCATGTCTAAGTCGCTCGAGGTCGTGCCCCTAACTCCTTTGCCGCCCACATTGCGAACGACCGTGTAGCTAGAAACACCAGAGCTTGTTAACGCTTTAACAATTTTTCCTAACTCAACAGAGTCAGAAATGATTTCGATACGTTTTACCGGATGCATGAGCTTAACTCCACAACAGATTGATCCCGTAAAAATAAAGCGGGATACCTACAATGATATTGAAAGGAAATGTCACTGCTAGCGCTGTAGAGACATACAAGCTGGGATTGGCTTCTGGAACCGTGAGGCGCATTGCGGCTGGTACTGCAATGTAAGAAGCACTAGCACACAAAACGCAAAACAACAGCGCATCTCCCTGGGGCATTCCAATCAATTTGGCAATCAATAGCCCCACTCCTGCGTTGAGGATGGGGATCAGGATGGCAAATGAAATTAGGAAAACTCCAGTTTTCTCCAGATCTTTGATTCTTCTGGCTGCGACCAGACCCATGTCTAGCAAAAAGAAGGTGAGCACTCCATAAAACAGATCTTGAGAAAAAGGCTTTAACACCTCCCAACCCCGTTCTCCGGTGAGCACTCCAATAATCAGACTGCCCACGAGTAGAAAAACTGAGCTATTTAGAAATGCTTCCTGAAGCACTTCAGGCCAGGAAAATTCTCGCTCTTCATCTGGATTGGATGTAAATAGATTTACCAAAATCAAACCAACAATGATGGCAGGAGATTCCATCAATGCGAGGGCCGCCACCATATAGCCATCGTAGGCAATATCGAGCTGCTGCAAGAATGATCCGGCTGTGATAAAAGTGACGGCACTGATAGAGCCATAGGTGGCTGCGATCGCCGCTGCATTGTAGGAATCCAGCTTTATCTTCAGGATAAAGAAGGTATAGATAGGCACCACACAGGCCATCAAAATTGCGGCGACCATTGTCAGAATGACTTCCTGACTGATCCCGCTTTTGACCAGTTCTACTCCTCCCTTAAACCCGATCGCAAACAGCAAATAGAGCGAAAATAACTTGGGTACGGGAGCCGGAATCTCTAGATCCGACTTGACGAAAATCGCCAACATCCCTAGAAAGAAAAACAGGATGGGGGGATTGAGAATGTTAGACAAAATCAGGCTAGTATCCACGCCTAACACTCCTTGTGTTTACTTTTATAAACACTGAAAGACAATCGAATCATATCTACAATTGAACCAGAATTGAAACTTCAAAAATTAAGTCAAGAAAGGTTGAAAAATGACCCGCCATCGCGAAACAGGTTTCCTCATCATAAACTGATTGGCGTATTCATTCTATAGCGATAATGAATGCTTTATGCCTTCTGTCAGAATCCTTCGCAGTCCTTCTGCTAGGGTTAGTTGCATCGTGACAGAGTAGATCTTGCCACTCAAGAAAGCGATTTCTCAGCTACAAGCCGCCCACTTTTCAAGCCTCTTTAGCAAGAGATTTCTCTTTTTGGGCAATGACAATCAAGGAATAAGAGCCATCTATATCTTCAACGGTTGGATAAGCGATTAGATAAGACAGATGGCGAACAATTTCGGGGCTGTGTAGCTGGGGGTGATCGCCTATTCGTTGTTTGAGCGAGCGATGTTTGAGCAATTGTGACTCGCGCTTAAACAGGATGTTTGACCCCGCTTGACCTAGCTGGTAGCGGATCTGGAATCCGTTTCGCGCTAGTAGTTGTTTGAGCGATCGCCTACTAAATAATTGCTTATGGGCCGGATTGGTTGGCAACCCGGTGGCATTGCGGGGTTCATGCAAAACATTGGGTACAGAGCAAATGAGTAAGCCTTGAGGTTTGAGCAATCGAGAAAACTTGGCGATCGCATTGGCTGGGTCAGTTAAATGCTCTAGCGTTTCAAAGCTAATGACTGCATCGACTGAGGCCGCAGGCAAGTTGCCAAACCAGTCATCTTCATCTAGGTCATGCTTTAAAAGCTGAATGTTTGAGGTTTGATTTTGCTCTCTCGCCGCTGCCAAGATCTCAGAACTGTGATCAATCCCAATCACCAGAGCCGCAACTTTCCCCAACTCTGCTAAGCCATACCCAGAGCCACAGGCAATATCTGCAATGCAGGCTGGCTTAAACTGACGCAGATAATCTGAGGCAAACAAGTAACGCCCTAAGTGTTCAAGTTTGACCCAAAGATTATCATTATCTTGATCGAATGGATCGATGCAATCTAGGTTGAAATATAAGTCAGTGCTGTTTTTTATCGCCAAGATCGCCCCTCATTTAGTTTGCGGTGCCCAAGGGCCAACCACAGGTTCACCTCGCTTTTCTTTCTCTGCTAGTTCAAGATTTAAGGCGAGGAGTTTTTCTAGAATGTCGTCGCTGTCGCTGAAGCCATAAGCTTGCATTACTAAGCGATCGAGTTTGGCATGAAGTTTGTAGAGTTGGCTACTGGGTTCAGCAAAGTATGCGTTGTAAAGTTTGGTGATGCCCCACTGTTTTTTCTCCATCTGTTCGCTGCGATATTGATGGAGTTCGAGGGCAAGCGATCGGATTTGTTCGATGAGTTGTGGATCTAGGGTTTGGGGAAAGGGGAAGGTTTCGAAGCAGGTCGTTGGAGTGTACGCAATATCTCCTTTCAAGGTAGATTTTTGAGATTCCATCCATACTCTGTGGACAGTAGATAGCAAAATACCTAACACATAAAAATCATCAGAGGCAAAGGTAACAGATTTTTCTCCTGCAAGCCAATCGACCGAAATAACGAGAGGAATTGCCCACTTTGAAACTCGCGGAACCGCAAAGCAGTAGCTCAATGTTGAAAGAGCTGTCCGCATCGGTTGGTTGGTGCGCTTAAACTTCCACCACGTATCTCTTAATAGTTTGACGCGGTTTTTTTCACGTTCCGGCTTGACAGTATCTCTGACGTGCTGAAAAGGCAATTTGTAGTTGCTTGCATCTTCAACAGTCATTTCACTGAAATCAATAATCCAACGTTCAGGTTTCCCGTGCGGATTCTGAGCCAAGTTTGCACCCATCGAAAACAATTTGAGGATTGATTGGTTTCGAGGATCAGCTTTCAACCAATCTTGTACCTGCTCGTTGGTTACTAAAAAGCCCATGCCGTTGGGCTCTACACCTCTAAAGCTCATATTGTCATTAGATTTAAGAGGCGTAGCAATAGAAACATCAATCGTAGATTTGAGTGATGAGCTGATAAAGCTAACTCTTTGATTGTTCAAATAGAATTCTTCAGGCTCCTTCCGACTCCAATTGACAATGCTTACATGAACCGCTGCTTCTCCTGTCCAAGGTTGAGTGGAGATTGCTTCATATATAAATCCACCGTTATCGATAACGTAATCTAAAGCTGCTGCTTTACTCTTACCTTGACTAATTGAATTTGTAGCAACTAATCCTGCTCTACTATTTTCATTGAGCAGTTCATGTGCCAGTCGAAACCAGTAACTAGCAAAATCAATTTGCTGATTTTTAATCTCTGAAAATCTTTTAAAAACTTGCTCAACATACTCATTACCTAACTCCTTCCGCATTCTTGCACCACCCAGGAAAGGAGGATTTCCAATAACTGCGTCTGCTTTTATCCACTTTGTAAAAAGTGCATCCTGACAAACGATATTTTGATCCAGCGTGTCTAGCGGCAAAGCAGGTTCAAACAAGCCTAGACGATCGATCGCTACCTTGCGGGCAATCATCATCGTCACCCGTGCCAACTCCACCGCAAACGGGTTGGTATCCATGCCATAAAACTGTTGCGGCGTCACAAAGCTCATTTGCATCTGGTCGCGGGGCGACTTGCGGCGTTCTGCCATCTTGTCGAGCAAGAGTTGCTCAATGCGCTTCAGTTCTTGATAGGCAATGTAGAGAAAGTTTCCTGAACCACAGGCAGGATCAAGCACTTTGTAGGTTTGCAATTCCAGTTGTAGGGCAGTGAGTTCTGCGATCGTGTTAGCAGCTTCGATGCGTTCTTCCCAATAGCGCGAAATGGTGGGGCGAACGATCTTCATGATGTCTGCCTCAGAAGTAAAGTGAATGCCGTGGGCATGGCGTTCTTGCACATCGATCGCAGACTCAAACAAGCTGCCAAAAATCGCCGGACGAACCTTACTCCAATCCTCCAGTGCAGATATCTCTAAAAACTTCAACTCCTCCTTGCTCAACTGCAACGGATGGATCACCGAAAACAAACCACCGTTGAAATAATCCACCCCTTGATAGCGTCCGGCTGGCGTGATCCCAGACGTATTCATTTCGCGGAACAAGCCCCCCAACACATCATAGGAACTCTGCCCATTGAGGCAATCTTGCACACAGGAAACAAACAAACTATCGGGCAACAATCTTCGGTCTTCAGCAAACATCGCCAACACACATTGCAAGATAAATCGCTGCGCGACTAACCCATCAATGCCACGTTTTTTCAACTCCACCAGCAACTCACCCATCCGACGGGCAGCGCGTTCCGTCACTTCTATCTGGTTATTGCGAAATACTGGAGCGCGATGCTCAAACTCCATGAAAGCAAAGGCACTGATTCGCTCTGGCAGTTGCACCAAAGGAATCACATCAACTGGAGTATCAAGTTGAATGTCAAAGTCAAAAATCCAAAACTCATCAAAATTGCAGAGCAAAACATACCGAGGGCGATCGGGCACTAATCGCGTCCAATATTCAAACGCTTGAGAATAGTGTTTGTTGAGGTCTTCTCCCCGCTTTTTCATCTCAATCAGCACGCGGGGTTTCCAAACCAGATCGGCAAAGCCTGTTTTGCCTGTCTTGCTACCTTTCTTTATCCGTTCCTCATAGGTTGCTCCAGCCTCGATCGCCCCTTCATACCCAAAGGCCCGAAAAAAGCGATCGAGAAATACCTGTGCTTCACCTTTTTCGTCACCCTTTAAGTGCTGCTGGCAAAACTGAACAAACTTAGCGATCGTTTCGGGCGTAGAAGGCATTAATCCTATTCCACCGTCACTGACTTGGCCAGGTTTCTAGGTTGGTCAACGTCTAGGCCTCGGCGGGCGGCGATGTGATAGGCCAGAAATTGGAGAGGGATCACCGTTAGGATGGGAGACAGCAATTCTTCTACTGACGGCACGGGCAGCAAGTTGTCGAAGGTTTCGGCAGCTTCTTGATCGTCAATGGGTGCAACGCCAATCAAACGAGCATCACGGGCTTTGGCTTCTTGTGCGTTGGAGAGCACCTTTTCGTAGACAGCTCCTGGCATGGCGATCGCCACCACAGGCACTTTTGAATCCAACAGGGCAATTGGGCCGTGCTTCATTTCGCCAGCAGGGTAGCCCTCTGCGTGGATATAGCTGATCTCTTTGAGCTTTAGGGCACCTTCTAAAGCAATCGGGAAATTGATACCCCGTCCTAAAAAGATAAAGTCCTGGGTATCGGTGAACTCATGGGCCAATTCTTCGATATAGCGTTCTTGACTTTCCAAAATTAGCTCGATTTGCGAAGGCAGTTGGCGCAGTTGGGTGATGATTTCCTCCAGGCGATCGCTCGATAAGGTTTTGCGACGATAGGCCAGATCCAGCGCCAAGCAATAGAAGGCGACCAATTGGGCCGTAAAGGTTTTCGTTGCGGCAACACCGATCTCAATTCCGGCCAGCGTATCGATCACATAATCCACCATGTGGCCCAGCGTGCTGTCTGTCCGGTTGGTGATACCCAATAGCTTGGCCTTGAGAGCCTCTGGCTGGTCGATGCGGCGCTGCTGTTCCATTTGCAGAGCAGAGAGCGTATCTGCCGTTTCGCCCGACTGCGTGACGCCAATCGTCACCACATTAGGCAGCAGCGGCGGTGGAGCATACCGAAACTCTGAGGCATACTGCACTTGGGTAGGAATGCCTGCCAACTGCTCCAGTAGATATTTGCCCACCAGTCCGGCGTGCCAGCTTGTCCCGCAGGCGACAATTTGAATTTGCTCTAGGTTTTCATAAAACGTTTCCGCCAGCCCCAGATTGATGGGCGAATTGGCAGAATTAGCCGCAGTCCAGGTGCTATCAACGTAGGCTTCTAGGCAGGTCCGGACGACTCCAGGCTGCTCATAGATTTCCTTCACCATAAAGTGACGGAAGCCTTGCTTCTCGACCAGGATTGGGTTCCAGTTGAGGGTGCGGGGTTGTTTTTTGAGGCGATCGCCCCCAAAGCTATAAATCTCAACGCCCAGTGGTGTGAGTCGAGCCAGTTCCCCATTGTCGAGCGTCAAGACAGCTCGCGTATGGGTAATCAAAGCTGGAGTATCAGACGCACAGAAAAACTCACCCTGACCAAAGCCGATCGCCAGCGGAGCCTGTTGCCGCACACAGACCAGCTCATCAGGATAATCGGCACTCACCATCGCCAGCGCAAAGGCTCCCTTTAGCCGCGTTACCGCCTGCCGCACCGCTTCTAAAAACAGCGATTGCTGAGCCAGCGACTTTTCTGCCTCAACCGGATGAGCCATGCACTCTGCGATCAAGTGAGGAATCACTTCCGTATCGGTATCCGAGCGAAATTCGTGGCCTTTGGCCTTGAGTTCTTCCCGCAGTTCCCGGTAATTTTCGATAATGCCATTCTGCACCACCGCAATCCGGCGGGCCATATCCATATGAGGATGGGCGTTATACTCTTCGGGTTTGCCGTGCGTCGCCCAACGAGTATGGCCAATCCCAACCTGCGCCGGATTTTCTAGGCCTTCTAGCTTTTCCTGTAAGTTCTGAAGCTTCCCTTTGGCCCGAACGCAGTGAATTTCCCCTTCTAAGACGGTGGCAATCCCAGCAGAATCATAGCCCCGATACTCCAGCTTCTTTAACCCTTCCAGCAAAATTCCGCTAGCGGCCTGAGTTCCGATATAGCCTACGATTCCGCACATCGACCTCTCTCCTCTCACAGGCAAAAAGTATTCACCCCATCTTAGCTTCTTCGGCGGGAAGCCCCGCACCCTATCCTTTCGGGTGGATGTGGGGAGTGGGAACAGTACGTGAGCGAGGAAGCCGCTCTAAGCACAAAAAAGGGGCACAAAAAAAGGGGCCGAAGCCCCTCTTACCGTTAGGTCTAGGTTGATCAGCGCCGCAAAATAAGAATAATGCGGTGGGTGCTGATCTCTAGCGATTGCAGGATGAACCTTAGTAGGCTAAGCCCATGCTGCGGGTGGTTTCAGCGCCGAGATAAACTCGAACGCTCAAGAAGTCGGTGGGGCAGGCAGTCTCGCAGCGCTTGCAACCAATACAGTCTTCTGTACGGGGTGAAGATGCGATTTGACCTGCTTTGCAACCGTCCCAGGGAACCATTTCCAGGACATCTAATGGGCAAGCCCGGACGCACTGGGTGCATCCAATGCAAGTGTCATAGATTTTGACTGAATGAGACATTGAATAGAGGCTCCAAACTACGTATTGTTAACGGTCGTGATGTTAACGGTAGCGGTATGGCTGAACCTTACAAATGACCGGATAATAGCCTTTTCCGAACGAGTTTAGTTTACAGCAGTGGTTTCGCCTGATTCTGCAAAAGCCTACAAAACTTCAAACAATGTAATATCCAGGCGGCTTAACCCCTCAGGGGACGACACACGGGCGACTAATCTCAACAGAAAGTCACATTCAGCAAGGTTTCGCTGAATAAAGTTCTGTATGACAAAGCTTTTAGATTGCGGCAATGGCTGAGACCGATGGGTGATGAGCTGCCGTGCCTCAGACTTGATTTAGGTTTGATTCAGGCTTGGGGCTGAGAGGCCCATCTGTTCCTTAGCATTTGAGCCAAGTGTCGGGGCTAAGCGTCAGAGCGGCCTCTCAGCAGAATTTTCACAGGAGAATGAATGGAGGATGGGCGATCGCTAGGCGACGAGATTAACCTTCGCCACCTTCGCCGCCTTCGCCGCCTTCGGGTGCGACCTCTTCAGTCGTAGGAGCAGTCTCTTCAACCGCTTCAGGCTCTTGCATTTGCTCGCCGCCTTCGGTGGTGTCACCACTGCAAGCGCCAACAGTAGCAGCAAGGCCAAGCATCATCATTAGAGCAATCGATTTCGTACGCATTAATTTAGACTCCTTTCCACACATTTACAATGGTCGATTCTAAATATAAAGCAGGAATGTCGTCTAGCATACAAGTTGGATCAAATTTTGTGCTGGTTTGCACGCAGCGGGTGATCGCCATAGGAGACGCGACATGATTTTTTTGCTGGATGATGTTCTGACGCCAGAAGAACTCAACTTCACAACTTCTGCTCTGGCTACAGCCGACTTCATAGACGGCAAAACCACAGCAGGCTGGCACGCCAAACTGGTCAAGCACAACACCCAATTGGCCCATGAGTCTACCCATGCTAAAGACCTGCAAGAACTGATCAAAACCGCCCTCAAACGCAACGCTCTATTTCAGATGGCGGTTCAACCTCGCCTAATCCACTCTGTGCTGTTTAGTCGCTATGAGTTGGGCATGTCCTATGGTCGCCATACCGATAATGCGCTGATGGGAGGCCAGCAGTTTCTGCGGTCGGATGTCTCATTTACGTTGTTCTTAAACGCTCCGTCTACTTACGCTGGGGGAGAGCTGGTCATCGAACATTTTGATGAAGAAAAAACTTACAAGCTAGAAGCTGGCTCGATGATCATCTACCCCTCCTCAACGCTGCATCGGGTAGATGAGGTGACAGAGGGAACCCGACTGGTGGTTGTGGGCTGGGTGCAGAGCTTAATTCGCGACCCGCATGAGCGAGAAATTTTGTTTGATCTCGATACCGTACGCCGCGCAATTTTTGCCAAAGAGGGCAAAACCCCAGAATTTGACCTGATTTCCAAAAGTCACGCTAACCTGATGCGGAAGTGGGTCGACTTGTAGGGGCGATCGCTTTCGACTCTTCAACCTGCTTTACTTGAAGAATTAGAAATTCTAATCACACTATGGGCCTTCCCATAGGAGAATCTTGTAAGAACCTGTCGCCATTCTCTCCAGCCGGATACCGCTTTGTATGAAGAAACTGATCAAAGGCCTGCGCGAGTTTCAGACTAGCTATTTCAGTACGCACCAGGAGTTGTTTCAGCAGCTCGCTCAAGGTCAGCACCCTAGAGTTTTGTTTATTACCTGCTCCGACTCTCGAATCGACCCTAACCTGATCACCCAGGCGGAGGTTGGAGACATTTTTGTGATCCGCAATGCTGGAAATATCATTCCACCCTATGGCGCAACCAATGGGGGCGAAGGGGCATCCATTGAGTACGCGGTACATGTGTTGGGAATTGAAGAAATTATCGTCTGTGGTCACACCCACTGCGGCGCGATGAAGGGGCTGCTCAAACTGCAAAAGCTAGAAGACGAGATGCCACTGGTGCACAACTGGCTGCAGTATTCTGAAGCAACCCGTCGGCTGGTCAAGGAAAACTACAGCACCTTGGAAGGTGAAGAACTGTTAGAAGTCGCGATCGCCGAAAACGTCCTCACCCAAATCGAAAATCTCCGCACCTATCCGGTCATTCACTCCAAGCTCTACCAGGATAAGATTCGTTTACATGCCTGGGTTTACCACATCGAAAGCGGGGAAGTGTTTGCCTACGATCCGGTTACCCATGCCTACATTCCGCCTCAAAACGAGATTGCAGGCTTCTATGAGCTAGATGACGAAGAAGCGCCCCCCCTACACTTTCCGGGTGCTCGCTGGCTATCGCCCGAACAATCTAATCGAATTTATCGAGGGTCAGCGGCCACAGCGGCCAGCCAAGCATCCCCTCAGGCACCGCCTCAGGCTCCCCCAAAAGCGCCCTCTCAAGCGCCCCTTCGAGATTTAGACGACCGTACCATCCAAATCCCAGGCCAGATTACAGGTCAAGCGGCCAACCAAGCCAGCGGACGTCAGGGGATTAAGCACCAAGCACGACGCAACATCACTGGTTGATACAAAGCTCAGCCTCGGGAGAAGCCTCGGAGAGAAACCTTAAACCCCAGCCTCGGGGAGAAGCTGGGGTTGACAGGGGGTTATCTGAGGCGATCGCCCGCCTCAAATCCTATACCTGAGTTTCTTGGGGAGAACCAAAGCCCATTGCCAAAACGGCACTTCGTAGGAAAGTGACCTGATCATTAAAGTCAAGCTGCTTAAATTCGTTTAGGAAGCTTTGTGCGGGCTGGGACGCACTATAGTCGGAAGGAACATCAATGATGCTGTTCTCCTCGATGCCTTGGGCCAGCAGGTACCACAGGGCTAGCTTCGTGCTGGAGTTGAGATTGCCATAGGTTTGGCTAATTTGGCTTTCTTGACGGCTGACGATTTCTCGCTGAACCTGAAGCTGCTGCTCTGGAGACATCTGCTGAATTTGGTGATACAAGCTTTCAGCAATGTTGAACCCAGCGGTGTCAGGTCCACCTTTGGGGGTTACTGATTCTCCAATTTCTTCGTAGAAATACCACAGCAACGCTAGCTGGTCGTCGGGGCTAAATTGCTGAAATTTATTAACAGCTTGAGCCTGGTTGTTTTGAATGTTGGTAAAAGTCATGATTGCTTTAAAAATGCCATCCCCTGCAACTTAACAAAGCTTAACGTGTGGGTTAACCCTGCTGAGGTTAGAGCAATATTAGTTAAATTTCAGGCTAAAGATCTGGCTGCAGGATGAGGCTATCTTAGGAGGCTGATAGATAAGTTTATCTTAAGTAAATTATTAACTTAACTAATGCTTGTGCTTTTGACTTGAGACTTTCTGACTTAAGACTTTGTTTCTGGGGCGATCGCCTCCCCCTCGATTCAGGTAACCCAGTCTAGGCCTCAGTTATGAGAACACAACTGCCGGGATGGTGAAGCAAATGCAATGGATTTACCTACTCACTCTGGCCTTGGTTTTGATTAGCCTCAGCTGGTCCCTCCGCAGGGCGGCAGAAGGGCTTTATTCTGTGTTAGCCGCAACGTCAGGGCTAGTTAGCCTGATTTGGGGCTTAATTCATGTGCCGGGAGGGGTGTTGGTGGCGATCGCTATCTCCCTGCTGCTGGTGTTTGAGCTGTCGGTGCGAAGAAGCGATCGCCCTTCTGGAATGGACCCCCAAGGGTGAAAAACGTTCAACGGAATAACCCTTCTGGCGCAGGCGAAATCTACCTCTAGTTATGTGTCGGGGGCAACATTGAAGCAGAGAATAGTATCTAGCAATAGGAAAACAACTATTAAGAGGTACTATGGCGCTTAAACTTAATGTCCCAACACTCGATAGCCAAGAGGCTGCTCAAAGCTTAAAAGAAACGATCTTGACGTCTGAGCCTGACGCCAAGGTTGAGGTTGATCCCAAAGCTAAGACCGTCACGGTTGAGTCTCAAGCTTCTGAAGAAACTTTCAAAGAGCTGATCACCGCTGCGGGCCATCAGATTGCCTAATTCAAACCAGGTCAATCCATTCAGGTCAATCCAAACCAAGGCATAATCCAAGTCACAAGCTTAGAACCCCAATCTTGAGCCAAATGTTGCCAAGATAGAAATTGGCTCCGTTGGTTGTTATTCTAATAGTCTTATGACTCTAATTTGGCGTACGGTAACTTCACTGCTTCTAGCTGTCCTTCTGATGGCTGTCCTGCTTTTGGAGAGCAGCCCTGTTTGGGCAGACTGGACGACTCCGATGTCGTATAGCAATGCGGAGTTGAAAGGCCGCGACTTTTCCGGGCAAAAGCTACAGGCAGCGGAGTTTTCCAACGCCAACTTAGAGCTAGTAGACTTTTCAAATGCGGATATCCGGGGGGCTGTATTTAGCGCCTCGGTACTGACGGATGCCAACTTTCATGGGGCTGATCTGAGCAACACGCTGGCAGATCAGGTCAAGTTTTTTGGAGCCGATCTAACGGATGCGGTGTTGACCGAAGCTCTCCTCCTACGCTCCACGTTTAGAGAGGTTGACATTACCGGGGCCGATTTTACCGATGCCATTTTGGATAAGCTCCAGGTCAAGCAGCTCTGTGAAACAGCGAGTGGTGTCAATTCCAAAACTGGAGTCTCGACTCGCGAGTCACTAGGTTGTCGATAGGAGCAGGGTGGATGAGCAAGCGCGTGGGGGTGATTGGTGGAGGACAGCTAGCCTGGATGATGGCCGGAGCGGCTGAAAAGCTGGGCATTGAGCTCGTTGTGCAAACCCCTAAGTCGGATGATCCGGCTGTGGCGATCGCCTCCCATACCATTCTGGCCGCTATCGATGATGCCTCTGCTACCGCCCAACTGGCCCAGCAGTGTGATGTGATTACATTTGAAAACGAATTTATTGATCTGGCGGCACTCGCTCCACTAGAAGCGCAGGGTGTCCGATTTTATCCACGGTTGCAGGCCTTAGCGCCTCTCCTCGACAAGTATCACCAGCGTTCCTATCTGCGTGAAATTGGCTTGCCCATGCCTGACTTCACGGTCATTGATCCGCCGTTTGATGCAGCTGTACTAGAACTTGTACTAGAACGGTTTGGCTTTCCGGTTGTCCTCAAGGCGCGACGGCACGGCTACGACGGTCAGGGCACGTTTATTCTCAAGTCAAACGCGGATCTGGAAGCGCTCTTGCAAAAGGCCGACCCTCAATCTTGGTTGCTCGAAGCGTTTGTGCCCTTTGAGCGAGAACTGGCGGTAATGGCAGCGCGATCGCCCCAGGGTGAAATCATTGTTTACCCCGTCGTCGAAACCCAGCAGGAAAATCAAGTTTGTCGGCGGGTTTTTGTCCTGTCTGATCTGGACCCCCGTCTGGCTACAGAGGTTGGGGCGATCGCCCGCACTTTACTCGATCGGCTGCAGGTGGTCGGGATTTTTGGCATTGAGCTATTTCTGACCGCCACAGGCAAAGTTCTCATCAACGAAATCGCCCCCCGTACCCACAACTCTGGCCACTATACCTTAGATGCCTGTGAGACCTCTCAGTTTGAGCAGCAGCTTCGAGCGGTGACAGGGTTGCCCTTAGGTAGTTCAACCCTGCGCTGTGCCGGAGCCGTCATGGTCAACTTGTTGGGCTTCGAGCATTCCCACAGCGACTACGCCGAGCAGCGCCACCAGTTGGCCCAACTCCCACAGGCTTACGTTCACTGGTACGGCAAAACTGAATCTCGCCCAGGCCGAAAGCTTGGCCACGTCACCATTTTGCTCGACGAAACGGAGCCAATAGCACAGAGATCCCAGGCAGAGGCGATCGCCCAGCAAGTCGAGTCGATCTGGCAGCCCTAGGGCGACTTCACCCCAAAATTTCCCTTGCTTTAACTAATTTCTTTTGCTTTAGCTACAGAAGACTTCAACTCCCCCTACAGATCCAAGCTCTGCACCAGCGTTGTTTCTAATACGCCTTCAAAATCCGGTCGGGTAGCCGTGACCAAAATTGCGACGCTCTGACCGTCGGGAGACAAGTACAGGTCGCGAATAGAGTAGCGAATGACGAGATCCCGATAGCTGCTCAACGAGCCTAGCGTTTGGCGACGATTGCCGTAGGACGCTTCGAGTTGCATAGAGGCGCGATCGACATTGGCAGTGCCTCCAAATAGCGCAGAGGGAATGTGGCGCTGCTGCAATTGCAGTCGCATTTGGGGACGGTTGGGCAGTTGAACGGTCAAGACTTCAGTGTTGTTGGGAGTGCGCGATCGCGACAAGATTCGCAATCGGGTGCCCGGTTGGGGGGGCGTGAGCCTTAGCGTCTGACGCAGATTCCAGGTTCGTTGCAGGAGGCTATCTTCGGCTTGGGTCTGGCTGAGGTTGTAGTCATTTTCTCCATACTGGGTGGCGATGCAGCCATTTTGGACACAGGCATTGGAGCCAACGGTCATCACCTGCAATGTGGCGGTGGGGACACCCGAACCCCCATTAGTAGAGCTTTCGAGATGCACGTAGTAGTTGCTGTCGGTAGAGAAGCCCGACATGCGCTGGGTGGTCCGGAAGGTGCTAGCGATCGCACTGCTTGAAATCAAGAGAGCCGCACTCGCTGCGACCCCTAGGGTCTTGAGGTATTTCATGGTGCTAACAAATGGTGCTCAACAAGAGGATGCTTTCTGTATAAGGGCAAAAGGGGAGAAACCCGAGAAGGCGCTCCCGATCGCTCCTGCTGAAGGGGGCTTTTCATAGCAGAAGCTACTTATTATCTACAGCGATAAGCAGCCTGATTCTGGATGGTTAACCTGCGGCTTCTAATCTGCGACTTTTAACCTGCAAGACTGGCGTTAGCTGCCCGTATGAACAGAAACGGTCTGCACCAAATTTATGACGGTGGCAATAAACTGTGCCGGTTCGACGGGCTTTGCGAGGTGGGCCTGAAACCCGGCGGACAGGGCTCTGAGCCGATCTTCTTCCTGCACATAGGCTGTCAGCGCCACAGCGGGTACTCTACTGCCTTGGGTAGGAGTGAGCGATCGCACCCGACGAATCAAAGCATACCCATCTTCAACGGGCATCCCGATGTCGCTGACTAAAATATCTGGCTGATCTGTCTGCAAAATCGTAAGCGCCTCTGCGGCTGAGGTGGCAGTGAGGGCGATCGCCCCATGTTGCTCCAGCACAAACGAAAGAAAATCGCGAGCATCGGCCTCATCATCCACCACCAGCACCCGGACTCCCTGGAGAGCTTGCTCACTCATCGCAGCATCAGGCGGCTGATCGGCTGTGTCCTGAAGCGGCTCCCCCGTCCGTTTTCTGAGCGGCAACCGCACCGTGAAGGCCGCCCCTTTGCCTTCTCCTTCACTTTCGGCCAACACCTCTCCCCCGTGCAGGCCGACCAGGTAGTGGACAATCGCCAAGCCCAAGCCCAACCCACCATGCGCGCGGGTCGTCGTGCTGTCGGCCTGCCGGAAGCGATCAAACACCTTGGGCAAAAAACTAGAGTCAATGCCAATCCCCGTATCGATCACCTGAATTTGGACATCTGACCCGTTGCGAGACAGCCTCGTCTCCACCCGCCCTTCCTCAGGTGTAAACTTGATGGCGTTGCTGAGCAGATTCCAGGCAACCTGCTGGAGACGTTCTGGATCGCCCCAAAACAGAACCAAATTAGGTTCAAAATCTGTTTCCAGACTGATCCGCTTGGCCGTCGCTTGGGGCCGTACCCCTTCGATCGCCGTCTCCAAAACCGCCACCAAATTCATCGGGCAGATGTTGAGCCGCAGTTTGCCCTGCATGATCAGCGACACATCTAGGATGTCTTCAATCAGCTGAGTTTGAGCTTGGGCATTGCGCTCGATGGTCTCCAAGGCCTTAGCCGTGGTTTTTTCGTCAAACTTGCGGCTCCGCAGCAGCCGCGCCCAACCCAACACCGAATTGAGCGGCGTCCGCAACTCGTGAGACAGCACCGCCAAAAAGTCATCCTTCATTTGGTTGGCGGTTTCGGCTTGCTGTCGTGCGACCTGCTCATGAATCATCTGCGCTCTAACTTCTTCGGCCTGCTTGCGCTCGGTGATATCTTCAATTGTGCCGACATAGCCAATCAGTTCCCCCGTACTCGAATACATTGGAGACGAGCGGAGGTGAATCCAACGGACTTGCTTGTCGGCGGTGCAAAGCTCCACTTCAGCCGAATATTCACATGCACTTTGAGCGTAGTGAGACCAGTCGGAAATAATGCGATCGCGCTGATCGGCATGAATAGCCTGTCGCCACCCCTCACCCAGGCTTTCAGCCAAGGATAGTCCTAAGATGCTCTGACAGCGAGGATTGGTGTAGGTCCAGTCTCCCTCTACATTCGTCAGAAATATCCCAACGGGGGAGCAGGCACTCAGGAGGCGAAAGCGTTCCTCACTTTGCCGGAGTTCGGTGTTGATGGCTTCCAGTTGGGCCGCTTGGTGGGTAACTTCTTCTGTCTTCTTGAAGAGTTCAACAAACACTGACACTTTGGACAGCAGAATATCGGCTTCAATGGGTTTAAGCAAATAGTCAACGGCACCCAGTGAATAGCCCTTAAACACCATCGTGTCACTGGTGCTAAAGGCCGTGAGAAAAATGATCGGGGTATGGCGCGATCGCTGCCGACTGCGAATCAGCGTAGCGGTCTCAAAACCATCCATCCCTGGCATTTGCACATCGAGTAAAATAACCGCAAAATCCTGATGCAATAAGCACCTTAGCGCTTCCTCACCAGACTGCGCCTTGATCAGATTGCCCTCCAGGTGCCCCAAAATAGCTTCTAACGCCAGCAGGTTTTCTGCATGGTCGTCAACTAACAGGATATTAACATTGGGTTCGAAGTGCATGAGTTTACTTTCGCGCAGGCTGACAAAGGTCGATTAAGTGCGGGGCAATATCAAGCAGCGGTAAAATCCAGTCTACGACAGTATTCTTGACTTTATGTGTAACATCGTTGGACTGAGGGAGGGGAGGGGCGATCGCCAGCCTCGTCAATGCAGCCTCTGGCATAATCGGGCTTTCTGCCGTCGTGGGCATTTGGACAATCGCCAGCCCTCCTGCCGCCTTGATTCTCGCTAACCCTTGCGCGCCATCCTGATTGGCACCCGTTAAGATCACACCAATCACCCGTTCGGAATAAGTATCGGCTGCAGATTCAAACAGGACATCAATCGAAGGGCGGGCATAGGACACAGGCGCGTCTGTCGATAGGGTGAAGTAGCCCGGTTCTACCAAAAGATGGTAGTCAGCAGGCGCAATATAGACATGGCCGGGACGGATTTCGTCTTTGTCTTCCACCTCCTGAACAGGTAGCATCACGTAGTCTTGCAAAAATTGGCTCATGGATTGATCCGAAGACTTGTGCCGATGTTGAACAATCGCCACTGGGACCGGAAAGGTTTTTGGCAAGCCTCCCAACAGCAACCTGAGTGCTGACAAGCCTCCCAACGAGGTCCCGATCACCACAATGTCGAATGCCACTAATCTAGCCTCCGATAAATCTTTTCACCACCTGCGATCGCCATATAGTTCTTTTCGTAAGGGGTGAGTTTGAGGGATTCCTGCCGTCCCAACCCTAAAACACCAAACTTGCAAAGGCTATCGTAAAACAGTTTGTGAACCCGTTTCTGCAAAATTTTATCAAAATAGATCAGCACGTTCCGACAAAGAATTACGTTGAACTCATTGAAAGAACTATCTGTGGCCAAGTTGTGCTGAGAAAAAACAATATTTTCCTTGAGGCTAGCCCGAAAGATAGCACTGTCGTAAGCCGCCGTATAGTATTCCGAAAACGATCGCTTGCCACCGGCTCTGAGGTAAAGCTGAGTATATTCCTGCATCAGTTCCATTGGGAAAATGCCGCTGCGGGCCTTTTGCAGGACGGCTTCATTCATATCAGTGGCATAGATCCGACAGCGTGAATAGAGCCCTTCTTCTTGCAGCAAAATCGCCATCGAATATACTTCTTGGCCCGATGAGCAGCCCGCATGCCAGATCCGAATGAAGGGATAAGTTCGTAAGAGGGGAACCACCTTTTCACGAAACGCAACATAAAAGCTGGGATCACGAAACATCGCCGTGACGTTGACGGTCAGCCCCAACAAAAATCGATCGAGACAGGCGCGATCGCGAAATATCCTGTCCTGCAAAACCGAAATCGTCGGGAGTTCTTCGTTCCTCAAAACGTTGCGAATCCGTCGTTTGATTGAAGATGGCGCGTAGTTACGAAAATCAAAACCGTAGTAGCGATAAATGCCATCGAGCAAGAGCTGAACTTCGATATCCTCCAGGTTTGGGTCAAACGAAATCATGGTAAGTGCCAAAGGCTAAAGAGATGGATAAATGCCATCGCTGTATATTTTTTCTCCCCAAAGATAATCTGCTTCATCTACTTTAACCACTACCAATCGATTGAAATTACTCCTTAGATTTGAGCAAGTCGTTTATGTGGGTTTCGGCTATGCTCAACCCACGATAGCTCAACCCACGATAAAGGTTGGCTCGCAGGTTGAGCGCAGTCGAAACCTGAACAACGAAAGCTCTAGGTTTCAAAAGTTTTGTCAGTCATTCTAAGTAGGTGGACATAAATAAATGATGCTGTAGGGTGCTGTTAGGCGTAGCCGTAACGCACCATTTCCCTTTGATGCGTTACGCTGGCGCTTTTCTGGTATGCCGGAACGGCTTTACACATCCTACAAATAATTAAGCTC
>JBGTGR010000020.1:0-182743 GCA_041746655.1 Elainellales cyanobacterium | reverse complement strand
GCGCTCTGCAGCAGACTCAGACCGTGAGTCGATAACAGCCGGAGTAGGGGTGGGAGGCAGACGCATAAACGCTAGAACCATTGGAACTAGCCTGAAACTCTAGCATCTTTAGGCTCCCCTGAGAATGAAATGGCCCTGCCTTTAAAAGACCAGCTTGGTTTTTAAAGGAGGGTTAATTAGTTCGCGCACGTAAGAGTTGAAATAATATTTTTTCTTCAGGGTTTTTACGGAAGGCGATCGCTTCTTGCCCTAAGCTTTAGCGATTTCATTAAGTCCAAAAGTTACCAAATAAATTTAGGTTAAAAACCGAGTTTTTATGACCGTAGAGGAGGCAGTCAAAATTGTTGAGCAAGTTTTGGGACAGACTCGTTTAACAAAAGTTCAAGACCTTGTTTTTCGTCAATCTTGGGGTGGGCAATCTTACAGCAACATTGCTAAAGAATCTGATTATGATCCGGGCTATATCAAAGATATTGGTTTCAAGCTGTGGAAAGCTCTTTCTGTAGCGCTGGATGAGAAAGTTACAAAATTCAATGTTCAGGCGGTTCTAGAACGCTATCAGCAAGCCAGCTATCATCCGCAGCTAAAGCAAGCATTTAATTGTTCTGCAATTCCTGACGCTGATTGGGGTGAGGCCATTGATGTCTCAAATTTTTGTGGGCGTGAGCCTGAACTAGAGGTTTTGAAGCAATGGGTGTTGACAGATCGTTGTCATCTGATCTCGATTTTAGGGATGGGTGGCATTGGCAAAACTTCGCTGTCGGTAAAGCTAGCGGAGCAGGTGCAGTCAGGATTTGAGTTCGTCATTTGGCGATCGCTACGGGATGCCCCTCTGTTGAGTGAATTGTTGACAATGCTGTTGCAGTTTTTTTCGAAGCAGCAAGCGGAAAGCTGGCCAGAGACAGAAAGAGGAAAACTGGCTCGATTAATGGACTATTTGCAAAAGTCTCGATGCTTACTCGTCCTAGATAACTTTGATGCCTTGTTTGTGTCAGGCCAGCGAGTAGGCGTTTACCGAGACGGATATGCAGGCTATGGAGAATTGCTGCAGCGAATCGGCGAAATTCGGCACAATAGCTGTCTGATCTTGACCAGTCGTGATAAGCCTTTAGAGACGGCTAGCCTGCAAGGAGAAAGTTTTCCAGTGCGAGAACTTCAGTTGCACGGCCTGCGACCTCACGCCGCATACAAGCTGCTGTCTGCAAAAGGATTGAATGGATCTGAGGAAGAGGTGAATCACCTGGTCAAATCTTACCAGGGCAACCCTCTGGCCCTCAGGATTACAGCTACGTTTATTCAAAACTTGTTTGATGGCAATGTGGCTGATTTTCTCAGTCAGGGCGTTGTTGTGTTTACTGGGATTCGTCAATTGCTCAAGCAGCAGATTGACCGACTTTCAGAACAGGAGCAAGCGGTGATGTACTGGCTAGCGATCGATCGAGAGCCTGTTTCGATGGCAGAGCTTCAGTCTGATCTGCTGCCTTTGCGTTCAACTTCAGTCTTGCTGGAGACGTTAGAATCGTTGCGCGGGCGATCGCTCATCGAAAGAACCACAGAAGGATTTACCCAGCAGCCTGTTATGATGGAATACATCACGGATCAATTGGTCGAACAAGCCTATACCGAATTGATTCAACCGATTCAAGCGTCACAATCTCAGAGTTTTCTGAGCCACTACGCTTTGATGAAGGTGACGGCCAAAGACTATATTCGTGAAAGTCAGATTCGTATTATTGTTAAAGCGTTGGTCAACCGGGCGATCGCCCATTTCGGTAGCAAGCAAAAGCTGTTCGATCAGCTCAGTCAGCGACTATCACAACTCAAAACCGAGCCTGCAAGCGCTTCTGGCTATGCGGTAGACAACATCATCAATCTGCTTAACTATTTGCAGGTTGAGCTAGCGGACTCTGATTTTTCTCACTTACAGAACGATAAAGAGTGACAGCTGAGGTGCAAGAGAAATTGCGATCGACCCCTCAACATACAGATTGCGGGGCATCATGCTGTCTAGAAACAGACCCTTGAATTTAGAGGCAATCATTTGAAGGTAATAAAAAAAGGGACAGACAGAGATGCCTGAACCCTTTAAATCATTTTTGGTCTTTCAAAAAAATTATTGAAGAACTCAAAGCCGATTTACTTCAATTAGATTTGTTTCAATCAGCTTGTTTGAGTCAATAGTTGAAAGCTAAAGCTACCTATCTAAAGATTTATATCTAAAGATTTAGTAGCCACCACGGGAGAAACTATCGTTTCTGCGACCGCCGCCACCAAAGGAACTACCCCGATCTTCACGAGGCTTGGCTTTGTTGACTTTCAAGTCACGACCCATCCACTCTGCACCGTCTAGTGCTTCAATGGCTGCGGTTTCTTCGGAGTCTGCACTCATCTCCACAAAACCAAAACCGCGCATGCGACCGGTTTCGCGATCCGTGGGGAGTTGGACTCGCTTAACTGATCCATACTCTGCAAATACAGTAGTTAGATCAGCTTCCTTGACGTCATAGGACAGATTGCCTACATAGATTGACATAGCTTGTCTCCAAAATTAGAGGAATGTGTAGAGTGAAATTTCGGAGAGAAGTCTGTCAATGGAAAAACGTGAAAATTCGTTAAAACTAAAAACAAATGCTGCAACCGATCTCTATTCTCTGCGACCATGCTAGCACGTTGGAATAGCTTCTGGATAGATTGGGGCAGAGATTGAGCCAGAATAAGCTCCCCGAGCTAAGTTTGGATTTTTTGCCAAGGTTTATGAGCTACCTCATAGTCATGCCCAAACCCGTCTGCCACAGTAGAGATATCTTCATCATCATGCGTAACGCTGTTTTCGGGGTGCGACGAATGGTTTCTAAAAGGGCTTCTCGCTCAATCAGCACCACCTGACAATGGGTGAGTTAACGGTCGCTGGGGCAATCCCGTTACCCAGGAGTGCTGGTGCGGCAAAGATTTCTCCAGCAGATAGCACTCGCGGAATCGTTTCCTTGCCCGTAGGGGCCACCCGACTAACCTGGATGCGGCCCTCTATCGTGGCATAAAGGCAGAGGCGTAAGGCATCTCCCTCCATGAAAATCTGTGCGGCTGGTGAGCACGTTACAACTTCAGCCGCAGACTACAACGACTCTAGTTCGGGGGGCAGGGCAGCCAGGATATACACTTTTCTTAGCTGCTGAATCGTAGGCCGCATAACACCCGATAGAAACACCTCAGAAAAGTTTCAGATCCGCAAAGAGCCTGCCAATAGGCTTACGCCACAATAGCCATCCCCCCAACAAAATTAGCGGCAAAAAGCTAGTCGGTTCAGGAATAGGAGTTGGGTCAGAAGTCTGTACAAACTCTGCTCGAAAGTTTGTGTAGTAAAGGGTAGTGGTGCCTTCAAATCCAGAATCAGTCCCAAAGTAGATCCACGCACTGCCGCTGTCATCTGTGCGAAACGAGAACGGCTGCTGATCGTTATTGCGCGTGATCAAGGCGTAATCAAACGTTTCATCGCCAGGCGGCTTCGCAATATCTCCCAACACTAAGCCATCGCGCCCCCCAGTACTCTGATACCCTTTATCTACATTCAGCTCCAGAAAGTTAGAGTCTAAATCTGACACTTCGGGCAGGGGCTCCCATAGGGTGGCTCCGGCTTTGAGATAAACGCTGTTGGCAGGACTTCCGCCAATGCCGAAACTACCGTCGGGGGCATCGCTAGCCAACTCAATATCAAAGAAGACGTTGTACATCGTGTTTGGATCGAGACCTGTCACCTGGTTGCGAAAATACATGAACAGGTCATCGCTGTGGTTATTGCCTGTGATCACGAGGGCAGAAGCGTCTCCCAGGTGAGCGGGTAAAGGCTGCCAACCGAAGTCGAGTTCGTAAAAGTCTTCTTCCCCTGCGGGATAGTCAGCAAAGCCCCCTTGCCACCCTACCGAGCTTTGGGAGAAGTCCCAGGAAAAGAGGGTCGATAAAGTTTGAGAAGAGGTTGTGGAGCGTAAAAGGTTCATTTTAGGGCACCGAAACTGAAGCGAGGATATTGCTCAGCATAGGCTGAAATTCCTTCAGGAGCCTAGAGAGATTCTTGATAGAACGACTGTAGTAAATTTTCCAGCTTTTCCTCTGGGCAACACTCGATCAGGGCTTCAAACACTTCTAGCAGCTTGGCAGCGTTTTCTCCCATGAGCGGGCTGAGGCCCCAAACATCTTGCACCCATTCTTCTGGAGCAACTTCCTCAAAGATGAGGCGTTCTAGGAGTTGTTTGGCTTCTTCTTTGGGGAGAGGCATAAAGGAACCAATCACGATAAAACATTTGTTACTGATTCAATACTGAGAAGCTTAAGGATCCCAGCCTTGAATCTTCATTATGCCATTGGAGGTTGAGTTCTATCGCCAATATGGTTCGCAGACGTAGTATCTGAGTAGGTTTAGTACGATAGTAGTAGTCTAGTCAACTCTGCTGTTTCATTTAGGCCTGAGTATCCCTGTGCTCCATTGCCCTGCGTTAGCCTATTGCGGCGTCAAAGCTAATTTGCGAATCTAAAACGATGATATTAAAAGCCAGAAACTTTACCCTATCGCGCTATGGTATGGCGATCGCGGCAAGTCTGTTGGCCCTCCTGTTACGCTTCCTGCTTACTCCAGTTTTGCAAGAAGCGGCTCCGCTTTTAGTTTTCATCATTCCGGTCACGCTCAGTGCCTGGTATGGCGGTCTTGGTCCAGGTCTTCTCTCTACTGGCTTAAGCGCTTTGGTCGGGACTTACTTTTTTGTGCAGCTGGCTTAAGCGCTTTGGTCGGGACTTACTTTTTTGTGCAGCCGCACTGGAGCGTGGCTGTCTTGGATTTGGGGAATGGAGTTCGGATTGGAATTTTTTTGACGGCAGGAGTTTTAATCAGCGGGCTGAGTGAAGCCTTGCGCTCTGCCAGATTCCAGGCTGAAAAAGTAGCTAGGTTCCTCGCCGAGGAGAAGACGACAAGTGATTTAGAGCGGAAACGGCTACAGGCGGTGCTAGATATTCTCCCAATAGGCGTGATCATTGCCGATATGGATGGCAGATTTTCTAAGATCAATGCCGCTGTTCATCAGATCTGGGGGGAAAGTGCGCTGATTGCGAATGGGATAGAGCAATATCAGGGCTACCGGGGATGGTGGGCAGGTACGGGACAGCCGATCGGGGCGAGGGAATGGGCGTTGGCACGGGCGATCGCCAAGGGTGAGACTTCGATCAACGAAGAAATTGACATTGAAAACTTTGATGGAGAGCGAAAAACCATTTTGGACTCGGCCATTCCACTGCGGGATGAGATCGGGGCGATCTCTGGGGCTGTTGGGGTCAATGTGGATATTACGGAGCGAAAACAAGCCCAGGAAGCGCTACGTCGGACAGATGCTCGGTTAACAGATTTACATGATATTGATCGGGCTATTTTGGAGGCGCAGTCGTCCCACCAGTTGGTGCGGTCTGCCTTGGCTCAGCTCCTACAGCTGGTTCCTTGTCAGCAAGTCTTTGTCCTGTTGTTTAACTTCGAAACGCAGGAGGCAGCAGTATTAGCCTCTACCCAAAGCAAGCACTCAACCCCAAATCACCCAGATGTTTTTCCCTTGAATGATGTCATTCCTGAGCCGATTTTGGCTGGAAGCTTGGACGACTGGGTGAACTACATCCTGACTCAGAAGTCTTGTCCTGCGGGTTTACTCTCTCCTGGTGACTCTCTGGACGCTTTGGACTGTCTGCACCTTCCGCTTCAGGTTGAGCAATCTCTGCTGGGCGAGCTGGTGGTGTTGGATCCAGCAATAACCTTTAGCCCAGAGCATCGAGAGATTATCAACGAAGTGGCTGACTCCCTGGCGATCGCCCTCCAACAAGCCCAACTGCGAGAACAGCTTCAGAACTACACCGCCGAGCTAGAACAGCGGGTGACAGAGCGTACAAGCGAGCTGCAATTAGCCAATGATGCGCTTGAGGCGTTTGCCTACTCCGTCTCTCATGACTTGCGGGCTCCTTTGCGGGCAATTGAGGGAATGGGGCAAGCACTGCTCGAAGATTATGCTAGTCAGCTTCCTGCTGAGGGTCAGATGTTTGGCCGTCGAATTGTCGGTGCAGCCCAACAGATGGAGGTCCTGATTCAAAACCTGCTAGATTACAGTCGCCTGAGTCGGGCGGAACTGCGTCTACAACCTCTCAATCTCAACTTGGTCGTGACGGATGTGATCACTCAGATGCAAGAAGAGCTGAACGCCGCACAGGCAAATGTAACTGTAGAAGGACCGCTACCAGTTGTCATTGGACAATATATCCTGCTAGTGCAGGCGATCGCCAATCTGATCAGCAACGCCATTAAATTTGTTGCTCCCGGTGTTCAGCCTCGAATTCGCATCTGGGCTGAATCAACCCCCATCGAGCCAGCTGGTTCTGAAGCAGATCCCAGAGTGAGACTCTGGATTGAGGATAACGGGATTGGCATCGAGCCTAGATTTCAGGAGCGGGTATTTCAAGTGTTTGAACGGTTGCATGGGGCCGAAACCTATCCCGGCACCGGTATCGGGCTGGCGATCGTCCAAAAAGGGATAGAGCGCATGGGAGGCCGGGTTGGCTTAGACTCAACCACAGGGGAAGGTAGCCGTTTTTGGCTAGAGTTATCGTCTAGAAAAACCGAATAGCAGATAAACATTCAATATATTTTCGGAGGGCCATTGGCTTTTAATCCCTCAAATAACTTTAGGAGTAGTAAATCCACTTAAAATAAAAGTTCCCATCACTTTTCTAGTAGAAATACAGGCAGATTTTGTAGTTTTAAATCCGTAAAAACCTCATCAGAAAATATTTTCAAGAAGATTAAATAAACAAGGGTTTTCACTAGTGACATTTCTTAGGTTTCCTTAATAACCTATTAGGGACATGTTCACCTGTAATGTATTTCCCTGTACTTACTCATCGGCTGGATTCTGATTCATACCTGGTTTGCAAACCAAGAACGCTTTAACGATTTAATCATTCAACAAGGCAAAGAATCATGAAAGCAACACACCTTGCAGCTTGTGCAGGTCTAGTCACGAGTAGTCTTCTAGTGTTATCTACCACTGCTGCTCACGCCTTTTCCTTCACCACAAATTTCACCGGAACCGATCCCAAGGGAGATATCTTCCTGGATTCTGTCAAGCTTGGAGACGGTAGCGTCTTCAGTAATTTTTCATTAGTCACGAAGGCCAATATCATTAGCAACGATCTGTGGACTGGTGGCAACACGGGGGCCGCGAGTGCAGATATGGGCGATCGCGCCACAGTTGGCCTCCGCCAAGAGAATGTTGACAACAACGGAGTCGTCGCAGCGCTGGGCAATCTGAATCTCAATAGCATTATTGACACAGAAGATTCAGGTAGCTTCGTGATGGATGTCTTCTTCGGTAGCATTGTCGATCAGCTGTTCTTCTGGGAACGCGGCATGAACAGCAAGCTCGATATTCAAGCCCTCGATTCCAAAGGCAACCTGCTCGGCAACTTGCTGAACATTTCCTCCCGCAGTTGGAACTTTGCTGGATTTAGCATTGATACCAAAGAAATCAGCGGCGCTCAGCGAGTCGGCTCAATGGGTGTTAGTATGGCTGACCTTGGCGTCTCCGGCCCGATCTCAGGTATCCGAGTTGTTAGCAACGGCAAGCCTTACAATGGCCCAGACTGGAAGGTCGTTGGCGCTAATGCAACCCCTGTCCCCGAACCTACAACCGCACTGGTTGGTTTGGGTGTCGTAGCAGGGGCGATCGCCACCTCCCGCCGTCGCAAAGCATCCGAGCAAGCCTAACACTCGCTTGATTTAGATTTGATCTAATAAGTCACTGGGGGTATAGAGAAAACTATGCCCCACTTTTGTATGAGGAGGCGATCGCCCCTAATCAGGCTCTATCAACTTCTTGGCCTGTCGGTTTCCCCAAACTGCAACAACTAACGCCAACCCAACCGTTGATATCAGGACAAGAATAAGTTTTTGCCACCCAATGGCTGGGTAAAGGGCTTGTGCTATTTCAGCAGCATTTTTCTGCCCGAACACCGCAGGAATCTGAGCCGCACCCATTAAAAACAGAAAACTGGCAAATATAGCACCAAAGATTCCCGCAACTGAAAGTTGAGATAAGGCACGGCTAAGTACCAAATAATGCTCCCGATTCTGACTTTGCAAATCTAGATAAATCAGAACAATGAGAGCTACGGGTAAAATCAACGCCATCGATAAGAATATCTTTGCGCTTAGGCTGGCAATTTGCTCTGCACTATCAACCGTAAACAGACCCACCCAACCTGCTATGACACCGACTGTGAGTCCTAAAAAAGCCAGCTTACCTGCTTGTTGAAATCCTAATTTGATAGTTTCCACAATGTAAATCATCTCCACTCAACACCAGACTGCTTGACGTCCTCATGAGCTTGATTTATCTGCCTTCGCTTCAGCAACGGCCTTTTTGATTTGCTGCGTTTTTGCAATGACCTCTGTTGTAATATTCTTAGACTGCTGATCTGCAACGATTCCTTGCGGTACTTGAGCCTGTTCGATTTGGTTCTCCATCTGTGATTCCCGAATCGGTTGTTCGAGTCCCAGTACTTTGATCAAAGCTACTGCTAGTTTAGCTCTGACCTTTGCCCATACCTTTTTCACGCGCTTACGCAGATTAACAAAGCGGGAGAACAATTTGCCAAAGAACTTTTTCACCTTACCATTGGCCCGCTGTACAACGGGTTTACCCATTCTCTCAAGGGGGGGCGCTGGTTTGGTTTGTAATATGGCTGGTGCGGAAAGAGATCTGCCTAGCCTAGTATTTATAGGAAGGGGTTGAGCCTCTGCTTCATTATCACTAATACTTTCACTGCTGACTTCACTTTCGCTCTCCTCCTGAACCTCTGCGTCTTCAGTAGACTGTATCCCCTCCTGAACCTCCATTTCCTTCAGTTTAGTCTCAGCTTGACTAATCTTTGACTCTTCCAGTTTGCTAGCATCTACACCCTTAAGATCTTGTTTGTTTTCTTCAAGAGTCTTAGCAGCCTGACTGTCTGCCTGAGTCGCTTCTTGTGATAATTCTTGGCTCTTTCCGAGTAAGTGATCTATGTCTTGATCGGCTTTCTCAAGATCTTGTTGAGTCTTTTGCCCTTCTGTGATTGGTGTATCAAGCTTGCCTTGATCCTGGATAGCTACCTTTCCAAGCTCCGCTGCATCCTGGCTAAGTTCCTCAAGAGAGGAGTCTGCTGCTTGAGGACTTTGTACTTGAGGGCTTTCTGCCTGAGAGTCTTCCTCTCCAGAACTTTCTACAATAGAGGAAATTTCTTCAGGTACCTTAGCTACTGAGACATTGGTGCTGGGTGCTGGAGTATCCTCCTTCGCCCTAGGGACAGATAAAGAGGCTATAGGCGTTGGTGAAGAGTTCGCCGCAAGTTGAGTATCCTCCTTCAAAGTATATTTAGATTTGCCAGGAGCAGTGTCACCCACGAGACTTCCACCAGTTGCAGAAGCATCCGCCAGCCTATTGACACCTTCGCCCATGAGAGCAACTGTTCCCGAAGCGGTGTCAGTACCTATGCTTCTGACTAGAGGATCGCCAATGACACTCGGCCCTCCGCTCAAAGCCAAACCTCCCGTAAGACCACCGAAAATGGCTCCTAGGGCATTGGACGCCAAACCGCCGAGTTCACTCCATAGTCTGGCTCGAATCACGGCATAGTTTGGATGGTCCTTGTGAATCTTCCTTAACCTCAGAGCGTTATAGATAATTACAACCAATCTTAAAGCAGCTGTGACAAGATGAGCGATGGTGGCTATCTGACCGAAGATGGTGGCAGCACCTAAAAATGCAGCACTTGCACCTGCTGTGAAGGGAGTCAGAATTAAGCCAAGCCCTGTTGATAGAAATGCAGCAGCTGTAAAGTAAGATGCAACCCGATCGGTCGTTTCTTTAACACTGTTCAAGATCCGCCAAGCTGTACCACCATATTTTGCCTGTGCTTCCTTCTCATCACTCAACCATATATCGGCCAAATTTTTGTAATATCCCTTCCAGCCAAACAATGGATTAACTGTTTTGTTCAGCCCAAAGAGTTGTGCCTTGAAGAATTTTTTAGTCTTCTCACCCCGCTGAATTACACCTTGGCTACCAGTATCTTGTCGAACAGAGACAGCCCCTCTTTGAGGCTGCCGCTGAACCTGTGGCATAGAGTTTGAGTCGCCTGTTTCAAGCTCGATCTGGTGGTTAGTTTCTTGGGTAGGATTCTCGCTTGGCAGGGGTTTACGTTTGACAGCATTTCCGTTTTGCTGCACCACATGGGTGAGTTCATGTGCAATCAACTCCTGACCTTCTCTGGTGGTAGGGGTATACGCACCTTTTTGAAAAAAGATATCCTGTCCTGTCGTAAAGGCACTGGACTGGAGCGACTGGTTGAGTTGATTTGCTCTGTCATCTGCATGTATTTTGACGCTGCTAAAATCTGCCCCAAATGACTGCTCCATTGGTATCTGAACGCTCAGTGGGAGAGATTCGCCACTGCTTCTGCTCTGTTGGATTAAGGATTCTAAATCTGGCGAAGCAGTCATTCCAGGTTCATTAACTTGCCAGGAAAAGACTGATTTCAGTCGTAGTGGTTTTGTCTGTTCTTGCTCAGATTCCTGCGGTTGGACAGTCGAATTACTTGATGAGTGAATATGCTGCACTACTTCTGCTGCAACTTGATCAGCTTCTTGCTCATACTTGTCGCCCACAGGTCCAATAGTCAGCTTGGGTTGAATAATGGGAAACGAGCCCCCTGTGACGGGTACTTGAGTAAAGTTGTGCTGGAAACGTGACTCCAGAAAGGATGGACCCTCCCCATCTTGGGATTCTGTAGCTTGTTCTGAAGTCGAATGCACCCCTGCACGCTGTAAAACGTTAGTAGACGGAGGAGGATCACTCTTAGACTGTTGTTGTGATAAAGGTAAACTCTGCGGGGTCATGAGGTGAGTCCTCCGTAGATGGTTTGAGCGATTTGTTGACCCATTTGAGTGGGTTGAGCAGCAGGTGAAGGAGACAGATTGATGGGTAGTTTTGGGATGGTGCCGCCGTTTTGGAGGTGGGGGGGAATGCCGTTTTCGGAGAGGAGACGGGAGAGTTCGGTTTCGATCGCCGCTTGCAACTGACGGCGTTGGCGAAGCGAGAGATCAATATCTTCTAGGATTAAGCGATCGATTTGCAGGTTGAGGTTCATGGTTTTTTAGGGGCGAAAATCGGCTTCATTGATAGGGCGATCGAGTTTGTAGAATTCGGTGCGGGCGGCTTTGAGGAGCAGAGGCAGGGTGATCGGTGTGCCGGCTTGAGCGGCTAGAAACGCGGCATTGAGGGCGATGCTATGGATGTTGCCTCCGGCGAGGTTGAGTTTGGCGAGGCGATCGCAATCTAACCCCTGAGTTGGAGTCTTGGCCGGAAATGCCTTTTGCCACATGGTTCGACGTTCTTTGATGCCAGGGAATGGAAATGTAATAATAAAGCGGAGGCGGCGCATAAAAGCAGTATCAAGAGAGTTTTTCATATTGGTGGTGAGGATGGCTAAGCCCTGATAGGATTCGATGCGCTGGAGGAGATAGTTGATTTCAATGTTGGCATAGCGATCGTGGCTGTCTTTGACTTCGCTGCGTTTGCCAAATAGAGCATCGGCTTCATCAAAAAAGAGAATAGCACCTCCGTCTTCAGCCGCGTCAAACAAGCGGCGCAGGTTCTTCTCAGTTTCGCCAATGTACTTGCTGACAACTGAGGAAAGATCGATGCGGTAAAGATTTAGCTTTAAATCATTGGCAATCACTTCAGCCGCCATTGTTTTGCCTGTGCCGCTTTCTCCAGCAAAGAGCGCACTGACGCCCAGCCCTCGATTCATTCGCTGCCGAAAGCCCCAATCATCGTAGACAATACTGCGCTGGCGCACTTGGTCAGTGACTTGATGCAGCAGATCCAGTTCTTCATCTGGCAAAACTAGGTCGTTCCAGGTGGCTTTGGGATCTAAGCGTTGAGCTAGGGTGTCGAGTTTGGGGCGGGTGGTGGTGAGACAACTCTGCCACAATTGATCTTCAAAAGATACGTGAGGCTGTTTAGCAGCAGCTTGTGTAGATTGAGCAATCTTCCAAATTTCGGGAAGGCTAAGGTGAAATTGGCTGACGAGCTGATCCGCGTGGTTTTCACCATGCCCATTGAGGGCGATCGCCCAAGCTTCTCGCTGCTCTAACGTTGTGGGTTTTGCAATGTCAAAAGTAATGGTGGGGCGATCGCACCCCAACCCCGTTTCGCGGACATCCACGAAGAAAATACCGTGACTGCGTTCCAGAAAGCGGTGCAGTATTGCAGTTGAGCTGGGAGACATATCATCTAGCGATCGCCCATCAAGGTACAGCGCCAATGGCAATAGGTAGCTCTCTCGTTGCCAGAGCTTTATCAACGTGTCTAGGCCGGCAATCTGGGCGGGCAGCAGATCTGGCGAGAGCCGATAAGGCCGCAAACCTATTTTCTGGCAGGCCTCCCAAGCAATCAATTGTTTGCTGGCAGTGTCGGAGCCAAGTAATTGTAAGACGGGAAAAGTGGAGGTTTGGGCAGATTGCTGAATCTGGTGGGCGATCGCCTCCACAACAGATTGCTGCGATGGAGGAAGCGAAGGAATCGCATCAAATCCTGGCGGCTTCCAGGGATCAAGCGGGACGACAAGAGTTGCCAACCGATCATCTAAGTAGTTCAACCCTTTCAAGTAGCTAACAATGCGTTCATCTGCCCGTAGTGGGCTGGTGGTCAAGGGTTGTGCTCCAGCTTGGTGGATTTCAATCAAGCGCCAATGACGCAGAGGGCGTTCAGGGGAGAGGGTATCCCAGGCAGGAGAATCGAAACAGGTCAGAGCCAAAGCAAAGGTAGGATAGGGGCGATTGGGATTGTCTTGCGCTTGGGCACAGAGCGTGGCCAGTTGGGTATCTAGCTCCATTGCAGCGCAGAGCAGCAAGATAGCTTGCTCAAATTGAGATAGCCCAAACTGCTGAGATAGTAAGATCAGCGCTGGGGGAGGATCGGAAGCCGTAGCTCTAACCATTGCTGCGGCGGCTGTGGCGATCGCTTCTGGCTTCACAGTCGGAGGAGTGCCCGTGGTGAATTCCGCAACTTGATTGAGTCGCAGCTTGAGCCATTGAATTGCCGCAGCCAAATATTGATTATTGTTGGCTAGCCACTCTTCTGCATTCATGGCAGCCTCACACGCTGACTAGGGTTAAAGGTAGGCGTAGGTGTGGTGTAATTGATCAAGATGCTATCGACCCCATCGACCCGCAAACGCATCAGGTATTCACCTCCCGCAAAATTGGCGGTACTAAACTGCAATTGATCGATTTTTTCGGTAGGACGAGGGGTTTCTGGATCGGTGACGGGGGTGAGTTCGCGATCGCCCAATAGCAATGAAACTCTTTGCTCGGGCCAAATTGGAGGACTACAAAAAACGGTGAGTGTACCTTGACTGTTGCCGAACAAGTTGACTTCAACTCTCTGAATTCGAGGAGACAGCGCCACAGCAAGACTATTTGAAAAGCGAGTCTGACCGTTTTGCTGAACTTGAACCTGGACGGTATAAAATCCAGCAGGCCAGTCTGAAGAATCTTCAGGAAGGGCGACAACAAGCTCAGTTGAGCTACTCCCTGATAGGGGAGTCAGGGTTAGTGGCTCAGCTCGATTGGGATGGGAAAATCGCACTAGGGCTTGGGATTCGCTCTCTAGAGAATGGCCTCTCAAAATCAGGCGATCGCCCAATTGCAGACTCGGTTGCTGATTGGGCGGCAAGATCTCTTTCAGCGTTGGAATAGGAGGAATCAAATTTGGCTGAACAAAGGCCCCCTGATCGTCACTGCCGCGCATGAGGACGGGCAATGGTGTTTTGACTGGAATGCTGCTGTCAATTAAAACAACAGAGGTTTCATAAGCTACTGAAATCCGATATTGGGTCTGAAACGTTGCCCACAGTTTAGAGAGTTCTTCTAGATTCAAAGGCTGAAGCGTAATTCTGACTCGCTCAATCTGGTTGTGTAAGTCGCTCTCAGCCAGCGCACTGCGGACATCTTCTCGACTCAATAGGGCGTAATCGTGTAAAACTCGCATCGCTTGCCCCAGCAGACGATGGCTGACAATATCTTCGTTATTTTTTCCATACGCCGTCAGCAAGTAGAAGAGATTGAGGGCTAAGGGCGATCGCCCCGTCTCTCCAGGTTTAACCCGATTGGGAAGATCGGTATTGCGCCAAGAGGCATTGGGCAGCGCTTGATAAAGAAATATATTAACCTGATTAAAACTGTCGCCATTCTCCCTAGCCTTGTCGGGGGGACGAGCCGTGACAATTCCACTCCCCAATTCTTCTCCAATGCTGCGAGCTAGCAAGTTACGCAATGTGGTTGTCACGGCAGCGATCGCCAGGGCATTACTCATCTCAACTTCCTCTACGCTGCTTCAAGTAATCTGACAAAGAACGCTTTGCAGCCTCTGGGCTGGATCTGGAGCGCGATTGAGGAGGTGCTGGCGCTGTTTTTTTAATTTCAATGCGACCAATCGTAATAGTGATAGTAGGGGGCGGTGAGGATCGCATCTGTGGGGCCACCGTTGGAGACTGCCGCTGATGATCAATCGCTCCAGCAGGCTGAAGGGCCACAGATTTCGGCACATTTGCAGTGGGTTGAGGTAGTGCAACGGCGATCGCAGGCTTCACAACCGGAAAAGGCTCAGCCACTTGAGGAGCAAATGGTTCGGAATCTAAATGAGCGGGTCGAGCGGAAGACATTGCAGCAATCCGTGCAGTGATTCCAATGGGAGGCTTGATGGGTGAAGCAACAGGGGCGCTCTGGAAAGGGGAAGCTTGCTCTAATTGAGTTTCTGGCTCTGGTGAAAGAGGCGACACAAGTGAAGGCTGGGGCGATCGCTCCATTTCTTGAGACGGAAAGATTTGAACCAGCCCAGCTTGCTTAGCCTCGACAGGCTGAACTACTGCATCTAACAACCTTGTAACGGATACATCTGGATGGATGGATGGGGCAGGAGTGGGAGTGGAAGTGGGAGTGGAAGTGGGAGAAACTTGAAATATGGGTTTTGGTTGGTCCAGACTGACATCTTGAGGCAGGAGAGCCGATCGCCCCTCCAAACCAGACGGAGGAACTGGGGCGGTTGAGGGGTCTAGTTGGCCTGGGCGATCGCGGTTGGAATGACTTTGAACAGGAACCTCTGGAGTATCTTGATTTCTTGAAATGCCTCCTAAATTCTCAATGGGGGAAACATGTAGAGGATTAGAAGTCTCCCTAATTGAGCGGGACGGGGTAGTGAATGCAGTGGGAGAAGGATTAGTTAAGCGATCTGTAGATTTGGTATGGGCCGGAGCGGATAAAGAAGCAGAGGATGAAACGGCAGCACCGTCTGACTCAGGTGGCACTGCGGCTCTCTGAGGAGATTTGGACACCTCGGAGTGTGCTGGTTGAGTAACAGGTTCGGATGCAGATGCAGATGTAGATGTAGATACGGATGCAATAGGCTGAATCAGTTGCGATCGCGACGATGCGGTCAGATCAGGTAGCGACTCAGGCGGTCGGACAGAAGGGGGAGAAACCTCTGGTAGAAGTTGCTGAGGTTGAGGTTGAGGCTGAGGTTGAGGTTGAGGTTGAGGCTGAGGCTGAGGCTGAGGTTGAGGTTGAGACTGAGGCTGAGACTGAGGCTGAGACTGAGGTTGAGGTTGAGACTGAGGCTGAGACTGAGGCTGAGGCTGACTGTCTAATTCTGCTTGTATCCACCCAGTTGGGGGAGGCTCAGCTTGCACATGCTCAGTTGAGGAACGTTCAGTTGGCGTCAAACCTTGAGACTCAACCTGCTCAACTTCATCAAGCTGAATAGATTGAATTGGTTCAGGAGATTGCAACAGGGGCGATCGCGGCAGTCTTGACAATCCGGCAGACCAAGAGCTAGAAGCAATGGGAGGCATCAAAGCTGAAAGTGCAGGAAGGGGCTCTGAAAGAGGTTTTGAACGAGGTTCTGAATGGAGATTTGTGGTAGTAGTGGGCGCAGGGGCACGCTCGACAAAGTCTACGTCTGTGAGTGAAGCTGGCTCAAAGATAGAAGCTTGAGGTGAATGATCATCTATCGCTATCCCCCCCGCAAAGCTAGGCAAAATCAAGGGCTGAACTGTTAGAACAGAGCCTTGAGCACGTTGAACCAATCGCGAGGGAAAATTTGTCATCCGCTGACTAGCTCCAGATGGTACTTGCGTCGAGATGCACTCATCGCCAGAATATCGGCCTCACTCCAGCCATAGGCTCGTGCCAGTGTGTGAATTTCTCGTAGCAGGCGTTTGGCTTGGGCATTGAGTTCGGCCCAGAAAAATTCCCCAATGTCGAAAAGCACCTGCCAAGAATGTTGACAGTTGGCACAAGCCAGATCCAATAATGTCTCTGCTTGGGGATCAGCTGCTGCCATTTGAGTTTGCAGTTGGGCGATCGCCTCCTCTGGGAGTTCCTCAAAGGCGATCGCCTGCCCGTCTCGCTGAGCCTGGAGCAAACATCGCTGCATTAATTGCAAGCTAGCTTTTTCCAAATTGCGAGTCACCATCACCGCAGCCAAATCAATACTATCGGGTAGGCGAAACTGTAGCTCCACCGAATCTAGCGTGAACTGATAGCCTAGAGCCAAAGATTGCTCTGGATCAACCAGTCGAATGGCTCCAACCTCCAGCGTAAATTCTAGTTGCTCACCACAATTGGGACATTCTGCATAGCAATTGAGTTGTGGCCCCAAGGTCAGTTCTCGCAAGGTCAACAGGTAAGCATCCCGCCGACCAATACTGAGCGTAGCCAACTCACTCCGGGTTTGATTAGGCAGCGCGAAAGTTAACAGAGTCAGCGCCCGATCCAATGGATGCTGGTTCTGCCCAATTTCCCAAACCCGAAGAATATGCTCCGCTGACAAAGGACGCATTCAAAAGCTCCTCAATTGATCTCGTAGAGATTGGTTAGGCTGGCTCCAAGAAGCTCGGCTCAGTCGGTTCAGCAACTTCATAGTCGCGTTCCCAGCCTTCGTTTTGCAATTGAATGCTTTGGATGGCGATCGCATTGGCACTAGCATCCAGTTCTGGCATGGCGGTAAATTCGGAAACCCAGCAGCGAAAGACCTTGTAGGCGATCGCCACCTGCCCTGCTTCGTTCATCACCTCAATGATGATATCTTTGCGAAAGTCTTTCAGGGAAACCTCTGCGCCCAAACCAGAGCCGTAGTTCCAGACCTTGTTGGCCCATTGCTCAAAGTCTTTATCGTGGGTGACACCCCGCTCCAGCATGATGGGATCATATTTGGTTTGGCCTGGAGAAACCCTGGCGCTACTGGGATCTCCACCTTCCCGATGTGTCACAACTTCTGTAGAGCGTTTCAGCGAACCGACTTTACTAATTCCAGCCACATACCGGCCATCCCACTTGACCCGAAACTTAAAATTTTTGTAGGGGTCAAACCGCTGAGCATTAACACTAAACTGAGCCATTGTCATTTCCTCTGGGTAGTTTCTTGAAGCGTTGGAGCAGAATATTCTACTCTTTGAAATTAAGTGGCCAGATCACCTGCAATCTGCTGGAACTTGATAATTACAAATTCGGCAGGCTTAAGCGGCGCAAATCCGACAATGATGTTGACAATGCCTCGATCGATGTCATTTTGAGTGGTTGTCTCGCTATCGCACTTGACAAAGTAAGCATCTCTCGGGGTCTTACCCTGGAATGCTCCCTGCTTAAACAGGTTGTTCATGAAAGCACCCAGATTTAGCCGGATTTGGGACCAAAGCGGTTCATCGTTGGGTTCGAAAACCACCCATTGCGTACCGCGATAGAGACTTTCTTGCAAGAATAGTGTGAGTCTTCGTACAGGAATGTATTTCCACTCAGAGGCAAGGCGATCGTCTCCATCCAGGGTGCGCGATCCCCAAATCACGTTGCCGTAAACGGGGAAATTTCGTAAGCAGTTGACACCCAATGGGTTGAGAATGCCATTTTCGCCATCGGTTAGATTGACTGACAATCCTCTCACACCTGCCAGAGTCGCTTCTGTTCCTGCCGGAGCTTTCCAGACGCCTCGATTGGCATCCGTGCGAGCAAAAACGCCTGCGATCGCCCCCGAAGGCACAAACGTCTCCAATCGATTCTCTTTAAGCGCATCCGGAAACTTCACCCGTGGAAAAAACAAAGCCGCATTTTTCTTGTCGCTGAAGCCTTCTAGAAAGCCACCTAAGCCATTCGCGACATTGCTCTGCTCAGCCCAATCCATGGGTGGATCAACAATAAGCATTGCTCGTCGCTTTTCACAATAGGCCGAAGCTACAATCCAAGTGTCAGCAGAAATGTCTATTCCTCGATTGACCGGGGGAATACACAGCAAGTTAAACAAATCTGCTTTTTCTAAAGCATAAAGTCCTGTCTTGTTGGCTTCGCTGCCAACATAGAGGGTATCGTCGGTAGGCTCATCCCCATCACTTCCGCTAACACCCATACTGGCATCATAGGTGCCAGACTCTGGACGTTCAGCATTTTCTGGCAGTGCCTCTAAAATCCGTACTAAACCAGATTGTGTGTTTAAAACATCTCTCACATAGCGACTTGATGCACTATCAACTGAAAGATTACGGAATGTTTCTCTAGCAATTTCTTGATCGTTTGCGTTGAGAATCGCTTCAAGATTGAAAGTGACTTCAGGTTTGGATGTTTTGTGATCGACCACAATTTTTAGACCATCCCCCCAACTTCCTTCACTGGAGGCATGTAAGGTTAGTGTTCCAACATCAATCCGCGTCGAACTGCTATCTTGATTCGCTAAACGAACAATAATCGCATCGCTACCACCATTCAGAAAATATTGCTGAACGGCATAACTCATCATACTGTTTACCGAAAGCCCACCGAACTGCCGTTCAAAGTCACCAAAGCTTTGAATCCGAATAGGTTCGTTAGTAAGACCTCGTTTTGCGAAGCCTACGAAGGCTGTAATGGAAGTTGCAACACCTGTAATAGTTCGAACACCGCTGGGGAGTTCTTCAATATAGACGCCAGGATAAGTAGGAGTAACGGGCATAATCTTCAATCCTTTAACTAAAGTAAATCAGGCTAGCTATGCTTCGATGAGAAAACTTTCAGAAGTAGGCTATATCATTTTTTGACTATGATGAAGCAACAGGATCTCGACCTACCAGAATTTCGATCTCAACTTTTTTGTCCAGTTTGTTTGAGAAAGCAATAGTTTTAACTGAACCCAACAAAGTCTTAATGGCTTCTTTCCCTAAATAAATCTGCGGTGTTTCTAAATCAATGGCAGACTTATCGTTTGGAGTATAGGTCAATTTTGCGTCTGAGTCGCCAGAAGATGTATACGTAGTAGACTTAATTAGTAGGAAATTGACGCCACTATCACCGGGTTGAACATTTACTGTGACTTCCGTAGCAGGCTCAATGCTAATCCCGATTTTGTCATAAGCTTGAGCATCGATAATAACCGGAGGCACTGAGATTGGGGGACCACCTTTTACTTGTACACTTAAGTTAGTATTAATTACTGTCATGGTTTTCTCCTTGATGAGATAGCTTTACTGAACTATTTATCTGTTGCTCGATCTAGCAAGATAAACTTCAAAATCTTATGAAGTTGCTCTTCATTCGTAGAGTATGTCTTCCAAGCTTGTAAATCTTTCTTGCAGAGCGTCAATTTCAAGCTGTTGCTTGCTTGCTACTTTGGTGAGATCGCTGATAGTTTTTTGGTGGTCTTTGAGTACTGCTGTAAGGACCGCTACAACATCCATAATTTTGATTGCCTTTTGGTTGGGAGCTGTTAGTATCGCTGGGGTATCTTCTGCGATGAAACCTATATGCAGGTGTTTTTCTTGATCCTCTGTGTAAACAAACTTAACTGGAGCAAGGGTTTCCAAGATTTGTTGGGTTTCTTGATTGGATATATCCACGATTTCTGCTTTGAGCGATCGCGATGAAATCTGGATAAACCCGTTGCTCCTAACCTCAGTCGTTGAAATCTCTCTTGCAAAAAACCGCTCTGCTCTCAAGTCTTTCGCACTAAAATCTTGCCCTAGATCACCTTCTCTCTTAGCTCTTTGGTTCAAATCAGCAATATCTGCTTTTTGGGCTAACTCGGAACGATCGGCCTTTTGATTTAAGTCAGAAACATTTGCTTTTTGATTGAGTTCAGAGCGATCAGCTTTTTGGTTCAAATCAGAAACGTTTGCTTTTTGATTGAGTTCAGAACGATCGGCTTTTTGATTCAATCGGGTATTAATGCCCTGAATTTGACCGTCTACAAAAGTTTTGACTGCTTTTTCAGTCAGGGCTGTATCGCTTCTAGATTGAAGGTTGCTGTCATCTGAAAATTGGGCGATCGCGAGATTGTCATTCAGTTGAAGACGACCGAACTTAGCGGTTCCAGTTACCGTTAAGCCTTGCTGAATCGTCAGTGATCCAGTCATGGTGTCGCCTGCTTTTTTGACCAGACCATCCAGTGTGGAACCATCTCCCAAAAAGTTGGTAGCTCGAACAGATCCTTCAACGGTGAGTTTGGTGGTTGATTGAGCTACGTTGCCAATCACGACTCTGCTATTGGAGGCGGTTGCTAAAGTCGCAGTTTGCTCGACCTGTAAGCTCCCAGAAAATTTGGCATTTCCGGTGACATCTAGTTTTATGTTGGACGTTCCAGTCCCACCGCCAATCAAAACCTGGCTTCCTGGAGTTGGAGCGAGTGTAGCCGTATGTGAGATGTTAGCCGTGCCAGAGACGGTTAGCTGGACACCGTTAGAATTGGGTGTGCCTAGCTGGATTGCACCGCCCTGTCGAACGGAGAGCAAATTACTGTTGTCGGATTTTTTGACCTGAAACAGAACAGCTGTGTCTCCATCATCTGGCGCTATTGCTCTGACCTCCAATCGGGCTTGGGGTTCCGTTGTGCCAATGCCAACTTTTCCGGATACAGAGAGAGCTGCCGTTTGACCAACTTCGTTGTATCCGATCCCAACTCGGCCATTGCTGCCAATGACTAATTGCTGGGCTGGATTTGGAGTGCCGAATCCGACATTGCCTTGAACAATCAGGCCATTGCTGGGGAGGCTGGGTGCATTAGCATAATCTGCTCCACCAATTGCAACATTTCCTAGAACAGACAGTTTAGCCCCAGGGATTGCTGTACCAATGCCTGTATTTCCTTCAACGATTAGCCCTTGATTGGGCGCAGGTTGGTTTCCTGCATAGGCAGAACCAATTGCTACACCCCCTGCTACATCTAGCTTATTCTGAGGAAGAGCCGTACCTATACCTGTCTTACCACTAGCCAAGACGACAAGGTGAGGTTGAGCATTCTCCTGGTGATCTTCAAAGCGGGCGATCGCCCCTTGATACTGGAGCGGAACAGGACCAGGAATTGTGGCCTCTTGATCGAGTGTTAGAGAGGTGTCTGAGCTAATAGCTGCAACGATTCTGGGTTCAGGACTTTCTCCTAGATAGAGCAAGTCACCGACCTGGAGTTCTTTAGTAAACTGGGTGCCGACACCCGTAGCTTGCTTACCCTGAAAGAGCAAAGTCCCCTTTCCTGGAATAGGTTTGACTGCCTTTGTATGCAATCGTGCACTTGGTTGCTTGGTGCCGATACCCACTAAGCCTTCAACGTACCGATTCAGCTCTTTTTGATACTTACCTGTAACATACAAGTTAGATTGAATTTCTAACCATCCAGTAATGACGCCTCCGGTTCGATCCAAACAGTTCATTAAGGGAGGAAAAATAACCCGTTTATCGAGAAGAGTTGATTTGAATTGCCCGTTGTCATCAACTTCCACAACGGCTAATAAGGCGTACTCATGAGCAATACCGTGCGGTGGTTGGGGTAGTGGTTTCGGATTGTCTTCATCTTGATCGGTAGGCCATTCAATGTCGGCGATCGCTGCTCGTGCTGGAATGACCCAATAATCTCCAGTTTTATACTCTGATTCCAGATCAAATTTGACATTGATTCCAGCTTCTAGCTCTTGCGGCTCAGAGCGTGTGAGCAGTGCTGCTGCTTGCGAGGTGTGATCCCAACGGCGAACTTTACTAGCAGTTTTAGGAATCGGGCCATTTTCAATTCTGGATTCGTCAAATTCAATTTTGGTGTCGGAGGCTCTGAGCAAGGGAACCAAAACACCAGGTTTTCCCTTCAGTTCCATCTCTTCGGTAGTAATCTCAATCCATTGACCGGGTTGAGAGTCTATCCAGGCATCCTGACTTGACTTGCGGATCAAGATTGTGTTGCCGTCAATTTTTTCAATTAGACTGACGACACTACCATTGTCGCGAGACCATTTGAACGTTGCAATCGACTCGTCCGAATCGCCTCCTCCAGCATCGCTCACTTTGTCCGAATCGTCTCCTTCAGCATCGCTCACTTTACCTGGCTGGTGAATTTCAACTCGATATAGCTGATTTTCTAAGCGACGATAGCCCGGATCACGGGTGCTAGCGCTCAGATAGGTTTGACGGTCTGATTGCTGAACCAGAAATTTTCCCCAGGCTTGATCAATTATCTGGGCAGCCTCTGGATCGCTCAGGTCTAGTGTGTCAGTTTTTTCTAGCTTCAGTTGCCAAATGGTTTTGGTGCGCGTGGTGGTGTCGGGAATCCCTAGCGCGACCTCCCGAAGGCTAGGATCTTCGGCCACTGTAATGTGTCGCTGCCAAACATCAACATAGGCCAGGTAAACACCTTTTTCTAAAGGTTTGCCTTCAGATGGGTTGGGATAATCGGGTTGAGTTTGGTAGGTGAGAACGCGCCGAAGCTGGATTTTCAAGCCCTTTTCGGGCAAGGTTCCTTCCAGCGTCAAAGCTTGTTGCTTCGGCTCAATTTCTTTGATTTGCACATATCGCAGAGCAGTCAGAGGAGATTTCTGTTCACCAGACTGATCAGGTTTAACGGAATCAGGTTCAGGATCAAGTTCGGGACCAGGTTTAGGTTCGGGCGGTTCAAATGCTAGCCATTGTCCCTTCTGGAGAGGGCGGTTATCAATTAACAAGCTTTTGACGATGACTTGATCTTCGGCCTGGACCGTTGCTTCAAATGGAGTTCCGTCTTCCAGTTCGCAGAGGGTACCGTTGGCATAAAGACGACCGGGGGCGATCGCCAAATCATTAACCCAAGTATTACCTTGAGCCGATGCTACTTCTGCCGGAACTTCAGGTTCTTGAGACTCTTCAGTTTCCGTAACCTCAGTTTCTGCCGAAGCTTCAGGTTCTTGAGGCTCTTTTTCCGTAACCTCAAACGTAGCACTCAGCTTAAAGCTGTCGCGATAGGGCTCATCTGTATTGCCTGCTTGCGTCGGTACACCACTCGCAGCTCCAATCACATCGACGGTTTGCTGGTGCCGCAGATGGTTTTGAATATCAACCTGTTCGTTCCAGTCGGAGTCGAGTTGCAGGCGACCTTGCTGCATCCGGACACTGGTGTAGTGCTTTTTGGGTTGAAAGGTAAACCGGGTAAAATCGCCCTTCATGTTGTGCTCCTCAAGTGACGTAAAAAATTCCCGCTTCCAAACCAAACCGCAGATATTCTTCCAGGCTGGCTTGCAGATTGCCTTCCCGTTGGGGCTGCTTCAAGAAGTTAAACACGCCCATTTCTGCACCATCTTCTGAGCCGTTACGAAGCTCAATCGGGCAGCGCTGACTCAGTTGGGCATAGCCTGGATCTCCGTAGCAGGTGGAGGTGAAGTCGGGTTGCAATCGGGTCATGATCAGTAGTTTTTCAGCCACGTTAGGAAGACCCGCATTGATTGAGAGCCAAGTGTCGCCTTGGTCGAGCGATCGCAACACATCCCCCGCCACTGTTCCCGCAAACAAGTGACCGTCAGAATTGAGCACTAGAGCAGTGATATCTAAACTTTGCAGGTCTAGACTCAGCGTTTTCCACGCTTGCCCGCTGTCAAGCCGAAACGTCTTGCCGTCAGAGGTTCCGGCAAATAAGGTCTGTCTGTCCTCGTGAGAGCTTGCAATCAAAGCCGTGATATCTAAATGGGTCAAGCCCTGATTGATTGGCAACCAGCGATTTTCTTCGTCCATGAGCCGAAAAACACCCCCTCCAGCGGTTCCGGCCCATAGTTGATTCTCAGCATCTAAAGTAAGAGCGGTGATATGGAGATGTGTGAGATCAGTGCTGAGGGGACGCCAGCGATCGCCCGATTTTTTCTCACTCTGATCTTTCTCACTCTGAGTTTCTTCACCCTGAATCTCTTTACCTTGAGTTTCTTCGCCCTGAACCCACTCAAAAACGCCATCTCCGGCGGTGCCTGCAAAGAGTTTTCCGGTGGGGGCGATCGCCAAGGCCGTGACATTGAGGTTGGTCAGCCCTAGATTGAATGCTTCCCAATTTTCAGCATTGCTGTCACCTCGAAAAACACCTCCGCCAGCAGTAGCAGCAAGTAGCATCAGCTCTGAGTTTGATTCTGTGGGACGCTGAGCAGTCACCAGAGCCGTGACAGCGGCATTGGCCCCGGTGCGAATGCGGGTCCAGTCTGCGATATTGGCTCGGGAACGGAAGATATTCCCGTCGGTGGTGCCTGCGAGAACAGTGGGAATTGTCGCGCCACCTGCGTCAAGCCGGTCATAGGCAACCAGAGCTGTAACGTGACGGTTGCTCAAATCTTGAGTCACGTCTTCCCAGACTTCAGAGCCTGATTCTTCAACACTTGAGTTTTCAGGGTCTGAGCCTTCAGCACTTGAGCCTTCAGCTTTTGAGTTTTCAGGGCGTGCCCAGCGGAAAATGCCGCTCCCTTGAGTTCCAGCAAACAGCGCATTAGATAGGGACGGAGTCACCACCAGCGCTGTAATCGCCTCTGGCAGGGTGTCTAACTCACTCTTGAATGTTAAGTCGGGCTGGCATTGATAGCGACGAGGAGTTTGCGATCCTTCGGGTATGTGAGAGAAGCGAACGCAGCCCACCTGTCGCCGCAGCGCTGTGACTTTTTCGGTAAAGAGGCTATTGCCTGCTTCCAGACTGCGAACGGTAGTCATGCCCAGAACAGTGGAGGTTTGAATCTCAACTTCAGTGCCTGGAGCGGCGATCGCCACCCCATTGGTTTCTACCTGCTCTTGGCGGGTGTGGCCTTTATCTACAATGCTGTCTACAATATTGAGCTTGGGAACAGTTTCGGTGAGCTGAAGAGGGCCACAAATGCTGCGATAGAGGCTAATCTCCAGGCGATCATTGTCTTGGCTGGCTTGCGAAGGTTGCCCGTGAAAATCTTCGCTCTCACATACTTGCCCAGAACGACACCATTGCCGGATGGCCCTGCCAACTTCTTTCAAGAGCTGCATCAGTTCTCGCAGGATGCGCTGTGTGATCTCCACCAACGAAAATTTGGACGTGGCATGAACCAGACCCAAATCTTGCCGAATCGACTGCCAGACAAGCGCCAGACAATATAGGACAAGCGCCAACAGCGTCATGCTGTCATCCTCTAGATCTAGATCTGGACAGTCTGAAGGGGGTTGGGGGGCAACGTTGAGTCGGCTCTGTTGGGGAACTAGCGTGCAGTGATTGATTTGCAGGCTTTTCAGGTTTCCAGGCAGGATGGTGACAGGTTTTTCAATCAAGAGTCCATCTAAGATCAGCTCTCCGGGTTGGGGAGCGGTGGCGATCGCCGTTCCCTTTACCTTCACTTGGCCCTGAATGTGGGGACGATAGCCGTTGTCGGCCAAAATTTTGAGCTGTCGGGCCGCAGGAATCGTGATCGACAGATCTCCGCTGTAGGTTTGATTGTCTTGAATGCGAATGATCCCGGTTCTGGCCTGGTCATAGCTTTCTGGCATCACTGGCACAATGCCCAACTGCTGCCAGTCTGAGTCATTGGCTTTTGTGGTTGGGGAAAGTGGAAATCCCAGTTGAGTTCGGTGCGAAATAAACAGCGTCAGTGTCCGCCCAGCATAGGAGCTAAGGTCAAAGTCATAGCTGCGGTTGAGCTGAAGCTTTCGCTGCCCGATTGTCACAGTTCCAGATGAGACGGTGATTTGGGACTGATTGGGACTCGCCACGATGGTCAAACCGCTGATCTGAGGGGGATTCGTTTCTGAGCGATCAGGAGCCTGAATTGGGCCGATCTGAACTTTGGGAATATCCAGCAGGGCTAGCTGCACATAAATGCGCTCGCCATTTGCCTCCACCGCTTCCACAGGCAGCAGATCGATCTGCCAAGATTGCCGTCCCACCTCACGAGATAGCACCAGCAAGCGGGTCTGGCCTTGGTGCGATCGCAAGTCTACGCCCCAATTACAGGTCAGTGTGGCAGTGCGGCCCTGTCGATCGACGGCTGAGCCTGCAGTCAGGGTGGTCTCTAGCGTTCCTGGTCGCACTTTCACCTCCAAACCCTGGACGATTCCGGGCTGGAAGGGCGATCGCACCTGTAAATCGGGCGCTTCTGTGAGCTGAGACTTGTTCAATTTCAGCCTTGCCAGCGGAATGAACGCACCTTCTGGGTAGCCATCAATCACCGTTTCGGGTAAGAGATCGAGTTGCCACTGATTTCCGGTTTGAGCGGCTCGATGGGACAGAACAAGCAGCCTAATGTAGCTTGAGGCCTCAGATAGATCAGGTAAGGTGAGCTGAAATCGCTGGCTCTTGGGGATCGCAATGCGTCTACCCTGTCGATCGACGGCTGATCCGGGCGTCACCATGACTTCAGTATTGCGATCGCCACAGATCACATTCAAGCCTTCTACAATGCCGGAACGGAACCGCCGCCGAAATTTTTCTCGCTCCTGTTGGGCCACCTGAATGGATAGAACGGTAATGTTTGCCAGCGCCACTAGCGTTTGATCCTGAAGCCCTTGCCACGCTTCAACGGTTTGATTCCAGGCAGTAATGGCTGTTGCCAGAGGGTTCGGATCTGCAGAGGTTGCCTGAGCGACCTGCCAGACCAGCGGCGAAATTTTTACATCCCCCGGATCGTCTGGATTGCGAATCTCTGAGACCGCCCGATTTTGGCTTTCATCCCGACCGTAGGGACCACCGCCTAGATCGCCACTAAACCCATAGAGATAGCTGACATCCACCTGCTTGGGTAGAGTTTTAGTAAAAAACGCGATGCGGCCCAGTTCTGGATCAACAGCCACCGTTGGGGTTGGGAAAGCTTGCTCTTGGTCGAGGTTGGGCCACGGTGGGCCTGCTGATGGGCGATCGCCCTCTCCCTCCAACGAGCGAATCGAGATCTCCTCTGGTGGAATCGGCTGGGGCAAACCGTTAATGTAAATTTGCAGGACAGGATCTTGATCAAAGTGACGAATTCCAGCCAGAGGCTTGCCTTCTAGCAGCGATCGCCGCCGTTCGTTCAACTCTGCCGCCAAAACTGGACGCCGCAATAGACCTGGAACGTTAATTTCTTGCGACAGCGTAACAATATCCGTCTCGGTTTGGGGCTGATTGAACAGCGGCATCTCATCCCCAAGTGGACTAAACGTGTAATAACGTCCCGTGATTTGGGCGTCGGCTCCTTGCACGGCTTTGGCCCGACTGCGAGCGATCGGATAGCTTTGCAAGCGCCAGACAAACAGCCCCACATTCGGCGTGTTGTATCGCCCACCTCGACCTACCGGACGCACTTCTGCTGAGTAAGCAGCTTGCTGCTCAAAGGGTGTCCCAATTTGCTGAAGTGTATTGTCGGCGCGGAGACTAGCAGTGGTGCTGCTGGTGCGAATATGGTTAAGATTCTGCGTTGTACTAACCAAGCGGGCAAACTCGACAGCACGCGATCGCCACCCCGTCACATCGCGCGTTAGCTGCTCTAAAACAGCCGTGGTTCCCTTGCGGCGACGGTATGCCAACGTATTGGCAACGTAGGCCCGTTGTTCTTGCTGACCATAAACTAATGGATTGTCGGCGTATAACTCCCGCACATCCAGCAGATCCCCAATGTAGGGCACCACCCATTCGGCGCAGGTTTCAATAAACCAGTCGTCATATAGCCCCGAAATGTCGTTTTCTAATGTCTGGAGTTCTTGCTCAATGATCGCCAACAAGGCCCGCAGGGGCTCACCCTCAGCAGTATCCCGCAACCGATAGATGGCGGGAAGCAACTGATAGAGGCGATCGGTCGTCAAAGCGTTCATAGGGCGGAGACGGGGGTAAGGAGGATACCAGCAGGGTTTAGCAAGAGCAACTGGGCAGGCTTAATCTCTCGACTGCGCGGATCGTAGCGAGCTGTCTGAGCCTCCAAAACTTGCTGTAGATCTCGACTGCGGCTGACTTGATAAAGGGCATCTAGATCAACAGCAACTAAGCCTGCAATGGGTTGAATAGCGGCGATCGCCTCTGCCGCAGTCACGTTCTGGCCCAAATTGCGGCGCTGAAAGGCAAAGGTTGCAGAAAGAGCATCCTGCACCTGTTGGATCACCTGATCGGGTTGATAGCGGGGATCGATCAAAAGTCGAGCTTCAAGGTTGAACAAGAGGCGATCGTAGGCATCCACCTGTACCCTTTGCACCGGATCTCTGGCATTGTCAATCGCTTCCGTCAGTCTGAGATAAAGATCTGAAGTATCGGGAACGACATCTCCATTCGCTGCGGCAATCGTAATATGAACCATCTGCGTCTCACCATTCCAGAGGGCTACAGCTTGAGCCTTGCCGATTCCGGTAAATCCTTTTGTAAAATCTTCGAAATCTTGCAGTGATACAATCCGGCCCAACGTTCTGACCGTAGGAGGTGCCTTAATCTGCACATCTTCAAGCTGTTCTGGCGGAGCGCCACCCGTTGCAGATAGCGGATTTACGACATTGGCAATCCCCTGAGGACGAGTTTTCAAAAGGCTCAACTGCTTTTCCTTTAAATTGCCCTCCAGCCCCAAACCACTCCGGTAGGTGGCGCTAACATTTTCTTGACCGCTAGGCAATCGTGCGCCTCGTATCCCATCACCAAAAGTGACGGTCGTTGTGCCATCATCCTCAATCCGAATCACATAGCTCTGGTCTTGCCGCTGTAGCGGATAGAGAGACCTGACTTCTTGCCACAAAACTCCATTCACTCGCAGTTCCATTGTGCTCTCAGAGCCGCTTGCCGTCGCTGCCGAAACATAGGTCAACGGCAACTTGCTAATTTCAAATCGCTGATTGGCAGCATTACCATCCCCGCTACCGATCACCTCCTGAATTGTTTCTCCATGCGTAGCTCGAACGACATTGGCATAAATCTTGATGGTCGCCGGATCATAGCTATACTTGAGCGGGTCTTGCAGGCTGAGAATGGGAAGCTGCTGATCAGCAGGAGGGGTTTTAATTACTGCAATTTCACTGATTGTCTCACTGTCTGGATCAGCGGGCAGTAAGGTCAGATTAGATGGATCAGTCGTAGTGAGATAGCCTTGAAATCCGTCTTGATCTTGCAGCAACCACCGCCGCTGATGCTCCGGAGCCTCTGGTTCTGCGGTCGGAACGGTGACGACTTCAACAATATCCCGACACTGAACAGCCTTCATATCCAAGCGTTCCGGTACAACTAAAATCCCAATTCCACCTGTTAGGAGCCGATTTGAAACGGGCAGAATTGCTCGGATATCGGTGTTGGTCAGCCCATTACTGACAGGTACCCAGCGATCGCCCCCATCAACAGACCGGAAGACTCCTCCTCTAGCTGTTCCAGCCCATAGGGTTTCATTGGCATCAACGGTCAGACAACGAATATCTAAATCCGTCAAGTTTGTATTAACGGGTACCCAGCGATCGCCCCGATCGCTAGATCGAAAGATACCACTGCCTGCGGTTCCAGCTAAGACAGAGTCTCTGGCAATCGCCAATGCCGTAATACTGCGATTGGTTAACCCCGTATTGATTGTGAACTCTGTGCCGGGCAGCAAGTCGGGTCGAAACGGTGTATCAATGGTGAACTCAACAGAAAACTTTTCTGTTTCGGGTGCAGAGATGGCTACAATCCGGCGAGTTTGGTCTGCGGCATTGAGGCTATCTCCGGCCTGGAGCTGTTTGCCAAGCGGGGAGCCGCTCCAGGTTACTTGAATCCCATCACTGGAGAGTGTGCCTCGACCTGCACGAACTTCGGTAATCTGTCGCCAGCTGTTGCCCCCATTGGCAGAGTAGAAGAGGCCATCGCGCACCGTTCCGGCAAACAGTTCACTAGAATTCTTGATTGCAAATGCCTGTACATCCGTATTGCCCAACCCCGTCGGAGTCCAGGTCGCGCCATTGTCACTAGATTGAAAAACGCCGCCGTTGAGAATACCAACAAAGATTCTGGAGCGATCTGGATGAGTGGCGATCGCCCCCACATCGGTATAAGTCAAGCCTGAGTTGCTGCTTTCCCAGCTTTTGCCGCCGTTCCCAGACCGGAAAATACCCTCAGCCGTGCCAACAAGAACCCACTCCTGCTCATTGGCCTCTTGAATCAACAAGGCTCGAATTTCTTTTTGGATTAACGCTGCGCTGATTGGCTCCCAACTAACAACAGGCTCCCAATATTCACCCCCATTGCTGGATTGAAAAATACCGTCTGTCGTGCCAGCCAGAATCTTATTGCCTTCAGGATTGGCAACCAGCGATCGCACTTGAGAATTAGTCAATCCTGAGTTGCTGCGCTGCCATTGTGGCGAATCAGTGGCGGGATTAGCACGCAATACTCCTCCCACTCGATCAAGCTGTGCCCGAATTCGCTTGCCGCTGACGATCACAGTTTGCTTGGGCTGCAAGTCGTGAATCAACTCATTCAAAAATACTTTGTTGGCTTGAATGGGGTCTTGAAAAATATCGTGCTGGCGATCGCCCACGGTCAACGGTTCTCTCGCGATCGGCAATTCTTCACTGCGAGCCAGCACGATTGCACTTCGCAGGGCAAACACTTCTGGATCAATCGCTGTATCTGGCTGAATGCGGGTGATGTTGCCACTCAAACCAAAATCACTCCGGGGAATGGTGGCGATCGCCTCAACCCTCCTGGCCGCAAATCGAGGCTCAACTTTCCGCTCTGGATTGTCAGGATCTTGATCGTTAAACAAAACAATCCAACTGGCAGGCAAGATTTGAGGATAGAGTGTGTCTAGATCGATCTGGTCGGCTGCCTGAAACTTAAAATTGGGCCACTCCACCCTGCGCTGACGAGATTCTGCTTCTGGTTGAGTATTCTCTGCTTCTGGCTGTTCTGGCTGAACCTCGGCTTCTAGAAAACCCGCAAACTTGCTACCCACAAACAGTTTTCGTTCCTGCCCTCCAGTTGAATAGGAAGCCAATGCGGTCAAATCCTGTGTGGCTAAGGTTTGACTCACCAACGTCCATTGAACCTCTTCTGGCTCAGAAACCTCTTCTGGCTCAGAAGCGTTGCTATTATCAGAATGAAAAATTCCGCGATCGGTGGCCGCAAAAAGGAAGTGATTGTCCTCTTGCTCATAAAGTTCTAAGTCACGAATTTGAGCCGTTGAAAGCCCCAAATCATCTTGTAATCCATTAATGGCTTGCCAACTCTCTCCCGAATTGAGCGAGCGAAAGATGCCTTGATCAGTTCCCGCAAATAGAATTGAAGCGCCGTCACTGAACTGATATGAAATCAGTGACAAGACAGCTCTACTAGCAGTTAAAGTATTATTCTTTGAAAACCAATTTTCACCCCGATCTGCTGAACCATAAACACCTGTATTTGTACCTGCAAAAATGTAGGACTTGGCAAAGTAAAATTCTTGATCATTAAAAGAAGCAGGCGGATCAAAAGGAGCATTAATGGTAAGTGTTTCATTATTGGCAATCGCCACGATCAGACGCCGTTGCTCTCGGACTACAATACTATCTCCAACAGCTAGTTCTGTTTCAAAAATAGTTTTTGGACGTGGCTCAGAGTTTTCTTCATCAGGATCTTCTTGGTAATTAATAATAGTCGTTGGTGCTTCTGCGTTAACCGTAATTCTGCCCGTCCCCTGCTTTACTGGAGTTGTATAAAAACACAGAGCATAAATGATTTTGTCTGGCAGTCCTTTGACATACCAGTTTTGACCTAAATCTGGAGAAAGATAAATTCCATCATCGGTACCAGCCCAAAAATAAGTACCTCCTGAGGAAAAAGGTGTTCCACTCAAATTAGGGCTAAAAGGGATATTAACGTTGAGGACTGTATTGCTGGAGATGCTTGTAATGGTTCGAATTTGGCCTTTTGCTGTAATTGCATCCCCAACCTTTAGTTCTTGTCGAAACCTGGTATTGCTCCCTACTACGGTTACTGAAGTTGCAACATTCGAAATTGTTCCGCTGCGGTCAATGCTAGAAGTAGTTTCTGTCAGGAGCGATCGCACCACCGTGTTCGGCAAACTGGTGTTAATTGACTGCCAATTATTGCTTCCCTGGCTTTCAACCCGCACGGTTCCTGTGTTGATCGGCACCCAGTTTTCACCATTGTCTTTGGAGCGAAACAGTCCACCGTTGGGAGTTCCAGCTAGCAAGAAGCCATTGGCATCGACGTGAAGGGCAGGCACATTGAGTGTAATCAGTCCTTTGTTGGTGGTTTCCCAGGTTTGGCCATTGTCGGTAGAGCGAAAAATTCCCTTAGTGGGTGTTCCGGCAAATAGTGCTATCGTGCCGTTCAAGAGGCGTTTGCTGACCAGCGACAAAATATCTTCATCAGGCAAGCCTTGACTAGCAGATTTCCAGGTGGTGCCTTGGTCTGGAGTGCAAAAAATGCCGCCTTGGAGGGGGAGATCTGTTTTGACGATCGCCGCCAGCTTCACCTCCGCAGGCATCGTTTCCCAGCTTGGGGCATTGTGGCCAAACGGGCGAACCCGCTGCCGAAAGGCAAACAACTTAGGATTGCGAAGTGGATCAAGAGTCTCGAAATTGGCTTCGGGTAGGAGATGAATCCAGTCAATCAGGGTATGTCCCGCTTGAGCATTGACGTTAACGGCTCGCACCTCAAGCAAATACTTGCGAAATTCGGGGCTTTGGTCGATCAGCAGCAAGAAATCTCCAGCCTGAACTTGGGTGCTGGTTCCTTGTAGATAGAGCTGAGTTGTACTGGGAACAATGCGCTGAGGGCGATCGCCCCTCGGCAGCAAGGCATTCCACTCCAAGTGAGCCGTAAAATCTTCACCCGTTTCAAAGATCTGAGGCAGTTCGTCCTTACCGGGCACACTCATGATTTGTGTGCCTTTCGGAATTGTGGCCACCGGGGGCGAACTAGGCGCATCTTCAACCGTGAAGGTCAAGAATGTGCTGGCAGCAACGCCGGGATTTAGCTCATAGCCAATGGTGCGAGCTAGTTGGAGGGCCGATTGCCGTTCGGTGGCAGTGCGTAGATAGCCTTCATTGGCAATTCGCTCTTGATAAAAAGTCAACACATCCGCAACAACGGCCCAGGCATCTAGAAGGGCGATCGCCGGATCATCCTCAGAGCGAGTCGTCAGCTTGGCCAGTGGGCCGGGGCCAGACTGAGGCCGCAATGCAGTCGGCAAGAGGTTGATCAAGCGGCGACGGAATGAGGTGTAATCTCCAATTCGGTAAACTAACTGCGACAATCCTGGACGATTTTGGGGCTTACTGGGGCGATCGCCGTTCATAGTCCACCCTCCAAATTAAATTCAAGTCTGCCGTTTTCAGGCGCATTGGGCGCATTATCTAAGCGAGCAATTTCCAATTGTTCAAACTGAATGCGTCCGGTTTCCAGTTCGCGATTCGACGGTTCACCCCAGCGTTGAAATCGAGTCACGCGCACAGACTGCACTCCAGACACTTGCATCACTGTTGAAACCACCTGACTCAGGTAAACTGCCTGCCCAAACGTAAAGCGATCCAGGTGAAAGAAGCCCATTTTCCCTTCTGCCAAAACGCGATTGCTCAAAGCATCCAACAGGGCTTTCTTGACGACTCCCTGAAAATAATCGGGCTGTACTTGCACCGTCATGGCAATATTCAACGGCACAAAACGCGGCCCTTCAATCTCAAGGTCGTGCCCCGTCAGCCGAAACTCTTCCAGAAAAGCTAGCAATCCCTGCTTAAACTCGTCATCAACAGGACGCCCCCCTGCTCGATCAATGGTGATAAACAGCGTGTGCCAGCTCCCTGTCCAGCGCCGAACTGCTAGCGCCTTCCGCACCCCCGGATATTGCTGGGCCATAGCTGCGTAGTCGGCTTCTGTTACGGCTCGCCGAGGTTCTTGAAAGGCTTGAGGTGCATAAAGACGAACTTGTTCAATGGGTTCAGGCTCTGTTCCACCTTGGGCCGGAAGAGGGTTGTAAACCGCTGTGATTGCCGCCCGAATGTCACCAATTCGCAACTGATCGTCTTCCTCCAGGTTTTCCGGCTGGATCAAGATGTTGGCGATCGCTCTCGCCCCCACATTGCCACTTTTGCCATTGCCAATGCGATAGTTGGCATACAGAGGAGTATCTGCTGGTGGCACTTTGCCTAGATTTCCATCCCCAAAGCGCAGATAGGCCCGTCCATCATCTTCGGCTTCCACCACAAAATCACGGGCAAAACGATCGCTATTGAGCAAATCTCGCTGAGGTTCCCATAAGGGGCTGGAAAGATTGACGGCACTAGGAAGCTGATTTTCCCAAAGGGCGATCGCCGGACGAGCATCCCGCAATTTCCACTGCATTGCAGCACTGGCTGGAGCATTGGGATCAAACAAACCCCATTGATTTTGAGCGTCCTCAACCTGCCCCTGTTGAGTGAGTGGCCCTTCTTGTAACCGAGGTCGCAACCGAGCCCAGCCCGGAGCCTGGGTAATGTCTTCGGCTGGGAGCGATCGCCCCGCATCCACCAACACAACATTCCCTCGCGCCACACTCATGTTAGTAATGGGGTCGCCATTCGGTTTCAGACTGGAGAGCTTCAGGTCAAAGGGTAATGCATCGTCAACGGCCCAGCCAATTTCAACGAGTTGCTGACCATTCAACGGATCAATTGCGCCTTTTGCTTGCGTCAACCGCACCACATGGCGATGGCTGGCATCGGCGTCGAGAGACTCACCCGTTGCAGATCCCAACACTTCCTCAAAAACCAGAACATTTCCGACCGATAGTCGCTTTTGTAAATTGCCATCTGGATCTTGCAATGTCGCACGGGTAGATCCTTTGGGCAGGCAGCACTGATCATCTTCCCACGTATAAAAGTGGAGGGTATCGAGTGCCGGATCTAGCACCACATCATGGAGCGTTTCAAAGACTTGGGCTCCTGCATTCAAGGCTGTATTAAGTTGATCTAGGGGCAAATTGCTTGAAGGAAAAAGCGTTTTTGTGAATAGCTGAACACCTGGACGATTTTGCAGCTTTGAAGGCCCCAAGAGCCGAATGGGGTTTGCCGTTAAACTGGCATCCTGATCCAAATCAAGCACAACCCAGGCTCGCGCATTGCAGCCGTCATGCATCAGATAATCTAGCAGACGAGCATGACGACGAATTGAGACTCGTTTTCTTGCGGTTCCCAAATAGGCTTCGGTGGCGACTGCGTCCTGATAGTAGCTGAGATGATCTGCCGCATAGGCCATCATCTCCACCAGCATGATCCCCAAATCAGCCGGGTTACGCTGCTGCCACTGTGGCATCGTCACAGCCAACCGATCGAGCATGAGCTGACGAAAGCTGCTGTAGTCTTTGGCCAGATAGTCAATTACAGGTGGTGGGAGTTCGGAGGGGGCGATCGCCTCTGCTAGTTTGCAGTCAAACTCACTAAACTCTTCCACCCAAAAGGAGAAATCAACCTGAGCCAATTGAGGATCGAAGCCCGGTGGCGGAGCCAGATTAACCGTTGAAGTGATGAGCCGCAACGTGTAAGCCGAAAAGTCCCCAACCTGACCCACCCGAATCATCAGCACATTGGCAAAAGTTGTCACCGACTCCACTGGCACCACGGGTAGACGACTGCCACCCACAATTTGAAGATTCTCAGCGTTCAAAGCAGCCAGATTGGGCGGCACCTGTCTTGTTTGGGGAGATCCGGCCAAATGGTGAATGAAGTGAACCATCACCGTTTTGGCATCAGACGAAACTTCCAGATAATCAATCCCGTTGAGCAATGGACGTCCATTCACTTGGGCATCTCGCACTGCAATGCGGCGGCGTTCATTTTTGCAACGGTATTGAGTCTCCATATCACACCTCGCGTGTAAATTCTGCGATTTGCCGCTGTTGAGTTTGCCGCACGACATATTGAACTGTCACTTCCAGGCAAGCCTCGTTGTTCTCAATCACAACCGCCTCAACCTCAATCAAATCGCTTAGCCATTGCTCTAACGCCCCCTGCACCAAAAACTGGGTCGCAGCAGCCAATTCATCACTGTTGGGTGAAAACAAGAGCTGCTGAATGCCGCTACCAAAATCAGGTCGGTTGACCCGCTCTCCCAACCCCGTAAACAACACCTGCTCAATCAATTGCCGAATGTGCAGATTGGCATCAATTTCTGCCGTTCGGCCTCGTCCATCGATCTGAAATGGATAACCAATTTGCATCCTCACATCCCCCTCACCCGAGGCTGAGCCAAAATGACCGTTAATGGTGTTCCGGTGGGTACACAAATTGCCTGACTATCTTGCAGCAAGACAGGCATTCCCATCGCTTTAACGCGCAGCGCCGCAGTCACCCAGTTGCCAATAATGCAAGGACCCACATTGGCAGGGGGCGGAGGATTAGCACAGCCCGCCACCACATAGGGCGGACCCTGAACTGTAATTGGAATCCCCATGACTCGCACTCTAGGCATCGGCACCGTCGGCTTAGCCTGTCCCCCGTGGGCACAAATCACCGTTGAAGTCGCATTCAGCAAGAAACCCGGCATCCCTAACCTACTCCCTAAATAATTAACAACCCTTTACCCCCTACTCCTCCATCAAATTACCTCCAATGCCCCATTGTTCACATTCACTGATATGGGTGAAACTTTGATGTTTCCAGCAGCATTGCTCAGTTCAATTTGCGCAGGTGTAATCTTGGCGGAAGCAGGTGTTGCTTCTAGCTCAATTCCTGAAGAGCTAATTTTGGCAGAAGCAGGCATGTTTTTAATCTCAATTCCAGATGAATTACTGAGACTGACTGTGGCAGGATTGCAGGTCAGGTCAATACTGTTGCTGGTGAGCTGAATTTCAATGCTAGTCTGCTTGAGTTGAATGCTGTTTTGGGCGATCGTGACAGTAGAGTTTTCGCCTGTCTTGAGTTCAATAGTGTCAGCCGTAAGCTTGGCTGTCGTGACATTATTGTTGTTTAGCTCGATCCCATCGGTGTTAAACACCATCTTGAGCGGATTTTGCACCACAGGTGTTCCAATTTCAAGCGTGACTTTGCCATTGTTCTCTTCAAGGCTGCTGAGGGTGACAGTAATGCCGCTAGTCCGAAACACTTGTACTTTAGCAGGTTCCTCCACTTTGGCGTTTTGCGGAAGCTGGTCTGAGCCCCAGAAACAACCAGTCCAGATCGGGTAGTCAGGATCACCCCCTTCAAACTCAACCCAAATATTGGCATCGATCGGCGGAATCATAAACAGGCCCACATCCTGGCCAGCATAGGGAGTACAGGGCATCGCCCAGCTTTGACGACCTTCCCCAAAGATGGCGGGCACCGAAACTTGAATCCGCCCCAGATGCAGAGGATCTTTATTGGCCACAACTTTGCCGCGATATTTGCAAAAAAACTGTTTCATACTGAAACCCTTTGAGTGGTTGTGCCAAGCCCTTCGCGGGTTAATGTAAAACGCTGTTTATATTGTCCTGAGCTGAGGGTATGAGTTACGTTCTTGACGTAATACAGCCCGTCATAGCTGTAGCCAACGCCTGCCAAACCAACGACTTCTTGCGATCGCAACAGCCCCCCATAGCGCACCGTATCCAACTCACCCGTTGCAGTGACCACGCGATCGGTTGAGCGATCGATCATGGCCTTGGCAAAGGCATCTGCTTGAGCTTGCAGCCGCGCCGTTTCGCGAAATTGCAGCGTCCGAAGATGGGCTTGAGACTGAAGTGCAGAACGTTGCGCCAGGTTTGAGCGAGTCCCCGTAGATTGATTGATGGGAGTAATCTGATTGGTTTTCCGATCTTGGACCTGCCCCTTTACCTGGTTGGCTGCCAAGGCGTTGTACTCAAACTGAATTGACTCCACATTACTCAAAGATCCCATATTGACGATCAGCGCTTTTTGGGATTGAGGCTGGCGAGGAGGTGGCCCCCAGTAGGCGGTACTTTTCCCCGATGATGGCCCTGGCGTAACGTAAAACACATAGCCATAGCGTTGAGCTATGCTTTGCAAATACTCTAAGTCGGTGCCTTGCTGAGACGGAGTTCGCTCATTTGCGGTTGGCTGATCTTGAAAGGGTGGATTCACCACTTTGGCGGTCAATCCATATCGAGCATATTTGCCAACGATGCTGCGGACAATGTTGGTTTCACTTTGAGCCACATGCTCAACCGACACCTCCTCCAAGTCCATCATCACGCTGACATCCTCACCTGTGACGATCAATGTAGAAAGTCCTGGCTCCGAAGCAGGGATAAACTGATGGTTCGTGATCATGCCATCGATCAAAACTTGAGCCGTGGCTCCAACGGAAACTGTCATAATCACTCGGTTAAACACCGACAATAGCGGGTTTTCCACAAGCTGATCATCCTGCAGATCATCCCGTCCTGCCCGTCCCGCTTGGAATGTGATCTGAAAGCCCGATCGCCCTTCATCGCTGTGGGTCACTTCTATCTTTTGCAGCGCTTCCGTGAAAATGCTGGAAACGGGACGAGGAACACTTTCGCCAATTAAAAGCGTGAGGTTAATTCCCTGGGGCATGGTAACCTCCCTACACCTGCGGAGTTGGAATATGGATAGTTCGGCCAATTTCAGCCGTCAATTCGGCAGGATTCATCGTATTGTTGGCATCGCACACTTGCCAAAACTGTTCGGGCGCGCCTAGGCTATCGTAGGTGATGCGGTCAAGGCGATCGCCCTCCACTACCATCACATCTTGTAAGCGCAGCATATCCTGACCCTGCGGCAAAAACCGTCGGCGCTTATAAGCAATTTTTCGCCCGTCTGTCGTTGTATACTGCGCGTCTTCTAAACTGTAATAACGACTTGTATATTCAAACATAAGCAGTTCTCTATGCCTTCAATGAGGTAAAGCGACCTGAGTTAGATTGAGTTTCAGATTCTTAACCCCGTAGGCGAGCTTCATTAACCCCTGTCAATGAGGCTAAATCCCCTACGCCGTTTCGACCCGCCATTCGTTCTTTTGCTTTGTGATGCGCCAAAAAGAGCTTGGCTCCTCGCTGTCCCCAGGGCAGATCGGTGTAGCTCAAGACTTTCAAACTTAAAGTCACCTCGGCCCGAATGGGGTTCAGGTTCACGTCGTAGGCTTCTTCCGCAATACTGAATGTCATGATCCGGACCGGAAGAACGCGCTTACTGCCCCACACCAAAAGTGTCATCGGCGCTTCAATCGGAATCACCTCAATGACACCATTTTCTGCCTGCTTCATATTGGTATCAATCTGGCTGCTCCGTGGGTAAACCAGCATCTCTAGCGCTGAAAGTTGCGGGTAAATTCCCAGCTCTACTGCATTGCGCTCTGCCTTCTCTAACCCATCAATGGCATCAAGTTCAACCTTGAGGTCAATCGTTTCAATGGGCGCACCCTCTAGCCGTAGCGCCTCGGTGCGGGCTGCTTGATCGCTGGTCGTAAACCGAGGCTGAAGCTTACGGGTTAGAGTTTCAGGATTATATTGGAATGCAATCGTGTTGACAATCCGGCCTGTCGTGGAATCGATGGCGACGATCGCGCCTTTCAGCAATCTGGGAGAACCAGGAAAAGTCGTCACGGGGGCAAATATCCTTCAATAGGGGCATAGTCAACAGTCTCAATAACTGCTTCAACAGCAACTTTGAGAGCAGACAGATGGAAGAACAGCGGGAGAGCGACACTTTAGATTTTTTCAGCCTTCAGTGCTGAGTGAAGGCATCAGCTAGATCCTACAGGCGTAACTCTGTAATCTTACTGGGTTTTCAAATCACAACTTATGTCACATATATTTGATACACCAGAGATATTTGATCTATGAGCAATTTTCCAGAAGCTTGTCTGCAATTCGCTCTAACAAACAGTATCAGCTCGAATATACGTGGCGTCAAGCCATCTTTTTTGTTAGACAGTTAAAATATTATTTATTTACATCAAGTCAAAATATGGTTCTCCTAGAAAGCCAACAATCTAGCTTCCGAGCTTTTAGTTAATGTTTTTATATGTTAACAATTTGACCTATACTTACCAAGTTTCTAGCAGTCAAACAAGCTTGACCATGATCTTCCAATGATGTTTTGCTTAAAAATTATAAGGATTGGCAAGAGTAGTATCAACCCAGAGTTATCAATTTCGTAACACTATCTTACAAATGCCAAAAACTTACTGCATAATCTAGGAGAGCTTAAAGGTAAAGTGAATGTTCTCCATCATCTTCTGGATCATTATTTTCCCGGCTGTCACCGCATTCATTCTCGGCTTCCTGGCAAACATCCTTAAAACCGGAGCGGCCAAAGCAGACGCCTCACCTGAGGTAGTTATCTCAGAGCCCCTAAACAGTTGAAATACGGCAAATTTAGCCAAAAAAGAGGCAAGAAGTACATTCATAGCCTCTTTTTTTTGGTTTGCTTAGAAAGACTACCGACTAGCTGAGATTTACTTTGGTTGAGCTGCAGAAAGCTGCGGCACAGTGTTATCTGGCGTAGCTGCTGTCAGGAATGGAAATCCATCGCCCAACTTAACGCCAAGTTGTTCTTCAATAATCTTTCGCAGATCCACCGTGAACGGCAAGGAAACATTGAGCCACTGTTTTAGTAGTCGCTGAGTCCATCCGGCAAATAGGATGATCGGCGATATGAATAGAATAATTAATCCGTACACCAAATTGAGTGCTAGCGCTGATTGATTGCTAGATTGGCTATCAACCCAGGACCAAAAATGCCAGCCACTCCGAAAGGCAGCGATCCAGATCCAAACAACAAACGAACTGCTCAGCAAAACAAACAGGAGCAGTAGCCAAAGAGCTTTAGTTACAAAGACTAAAACTCTGCCAAAAGCATAGGCATACGAAGCACCATTATCCTCTTCGGCAAAAGGATTGAAACGATTTACTTGGCTCGACATGAGTGTCATTTAGGGGGTTTCCCACTCATTTCCTCAAAGTCTAACATCAGTTTTGCAATCTACTAGGAATGTATCAATTGCTTAACCTCAGGCTTTGACCCGGCGAAGTAATTTGTATAAAGGACAACATGCTGCTTGAATGCTCAGGGGCGATCGCTCTCCAGCCTGTTAAAGTCAATGAAGAGCAGACTCAGGAGAGAATTGATGAAAGGACAGGTTAACTGGCAGACTACCGTACTGCTGCCGCTGTTGGGAATCCTGGCGATCATTGGATTAAATTCATTTATGATCATCAATCCGGGTGAGGCAGGAGTATTGAGCATCCTGGGAAAAGCTCAGGATGGGGTCCTGCTGGAGGGGGTTCACTTTAAGCCACCCTTGATTGCAAAAGTAGATGTCTACGATTTGACGGTGCAAAAATTTGAGGTTCCGGCTCAAAGTTCAACCAAAGACTTGCAGCAGCTCACCGCGAGTTTTGCGATTAACTTTCGCCTTGACCCTATTCAGGTCGTCAACATTCGTCGGACCCAAGGTACGCTACAAAATATTGTGTCTAAGATCATTGCGCCTCAAACCCAAGAGTCGTTCAAGATTGCGGCGGCACGAAGAACTGTGGAAGAGGCTATCACCAAGCGAAATGAACTCAAGCAAGATTTTGATGAAGCGTTGGGTGAACGCCTGGATAAATACGGCATCATTGTGCTGGATACCAGCGTAGTCGATTTGACCTTCTCGAATGAGTTTTCGAAGGCGGTTGAAGACAAGCAAATTGCCGAGCAGCGGGCGCAGCGGGCAGTCTATATTGCGCGTGAGGCCGAGCAAGAAGCAGAAGCTACGATCAACCGGGCGAAAGGACAGGCTGAAGCTCAACGACTGTTGCGAGAGACGCTGACTCCAGAGCTCTTGCAGAAGCAGGCCATTGAAAAGTGGGATGGAAGATTTCCGCAAGTGATGGGTGGCGGTGGAGCGGTGCCCTTTATCAATCTTGATCCCGGTAAACTCTCTAGCCCTCGTGCCTAAACTTGGGCAAACTTTTGAGCAAACTTGATGTAACTTGATCCTCCCCAAAGAGAGGATCTCGCCAGATTAATATTCTTCTGATTGCTGCTCGGCTTCCATTCTGGCCTGGTCTTCCAGAGCTTGAATAGCCAGCAGCAATTCTTCTTCTTGGACTTCAAATTCGTCTTCGGGAATGTCGCCCATGTCGAAGGCGAGTTGAAGGGCCAAGAGACGTTTGTGGAGGTTTTCTTTATCGTCGATTTCAGCGCTGGCTCGCTCTAAAATTTTTTCACCAATCCAGCCGATGCCGTTGATGGGAGCAATGATAGGTGCAAAGAGAAGATCAAAGAACATGGGGCGTCAGGAGTGAAGGGTGAGGAGTTAGTTGAGCTGGGCAAAGTTGAAGGGGGCAGTGAAGTTGTTGTAGCGGATGCGGAGACGGTTATCGAATCGCTGATCTAACGCTTCGACTTGTTCGCTGACTTGGGGTTCTGCATCCCAAGGGATCAAGTAGGCGGCGTTGTAGATCATGGCGTCGGTGAGGGGATCGTTTTCAACAACGGCCTCGGCCATCGGGTTAAGGGTTTCCTGGAAGGCTTGAATGATGGTTTGTTTGCGATCGCCCATGGCCTGCTCGATGGCCTGACCAATCTTGACGATTTCATCCATGCTGAGGGCTTTTCCTTCGAGGCGATCGCGTTCTGCCCGCAGAGTTTCATTTTCCTGCATCAGAGTTTCTAGCTCGCGATCGGCTTCCCAAAAAACTTTGACGCTGACTTCCCGGCGATCTTTGAGCTGCTGCAGTAGCTGGTGCAGGCGATCGCCCTGGGGCTGAATCAGATTTTCTCGCACAGTTTGCCAGTCTTGAATAATCAACCCAAACTGAAGCGGCAAAAGGGTTTGATAGCCTTTCTCCATTGCCTCTTCTAGCACCCGTTCATGGCCTAGCAAGTTGCGGCGGCTGGCGAGATATCGTTCTTGTTTGGTTTCGGAATAAAGAAAGACAAACTGATCTATTTGATAAGCTTCGACGGGCTGTTTGTCGAGTCCAGTCAGCTCCAGGCCCTGAGGGCCTGGAGGCGGGAAAATACCGTAGAGGTAAAGGCCAGATTCCATGAGTAGACCAGAGAATGGGGATCAAATGGGCTTGGAGGTCAGCACCAATTTCAGCTTGGCGTGAATCAGATTGAGCTGAGCCAAGCCAAGATCGACGCTTCCTTCTACCACAATTCCCGTATTCAGGAGTCGATCCAACAGTTCCAAGATAGAAGGGTTGGCGGAGTTTTCTCCGGGATAGTAGCCATTTCCTTTGGGGAGCAGCGTGCCAATTTCTCCTAAATCAATATTGAGATCTGCGGGATCGACCTCGAAGATGTCACAGAGTTGTAGCACCTGCTCTTCTAGCTTACGCAGGCTTTCAGAGGCCCGTTCTAGGTCGTCGTCGCTCAGTTGTTCGGCTTCCATCCGCCGAATCACCTGGGCTTCCATCAGCTGCCGCACCAGTTCAACGACGGTCAAAAGCAGGGGCGCTAGGCCGCTATCTTTCCCCTTGGGACCTTGGATTGCTTGCTCAGGAGTAATGTGAAGGGGAAAATTGGATTCAGATTCGGAAGCAGGCATAGCGTTAGAAGGGTAGGCGAGACGCATCTAACATCTTAGGCGTGCATCTGAGTTATCAACTCTCTTTCGCGGAGATTACGCATTTTTAGCTAGCTTTTGCTAATCTGACGAACGAGATAACAACATGCTTCGTTCATCGCTCAAGGTAGATTTGTGACCAGTATGCATCCAACCAATCCTGTGGCCGCTTCTTTGCAACCGCCTGTCGCTCATCAAGAGCCACGGGTTTTGGCGATGCATGGAGATAGACGGATCGATCCGTATTATTGGCTGCGCGATCGCGACAAGCCGGGGGTTATTGAGTATCTGAAGGCGGAAAATGAGTACACTGCCGCCATGATGGAGCACACTGAAACGCTTCAGACGCAGTTGTATGAGGAGATGCTGGCTCGCATTCAGGAAACCGATCTGTCGGTGCCCTATCGCAAGGGCGACTACTACTACTATTCGCGCACTGAGGCCGGCAAGTCTTACCCGATTTATTGTCGCAAACAGGGCAGTCTGGATGCGGCTGAGATGATCTTGCTGGACCAAAATCAGCTGGCTGAGGGCCATGAGTTTCACAGCTTGGGGGTGTTGGAAGTCAGTCCCAACCAAAAACTATTGGCCTATTCGGTGGATACCTCTGGCGCGGAAGAGTACACGTTGCACTTCCTGAATCTAGCGACTGGAGAGGCTTACCCCGAAACGATTGTTGAAACCTACGCTTCGTTTGCCTGGGGTAACGACAACCAGACGATTTTTTACACGAAGGTCGATGATGCCCAACGGCCTTTCCAGCTCTGGCGGCATCAGCTGGGAACGGCTCAGGCTCAAGATGTCCTGGTTTACGAAGAAACAGACGACTCTTACTTTCTCTCCATTGACCGCACGCGCAGTCAGGCTTATCTGCTGCTGCATCTGGGCAGCAAGGTGACCTCTGAGGTGCGTTATCTGGATGCCAATACGCCGACGAGTGAGTTTCAGGTGGTTCATCCGCGTCAGCATGGGGTTGAGTATGATGTGGAACATCATGGCGATCGCTTCTACATTGTCACCAACGAGAACGCCATCAACTTTAAGCTGATGCAGGCTCCGGTGGCGGCCCTGGGTAAAGAGCATTGGGAGGAGGTGATTCCCCATCGCGAAGCCGTGATGTTGTCGGGGGTGAGCGCCTTTACCGATCATCTGGTGATCTATGAGCGACAGGCGGGACTGCCGACAGTTCGAGTTCGCAAGCTTTCGACTGGGGCTGAGCAGGAAATTGACTTTCCAGAACCAACCTATGCGGTGTGGGAAGACAACAACCCAGAATTCAACAGCACCATGCTGCGGTTCCAGTACACCTCTATGATTACGCCGACCTCCGTGTTTGATTACGACATGGAGACCCACCAGCGCGAACTGAAGAAGGAAACGCCTGTTTTGGGAGGCTACGATCGCAGCCAATATATCAGTGAGCAACTGATGGCAACGGCGGCAGACGGAACTGAGGTGCCGATCTCGATTGTTTATCGGCAGGGACTACAAAGAGATGGCAAAAATCCGATGTTTCTGACGGGGTATGGCTCCTACGGCTTTCCCTATCCAGCCTCTTTTTCTTCCAATCGGCTATCTTTGCTCGATCGGGGCATGGTGGTGGCGATCGCCCACATTCGCGGTGGCGGTGAGATGGGCCGCAAGTGGTATGAAGATGGTAAGTTTCTCAATAAGAAAAACACCTTCACCGACTTTATCGCCTGTGCCGAATATTTGATTGCAGAAGGCTGGACCGCGAGCGATCGCCTTGCCATTTCGGGCGGCAGTGCAGGCGGGTTGCTAATGGGATCTGTCGTCAATATGCGGCCTGACCTGTTCAAAGCCGTGATTGCAGATGTGCCATTTGTCGATGTTGTAACGACGATTTTGGACCCTTCACTGCCGCTGTCGGTGCTGGAATGGGAGGAGTGGGGCAACCCCAACGATCTAACCTACTACAACTACATGAAGTCTTACTCGCCCTATGACAACGTCGAGGCCAAAGACTACCCTCACCTGCTCGTTACCACCGGGCTAAATGACGTGCGAGTGCAGTATTGGGAACCTGCTAAATGGACGGCCAAACTCCGCAGCATGAAAACCGACAAAAACCTACTCTTACTCAAGACCAATATGGGCGCGGGGCACGGGGGCGCATCCGGACGCTACGAAAGCCTCAAAGAAATTGCTTTCGACTACGCCTTTGTCCTCGATCGGTTGGGGTTGGTTGCCCCATAGCCCTCTCCTGCAACGCTACTGTGTCTACCAAAAATCGATTACTCGTTGTCGTCTGTGAACAAGCTCGTCAGGTCGCGATAGCCGCTGACGACCCGCAAGATGTCTACTCTAGATTCGGTTGCGGTGTAGAGAATAAGGTAGCTCTCCATTGAGAGGCTTCGCAGCTCTGGGAGGATTTCGTCGCGTGGCCGTCCCAGGTTAGGGAATTGGGTGATTCTGGTGAATTTGGCATCGAGCTTTGAGAGGAAGTGCTCGGCCTGTTGGAGCCCTGTTTGACCGGCAATGTAGTCTGCAATGGCTTCGATGTCTTGAATGGCAGGCTGGGTCAGGTAAAACTGAGGGGGCATTATTCGGCGGAGACGTGGCGAGACCGCAGGTTTTCTTGAATCTGGGCCATGGCGGTGGGGCCTTCGACGAGATCGCCACGTTGGGCTGCTTCCCAGCCGATCTGAGCATCTTGCTGGAGTTCGGGGAGTCGCCCTTGATAGATGTCGTCTTGCTGGTCAAGCAGATGTATGCCTGCTGTGATGACGTCTAGGGCAGATTGGTATTTGCCAGAAGCGAGCTGGTGTTGGATGAGTTGCTCTAGTTCAGGGGGGAGAACGATTTGCATGGAAACTTAGAGAAAGCAACTGTTCTTGTCCTCCGATTTTAGCTTAATCGGCGGGAAGCCCCGCGTTCTATGTGAAGCATGGGCGTCGGGATGAAAGCCGAGGCGGTTGCGAGTCCCCCTCAGAAAGTGACTGCCAGGTTACATTTCCTCTCATGATAATAAATCAGCCCTGCCCATTCTGGGGACTTCCAAACCTTCAAAGTCCACCAGAATAGGGATTTAGGGGGCTATCACAGATGTAACAGCTTTAAGTCTCATAGGGTTTTCAAGAGGTGTTTGATGCGATCGCCCTGGTGGCGATTGAGATTGTTGGGGAAGGTCAACTCAACAAAAACGGAGGTGGGAGCCTTGCGAATTTGAGTGGCGATCGCCAATTGGGGCTGGACAGAAGATTCATAGGGCTCAATCGCCGCAATTTGAGCGACCAACCGCTTGGGATTGGGATCATCCTGGGATTGGTTGAGCAGTAGCCCCACGGGAATATTGAGCCGATGAATCATCTCCAGATTGGGCATAGAGCGCGCATCTAGCTCTAAACGCATGGTGCGAGAACTAATCTCGGTGGCGATCGCCGCATAAAAGTGCCCTTCCCAATAAAGTTGAGCCCTGGCTTGAATCTGCTTGCGGACCTGCACCTGACGCGCAGGCTTGGGCTCCCGGAAGACTCGAACCAGTCCCGTCGCCAAAAACTTGAGTGAGGCCAGCGGGCGATCAAATTCCTGGCGCTGTTGGGAATACCACTCGTTCACATCCGAGAAGATCACCAGTGTCAGGGCATCAAACTGAGCCGGAGTTGGATCAATAAAATCGACCGCAATCACCACTTCTGTGTCACTAATCGGATCAACGCGCAACACTTTTGCATCTAGAAAAGCGCGCGCCCCAAAGTCGCCAATGATCTCTAGCTCGACCACATCGGGCAAGTTGGGCCAGCTTTCTAGTAAAATCTGGGCTCCGTTTTCGCTGATGTCAAGGGTTTTCCCGGTCCAGGTCGTTTGCTGGGGGCCGTAGATCACCGTAGAGAGTTGACGGTCTAGGCGATGGGCACGACGTAGCTGTGGTTGTTCGAAGGCCACGAGCAGAGCAGCCCCAAGCAGCGTCAGGTTAAAGATGCTCCAGAGCGCATTAATCATCACCGCTTCTTTGACAGCCGGATTTAGCACCAGCCAAAACGGCACGGTCAGAAGTGAAACGATTAGCAACAGCGCCATGAAAGCCGGCACCCGAGCCGAATCCCAGTCAAAGCTACGTTTGGTAACGGTAGATCCCTTCTCGGTCACGTTAAATTGGCCCAGCTTGGGGTTGATCAGTGCCATAAACGTCACCAATCCATCCTGAAACGCCATCGCATATTCAAAGATTTCGTTCCAGAACGAGAAGCGCACCGTTTTTTGGGTGATGTAGTTGGCGTTCATAGCCAGCACGATGTGAGGCAGTGCGTAGGCCAGCGTTTCCAGTCCCAAACCTCGAATCAGGTTGATACCAAACAGCAAATAAAGGACGGGGGCCAAAGCATACATCAGGCGCGGAAAGCCGAAGAAAAAGTGGGAGCAGGACGAAAAGTAACAGAGCCGTTGTGGCAAGGACAGCTTGAGCTTGCGGTTAAACAACGGGTTTTCGATACGCAAAATCTGAGCCATGCCCCTTGCCCAGCGCACCTGCTGCCCCACATAGGAGGAAAACTTTTCGGGCGCGAGTCCGGCCACCATAATTTTGTCGTAATAGACCGACTCATAACCCAGCGAGTGCAGCCGCAGTGAGGTGTGACAGTCTTCGGTCACCGTTTCAACCGCGATGCCCCCCACTTCCAACACATGGCTTTTGCGAACCACAGCCGCCGACCCACAGAAGAAGGTCGCATTCCAGAAGTCATTGCCCTTCTGAATCACCTTATAAAACAGCTCATTGCTAATCGGGACGCGACCCTGGGTGAGGAGGTTGCGCTCAAAGGGGTCGGGGTTGTAAAACCAGTGGGGCGTCTGCACCAGCGCGACGTTGGGGTTAAAGAAAAAGCCAACCGTGTGTTTGAGAAACTGCTTGGAAGGAATGTGGTCGCAGTCGAGGATAAGAATCAGATCTCCCTGAGTGCGCCGCATTGCGGTGTTGATGTTGCCAGCTTTGGCGTGATCGTTGTTGTTGCGGGTGAGCAAGACGCAGCCCAGGTCATCACACATTTTTTGCAACTCTCGCCGCCGCTCTGGAAATTTGCGCCCGTCGTCTAAGACATAGACTCGCTTGCGCTCTTCTGGATAGTCTAGAGCTAGAGCTGCTAGGGCCGTTTTGCGAACGATGCTAACTTCTTCGTTGTAGGTTGGAATGTAGATATCGACGTTAAACCACTGGCTTTGGGGAATTGTGGCCAAATCGACAGGCTGGCGATCGCGCAATTTTAGCGTTTGGAAGTAGGAGAGGAGCAAGGTGGCGATCGCATACAGCTCTGCCCCATAGAGCAAAATGCTAAAGAATCCGCTCAGCCAGCTATCCAAATTGAGCGTGTATTGCGTGCGGTAGTAGAGATAGCGCAGCGTGGTGACAATGCTCAACCAAGCCAACAGCAGGTGCAGCGCTTCACTGGCCTGTGGTTGGTTTTGGCGCTGCTCCAGCCTCACAAGTTGCCATCCCAGCAAGATCAGCGTCACGGCAATGACACCCTGCTGCCAGATCTGTAATGGGGTAATGATCAACGGCACAGATAGCACCAGCAACAGGATGACCAACCCAAAGAGTTGCCCTTTCCCGGCTCGGCCCAGCCCGCGTTCGAGCTTGAGCGGGAGACTCAGCAATCTTTCAATCAGCCAGGACTGCCGCTGAGCAGGTGGCGAAACGGGGGGGATAGAGGGAGTCATTGCACATCTCCTGACTTCGTGAGGCGGTTGAGGTAAAGCTGGGAAATGCCGTATAGCAGCAGTGCCAACAGCACAATTCCAGTCGGCAGCATAAACCAGTAATCTTGCAAGAACAGGGAGGCTCGATTGAGGGGGGTGGTGTGCTCAATCCGGCGGGGGCGGGTCTGCTGCAAGAAGTTGAGGCTGTAGTCCTGCGCGTTGTAAGGAGAGGGGTTGGCTTGATTGCGACGAATCATCACCGTATCGCCTTGCAACTGCGAAAACAGCGAATCGCGCCGAAATGCCTCTCCCACCTCTTCCAGGCCTCGTTCGGTTTGCCCGGTCAAGGCGAGGAGCAGGCGATCGCCATTCCAAGGAGATAGCACTGCCTGAATCACCCCTTCCTGATCGGGCAACGCCTGAATCTGACTCTCTTGTCGCTGCCGGAAGAATGACTGACGCAAGTTGAGACCGTCGGACTGGAGGGCTTCAGGGAAGGGTAGGCGATCGCGGCGACCAATCCCAACCAAGTGCTTTTCGCTGCGGACTGTAGCCGGTAGGGTTCCCGCGAGGTAAACCTGGCTCTTGACCGAATCGGCCTGGGTAATGCGGCCCATCCGTTCGCTGAAAGCGAGCAGGGTCAAAACTTCAGGATCGTTGGGGCGATCGGGCAATACAATGGCTGTCGCGGACAAATCTTGAGGTGCTGTCAACGGAAACCCGCTTCTCAGCAGCTTCAAATCGGGAAGATGAAAGACATTATCGCGGCTGAGGTTGAATGACGTATCGCCATGCACCGTACCCCACAGTTGCTGATCAGTGGTAAGACCGCAAACGGAACTGCGACGCGGGTTCAAAATAAACTGCACATCAAGCCGGGTGTCTGGTTCGATTAGATTTCCGGGCAAGTCCAGCGTGTAGGCATCGCGTCCACCCCGATCGGAAAGACGGCGGGATGCAATTGTGACATCATCGAGCTTGACTTCAACGGCTGAGGTGCGCGGATCGACCTGAGAGCTATAGCTGTAGCGCAGGGTCATTTTACTGCCGCGCAGGAAGCGATCGTCTGGCAACGCCCGAAAATTGATCTGGACCGGGGGCGCGTTGGAGCCGTAAACCGTCTTGTCTTCAAAGGGTTGGCGATCGGGTGTGTCTAAATCGCTGAGGCGGAAGGTATCGGCGGCGGGGAGGTAGCCCTTCCACTCTCGATTGGAAGGCGTCGGCACATTGGTAACGCCGTTGACGAGCAGGGCTTGGCCAGTCCCAATCTGCTGATCCTGCGACTGCACCAAAAACTGTACGGCTTTGAGCACACCCTCTGGGGCGTTTCCGGTGGCTACTAAAACTGGCACCCCGTTGTCTTCCAGGCTGGAGAGCATTAAAACACCCACATCTCCTGGCAGCGGGTTGTTGTCACCGTCCACAATTCGATTGTTTCGCAGGGGGAAGGGCAGGGACAAATCAGCTAAAACGGCTTGCTCTGTGGGTGTGCCAATCACCATGAGGCGATCGCCCACTTCTACATCCTCTACCTTCTCAACCAGGCGCGTGTTGAGCGACCGAAACCCTAAAAATTGACCTGCTGCAGTTTGAAACCGAGAGGTCGCCGTTAGCCAGGTTTCGCTGAGTTGGGCGGGGCGGAGGTAGGTGAGCCGATTGGCATCCAGGCTGAGGTCGTCTAGGAAGGGATAAGGGTAGCGGCTAAAGTCGAGGGCGATCGCCTGCGGCTCAAAATCAAACAGGAGCTTTGAGTCGGGTAGCACCTCAGTCCAAAGGGTCGGATCTGCTGGATTCGTGCAGGTTTCAGAGGTTTGCTGCTCCGCCAAAATCGAAACTTCGTTGTAGTCCTGAATCAGGTTGGGCGGAATGTTGAACAGCACTTGGCCCACCTGGGAGTTTTCCCGGTTGAGCGGAACACTGCCAACGCTGGTGTTGTTGACTCGCACAATCAGGTGAGAGCGATCGCCCAACAGCGAAGGAGAATGCTGGAACCGAATCAGCGCCTTTGCAGACTTCAACTCCCAGTCTCGCGGGCGAGTAAAGCCAATCCGCGTTTCGGGATAGACTCCCTCCATCCGCAGTCGGTTGCCCACGACCGGGCTACGATTAAACTCCAGCACATACTGATACTGGTTCGCAGGATTTGCGGTTGCTGCCGCAGTCGCGGCTGGTTCCGGTTCTGGCTCTAGGGCAGGCGGTGGGCTGGCTTGGGCTGGAGCAGGCGCTGGAGCTTGAGCTGGCGCTGGAGTAGGCCGAGCCGCTGGGGCCGGAGCTGGTGGTGGGGCGGGTCGAGCCGCAGGTCGAGCGGGTGGGGGAGCCGCCGCAGGTTGAGCAGAGCGCTGTCGAGGCGCAGGAGCCGGAGCTGGCTGGGGTCGATAGACTGGACGCTCTGGCGGAGGGTCCGGCAGGGAAAATTCACGAATTAACCGTTCTTCCTGCTGCTGTACGCCCCCCTCTTGGGCCGAAACAAGACTCGGAATCTGGCTCAAGCCTAGTCCCAAGCCAGCAATGCACACCAACCAAATCAGCGAAAATCTTCCGGAGCGGCGTCTGGCAGGGCGGGGCCTAAGCCAAGCGAAACAGTGATGCAAGAAACGAAACATAGACCTGTGGCTGATAAAGGATTATGAGCAGCTAAAGCGTGGGCTGCAGCCATTCCGCTGCAACTTGATGGGCTGGAAAGAGTCCAAACCAGGCCAAATTTTGAACGTAGTAGGCGGAATCTGTATCCCAAAGCCCGTTTGCATAGGCGGGAACGAGACGCTGCTGCCGAATCTGCTGGGCAACGTCGGGGTTCACAATCTGGAGGGCCGCGTAGAGCATGGCGTACTGAGAGGTTGATTCATAGTCCACGAGGGGTTGTCCTGCCAAATCAATGCGGGCAGGGATGGCCTGTTGCGATCGCCACATTTCCACCAGCGGCGGCAAATGGGTTTGCAAATACTGCTTGGCGCGAGGTTCATCAAACCAGGCCGCATCGATCGCCACTCGCCACCAAACCCGATAGGCATCAAAGCTATACACACTGGTTAGAGCCGGATTGGTTGAGGGCAAAATGGCCCCCGTCTCGGTGTCTAACACGACCCAATCTCCCGGCAAACTAGCCGTTGAGAGTTGCGCGGCGTCTTCTAAGAGCTGGTAGCTGCTGTCTATGAGCGCCAGCCAGTCGTGGGTAGAATCGACCTGGGCAAACAGGCGAAACGCATAGGGTGCAAGGTAAGAGGGATTAATATAGAAGCGGTTGGCAGAGGGTTGAAAGGCCTCTTGGGGGCCGGGTAAGAAGTAGCGGGTTTCGCCTTCGTCAGTGGCGATCGCCACCGTAGACAGTTCCCATAAGTCGGCTAGTTTGGCGCGGGCCAACTCTAGATAGTCAGGTCGATTCCAGCGACGGGCGGCCAAAATTAGCGCGGTAATCGCATCTAAATCTGCATCGCTAGCAAAGGTCGGGTCGAGCACGTCCCAGTTTCCTTCCGCATCTTGGCCCCATTTCCAGGCCCAAAGGCGATCGCTCGGACTGCCATCTGGCTGGCGGCGCTGGAGGTTGTTTTCGGCCCATTCCAACGTCAGGGCAAAGATTTCGGGGTCGTCAATCAACACTGCTCGCAGCATGGCATAGGCTTGACCTTCCGAGATGGAGCGATCGCGCGCTTCCCAGTCAATCACCCGTCCATCGGCTTGGATAAACTGTTGCCGATAGGTTTGCCAGCTTTGTTGCAGCCAGTCTGCCGTATCGAGTGAGGCAGCGGCTGTAGCAGTAGCAGTTTCAAATTCTGATGAAGTTTCAAGCACAGCGGCATCGGTAGAAGAAGAATCAACGCACCCCGATAGGGCAACCGTCAAAAGCAAACAGGCAATCATCCGCATGGAAGTAAGGGGCAATCGATAGACCAGATAGGTAAAGTCCGTCATGAGCTACCGAGGTAGAGGTCAAAAGCGTTCCCAGGGGGGCTGAAATCCTCGCTGCTGGAGGAATCCTTCGCGCAGCTGCTGTTGTTGCTGAGCTAGGTTGGGATCAACCTGCCCCGAGCTACTTTGCTGCAGCTGCAGCTGTTCGAGTTGCTGGAGTGCTTCTAGCCGTCGGCCCTGCACCGCTGTCAGGCTAATCAGAGACGTTTGAGCAATGGTGTTGCTTGGATCGATCGCGAGCACCTCGTTATAAATCTGGCTGGCTGAGTCAAAGCGCCGCTGCTGAAAGCGAATGCCCCCCAGGGCAGACAGCGCATCTACATTGTTGGGATTTTGTCCCAGGATGGTTTCATAGGAGCGACTCGCCAGGTTCAGATTTCCTAGCTCCTGGGCGAGCTGGCCCTGGACAAAGTAAGCCCCTACATTCTCTGGGTCGCGGGCAATCAGACGGTTGATTTCAGCCTGAGCCAAGTTTGGGTTGCGGGTCGCCATGACCTGCACCAAGCGCAGTTGCAGCGGTACGCTATCTGGGTTGGTTTCTAGTAGGGCGGCGTAGAGGGCTTCTCGTTGCGGGTTAGCAGGCAGCGCCGAGACGAGACTCACCAGTTCGGGAGGGGTGTCGGTGAGGGGTCGAACGCTGACCCAGCTGCTCAAAACAGCCTCGGCCTCGGCCTGCGAGATTAGTCTGGCCTGGTACGCGAGACTGGCTCGACCCAGCTGCTTAGCCTGATCCTGCGGATTGCGAGCAATAATCTGGTCGTAGAGCGCTACGGCTTCCGGGAGGCGACCCTGGCTTTGCAGGATTCCGGCAAGTCCTTGTAAGGCTCCGCTCAAAACGCCTGCGTCGCTGGGATTGCTGCTAATAATCGTCTGGTAGCGCTGGGCACTGGCTTGCAGGTTGCCTTCGCGGCGGTCAATCTCGGCTAGCAGTAAAAGACTTGTGGCCTGGTTTTGCATGCCTTGCGGTGTGGCAGCATAGGCCGCCAAGGCATTTTTGGCGGCGGCAAACTCATTCCGCTGAATCAACATTTGGGCGATGCGGAAGTTGAGCAGTGGTTCATCCACCTCCGCCTGGAGGAGACGCTGATAGAGCGGCAGCAAATCGGGACTGGGGGCATCCAGCCGAGTCAGGGCTTGGGCGATCGCCCGCTGCTGGTCAAGGTTGTCAGGTAAAATTTGGAGGGAAGTTTGCAGGCGCTGTTGCAGATCTGCATTGGAAATTAGACCGAGCTGGCGTTCCAAAACTGTCTGCTGAACGAGCAAACCGCGATCGCCCGGTTGTTGCTGTGCGAGCTGTCGATAAATTTCCAACGCGTAGCTCTGCTCTTGCGGATAGCTGCTCAACACATCGGCAACCTCTCGCGCTAGCCCCACCGTCAGATTGGGAGCCTGCGTCAACACCTCGCGGTAGAGGGCGATCGCCTCTTGGGAAGGGACTGGGTTGCCGCTCGATTGGCCAATCTCATGTAAAGCGCGCGCCAAAATCATGCGGGAGTCAGAGCGACCTCGCAGCGGCGTCAAAACAGAAGCAGCCTGGTCAAACTGGCCTGTGGCGGCATAGGCGATCGCCAGAGATGACCGCATTTGAATGGTGGTGCTAGTTAGGCCGCTTGTCTGCCGCAACTGCGACTCCAAAACCTGAACCGCTTGGGCCGGGTTGCCCGTTTGCCGCAATGCGAGGGCGTAGGCGATCGCCGCACTCCCTTCAATTGCGCCCCCGGTTTCGCGGTAGCGGTTAAACAAGGCCAGTCCACCCGAGTAGTTGCCGCTGTAGGCATAGACCTGCGCCGCACCCAAGACAGCATCCGGGGTCGGATTGCGCTGCAAAACAATATTGTAGTCCGCGATCGCCTCTGCAAAACGGCTCTGATAGCCATAGAGCAAAGCCCGTTGGGCACGGGCCTCCATATCGTTGGAATTGTTTTCTAGTAAGCGGTTGAGAGCTGTAATGCCTCGGTTTTGCCACTCGGTGCGATAGCCGCCCAGGATGCCAATCGTCATCAGCGCCAGACGGTTGTCGGGATCAGTCTCCAACACCTGCTCGTAGGCTTGCAGCGCCTCTGCATCTCGTCCTGCCCTGCGATAGGCGATCGCCAACCCCAATCGCGCTTCAACCAAACGCGGACTTTGGCGGAGCACCTGCTGAAAAGCCGTGATGGCCTGATTTACCAGCCCTCGGCCCAGCAAAGTGTAAGCTTCTCGCACCGGAGCTGGAACAGATTGGGCGATCGCCACCGCAGTGCCCGTGATCCCCTCCAAAATTGGACTACCGATCAGTCCTAATCCGACCATACTGCTCACGCCAATCCGCCAAAGCCGATCAGCCCTTCTACCAGGAGATCCCCTATTCATAACTACTGCATTCCTCTGGGGGTAACGTCAAATTCGGTGCGGATGCGTAATCCCGCGATCGATTCAGAAAACTCATTCAGCTGCTGGTACGTCAGGCCCAATCGTAGGTTTGACAGCAGCGGGAAGTCATAGAACACTTCCAACACATCCGGAATCCTGTCGTTGGCCGCACGCCGAAGCTGTTCGTTTGACAAGCCCCGGCCATAGGCAACCCCGAGGCGATCGTTGTTATTCAACACATCGAAGAAGTTAAGGCCACCGCTGTAAGTATCACCGCCCAGCCCTAGATCAAGGTTTTCATAGCGGCCATAGCGGCCAAAAATTCCCATATTCAGCGCCGGGACAAAGATTTCTGCATTGACGCCGTAAGATTCTTGGCGATCGCCCCTCAGCAAACCCGTTTGGCCATCACCGCGATCGACTTGAAACACCTCCCGAAAACCGCCCCCCGATCCAGTCTCACGAGCCGTTGCATAGGTGCCACGAATAATCGCATTGCCGACTCGGAAGCCCACCTCACCCGCAAAGCCATCTAGCGAAAAGTCACCAATGCTGCGGGCCGAAGAAAATACCGCTGCTCGCGCTTCCAAATCGTCGGTGACGCTCCAGTTGACGAGAGCACCCGGACGAGAGCCGATCGACGCCGCAGTCAGAGCTGGATTGGTCTGAAAGACCGGATTAAAGAACTGAGACGCTCCGTCCTTCGCAAAACTGTTGCGATCAAAATAAGACGTTAAATCGAGCTGTCCCAAGACAAACCGGAGATTCGGCAAGTCGCGAGGCGCAGTAGCAATATACAGCTCATTGATGCTCAGCCCATCTTCGGGAGAATCACTGAAAGCATTACCACTGGTGAGGTCTAGCGTGCCACCAAACAAAATTTGTGGCGTCAGCGGATAGGTCGTCGAGACCCGGGCTCTCGCGGAAGAGTCATCGCCCTGCAACACATAAACCCCCTGAAGCTGAAGCGTCGGAGGCGTCGTGGCCGTCGCGGGCAACAAAGGCTGCGAGTCGGTCAAGGGAGCCCTATCTACATCTGAAAGCCCTGGCACCGGAGACTGGCTTGGAACTTGCGTAAAAATATCGGCTGGGAGTTGAGGCGCAGGGCTGGCAATCGGCGCTTGATAGCTTGGATTGGGCGCGGGCGTGAAATAGGTCGGTTGGGAGGATGCCGTGGCTTGGCTTGGCGGCTGAAAGGTAAATGGGGCGGACGGATCGTAGGTTGCCGTGTTAGAAAAAGTGGACTGGGGTAAAGCCTCTCTATTGAAGTTTGGGCTGAAGTTTGGGCTGGAGTTTGGGCCTACTGCGATCGCCGGATTAGCCGCCTCTGGCAAAGCCGGAGTCTGAGACAGTTGGAAGGGTAAATTGGTCGGAGCGGTTTCTGTCAGCTCAGGGGCTGGATTGGTATGGGCTGGATTGGTATGGGCTGGAGCGCCTGACAAATTATCCAACCTGATTGGTACAGAAGCTACAGTCGGGTTGGGATGACTCAATGCATCTGCTATAACAGGGGAAACCGGAGCGTCCCCCCCAGATAGGATGAAGGGGCGATCGCGATCTGGAATACTCCGATCTGGAATACCATTTGTGGAGTCAGCAGCCTGCTGATTTTGATCAGGGTGACTGAAGCGAAAGGGTGCAGCTGGATCAGCCGATGCCACGCCTGTCGCAATCTGAAGAACCGACACACCCACCCCAATTTGCAGTGCCAACAACCGGAACGGTACTCGATGAGTTGGAAATCTTGAAACCGAAAAATTAGGCATCTTCATCCTGAACCCTATTTCTACCAACTGTGCTGTCAAGTCAACTTGAGTCCAAACCAACTTAAGTACAAACTATGTTGCGATTCAAACGTTTGCTAATTATTGGCCTGATATTACCATTGCTGTGGACTTGCACAAGCTGTGCAACATTGACCCGTTGGGTCGATACGACCTTTTCTCCTGAGCCTTTAGAACTTTCAATTCGGCAAATCGAACCAGCCGGAAATCCAGGACACTATCGAGTTACAGGTCGTGCCGCACTTCCTGATCAGACTCAAGTTACCGTTTCAGCAATTCGCTATCTCAACTTAAGTCGATCCAACTCAACAGGTGAACCCGTTTATGCAGTTTTAGATCGTCAATTTGCAGAAGTCTCTCAAAAAGACTGGGAGACCACGCTCAACCTTTGGCAAGTCGCCCCTGATGGTAAATTTCAAGAAGCTTGGCAGCTAAACCAGCAAAGTCTACCGTCACTTCAGCCCGAATCAGATGTGACTTTCTTAGTCACGCTTGAACCTTCGCGTCAGCCAGATGGTCTAAGAGCGCGGGTTGAGAATCAAGACAAGCTACTCCAAGCTACGTTATCCCGCTTTACAACTGATGGAGAGCTATATTTGCAAGCTCAAAAAGCGCTCACAATTTCCTTGCCGACTGGAAGTACATCCCCACCTTTGACCACACCAGTCAGTAATAGGCAACAACCTGAGGTACAAGCCAACAATAGCTCTAATCCGCAAGAAACTGAATCGCCAACCTGGAGAAAAACCAATGATCCCTTATCTCCCGATCAGTTCTTTCGATAAAGCTCTGTGATTTTGGAGACAGCAGTCTTTAGAGGCATCTAGGAAGCGAACTTTTGCTGTGGCCAGATCGAAGCTGGCGCATTGAAGTTTTGAGGGGCTGTTTGATCAACTTGCAGTCCCTCAATTTGAGCCATTACATGCTTCAAGTGATTGAGTAATTCGTTCATTTGAGCAGAACTGGCTAAATCGGAGCCTTCAGCAGTCTGAGATACCGCCGCCGCATGGACAGTGCCTGTAGGCCGAGCGACAGCCGACACCTCAGCAAAAGTGGGTCGAGCAAAACCTATGAAAGCCTGTGCTGAAGACAATGCTGTTGCGGCCTGCACTCTATTTTGCTGTTTAGCCTCAAGACTAGGTGCAGCAGGCACGGGTTGAGAGACATGCTGAGAGACATGCTGAGCTAGAGAGCCAGAATGGGAGGCTTGAACCGTATCAACAACGGTGTACTGAACTGGTGGATTTACTGGTGCTGCAGGTTGGGTCGGTTGGGCCGTCTCATCCTGGAGAAAGAAGTCTAACCCAGAGCCTGAAAGCCGGGACGTTGAGAACTGTAGGTTCTCCAACAGCATTTCTTGCTCTTGGATTTGCTGTTTGAGGGCAGACATTTGCTCCTCTGCTTGAGAGTACTTACGAGCAGAATGCCGCCATCCTGCAGTTGCCAAGCTTGCAACTCCCACACCCAAACTGATAGCGGTTGCAAATCCTAGATAAGGGGCCGCCAACTCTTTAACTTGACCCACAAAGACGGGTTCTCTTTCTAACTGGATGGTCACTGGCTGCGAGCCCATCATTGCTAGAGGCAGAGTTGCAACAGCAAAAACTGCTCCAGCCAAAACCGTAGACGAAAGTACACAACGGGAAAAGTTCATAGGTTCTCGTGTTGGTATGAACAGCAAAGGTTAGATCGGCTACCTGAGGTTCTCCTTCCCTACGCTGCAAGATGCAACTGTGAAGGACTTATCAGGTCGGGGGGTAATTAAGTAGAACTGCTTTATAAATTAACTCCTGTCTCCATGAATATACGTATAAATCTCGTAAAGAGACTTAATCTAAGTTGAAGATGGGATGAACTTTCAAAAGGGCTCAGTTCGATGTCTAAAAAGCCCGCAGAGACAAGAAATAATCCTAGTTCGGGCATCTATCCTTAGATAGAGTTAAGCCCTTTAGATGAGAAGGGAATTTCATCTCAAGAAAATTTATTTTGTGCATCTATCTTTAGGTAGAAACCCGTAGGATGGTGGAAGAATATGTCAATCAGAGCTGACTTTTCCCTGACAGCAAAGGCTTGGATTGCTATGCTTGAGTTCTTTTAGATGGCATCCCAGATTGCATCTTTCAGAGGCAACATGACAAATAGGACCTCTATATATCGTTTTTCCCTGTTGACCGGCTGTCTATATTTCCCGGATCTAATAGAAGTCTCTTTGAAAAGAATAATGAGCTAGTCTATGTTTTTTCAATTCTAATCATTGCAAATGATCTATCTAACGAAGTGGCGGTTCTGGCGATCGCACCGCTGGATTATGACCAGTTTAATTTCGATGTTTCTGTTCGTTTGGCTCTCTTTACCGGGATCAATTTCTTACCCAAATGCAGAGGCTTCGACTTTCAACCAACTCCCCTTTTCGACACGTGGATCTGAAATTATTGATGCAACAGGTCAGCCTGTTTTGCTGAGAGGCGTAAACTGGTTTGGAATGGAAACTGAGCTGCAAGTGCCGCATGGGTTATGGCAGCGTGACTATAAAGAGATGCTGAGTCAGATCAAAGGTTTGGGGTATAACCTGATTCGGCTGCCTTATTCTGTGCAGGCTCTCCGTTCCAGTTCAATTGGCGGCGTTGATTTTTTAATTGGCAATAATGGAGATTTGCTCAACAAGACACCTCTGCAAGTGATGGATTTGATTGTCCAAGCAGCAGAGCAAGAAGGGCTATATATCTTGTTAGACAGCCACCGGCTCAACAACAGTCGCATTCCAGAACTTTGGTATGGTGACGGTTTTACAGAGCAAGACTGGATCAATACCTGGACAATGTTGGCTGAGCGATATCGCAATCAAAAAAACGTGATTGGCGCTGATTTGAAGAATGAGCCTCACGGTCGGGCCAGTTGGGGAACGGGCGATCGCGCGACTGACTGGCGACTAGCCGCAGAGCGAGCCGGAAATGCAATTTTAGCCATCAATCCCGACTGGCTCATTGTCGTAGAGGGGGTTGAAAACAATGTACCTGGACAAAAGCTGGCAATTCATTGGCAGGGTGGCAACCTCGAAGGCGTTCGCAACTATCCGGTGCGGCTATCCAATCCCCAAAAGCTGGTTTACTCCCCCCACGAATATGGTCCAGGGGTCTTCAATCAACCCTGGTTTTCTGAACCTTCTTTTCCAACCAATCTTTATGACCGTTGGGAAATAGGTTTCCAGTACATTGCAAAGGAAGGGATTGCCCCGGTGTGGGTCGGTGAGTTTGGTGGGCGACAAGTTGATTCGCAGTCTCAAGAAGGCATTTGGCAGCAACAGTTTGTCAACTACCTTCAACAGCAACAGCTTGGCTTTGCTTACTGGAGCTGGAATCCCAATAGTGATGATACGGGCGGCATTCTTTTAGATGATTGGCAAACGATAGATGCCCCCAAGCATCAGCTTCTGAAGCAGCTATTGCCTACCCAGATTCCCAGTCCCAGTCCTACTCCCAGTCCTACTCCTAGCCCCACTCCCACTCCACTGGGCCCTAGTCCTTCACCGATCTCCAAGCCCCGTCCAACACAGCCTGATGAATTACGCACAAGCTTGATGGTGCAATCCGATTGGGATGCTGGATTTTGTGTGAGCTTTCAAGTCACCAATCCCAGCAGCGCAAGTATTCAAAACTGGCGCTTGCAGTTTGAGATGGCCCAAGCCGAGATCAATCAAAGCTGGAACGGGACGTTTAACCGTCAAGGTTCAACTTATACCGTCACACCACCCGATTGGGGTAGGGTGCTGCAAGCCGACCAGTCGATAGATCTGGGCTTCTGCGCGACGAAGCAGGGGGCTGACTACCTCCCGCGCAATATCACAACGCCAACGCAGTCTTAGCAGCTCTATACCCTAGCCTTTTCCCTTAGAGAAAGGCTAGGGTTCGGCAACGCCCAAGCTTTTACGTAACTTGGGGCAGACTTGCTGTGGGGCTAGAAGGTTTTAGCGATCGCCCCTTGGCCTCTGAACCGCTCTACCATTTTGGCGCTGCAAAACGACTCGTTCGCCGTAGGCCAAAAGGTTGTCTAGCGTGGCGAGACGATTTTCCCAGGTCCGAATGCGGTAGCTGTGATTGAGAGATTGGAGGTACATCCAGGTTCTAAAGCGAGTTCTAAAGGCGCTGAGCTGCGTCTTGGCGCGTTCGAGTCGCTGGGGAGAGGGGTCTTCTGCAAGTTGCTGCAGCGCTTCTTCTAACGAAGTAGCATTCCGGTTCCACTGGTCGAGCTGTTCTTGGCGCATCCACAGCATGTTGTTTTCCAGCATGAAGTCCCACTCACGCTGCATAGCGTTGTAGCGAGCAGCAGCCGTGCCAAACGGATCTCGATGGGGGATAGGCTCCCGAGAATTGTTATCTTGACCTTGGGTGCGGCTGAAGACGGCCTGCAGATTGTCATTAAGATTTTCGACAGCAAACAGTGAGTAGCCCCCTGAGGGTAGATCGCGCAGCGCCTGAATCTGGTCGATCGCCGCCGAATCGGATAGGTTGAGCAATCGAATTCCAGGCAGCACCAGTGTTGAGCCAAGATTGGCATTTTCTGACAGCCAGGGACCTGCTAGACGATGCAGACGGTTGGTATCCATCGCATAGCTCATGGTCACAATGAGGTCTACGTTGCCCTGACGTGCCCACACTTCCCAGTTTTGCTGAATTTTCTGAACCCGCTCATGCTCCGACATCGCAAACACAGCGGCAGAGACTACTAGTTCGGGACGGCGGCTATGCAGCAATCTAGAAGTCTCAGCCACGAAGGAGTTGACCTGCTCCATCCGAAACTCAGTCCACTGCTGCCAGAGCTGGCGATCGCGCGGTGAGATCGTCATCGGATCGACTCCCGTGATCCGTTGAAACTGCTGACGCGAGGCGGTGCCATAGCCGTAGGTGCGTCCAGCGCCAGGGTCTTGGAACGGGTAGCGAATATAGTCGAGCTGCAGGCCATCGACGTTGTAGCGGGTTGTGATCTCCTCAAACAGACTCAGCAGATAACGCCGCACGGCTGGGTTAGCCGGATCTAAAAAGGGTTTGCCTTGACCGGGCGGAATCACACTGCCCCGGTTGTCGTAGTTGGCCCAATCGGGATGAGCTTCCAAAATCGGCCCTAGATAGTCATCGGAGCGACCTACCAGTGCATTGTGGGGACGGTTGCCCGCCGCAAATACCCACACCCAGGCGTGTAGCTCGATTCCTCGCTCGTGGGCCAGATCGACTGCGGCTTCTAAGGGGTCCCAGCTCCGGGTGAGTGGGTTTTGCTGGGGTGCTACACGGCTGGGGTAGATCGGATAGCCTGCATTGACCGTCTCAAAAAAGACGGTGTTGATCCCTGCTGCGGCTAGCCGATCAAAAATACGAGCCAGTCCTTGTCTAGATCCGGCTCGGACGATGGTGCCCCGATCGAGCCACATCGCTCGGATTTCAGGCTGGGCGATCGGGCGATCGGTCGGAAAGTTTTCCCACAGCAACTGTCGGGCTCGGAGCCATTCTCGGCGGGCGGCCCTGTAGTCTCGCTCAGAGACCAGTCGCGGAAAGGTTTCTAAAATCCGACGTGCTTCGATCAGGGGCTGGTTGGTCAGTCCAGCGGCTAATGCGGCTGATTCGGCAGCAGTGGCATCGCTGAGGAGGGCCTCTTTGGCACTAGCGGTAAGGGCTGGATTTGTTGGATCGAGGGAAGTCTCTGCTACGTCGCCACTGGCGCTGAGTGTACGAGCGGAAAGCATGGCGCTCTCATAACGACCAATCAAGCTTTCTAGCTCCTGTCGCATGGCGATCGCTTCCATTGCGGCGATCGGTTGGGCGCTCAGTTCGACGTCCAATCCCGCCGGAGCAACTGCGTCTGCCGGATCTTGCGTTGCCCCTCCTGCAGCAGAACGAGTCGGCGTAGCAGGTGTAGAGCGGGCGGCGGGAGCGGAGGAAGGGGTGGTCCGTTCGGGCGAACTGGCGTTGGGCAGAAAAGGAGCATATTGGTCGAGCAGCTCTTGGGCCGGGGGAACGGTATTTCCTGAAAGGCGCGTCGAAGGCTGGCGACTGATGGAGCTTCTGGGGCGAGAGGTTGCGTAACGGTCAAGGGTAGCTCGCAGCCAAGCCTGATCGAGATCTTGGGTAGTCTGGCCCCATTCCCAACCGAGAAAGGTTGTCCGAGGGGTAATAACAACGGCTGCCACGCCGTCTGCTGTGATATCAAACCACTCGGGTTGATTGGCTAGATCGTGGGTGGCTACGTTTTCCCAAGTCACAACGGTTTGGCTAGACATGCCAGTAGGCACCAAGACACCGCCAGGAATTGGGGAAGTTCGCCCTTGCCGCAGCCAGGACTGGGTCTCAGGACGAATCAACTGGAGGTTGGAGGGGCGAGAAAGGGGGGCAGCCCAGTAGGCTCCTAACAAAGCTTGGAGGGCTTGACGGACACCATGAGAAGATTGGCTGCCAACGGGGCCACTGACGATCAACCGTCCCCCCTGGCCCATCCAAGCCTCTAGGGCTAAAACCTGCTCGGAAGAAAGTGTCTGAATATTGGGGAGAAAAACAACGGTGAAATTGGCTAAATCGCCCGCCTGTTGCACATCGTTGAGCTCAATCACCTCGTAGGGGGTGTCTAGAGCGGAGAGGCGATCGCTAATGTTCTGCCACTGAGGGGCATTCTCCGCACTACGAATCACACCTAGCGTAATCGCCTGCCGCTGTTGAGCCTGAGAAACTAAAACGGGGGTCGTTTCTGCCAGCGCTGTTGAAACCAGAATCGGGGAATGAAGGATGGTTCCCGCTAAAGCTCCAATTAAGATCCCTTTCAGCGGAGATAGGGCGCAATCGGATTGAAGCATTGAATGGCAGCGGGATTGCCAGGAACGAGTCTGAGCCAATGAAACTTACTCCTCACATCAAAAGCGTGTTGGCAGATTGCACCAGCCTGCAGGAATGGGGTCACGCTAGCGATCGCCCTTAAGACATAGTCAGCCCTAGCAGGAGGGGGCGGAGCAGTCCGCTCAGAATCTGATTCCCATTAGAGAACTTTGGCGACATATCACTACAAGTCAAAAAACTAAATTTATGATTAATTTTGACGAATTGAGATGTCCCGTCGATCATCCTAAACCGTGATCCCTAGTAGTGGAAACCCTATTCTCTGTAAAATCCGAGCAAACCAAAAAATTTGTCGCGGATTTTCCCTATGCCGATCTACCCAACATCCTGATACGGCAAGGGCAGGAGATCTTTGGGTGGGGATATGAAGCTTTTATAAAAAACTTGTAAAGCGGCAGTGATGCTAGCGAGTCATGTTAGCGCCGGATTTTGTCCCTGATCCAAACTTGTCCCAACGCTAACTCTTAACTCTTTACCCTTAAGCTCTTCGCCCCAAAATCAACTAATCGCTTCGTTAACGGGGAAGCGATCGATTAGCTGTATGGCCCGGACGGCGTTACGCTGCAAGGCATCGGGTAGATGGGGAACGTGAGGAATTTGCGAGAGAAAATCGAGCGTTCGCCGCAAAATTCGGACGACATCGCCTTCATCTAGGCTGATGTTGGCACACAGCTCTGCCCATTCAGTCCCAAGGGCCCACTGCTCGACCAAAGCCACCCACTCGTACTCTAACCAGACTGGAAGCGCAACCTGATAGCGGTGCTGCATCTGGAAGACCTGACGGCGCAGCCCTCGCAAATTGGCCAGAGCTGTCCCGACCTCAGGGGAGTAATCGTAGCGAGACCAGCTATCGGGTCGGGAAACTTCTGTCACCAAAGCCGAACAGGCTCCCGCTAGATGGTGGGGATCGAGTTCGTCGAGTTCGCCGGAGGCCAGCGCTAAGCCGAGCCATAGCTCATTGTCGCCCCGAATCGCAGCAGCCGTTTGACCGAGACGAGTCGGCGCTATGCCTTCTAGGCAACCAAAGGTTTGTAAAACTTCCATCAAGTTGACGAATTCTTGCCAATAGCGATGGGATTGCTTGCCAAGCTTTTGCTGGCGATCGCGCTGTTCGGCCAACATCCGTTCTAGCCGTTTGCGACGCTTGATCAAAGTGCCTGGATTTCCCCAGCGATGGACAGGATGGGTCTGGATCTGCTCTTCTACGGCGGCTGTTCGCTCCATCTGAGCTTGAACTTCTGGTGCAACCTCTAGCTCAGGTGACATGGCTGGAATTTGCTGGGCGATCGCCTCAGTTTCGTCACTGCCACTCCGGTTTTGTCCCGGCTTCAGCGGCATATCCACTGGAGGTGTCAGGTGGTCTGCCCCTGCCAAACGCGGAAACTCGGCATGTAAGCCCACAACGTCTGACACCGTAATGACATACCAACGGTTGTCCTGCCCTAAGCAAATCAGGTAGGGAAACTGGCCTGCTCCAGCAACCTTGGTGACGAGCACCGCCGAGAGAGGTGTACTCACCCTAATATTTTTGCCTTTGAGGGTCAGCACGGTGCCCGCAACCGCAAAGGGCAGCGCCACGGCCAAATCCTGCGATCGCACTTCCTGGGATTGGTGGTGCAGCGTTTTGAGAAGGCGACGTTCTTCTCTGAGGCGTTCTTGCAGCTTCTCATAGTTGGCCAGCAGGTCGAGATTAACGTCTTTTAACTGCTCCTGCTGTTGGACAATTTCGTCATCTAAATCATGAATCGCTTGCTGTTGCGGCTTCAGGTGCAGGCTGGCTAGATATTGACCAAAGCTACGCTCGACTAGCTCCCTCGCCTCATCGAGGGTATGCGTCTGGAGCAGATTGAGCACCATGCCATAGCTCGGCGTAAACTGGCTAATCAACGGATCTGCTCCAGTGGTGCCTAGATACGCCGCTTCTGATGCGCCTTCAAACTGAGTTTGCACCGTGACGACATGGCCGAGTTCATCCATGCCGCGTCGTCCCGCCCGTCCGGCCATCTGCAAAAACTCAGAGGCGGTGAGTAAGCGGTGGCCCCGATCGGTGCGTTTGGAGAGGCTACCAATCACGGTGGTGCGGGCCGGCATGTTGATCCCAGCGGCCAGGGTTTCCGTCGCGAAGACAACTTTGATCAGTCCTTGTTGGAAGAGTTCTTCGACCAAGCCTTTCCAAGCGGGCAAGATGCCTGCATGGTGGGCGGCGATACCCCGATAGAGGGGCGCAATCTGCCCGGTCCGACCTGCATCGGGATTTCGGGCCAAGAACAGGTCAATCTGGGTTTTCAGTTCATCGGCTTCCTGGGGATTGACCAAAGAAAAGCCACTTAGCTCAGAAACGGCGCGATCGCAGCCTTTGCGACTAAAGATAAAGTAGATGGCTGGAAGCATATCGCGTTCCTGCATCTGCTTGACCACCATGCCTAAGTGTGGAACATCCTGGCGTCCACGCGGCTTGCCTTTGCGCTTGAGCTTGGGGTTGATGCCAGTTTGCTTGGTGTTGAGCAGGGGCTGCAATCCTTTCAGATCGCAAAAGTGAAAGCGGAGGGGCACGGGCCGGAAGTCTGAGTAAATCAGATCGGTGGGGCCATGCACTTGGTCGATCCAGTCGGTGAGTTGTCCGCTGTTGGCAACGGTGGCGGAAAGGGCTACCAATTGGATTTCCGCAGGGCAATAGATGACCGATTCTTCCCAAACGGTTCCCCGCTGGCGATCGTTCATGTAGTGGCATTCGTCTAAAACGACGGTTTCGACGCCAATTAGAGACGTTCCGACTTCACCGATCGGCGTCCCATACAGCATGTTGCGAAAGATTTCGGTGGTCATCACCAGGATGGGCGCTTCCCGATGGACGGAAACGTCACCCGTGAGCAGCCCGACCTGATCTGCCCCAAACAGTTCGCGGAAGTCACGCAGTTTCTGGTTAGATAACGCTTTGAGGGGGGTGGTGTAAAAGACTCGCTTGCCGTGGGCCAAGGCGCGGTGGATGGCATACTCGCCGATGAGAGTTTTTCCCGATCCAGTGGGGGCACACACTACGACCGATCGGTTGGCCTCCAGGGCCGCGATCGCCTGCCGCTGGAAATCATCCAGCTCAAACGGAAACAGCTGATTCAGGTTTAGAGAAGCGTCAGTCGAGTGAGAAGAAGCATTCACGGTCTTAAGTTCTGCACGGTAAGCCAAACAGGGGCGATCGCACGCCACAGGTCCATGCCAAGCGTTGACCCTATTTCTTCCCATCCTACAGGATCGTTCCTGAAGCACTGAGGCTGTCTTGGCTCGAAGTCCAACTTTAGACCTAAGTTCTGTCCTTGTGGGGTAGAAAGTGGAATCGATTCTCGCTATGAAGATAAAAGTTAGGATCTGCCTGGGGCGATCGCTGGCCTTGTTATTGTAGGTGGCTAAGAGACAGGATGAATCTTCAAGATATTTGGGGACTACTCAAAGAAACGGCAGCAGAATGGCAGCTCAATCAGGTTTCCTTACTCGCTTCGTCTTTGGCCTACTACACGATTTTCTCGCTTGCCCCTTTGATGATTATCATCATTATGATTGTGGGAGCAATTTTTGGGGAAGCAGCGGCTCAAGGAGAGTTGGTAGGTCGTTTGGAGTCGGTAGTGGGAGATGATACGGCTCAGATCATTGAAACGGCGATCGCCAATCTGCGAAATGATACCGATGAAGGGCCACTACGGCTAATTTTTACAATTGGATTTCTGCTGTTTGGGGCATCGGGAGTCTTTGTCCAAATTCAAAATGCCCTTGACCGCATTTGGGGCGTCAAACCACAACCCGGACGGCATGTGTTTACCTTCGTCCGCAAACGCATGCTGTCGTTTGTCATGGTGTTGGTGATCGCATCATTGCTAATTGCCTACTTTCTATCAAATATTGTGCTTAGTGCGGTGGTAGATGTGCTGGCCGATGTGTTGCCAGCGGATATAGGCCAAGTCTGGCAGGGGCTGAGCTTTGCGGTATTTGTGGTTGGCGTAACGCTGTTGATTGCGGCCATGTACAAGATTTTGCCGGATGCTCATGTGGAATGGCGAGATGCAGGGGTTGGGGCTTGCCTGACGGCAATCTTGTTTATCTTGGGACAGTTTCTGTTTAGTCTCTTTTTGGGGCAAACCAACTTTGGCTCGGCCTATGGCGTTGCGGGGTCTTTTCTAATTCTGGTCACTTGGATTTACTACACGGCTCATATCTTGTTTGTCGGAGCCGAATTTACCAAAGTTTATGCCAAGCGGCGGGGCAGCCCAATTGTACCGGATACTTACGCGGTGGCTGTGACCGAGCAGCGAGAGGAAGCACAACAGGATAATAATTAATTTTTTAATTATTTAATTATTTAAGTCCGACCAGATTGAAAGTTCGTTGACTCGTTGGAGTGTTAGATCTAGGTAGGTCGTGTTGTCGCCCTCGGCGATCGTCTCCCCAAAATAGCCTTCATCACCCTCATGTTCATGGGGGCCACTGCTGAGAGCCGTATATCTTTCCTGCCGCCGAGCGCGGTTAAACGGAGAACCGACTGTCCAGCGCCAGCGCGAGGGAAATAAGACGCTGCTAATGTTATCAATCCAGTCTCGCTCTCCGTGTAAGTGATAAATCTGCTGGACATGGTCAAACCCTGTGTTGCCGTCAAAGACTCCCCCCAAGGAAACGACTGTAATTTCTACAGGTAGCCACTGCCGCAGATAGGGTGCAGCACCAAGCGCAACCTGAGCCCCGCCGCTGGTGCCCATCAAAATCAACTGTAGGGGGTCTTCAGATGCGTCGGGGATTGGCTGCTGATTTTCCATTTGCTCTGCAATTGAGAGGGCGATCGCCTGGTTATAGATTGCCCCATAGCGGTCATCGGCTGAAAGCGCCAATCGCCAAACATTGCGAGCTTGCAGAACATATTTTGTTAGCTCTAGCCAGCCTTCAGCCTCTTCAGCCACCTGCCAGAGATATTCAAAAATTTGCTGTCCACCAATATCCTGGTTAGCCGCGGAATAGGGAAATACATCGCGCACAGTCAAGCAGTAGGGATGCTCTTGCTCTAGTTGATCCAAAAATATTTCTTCCCCAGAGGCCAACTGATCGGCAGAAACATCGCCCACCCCAGTCAGAAACACAATGTAGCAATTGACCGCAGCCTCTTCTGAACCTGCCTCTGAACCTGCTCCTGCGTCCTCCCTAGACCGATTGAGCAGTCGCTCACTGCCAACCTCCAGCTCATCTGAACCTTGCTCTATCCACCAGACAAGGGTCCCGACGGGGGCCAAAGTTCCCCACAAGAGTAACAAAACAACTGCAAACAGCAGTAAATTAAGGGTTCCGCTCCGAAACCAGGCCAGCACATTGCCAAAAAATCTGAACATGAAGTTGGAATAGAGGTTTAAAAAGTAACTGTAGGTTGATGTTCTTATACCAGAATCAGGTTCAGGGCCGTCATCAATCCAACGGGACAACTTACAAGGGGCAACTTACAAGGGGCAACTTACAGCCATGCTAGAGCAGCAAGAAATCGGGATCGGTAAGATTCTCTGGGAGGCACTCACGCTCAATCCAGATCTTTATGAAGATGCCGATCGCAATGCGGTGACAATTCGACGGGCTCAATTGGTCGTCGCAGTAGTAGCCCTATCCCATGCTATTGGGAGCAGCATCATTTTATTGCTCTACCAAGCTCCGCTCCTGCTGTTGGTGTTTGGCTTTGTGGCGAATGCCCTGAGCGTGATTGGGGGCTACTACTTCTGGACCTTCTCCATTTGGAAGATTGGGAAGTGGTTGTGCCGCCACGACGTACACATTTCACACACTCCAACCTACCGTAAACTGTTGGGGCCGATTGGATATGCCCATACCCCACAGCTCCTCAACTTCTTGACAGTGATTCCCCTTTTGGGGCGACCGATTGAAGTTGGGTTGGCAACTTGGAGCTTGCTGGCGGTGATTGTCGCCGTCCGACAGGGACTGGGTATTGGCCTTTGGCGGGCAGTCGCAATCTGTGTGATCGGTTGGCCGTTGGTGCAGGTTGCAATTGGTGTTGTGCAACTGGCCATTCAATGGTTGGTAGAGTGATTGGTTGCTAGAGTGATTGGTTGGTAGAGTGATTGATCTCAAACGCTCACTCTAGCGGTACAGGCCGAGACGTTACACCCTTAAGAAGAAACTCAAGCGCCCGGCACATATAGTCTTCAAGAGCTTCACTCTCCAAATTGAAAATGATCATCTTAAACAGCAAGCCCGTCATCAAGTCACAAATCAAGTGAGCATCTACATCTTGAGCCAGCTCTCCCCTAGCCTTAGCGCGATCAAAGATCACCGAAGCCGCTTTCCAGCGGGGAAGTAGATACTTCTTGTAGTAAATTTCAGCAAATTGAGGGCTGGTAGAGGCAAGACTAATGATCATGGCGATTGTTTGCCGGCCCAGCGGGGAGAGATCGGTCGCGGCGGCCTGCTTATGCATTTCGTCCAAGTCATCCCAAAGGTTTCCAGTATTTGGAACTTGCAGCTCAGGACGACTATGTTCAATGGCCTCTGCAATCAGTTCTTCTTTGGAATTGTAGCGCCGATAAATAGTGGACTTACCAACGCCTGCCCGACAGGCGATCGCCTCAATACTCAAGCCTGAATATCCAACATCTGCCAGCAAATCAAGCGTCGCTTGCAAAATGGCCTGATCAACTTCTGTGCTGCGGGGTCGTCCAGGGGTGCTTTTTTCAGCTGGGCACATCATAGGGTCTTAGTTACCATCTGTCATCGGATCAGGGGAACACCTTTACGTTCAGTCATCTTATCAAACGGATTCCTAATATTTAGGCTCTAGGGCTGCTAACACCGTTGACACGCTTATTACAATACGATAACGTATCGTATTATCATCCTTACGAAGGTTTAACTTACGAGTCCGTTGGATTTGGCCTGCGATTGGGATCAATATTTGAAATTCTGCTTTGCTCAGGCGATTGGCTTGGGGAGATCAACTGCGGGTTGACCACGATTTATTCGGAGTGTCTCAGTTCTTCTGAATCTAAGTTCTCTTCTGAATCTAGGTTCACTCAATCAAGTTCTCTAAATAAGGTGTAGCGCGCAAGATAATGGTGCAATCTAATTCTTCATTTCCGTCTGAGACTGCACCGGAGGAGGCAGTTCCAGAACAGGCAGATCCAGAACAGGCAGATCTGAGTCGGTCTTCCTCCAGCCACCGCTCAGTTCGATGGATCTCAATCTTGGGCATGGTGATTTTGCTGATGGGCTTTGGGTTGGGCTGGCGGTGGTGGGCAGCAAGTCAGGCCCAAGAGGCAACTCAGTCAGCGGCGGGACAGCCACCTGGACTTCCCGTCAAGCTGGAAACGGTTGGGGTTTCAACAGTTGAAGACTCGACTGAGTTTATTGGTTCTCTAGAATCACAGCAGTCGGTGACAGTACGGCCAGAGGTGACTGGGCGGGTCAGCCAGATTTTTGTGGCAGCGGGCGATCGCGTCACAGCCGGAACACCTCTGATCCAGCTCAAGCCAGATCAGCAGGAAGCTAATGTTGCTAGCGTACTAGCCAGTGTCAATTCGGCTCGTGCCATTCGCGCCAATGCCGCGTCGCAAATCGATGTCTTAGAAGCGGAACGAATTGCTCAACAGGCAGAAGTCGCTTTGCAAGAAGAAAACTATCGTCGGATTGCGGCTTTGGTTGAGGAGGGAGCGCTGCCACAGCAGCAGTTGGATGGGGTGGTGCGCGATCGCCGGACGGCCCAGGCCAATCTTAACGCCAGTGAGCGGCGGATTCAGGCGGCTCGTTCTAGCCTACAAGAAGCGGACGCAGGGCTACAGCAAGCCCAAGCCAATGCCAATCGTGCCAATGTACAACTGCAAGAAACAACCATTGTGGCTCCTTTCGATGGCGTTGTGGGCGATATCCCAGTGCGCTTGGGAGAAGTTGTGTCTAGCGACGATGTCCTGACGACAATTACACAAAACGATTCACTGGATTTAAGATTGTCTATTCCTCTAGAGCGGGGGCCAGAACTGCGGATTGGACAACGAGTAGAGCTAACCGATGCCGAGGGAAAGGTCATGAGTGTCGGACAAATTAGCTTTATCAATTCTAGTGTTGACTCTGTCGCGCAAAGTATTCTAGCCAAAGCGACGTTCAGTAACGCCACTGCCCAACTTCGAGCAGGTCAATTTGTTCGGCTCAGAGTCGTTTGGCAAGAACAACCCGGCATTTTGATTCCTACGGTCGCTATCACTCGGCTAGCGGGCGAGCCCTTCGTTTTTGTTGCAGAAGAGCCTGAATCTACACCAGACAGTGAACCTGCACCCAACAGTGCTTCTCCATCGGCTCAAGGCGCTCCACCGCCGCCAGCGCTCATTGCTCGTCAGCGAGCCGTAACTTTAGGCAATCTGCAAGGAAACCGCTATCAAGTCCTTTCTGGGATTGAGCCTGGAGAACAAGTGGTTGTTTCTGGGATTCTCAATTTGGCAGATGGGGTGCCTATTATGCCAGATACGGCAATGTCAGCGAAGTAAACGAAAGCTCCCAAGCTTAGGCGATGGGGGCATATGCAGCATCCGAGATTCATCTCTTCGATCTTTTCTGGTCCTCGATTGTTTCTGGCAATAGCCTATGTTTGTCGAACTGTTTATCAAACGTCCGGTTGTTTCCATTGTTTGCGCGATCATTATCATTTTGGTGGGAGCCGTCTCTATCCCAAATTTGCCGATCGCACAGTATCCCGAAATTGCGCCACCCCAAGTCACAGTGGTGGCCAATTACACAGGAGCCAGTGCCGAAGTCGTTGAAAACGCAGTGACAAATGTTCTGGAGCAAGAGATTAACGGCGTTGAAGGGGTTCGTTATATCTCGTCCTCCAGCAGCAACAATGGTACTAGCTCTATTAATGTGACGTTTGATGCTGGGCGCGACATTGATCTAGCGGCAGTAGATGTGCAAAATCGCGTCTCAATTGCTCAACCACAGTTGCCTGACGTGGTTCAACGGACTGGAGTCACTGTGCTCAAGCAGTCGAGTGGCTTCTTGATGGCGATCGGGCTCTATCCCGAAAATAATCAATATACGCCTGCTTTCTTGAGCAACTACGCTGACCTTTACATCGTTGAGGCGCTAAAGCGAATTCGGGGGGTAGGCGATGTCCAAATCTTTGGTGAACGGCGCTACGCGATGCGGCTGTGGGTTGATCCAGAGCGATTGGCCAGTCGGGGACTCACAACGCAAGATGTTGTCAATGCGCTCAACGAACAAAATATCCAGGTAGGAGCAGGGCAACTGGGCCAGCCTCCAATATCTAGCGACCAGCAATATCAGCTTGATCTAGAAGCGCTCAGTCGCTTCACGGAGGAATCGCAATTTGAAGAACTGGTTTTGAAGACAGGTGAGAATGGCTCACTGGTTCGGTTTCGGGACATTGGCAGGGTAGAATTGGGGGCTCAAGACTACAGCACGATATTGCGATTTGGAGGACAGGAAGCGGTTGGCTTAGGTGTAACACAATTGCCGGGGAGTAATGCGCTAGCGGTGGCAACGGCAGTAAAAGCCGAGTTGGCCAGCCTAGCAGAGCGGTTTCCGCCTGGGATGAACTACTCCATTGCATTTGATACGACGACCTTTGTCGAAACCTCAATGCGTGAGGTGGTGCTGACGTTGATTCAGGCGATCGCCCTCGTAGTTTTGATCATCTTTATTTTCTTGCAAGACTGGCGTACCACATTGATTCCGGCCTTCACGATTCCGGCGTCGCTGATTGGCACGTTTATGTTCGTGAACATCTTTGGGTTTTCGATCAACACTTTAACCCTGTTTGGTTTGACCCTAGCGACCGGCATAGTCGTGGATGACGCGATTATTGTCGTAGAAAACATTTCCCGCCTGATGCAAGAAAAGGGATTGACTCCAAGGGATGCTGCGCTTGAGTCGATGCGAGAGTTGTCGGGCGCAGTGGTGGCGACTTCTCTTGTCTTGATGGCAGTCTTTATTCCAGTAGCATTCTTTCCTGGTTCGACAGGAGCCCTCTATCGCCAGTTTGCTCTGACGATCGCCTTCTCAATTGCAGTCTCCACTTTTCTAGCCCTGAGCTTTACCCCGGCGATGGCAGCTCTCTTGCTACAGCAAGGCCAACACCCACCTCGTTGGTTAAACTGGTTTTTTGTCCGATTCAACAGCGTGCTAGACAGAACTCAGCACCGCTATCAGCGATCGCTTCAGGCTTTGATGCGATTTAGAATGATCATGGTTGGCATGTTTGTTCTAGCATTGGGATTAACAGCCTGGATGTTTGCCCGTGTCCCCTCCGGCTTCTTGCCCGATGAAGATCAGGGCTACTTTATTACCTTGGTACAAGGCCCAGAAGGAACCTCGCTGAACTACACCAGTGATGTAGTGGCTAGGATCGAGCAGCAGTTGATGCAAGTGCCCGAAATCAACAGTACCTTTGCCGTGGCTGGGTTTAGCTTCACTGGGAGTAGTGCCAACAATGGGATCATCTTTGCAACGCTTAAGCCCTGGTCCGAACGCCGAGGCCCAGGGCAGTCAGTCGATGCCATCATTGGTCAACTCTTCCCCCAATTTATGGGAATTACAGAGGCGAGAGTTCTTCCGCTCAATCCACCTCCGATTCAAGGGTTGGGTACGTTTGGCGGTTTTTCCTTTCAGCTACAAGATCGTCGGGGCGTGGGTGATCTCAATACTCTGGTGCAAACGGCTGGACAAATGATCGGTCAAGCCAACCAAACGCCCGGACTACAGCAGGTTTTTACCACGTTTGCCGCTAGTACGCCTAAGCTGTCGATCGAAATTGACCGAAACGCAGCAAAGGCGATCGATGTTTCAATTGATGATATTTTGAGAACGCTGCAAACTTCAATTGCTTCCCAGTATGTCAACGACTTCACGCTGGGGCAACGCAACTACCGCGTCTATGTGCAGGCCGATCAACAGTTTCGCTCCGAACCGGGAGACCTAAGTCGGCTGTATGTGCGATCGGGTCGAGGAAATATGGTTTCCCTCAGCAGTTTGGTGACGCTGACACCTAGTGTGGGGGCTCAAAGTATCAATCACTACAACCTATTTCGCTCAATTGAAATCACTGGGGCGGCTGCGCCAGGTTTTAGTTCTGGAGATGCAATTGAAGCAATGCAAACTGTGGCGGCTGACATCTTGCCACCTGGGTTTAATTATGAGTGGTCGGGAACCTCGCTGGAAGAGCTTGAGTCAGGTGGACAGGCTCCCCTGATCTTTGGGTTAGGACTCGTCTTTGTGTTTTTGGTGCTGGCGGCTCAGTATGAAAACTTTATTGATCCGTTCATCATCATGCTGGCTGTACCGTTGGCGATTCTGGGAGCATTGGTCGCGCAGTCTATGCGAGGATTGATCAATGATGTTTATTGCCAGGTGGGTCTCGTGATGTTGATTGGCCTTGCCAGTAAAAACTCTATTTTGATTGTGGAGTTTGCCAATCAATTGCGGGCGCAAGGATTGCCGCTGGTGAAAGCGGCGGTGGAAGCAGCCCATGAACGGCTTCGTCCAATCTTGATGACGGCAATCTCAACGCTAGTGGGAATTTTTCCGTTGGCGATCGCCACAGGTGCCGGAGCTGGAAGTCGTCAGTCATTAGGAACTGCGGTCTTCGGTGGCATGTTTGTTTCGACATTTCTCACCTTGTTTATGGTGCCCGTCCTATATGTTGTAGTCATGATGTTTCAAGAACGAGTCTTCAAGCGCAAGCCTCCTCAAGCAGAGTAGCGAAGCAAAGTAGCGGCTACTTTTTGGGGCGTAATTGCAGAAAAGTTTGACAGCAGCAGTTATTAGCGAGGTTAAATGACCTATGCCTAGTATGAATCACTCACTCAGTCCCAATCAAGACATGGCGATAGTGCCCCAATTGACAGAGCGCGAACAGGAGGTACTTCGCCTATTGACTCAGGGCTGTAGCAACTCTGAGATCGCAGGAGAGCTTTACCTCAGCACCAACACGGTGAAAACCCACATCCGTTCTATTCTGAACAAGTTTGGTGTCGATCGCCGTATTCAAGCCGTAGTATACGCCCTCAAATCGGGATTAGTGTAACCCATCCCTCGAGACGCGATTAATGGCGTCTCTAAAACATTGCTAATTGAACAAGATGGGTGATTAAAAATTAATTGAAGTTGGTTGTCTGGGCGTTGACCAGGATAGGCTCGGAGGGTTCTTCTGCTTGCGAGGCTTGGTGAACAGATTGGTGAACAGGTTGGTGAACAGGTTGGGAAGGAGCCGCTTTGGAAGGAGCCGGTGGAAGGCTCAGTTTGGGTGTGATTAATTGCACCAACTCCCGAACGACCTGCAACTGACTATCGGTTGGCATGGCATCAGGGTGAACCTGTTTGAGATGGCTAACGGCTTCCCACAGTTCTAGATCTTGGTATTGACACAGGTAAGCAATACAGGCTGTAGGCGATCGCTCTACCCCAGCTAAGCAGTGAACATAAACTGCTCGATCCTGCTCGATTTGCTCATGCATCATTTCAACCACCTGCGCCAGCTGTTCCGCTTGCAGATCAAAAATGTAGTAGCTGTCGGGCAAAATATAGCGGAAACAACGGAAATGATCCGTAATATCGGAGGGCAACACCCCTTCGGCTCTAGCACAAAGGGTTAGCACCGCCTCAATGTTGGCCTCAGCTAAAGTCATGCTGTCTCCGGCGCGAGGCAACCCCCCTACAGCCAGTTTTCCAGGAATCACCCAGCTCATGGGGAGAGAGGAGGATCGGTAAGCCGATCGTGACCTATTGGATCGAGTCAATCTTCTCAGCCGTCGTATGATCTGGTGCACGCACTTATCCGTATAGGGTGAAGAGGGCAGTTTCACAAAAAAGGCAAGTGGACGGTTGGTGACATCCGCTTTGCCTGAGCATGCAAACTCTGATAAACCCTAGAACATAGAAGTTTGCTTTAAACTGTTTCAGTGCAAAGGAGGGAAGATCCGGATCTTCTGAAAAACTTTTCGAGATCGCAGCCCTAAATATGCTTGTAATGTGCTTATGAGGTTTTAACCAAAGTTTGGCCACTTTTCCTGATGTTGGAAGAACTCCTCGCAGATGTTAGCGAAGTTGTGACTGCACTTCTTCGATGCAGTTTTATTTGGTGAGGAAAAGGTTCAATGGTGGGAAATGAGATGAGCACCCCGCTAGGGCAAATCCGGCCTTTAATTGGAAACTTGCTTTTGGTGAGTACGATCGCCCTTTTTCCATCAATCAGTGAGGCTCAGTTACCCAATGCTAGTTTGAGTCCTGGCAATCTACCCACTTCAACAGAAGATGGCTACATTTTGGGGGTAGGCGATCGCGTCCGAGTCGATATCTTCAACGTTCCAGAATATAGCGGCGAGTACCGGGTTTTGGTTGATGGCACCATTAACCTGCCGCTAGCCGGATCGATCCCAGTGCGAGGGATGACCATTCAGCAGGCGACCCAAACGATTTCCCAACGCTATACCGCTTCGCTCAGACGCCCAATTATCACGCTGAGCTTACAAGAAACGCGGCCAATTAATATTGCGATCGCCGGAGAAATCAACCGCCCTGGCTCATACTCAGTCTCGTCGGCTGACAGCTTACCAACCATCACGCGAGCTTTACAGCTAGCAGGCGGCATTACCCAGGCGGCAGACCTTGGCAATGTCCAGCTGCGTCGGGTGCGTCCGGGCGGAGGTGCATCCCAGGTGGTGATGGTCAACCTGTGGCAGCTGTTGCGGGAAGGTAACCTGGAGCAAGATATCGTGTTGCGGGATGGCGATACCCTGATTATTCCGACAGCGAGCGAGATCAATCTGGCCGATGCGCGACAGCTCACCAGCGCTAGCTTTGCCGCCAATGAGAGCCGTCCGGTGCAGGTGGCAGTTGTAGGTGAAGTCAACCGTCCTGGCCCCTATACGCTCACCCCAGAGGGCAGTGAGGCTGAGCTGCAAGTGCCAACCGTTACCAAAGCAATTCAGGTGGCAGGAGGAATCACCCAAACCGCCGATATTCGCAATATCGAAATTCGTCGCCCCACCCAAAACGGCGTAGACCAGATGATCAAGGTGGACTTCTGGGAACTGTTGCAAGCCGGGGATCTAAGACAGGATTTACCCCTACAACCTGGAGATACGGTTGTGATTCCTACTGCGAGGGCGCTGAGTTCTAGTGAGGCAACAGAGCTAGCTGCCACCAGTTTTTCGCCCACTCAAATGACGGTCAACGTCGTGGGCGAAGTGGCAAGTCCTGGATCGGTGCAAGTGCCTCCCAATACGCCACTCAATCAAGCATTACTTGCAGCAGGAGGTTTCAACAACCGAGCGAGACGCGGCACCGTGCAGCTGATTCGTCTCAATCCAGATGGCACTGTCTCCCAACGAGAGATCAGCGTTGACTTTGCGCAAGGCATCAGTGCTGAAAACAATCCAGCTCTGCGTCCCAACGATACGCTGGTGGTCGGTCGGTCGGGGCTCGCGAGTGTTTCCGATACGCTGGGATCTTTACTCTCCCCCATCACCGGAGTTTTCAGCATTTTCAGACTATTGGGCCTGTAGTGTGGGACACACCTTAAGTTAGATGATGGATGGGCGGTCCTCTATTTCTATGGAGATGGAGGAAGAAAGTAACCTATGCCTAATAAAGTCACCTATGCCTAATTCTGCTTGTCTCATCTTCAACCCGGTGTCAGGTCAGAGCAACCCCGAACAGGATCTCGCCCAGATTCGGAAGACTTTAGAACCTGGTCTCGACCTGGATATTCGCTTTACCACAGAAAAAATCAGTGCCGCTCAGCTTGCGCGTGAAGCTGTGCAGCGTCAGGTTGAGGTGCTGATTGCCTCTGGAGGAGATGGGACGGTTTCGGCAGTAGCAGCAGCTTTGGTGGGTAGCGAGATTCCCTTGGGTGTGATTGCCCGAGGGACAGCGAATGCCTTTGCCGTCTCGTTACAGATTCCCATTGGCGTTGAGGAGGCTTGCCAAACTATTCTGGCAGGCTACACTCACCGGATCGATGCGCTCACCTGTAATGGTCAACCGCTGATGCTCCTAGCTGGAATTGGATTTGAGGCAGAGGCGATCGCCCGCGCTGGTCGAGAGGCCAAAAATCGATTTGGCAATCTGGCCTATATCTGGTCAGCCATGCAACAACTGGGGGAGATGGAACATTTTGATGTCGAGCTAACCACAGAAAAGGATTTCTATCAATTCCATGCCGTTGGCCTTTCGGTTGCCAATGTTGCACCGCCTACGTCTCTACTGGCGCAAGGGCCTGCTCACCTAGAGGCCGATGATGGGCTGCTAGATGTCACCATCTTTGCACCTGCTGGTATTCCGGGGGCGATCGCCGCCAGCTATCATCTCTTCCAGACAGCTTTGACAGGTAATCCGGTGACAAGACCCGATGTGGGTTATGTCAGAGCCCAAAGAGTAACCATCGTCACTAACCCACCCCAAAAACTCATGCTAGACGGCGATCTAATCGGTACGACACCCGCAACCGTGGAATGCATACCCAACGCGATCGCCGTCATTGTGCCTGAATCTCCACCAGAGGGACCGCTTCAAAGGGTTGAAGAGTTCACCGAAAAAATATTAGCCCCACTGCCTGAAGCCGATCAAAATCAGTAGGTGCTGAGAGCGGTAGCCGTTCAGCTTTGGGGGTCAAGTCGCTAGCAGGCTGTCGCTCTTGAGATAGATAGGTATTGAGAGCCTATGTGAAACAATAAGAGCGCTGATCCGGCTGAAGGTGTAGTACCGATGAATTTTAACTTTTCTGACCTGTTCTGGGTTATTCTCGTGATTGCCTCAGTTCAACCCGCTTGGCAAAAACAAACGACTGAGCTACGCCGGATGCAGGCATTGAAGGAGTTTGAAAAGCAGCGCAACAGTCGGGTTATTCTTCTGATTCATCGGCAGGAGTCTATCAGTCTGCTTGGCATTCCACTTTCGCGCTTCATTAGTATTGAAGATTCTGAGCAGATTTTGCGAGCAATTCGGCTGACACCGCCAAATGTGCCAATTGATCTGATTTTGCATACGCCGGGTGGGCTGGTGTTAGCTACCGAGCAAATTGCCAGAGCGTTGATTCGCCATCCGTCTAAGGTAACGGTGTTTGTGCCGCACTATGCCATGAGTGGTGGGACAATGCTGGCGATCGCCTCCGATGAAATTGTCATGGACGAAAATGCTGTGTTGGGGCCTGTGGATCCGCAGTTGGGCACCTTCCCGGCGGCCAGTATTATTCGGCTCGTCAAAGACAAACCCATTGGTGACATTGACGATGAAACTCTGATCATGGCTGACATTGCCGAGAAAGCAATGCGGCAGGTGCAACGGTTTGTGCGAACGCTGCTTGAAGATAGTATTCCTGAGCAAAAAATTAAGCCGGAAAATATCGACAAGATTATTGAAACCATTACAACCGGACAGGTAACGCACGATTACCCCATCACCACCGAAGAAGCCAAAGCAATGGGATTGCCGATCAATACTGAGATGCCAGAGGTGATCTACCAACTCATGGATCTCTACCCGCAGCCCAAAGGAGGCCGACCCAGTGTGCAATATATTCCTATGCCCTACGATCGCCGTCCGCGCCAGCCAGACTCTCGCTCTACTGAGTTGATGCAGCTGAGAGCTAGGATGCGTCGCTAGCTAGAGGAGCATTCATGGTCTCAGGGGTAGGATGAGCACGATTAACTCAGTAGCGTATGACCGACTTGCTGTCCTGGATCGGGTGGCTCCTTGTAGTGTTGCTCCTCTGTCTGATTTTGTTGCTTGTTCCCTATCTGCGTGGTGTTTTTCATACCAGAGCGCAGGGACGAATTCGAGATATTCCAGATCTGGCTGATCCTGCTTTTCTGACAGCAGTTTCAGGAATTTCCGCATCCCTAATCACGCAGGGGCGGATCACTGGGTTTTGGTTTGAGATCGACAAGATTTATAGCATTCGCCTAGCGGCAATTCGTCAGGCTCAACGCTTCATTTATTTTGAAACTTTTTATATGACTCCTGGACAACGGATTCAGGAGTTTGCCGATGCAATTGTAGAGCGGGCTGAGGCAGGGGTCGAAATCAAGCTGATTGTGGATCACTTTGGCGTGATTTCGCTCAAAAGCGCTTATTGGGAGCGCTTATGCAAAGCTGGAGTTCAGATCCAATTCTTTCATCCCTTTAGCTGGCGATCGCCCCTCGACTACAACATTCGGGATCACCGCAAGATGCTGCTGATCGATGGCGAAGTTGCCTTTGTCGGTGGGACAGGCGTCTCCGACCATTGGGATGGCCTAGAATCGACCGGAGATGAAGGCCCGTGGCTAGATTTGGAAGTGCGCTGTGAAGGGGCAATCGTCTCTGAATTAGAACAAATTTTTTGGCAGCAGTGGCTCTACGTGGGTGGCGTCACCCAACTGCGGACTACACGACTTCAACAGGTTGAGCATACCAAACCGAGCGATCGCCCCATCCTGATTACCACCCGCACCGCACCGACCACCCGCTCCTCAGTACGAGCATTGTTTTATGCCAGCCTAGTAGCCGCCAAACAGCGCATCTGGATTGCCAGCCCTTACTTTTTGCCCGATCCTCGCTCCCGCCAAACTCTCATTCAAGCTCATCTCGAAGGGTTAGATGTGCGCATATTAACCGTAGGGCCACACAACGACAAGCAGGTTGTCTATCATGCGGTGCGGGAGCGCTACAACGAACTGCTCAAAGCCGGTATTCCCATCTATGAATATTCCCCTAGCATGATGCACGGTAAGATTTTGCTCATTGATGATCGCTGGATTAGTACGGGTAGCACCAATCTTGATCCACGTAGCTTTTTCCACAATGACGAGCTTAATCTCTCACTGGTCGATCCCGACTTGGCCCAGCAAGTGGAAGACTTCTTTCAATGGTCTTTCTCACGCAGCCATTTAGTTCACCTTGCCAAGTGGCGAAGGCGACCTTTGGGTGGGCGGATCATGGGCCGACTGGCTCTCTGTGCTCGCTGGCAGCTCTAGAGGCTGCTTTTAGGTAATAACTGTATCTGACGTTCGTAATCTAAAATTCTATGGCTTTTTTCTCTGAACCACTCAGTATTGAACAATTAGAAGTGGCGATCGCCGATCTCCCTTCCTCTCTAGTCGGAACTCGACTCGTGCAGCTGTCCGACTTTCACTTTGATGGGCTCCTCCTGTCAGACCAATTGCTCAATCAAGTGATCGATGTGACCAATCAGCTTGAACCTGATCTGATTATGTTGACTGGAGACTTTGTCACCCATAGCCCCAACCCAATTCATAAACTAGCCGTACGCCTGAAGCGGCTTCAGAGTCGAAGCGGCATCTTTGCTGTGTTGGGAAACCATGATTTGTATCTGCCTCGCTCCAGAGCTGAAGTGACCACAGCGTTGACCGGAGTTGGCATCCAGGTGCTTTGGAATCAGGCCGCCTATCCACTCGGAAAAGAGCTAGCGATCGTAGGCCTTCCCGACTATTGGTCTTCTGAATTTAGCCCCACGCAGGCATTTGAGTCTGTAGAAGAGCATATTCCTCGCATTGTGCTTTCCCATAACCCCGATAGCGCTGAAGATTTGCAAGAGTGGCGAGTCGATCTGCAACTGTCGGGTCATACCCACGGCGGCCAAATCATCATTCCAGGCTTGGGATCTGTTCCAAGTTGGATTCATGCCTCCCGCCATCGAATTCCCAAGGTGCTCTGGCCCTGGATTCCGTTCCTAGAAGCAAAATGGCCTAAGGTCGTGCGACATTGGGAATGGGGACAGGGTCTGCATCAGGTGGGCAGCAATAGTCTCTATGTCAATCGGGGCTTGGGCACTTTTCCGCCCGGTCGCTGGTTTTGTCCACCCGAGGTGACATTGTTTGTCCTGACTCAAGAGTGATGTCGATTTGGGTATAACCGTTCAAAATGGTAATTATGTCTACCTATTGAGCCCTCTGAGAATTTTGACTGAGAATTTTGACCGCAACGGCTTGTCTAAATCAAAGCCCTCATCACTCCATCCATCATCTGACCATCCATCATCTGATTTATCCCAACCTCGACCTAATCCTTTTAATGAAGCTGAACCACTCTCTCCGCGAGCATCCATTGCTCAAAACAGTCTTCAGCGTCTCTACCTAATCTTGTTAGTTATTGGCTTGAGCATTGGAGCATTAGTGTCGGTGGGGGTTGTGATGACGCTCAGGCAGACGGGCCTTACCGATCCTCCTCAGATGGACAGTCCTCAGGTAGACGGCATAGATGAATAAAATCATGCCATTTTGACAAACCACTTTCGCCAGGATTCTTGGTGTCAGGTTGATGAATACAACAGATGTTCTGCGATATGTGATCCAACTGTATCGCAGTGGTGATATTGATCGAGAAGGATTTGAGACTCGTGCTCAGCTCATCCTCTCAATGACGGTGAAATCTAGAATTGAAAAAACAGCCAAACAAGTCTTAGCTAAGGCAAAAGGACGAGTCCATTCCCAAACCAGATCCCTACATATCACGCCCGTAAATTGATGGTGATGAATGGTGATTGATGGTGATGGATGTTGGACACGAAACGCAGAATACAAAACGGATGACACGCCATGGTTGCTAACCGAACCCAGCAGCAGACACTTGCGATCGCCCACCAGGCCTTTGAATATTTCATCCAAGGCTTGGAAGTGGGAGATTGGACATTCTTTCAAGCCATGCTCACCGATGACTTTACATTCTGGTTTCCGACGGGGCACTTTCAAGGCTTAAATCACGGGAAAGATCGAGCCGCTGAGTTTTTTGAATATGTAAATCGGCTCTACCCAGAAGGTCTTAAGGTTGAGCTAGAGCGCGTCACCAGCAACGAAACAACTGTCGTTTTTGAATTTCGCGACCAGGGAAAGATGCTGACTCAAGCAGATCTCTACAAGAACAGAGTAGCCCTCTCCCTAGATGTTAGAGGCGAAAAAATCTGTGCATATCGAGAATACTTTGGTAGTGATGGCAAGTCGTTTTAACTGTTCTGTTAAATGTTCTGCTAATCATTCTGGTTAAAGGAAGAAAAATGGAATCTTTTCTACACCGACTCCTAGACCATTACATTACAATCACCTGGCTGACCTTAATTATTGGCTTCTGTTGGGTTACTTACTTGGTGTTGCCAAGCCAAGAGGATGTTTGAAAAGTTCGTAAGGACGTAAAAAAGCTCACTCAGTGTAAGCTGCGAATTGTAACAAACACAGCACTGAGAGAGCCGATGAGTAAAGTCTACCCTAGCGACCTATCCCGCAACCAGTACGAATTCCTCAACGACATCATTCCACCAGCCAAATCGGGTGGTCGTCCTCGTAGCGTTGCCATGTGGGCAGTGCTCAATACCATCTTCTACGTTTTAGTCGAAGGGATTCAATGGCGTGCCTTACCAGGTGACTTTCCCGCTTGGCAGACGCTCTACACCTACTTTCGCAGTTGCATGGGCAAGAGCGTATCGCGGTTAACGACAATCCGATGTTAGAGCAGATGGCGTAAAATTGTCGCTCTGATGCTCCACAAAACCCTAACTCAACTCAAGCTCAATGGATTTGGCAACACAACTGTTGTGATTTTTAGCATCTGTACTAGAAATATTACGACTGAAGGCTTGCTTGAAATCGTCTACATTACACTGACTCGGCTCAGGCGTTTGTTCAGCAATGAACGCCTTGGATGTCTTGGAGAGTTGCCAGCCCAGGGGAAGCTTAATCTGCATTTGCGGGTCGGCTTTCTGAAGCACCAGGGTTCTAAAATTCAACTGAAACGGATCAGTAACACCGTCGTTCAGAGTATAGGCAGATAACTCAATCGCACTAAGGCTGCGGGCAGTGCGGGCACCAAATAGGGTGCGGATGGGTGACAAAACCTCATTTAGCCCAGAAGACTTCAGCGGTTGAAGAGCACTATCCGATGGTTGATCTACGATCGCCAGATACACTAGCTTAAAGGTTTCACCATACCCTTCTATCTTCTGTAGCATCCAGCCCATATCGATGGCAGTCGGTATCCCCGAATTATCGAAATACCCACCATCCACCAGACGTAATTTACTGCCATCACTGCTGCGTTGATACCACCCCGCTGGAGTCACAAAAGGAAACCGGGCACTCAGTCCAGCGACCGTACTCAACTTTAAATCCAGACTACTTTCATCCAGCACAATATTTTCCTGAGTCGGCAACACGATCTTAAAAGGACTAAACGCTAAGCGTTTGCCATTCTCCACAACGGTCGTGTTGAGTACCAAGGCAGGCGCAATTCCTTCAGGTTGCCATTGTTGATAAAACGATCGCTGCAAGGGGTTTTCGCGCTCTTCCTGTCCGGGTAAGCGATTCCAGGCATTTTCAAAGGCAACTTCTAACCCACTAGCCCGATCCCAGGAATTGATGGAAAAGGGAATAAATCGCTGAGTCAGGTCAGGAAACAAGGCCAGAGTCAGTAAGGGAGAGAGTAAATCTTGGTCAAAAATCTGGCTTACTGACTTGCTTAAGGGCTGATCGATATGATCACTTTCCTTCACCAAGCTAGAAAAGGTAGAAGCCCCTAAACTACCCCCCGAAACACCGCTGATGGCAAAAATATGCTGGGGGAAGCTTGGCATCGCTTCAGTTAATTTGGTCAGAGCAGTGGCTGCATGGTAAGCCGCGTAGATTCCACCCCCTTGAGCTGAAGCAATATAAACCGGATAGGGTTCTCCTTCATACTGATCGCGATCGGGTCGGCTGGACAGCCAAGACTTGAAGCTCTCTTCTAACGCAGGCAGGGGCAGATCTCGCAGTTTTGCACTCTGTCTAAACTGATGATTGTCATTGAGGTTAAACATGCTGGAAACAATCGCCAAACCCACCAGGAATGCCAGGGCTGGAATATTGTTTTCAAGTGCCCAATTGTAGATAGTTGAGAAAATCACTACGAGAATCGTCAAGGCGATCGCAACTACACCAATTGACCCAACTGCACTAGGAACAGCAGTAGGAGGCAGAGTAAACCCAAAAATTGCAGACCCTAACAGGCAAGGAATAAACCATCTCGTGATTTTCCGCCTTAGGTTTGTTTCCCTTTCTGAATACCAGGAGTAGAGAACCAGGTTAATGAGCGGTGACAGAGCAAAGATAGCGATGGCTCCCAGAGAAAACTTTGAATCTGTGGCAGCAATCACCAGAGGCAAAGAAAAAGCACCAAAGATAAGGTAAGCAAGGTTGGCAAGCCCAATTTCAACCTCTGGGCTAAATAGACCTTCCCCTTGAGATTTAGCTCCTAAAGTGCGGTCTTTATTAAATAAAGCAGTCCGACTAATAAATAGGATTAAGGCAAAACCCGCAGCACCCAGACTACAAATCATCCAGCTAATCAGGAAAGCCTTAGATTCTTCATCGATTGATTGATTCCAGGCTACAAAAATGCCAAAACTTAGCCCAAATATTGGGATAATTCCTAAAACCCTTGGACCCCAATTGGCTAGGAAGCTTTTATATTGATTATCTTTAATGAAAAATTGTTCTAATACTAAAAAACGAGACGTATACCAGACAAAAATGGTTAGTACAAATACGAATATTGTCGCTACAATCGCCTGATATACGTTGTAATCTAAAGCAATTGCCCGATAAATTTCTATGGTTTGCCCTGCCTGGGAGAAAACTAAAAATGCTGCTAAGACGATCGATGTCTGCACTCTTAAGCGGATGATGAGTTGAACAGGCGGCTTGATATAGTCTTCTATAAATTTAGAAACTTGATCAGTGAAACTGCTTGAAGCTGCTATTTTCATGTTTTTACCTTAATACGATGTAGGAATTGGTCACACGATCGCTTTCCTGCTTTTTGAGTCAATATCTAATCCAGTTGGAGTCATCTATTCGAGACTACCCGGAAGAATTCTCCTTTGAGATTCCCCTTGAGAGTACTCTTGCTGCTTGCGGTCTTCAACCTTGCTCCTGAACTCTTCATCGATGATTCACGTTTCGTTTAATCTAGGATAGCTTTCCTTTTGTCAAAGTAGAGATTGAACCAAACCGCTGCTTCAACCAAGATGGCAGTGAGAGAATTTGAGGAAAAGATGCAGTAGTCTGGCTGCAAAGATTGATATCGGAGCAAAGGGACGATCGCAAGCATAGAAATTGAAGCCAAGCCGTCCTAGCACCAATGGAATTGCCTCCAGTAGAAATTGCCTAACATGCGCAAAATTTGCAGAATTTGGTAGATGCACCCGGGTTAGAGCCAAAGCTTAGGCATTTATGCCACAGGAGCGGTTGGTGAGGAAGTGGAGAGGCGATTTTCTAGGCCTTCAATGCGATCGCTCATTAGGCTCAATGCCTGTTGGAGGCTTTCATTTTGATCGGCGATCGCCCCATTGCCCAGGCTGCGTTGCCCAACCGCAGAAACGCCGTTGTTACCATTTAGGCCATTTAGGTTTAAGACGGTCGGGTTTTCACGAATAATTTGCAATAGTCCGGGATCAAGTTCTTGCAGTTCTGGGAGTTGGATTGTTCCGAAGGGGAAGTTCGGGAATCTAACCTGGCTCAATGTGACTTGCGCACCACCCATTGCGGTGGGAAGAGAATAGGCCAATTGATCAAAGTCTTCACGAGTTCTAGCATTGGCTGCGGGCGGAGTTGCTGGTACGCGGAAGCCTTTGGGTAGGAAAGTGCCCCGATGCTGAGGGGTCAACAGCAGGTTGTAGGAGTTAGAGCCAAAGGGAGCACTTAAAGATGTCGTCAAATATCCCCGTAGCTCAAAATTGGCATTTTCTACAAGACGAGGATCGCGTACATCGGGTTGCAGAATAAATAACCCTGTATCCCCTGCCCCAACGGTCACTTGATAGGTTTGATTAGTAGCGTTCGCGCTCACGGGAGTCAAGAATGCGTTGGTGCCATTAATATCCCAAAAGGCGATAACGGGAACACTGTTAATATTAGGCGTCTGCGCTCTGAAATTTAGTCGTAAGCTCACAGCACTCGTTGTATTCAGGTTGCTGATAGACAAGAAATAGCCCTGAATAATGGTGCGACCTGCACCCAAAATGTCTGCTTCTGGTTGTACCAGCGCCTTCACCAACAGTTCGTAGCTAGAAACAATAGTGGATACGGCCATTGAGGTTTGTCTCCCAATTCGTTTGTCTCTACCTAGTCTGCAAAATTCTCTGGTCAGAGACAGTACCCACGCGGGTGATTTGTCGAAGTTCTATGTGTGTCAAGGTTTGACCGTATCTTCTAGCACTGAGCTAAACCAATGACCTCTGAAAAAATAATATGCAAATTTCAACCCATGTCTCAGAGTTGGGTGGCGCTTCACCCCCGACCGAAAGGCGTTATTCAGTTTATTGGTGGCGCTTTTTTTGGCAGTGTCCCAACCGTATACTATCGCTACTTTCTCAATACTCTATTTGACGCAGGCTACACGGTTGTTGCTTTGCCGTTTCGCTTTACGATGCGTCATTGGTCGGTGGCGATCGATTTGCTCGAAGAACATTACCGGGTTCGTCAAGAGATCATTAACCACGTTACTAGAGATCCTAATGGCCAAGTCTCCGACAATGAGGTTTACCTCAAATCCTCTAACTATGTGTGGGTTGGGCATAGTTTGGGATGCAAATATGTAATTTTGCTAGAAATCTTGAATGATGGATTGGAGCGGGTGAAAGCTTGCATGGAGGCGATCGCCATTGATCCAGCCCAATATCAAGTCATTCAATCTAGCATCGAACGCCTATCGTTGCAGTTAAGACAAATTGAGCACGATATTCAGCAACGAACCGGAAAATCAATCGATTTTGGTCAACCTGGGATCAAAAACGAAGCTTCATTTTTAATTGCTCCTGTGATTACAGACCTCAATGACGCTGTTCCTATTCGCTCTCTGGCCAAGTCTTTAGCAAGCTTGGGTTTGCAAGTCTTTCCTACGATCGAACAAACGCATCAACTCGTCTCTCGGAGCGAATCTTTTAACCTGACGCAAGTTATCCGTTTTCAAGATGATGATATTGCGAGGGAAACGTGCGATCGCCTCCTCGAAGAACAATCCATCTCGGCTCAAATGGCTAGTGGCAAGCATCTAGAACCCGTGGGAATGCAGATGGGCAATTATGTTGCCGATTTCAACCTGCTCGACAAATTTTTGCAACCGATTCATCGTCGTCAACTTGAGGCGATCGCGCTGCAAACGCTAACAGGCTTTCACGGAACAGGCTTTCAGGGGAATAGTGCTACCGTCTCCATCTCATCCATGTCGAAGATACCTTCTTGACCAATGGCGAAAACCGTCCCAGGCTATATTCATCAGCGGCTTTGCGGATGGCTTCTGCTTGGGTAGGGTAAGGGTGAATCACATTGGCGATCGCCCCCAACCCCAACTCGCCAACCATAGCTAGCGTGATTTCGTTAATCATTTCTCCCGCATGGCGAGCCACCAGCGTCGCGCCCAAAATCTTGTCAGATCCTTTCTTGACGTGAATCTTGATAAATCCAGCCGTCTCACCATCGACGATCGCCCGATCCACATCTGCTAACGCAACGTGAAGCGTTCTAATGTGATCCGCCTGTTCTTGCACCTGATCGGCTGTGATTCCCACATGGGCAATTTCAGGATCAGTATAGGTACACCAGGGCATCACCAATGAACTGAGCTTGCGGCGACCTACACCTTTTACCGCAAACAATGCATTTTGAATCAAAATCCGGGCAGCGGCATCTGCGGCGTGGGTAAACTTCCACTTCATGCAGACATCGCCTACTGCATAGATCTGCGGATTAGAGGTTTGTAAATAGTCATCAATGAGGATGCCTTTTTTGGGGTCAGCCTCCACACCCACTGCTTCCAGGTTGAGTCCTGAGATATTGGGCGATCGCCCCACCCCGACCAAAATCTCATCAACAGTTGTGAGTTTGGGCTGCCCATCTAGCTCATAGCCAATTAGCTTTTGATCGCCCTGACGCCCCACCCGCTGAATCTTGGCATTTAGCGCTAGCTCAATCCCTTCTGCTTGAAAAACTTGTTGCATCAGCTTAGACACATCTGGATCAGAGCGCTTCAAGATGTGATCGCCTTTTTGCAGCAAGACGACTTCCGAACCCAGACGGCGAAAGGTTTGGGCCAGTTCACAGCCGATGTAGCCACCGCCAATGACGGCCAGTCGCTGAGGCCGCTCTGTGAGTGAAAAAACTGTCTCGTTGGTGAGGTAGCCAACTTCAGCTAAGCCTTCAACGGGAAGCTCTACCGGGCTGGAACCTGTGGCGATCGCCGCCTTCTTAAACCGTAGCGTCGTTCCATCGACCTCGATCGTATCTGGCCCCGAAAAGTGAGCCTCTCCCAAAAACACCTCAACCCCATATTTTTCTTGCATCCGCTGCACCGAGTCATTGGCGCTAATTTCAGCCCGCACTCGCCGCAAGCGCTCCATCACTGCCGCAAAATCGACCTCAACCCCATCCGGAACTTTGACCCCAAAGCGGTGAGCTTGCCTCACATCTGCAACAGCCCGCGCCGAACGAATCATCGTCTTCGATGGCACACAGCCGACATTGGTGCAGTCTCCACCCATCAAGTGCTTTTCAACCAACGCCACCTTTGCTCCTAGCATGGCCGCCCCCGCCGCAGTCACCAATCCTGCCGTTCCAGCTCCAATCACCACTAAGTTGTAACAGGATGCAGGTTTAGGATTGACCCATCCCTCAGGATGAGAATTTACAACCAGTTCACGGTTGTATTGATCCATCGGTTGAACTGTTACCGGAGGTTGAGCCGTTACCGGAGCGGCAGTCGGTGCTGTCATAAACCATTCCTCTAATTGTTCTTCTAATTACTCTTCTGAAGGCTTTCTGTGCCAGTTGTCATCGTCTCCCTTCTCATAGTCACGCTTGACGGCACTCCAAGCGACCCGAAACGCCCGTTCTTCCTCGTCATACTGTTCTTCCGCACTATTGAATGCGGCCTGGAAGATTTCTTGAGCATGTTTGGGCAAATGCTTTCTCACCGAGTCGGGCAAATCCTCAATTTTGGCATAAGGCATATACAACCTCCTGAATACAGCTCTCCACAAGGCGGCAACACCCAAATTTTGGTCAATTTTGTCCAAAACTCACCTCTACCTCCAGAATGAGGAGCCGCAGAAGCAGAGCTAATCGCTAGATTTTTATCCCATACAAAAAACCCCGGTCGCTAAGCAACCGAGGCAAAAAGGAGGACTCAAAGCTCAAATAAAAGTGGATTATAGAAACGAACTATCGGACATTACCGAACATCAGAGAGGATACGACTGGCATAGGCATCCATGCGTCCGTAGGCCGGAATTCGCTGGTTGTAATCGGTTTCGGTGCCTGTAACACTAATGGCGATCGCCTCAAACCCAGCCGAATTCCAGTTGCGCTCATGAATCGGCTTAGTTTGTTCACCTCTGAAGTAGGTTTGGGTGCCAATCACAGCAGCAGCGACCCAACCGAGTGCGAACAGTCCAATCAGAATCGTCATTGCCATTGTCGTTACCTCTCTATCTCTCGAATAAAACAAAACTGGAGTGGTGCCCGTTCGCTATGGGGTGGAAGGAACAGGCTGTAAATCGCTTAGCTAACCGAGAAGGCCGTCAGGATGACTAGGCTCACAAGCAGTGTGGCGATCGCCCCTTGGAGTGCATACTGGCGTTGCTTTTGCTCTGAAGGATATTCAGCGTAGGACATCTTGGGCTCAACGGCGTAGTTGTTCAGGATGCCGCGTTCGTCAGTGGTGGTGTACATAGTGGATTGCCTCAGTGGGTGGGTGGGTTTGTTTCCTTATGTAAATCAATGTAACAAGTTTGTTACAAAGTGTCAACTATTCTTGAAATATTTTTTGAGACGTGTTAAACGCCGTAGCGCTACAGAAAATTGTGTCTCTCCTGGTCATCAGATAGCTGCCGGAGACGTTTACATAAATTTAGGGGCTGGGAACGCTGATGCAGTCAGAGTTTGCAGCGCTGCTAATCGGCTGGAATTTATCTATCCAGAGGAAAGGTTTATCATCAGTAGCAAGCATCTCGGCGGTGCATCCGTCGGCTGCTGGGCAGGTCAAAACAATCCCAAAGCGATGAGTGCGTTGTGTTTTGGGCTAAACCTGTCCTTTTTTATGCCTGTTGATGCCTATGTTGCTGAGTATCAACCACTAACGCTCGTCAGCTTCGGCTAAATCTTCTTCTGGTTCTCCCAGTTCCTCTGTTTCCAGTTCCTCTGTTTCCAGTTCCTCTACTTCCAGCTCGTCTAGATCGGGTTCATCTTCTAGATCACGCTCAGCTAGCCGTTCGCTGATGGCATTTGCGAGTTGAGCAATACCGAGGCCCATCACCGAAATCATGATCCAAAAGGGAATGCTGTAAGGCTCAGGCAACAGGGCTCTTAGCTCAAAACTGGAGAAACTCATACGGGTTAGGTGGAGGGGGAGTCGGGTACGGTTTTACCGAGGATTCCGGCGACGGTGGCAATCAGTTGGGCCGCTTCGACGGGCTTAGGGACGTGGGCTTGAAAACCTGCTAACAGCGACTGTTGCCGATCTTCTTCGGTGGCATAGGCTGTCAGGGCGATCGCAGGCACTTCTCCCCCCCGGTTAGGTTTTCGCGCCCTCACCTTGCGAATCAGAGCATAGCCACTTTCTTCTGGCATCCCAATATCACTAATCAGCAAATCTGGTACCGATTGTTGGATTTCCTCTAAAGCCCTCGCTGCCGATGGGGCTGTTGTCACCGCTGCTCCATACTGCTCCAAAATGAAGGCCAGTAGCTCTCGGCCATCGACCTCATCATCTACGATCAAAATCCGGACGCCTTGTAAAGCAGTCGTTGCGTCAAAAGCTTCTAGCCTTGCAGAGTTGGGTTGGGTTGGGTTGGAGGGCTGCGAAATCAGCGGGAGTTCCACAATAAAGGTTGCGCCTTGCCCCTGCCCTGCGCTTTGAGCGCTCACAGTTCCCCCGTGGAGCTCAACCAGATGTCGAGCGACGGCCAGCCCAAGCCCCAAGCCTCCATAGAGCCGGGTGGTAGAGCTATCAGCTTGGCTAAACCGCTCAAAGACATACGGCAAAAACTCGGTGCTAATGCCAATGCCTGTATCGCGGATTTGAACTTGCGCCGTTGAGTCTAGCTTGTGAAAGCTGAGCCAAATCTGTCCCCCTTCAGGCGTAAATTTCACAGCATTAGACAACAGGTTCCAGAAGACTTGCTGAAGGCGATTGGCATCTCCAGACACCATGCCCGCGTTTGGGTCTAGCTCACAGATCAGCTCGATTGATCTGGCATTAATGGCAGGCCGCATGGATTCTATTGTGGCGTCTAAAATCTCTTTGAGATCGATGGGCAACACCTCCAGCCGGAGATTGCCGCTAATAATCTGAGAAACATCTAAAATATCTTCGACCAGGCGAGTCTGGAGCTTGGCGTTGCGTTCAATTGTTTCGACCGCTCTAGCAAAGGTTGTCTCGTTGAGCCGTCGTTCTCGCAGCAGTTGGGCCCATCCCAAAATAGAGTTGAGCGGGGTACGCAACTCATGGGAGAGGGTCGCCAAAAACTCATCTTTCATGCGGCTAGCGGCTTCGGCTAGCTTGCGATCGCGCTCAGCCACCGAGTAAAGGTAAGCATTATCGATGGCCAATGCGGCGCGTCGGGCCAACTCCTCGGCAATTTGCAAATCTTGGGTGGTGTAATGGCGTCCTGACTCTGCCGCAATCAGCGTCACGATGCCCAAGGTGCGTCCCCTGGCCCACAGCGGCACCATCATGGTTGACCTCAGCCCCAGTTCTTGCAAAATCCTCAGGTGTTCGGCATCCTGGGCTCCTGCTACCAACTGCTCCTCCGAAATTTCTGGGTAGAGTCGAGATGCGCCTGTCCGTAGCACTTCTGCCTGCGCCTGGGAGCTGTCTAGCTTGGGCGGATAACGACGTTGGAGTTCGTGCGCCCACGTCATTTTGTTGGGATCTTCGTGGACGACTGCAAACCGACGTAGTTCTTCTTCTTCCAAGATGTCAATGATGCACCAGTCGGCGAGGTCGGGGACTGCCAAGCGAGCCACACTCGTTAAGATGGTTTCTGATTCGAGTGAAGAACTCAAGACCGTTCCAGCTTCGGCGAGCAAAGACAGCGCATTTTCGGCACGTTTTCGTTCTGTAATATCTAGAACTGAGCCAATGTAGCCAACAAAGGTGCCATCCCGGCCATATCGAGGAATGCCCGTATCGAGCAGCCAGCGATATTCTCCGTCAAACCGTCGCAGCCGATACTCGATTGAGAATTCTTGACGGGCCGAAAACGCTTCTAAGAATCTGGTCCAATATTGATCGCGATCGCCCGGATGAATACCCTCTAACCAGCCTCGGCCTATTTCTTGAGCCAGGTTTCTGCCCGTAAAGTTGAGCCAGCCCTTATTGAAAAAATGCCATCGCTTCTGAGGATCTGCGAGCCACAAGAACACAGGCGCTGTATCGGCCAAGGTCCGAAAGCGTTCTTCACTCTCTTGGCGGGCCGCTTCAATATACTTTCGTTCACTAATATCTTCAACCAAACCATCAATGGAGGTGTTGCCATCAAAGATGTTGATCGCTTCATTCCATTTCACCCACAGGAGGCGACCATCGGCACGGCAAAGCTGACCTTCCCACTCATAAACTTGCTGGTAGGGGAGTCGCTCCCCCACCATCTGTCGCTGACGGGGCGGAAAAATGGTATTGAGGTTGAGGGCTTGGGCTTCGGCTAAGGTGCTAACCCCCAGCAGGTAGAGAAAGGAAGCATTAGCCTCCAAAACTTGCCCCTCTAAGTCTGCACAAAACACGCCGACATCAAGCCGATTGAGCAACGACTGGAGCCGGGATTCGAGGTGGGCGGCTCGGCGGCGCTCCTGCGATCGCTCGACTGCAATTCGCACGGCGGTAGCCAACCGGGTGTAGTGATTTGCTGACTTTAAAACATAGTCATCAAGCCCCAGCTTCATGCCTTCAACGGCGACCTCCTGACTGCCGCTGCTGGTAAACATCACCACAGGGCGATCGGGATAGCGCTGCTTGAGGGTGCGTAAAATCGTTAAACCATCATTCCAGAGCAGTTGATAGTCGGTCACAACCACGTCAAAGTTTCCGTGGGCCAGCGCATCTGCCAGACCGTTAGGATTGCTGACTTCGTCAATCTGAACGACCCTAAATTCCCGCTTGAGTTCGCGGATCGCCAAAAGTCGGTCATCAGCACTGTCGTCGATGATAAGAACACGTAGCATGATCGTTCAGTATAAGCAGCTTAGAGCCTCGCAATCGCTAGGAAGACGTAAAATCAGGCACCGAACATTCGGGTTTCTCACTAAATGAGATCCAGTACAGGTCAAAGGCCCGCACAATCTCAACCAGCCGATCAAAGGTTACAGGCTTGACCAGGTAAGAATTGACTCCCAAATCGTAGGCCCGATTGATGTCTGTTGGCTGCTTAGAAGAGGTGAGAGCTACCACAGGCAGTCTGCGAATACCGGGTTGTTGACGCAACCACTCCAGCACCTCATGCCCCGTTTTGCGGGGGAGTTTTAAGTCTAGCAACATCATCATGGGCAGGGGATGAGCATTGCGGTCTTCATAGGGCGGCTGACCCGACAAATACTTTACAGCAGCTTCGCCATCCCCCACTATCTGTAACGGATTTGCAATCTTGGCACGGTGAAAAGCTCGCTCAATCAAAAAGACCTCATTGGGATTATCTTCAACTAGCAAAATCGTGCTCGACCCGGTATAGATCATTCAGTTCTCCTAAAGCGTGGTAACTCAATCCAAAAGCGGCTCCCCTCACCGAGCTGAGCTTCAACGCCGACTGTGCCGCCCATGCGTTCGACCCCTTTGCGGGCGATCGCCAGCCCGATGCCGTTCCCGCTATAAAAATCGGCTCCTTGCAGTCGCACAAAGGTTTGGAAAATACGCTGATGATTTTCAGGTGCAACACCAATGCCGTTGTCTTGGACCCAAAGCCGTATCGTCTCACCACCCTCCTCGGCCCACACCCGAATCTGAGGTTGCACATTGGGCTCAACAAACTTGATGGCGTTGGTGAGCAGGTTTGACACGACCTGAACCAGGGTGTAGTAGTTGGCGATCGCAATCGGCAGCGACTCTTGAACGTCAACTAGGGCATTCCGGCTCTGAATATTATTTTGGAGTTGGGCCAAACTTCCCTGCACAACCGCCGACAGCGCGATCGGCTGCAGCAGAATCTCATCTCGACTGAGGCGACTGTAGATCAGCAGGTTTTGAATCAAACCATCCAAATTTTGAGTCGCAGCCATGATGCGCTGCAAATAATGATTGCCTGTTGGGCTGAGCTGGTTGCCATAATCTTCGGATAGGGCGTTAGCAAAGCCATGAATCGTCCGTAAAGGCTCCCGCAGATCGTGGGAGACCGAATAGGCAAACGACTCCAACTCAGTATTGGCTTCTTCCAATTTGGCAGTACGTTCAACAACGCGCTGCTCTAATGTGGCATTGAGCTGCTGAATCTCAATTTCAGCCTGCTTGCGCGCCGTGATGTTTTCGACCAAGCCATCAACTAAGACTTTGCCGTTAGTTTGATCAACCGTCTCATTGAGGAGAACCCAAAGCGTACTGCCATCCGCCCGCTGCAACTGGACTTCCCGCTCCCAGGGCTTGTCCTGACTGCTAGCTCGAATCTGAAGCGCATACTCGTTTAAGTTAACGGTCTTGGGCTCCAGCGACTCTACCCCCAACAGCCGCAAAAGCGCCGTGTTGGCTTCTAGCAGATGCCCCTCCACGGTGGCTCGAAAAACCCCTACGTTGAGCCGATTGAGCAGCGACTGTAGGCGGGAGTTGAGCAGGATAGAGGCCTGCCTTTCTTCGGCCCGCTTGAGGGCTGTGTGAACGGCGACTTTCAGCCGCACGTAATGTCGAGCAGACTTGATGATGTAGTCATCCAATCCCATTTTCATGGCATCTACAGCGACTTCCTGGGTGCCTGTGTTGGTGAACATAATGACAGGTCGCTCTGGATAGCTCTCCTTAACGGCTCGCAAGATCTGGATGCCGTTTGTCCAAATCAGTTGATAGTCTGTGGTCACTAAGTCAAAATTTCCCAACTCAAGAGCCTGGACAAAAGTTTGGGAATCAACGATCTGCTCCACCTCCAGGTCATCAAACTCCTGCTTTAGCTCCCGGATGGTCAGGATTCGATCATCTGGATTGTCATCGATCAGCAGAACACGTAACGTTCGGCTCATTAGCTCTAACGGGGTCTCCAACGGCAACAAGGTCACAAGTTATACAGATATAGTGTAGAACTGGCAACAAGGTAGAGGTAGGTCATGTGTCTACCCCCAATAAAGTCTAGGCCATCCATCAGGGATGCCCCTGCAAAGTGATCTTTTCATCCGGTAATGCCCCGATCAGCCAGCGCAGGACAGAACAGAGGGTAACAGCATTTCTTTACGTTTCTCTGTAGGGCTGGGCTTGGGGTAGCTCTAGCCAAAACTTGCTTCCCAAACCAACTTGAGATTTTACGCCAACTTGTCCCCCCATACGCTCAATGCCCTTACGAACAATCGCCAGACCAACGCCGGTGCCGGGATAGAGATCTAGACCATGTAGCCGTTCAAACACGCGAAAGATGCGGTCAATGTATTCTGCAGAAATTCCAATACCGTTGTCTTGTACCCAGAGGCGGATCAAAGGAGCATCGGGCAAGTTACCTGTCTCTACTGTCCCTAATTGAGCGGAATCTGGAATTGGTCTGGGGATAGATTCAGCCCAAATATGAACAGAGGGTTGGCTCTCAGGCGTGACAAATTTGACGGCATTGCCAATCAAGTTGGCGATGACTTGTACGAGCGTGGCAGGATGACCCCAAACCTGGGGCAGATCTGCTGCAACGACAATCTTTGCCTGCTGTTGCTGAATTCGGTGCGATAGCTGCTGTTGGGCCTGGTTGACCACTACATTTAGATCGACGGGCTGCAAATCAAGCTCTGCCTGACTCAAGCGGCTGTAGGCCAATAGATCTTCAATCAGACGATCCATCTGCTGAGTTGCGGCATAAATCCGCTGAACGTAGGTTTGGGCATTGGCGTCTAGCTCGTTGCCGTAGTCTTCGAGTAAGGCGATCGCAAATCCTTGTTGGGTCAGCAGGGGGGTGCGGAGGTCGTGGGCGACGGAGTAGCTGAAGGCTTCTAGTTCGGCGTTGGCGGTTTGCAGTTGGGCCGTGCGTTCTTTGACTCGCTGCTCTAACTCGTCTGCTTTGAGCTGGAGTTGTCGCCGCAATCGAGCTTGCTGAATGGCGATCGCCATCGAACTGACCACCTCAGTTGCAATCTGTTCTGACTCAGCGTTGAGGCCAACAGCATTTGTCGTCAACAAAATTAGCTCACCAATCACGGAGTTTTCGACGACCAGCGGCAACCGAATGCAGTGGTTCGCGATTTCACCGAGCAGGTCAAGCAACGCCGATGAGCAATCTTGTAAGCCGTGGGCAGAGGCCTGGTAGCGTTCGGGATCGTGCAAGAGCTGAAAGTCGGGGACAAACCGCTCCAGCGGAATCAGGCTACCTGCGACTGGGGCAATCGTCCCTGCGATGTTGGTGTCCGCCAAAATTTCTGCCTGCCCCATATCTTCATGAAACAAAACGACTAGCGCGGGATGGCTGGGAATCAAGTATTCCATCTGCAAGAGGGCTGTTTGAATGATCTCAAGGGGCGATCGCGCCTCCAAGATCGCCTTGTCTAAGTCGTGGAGAGCGGCCAGTCGTTGGTTAGAACGATGGACGAAGACCTTACTATCTTGCAGATCTAGAAAAGATTGTCGAACTCGGGCACGGGCCATCCGTCGCGACTGGCTGAGCCCACTGATCAGCAGCCCTTCTAGCAAAAAAATGGTGACTCGAACCAGCTCATCGACTTCACCTGCCCCAACCAGGTTCAGACTAAAGAGGGGCGGTAGAAAAAAATAGGTTCCGGCGATCGCACTCACTCCGGTTGCTAGCAGCCCCGGCCCCAACCCACCATGCCAAGCACTCAGCATCACAGGCACGATGAAGATCAAAAGTGGGGCACTCTCCTGTAGGAGCGGACTAATCGCAAACCGGATGAGCAGCGCCAGCGCACTTGTAATTAAAGCGATGCTATAGCCAGACAGCAGCCAACGGTGAATGAACATCGATTCTGGAGAAACGGCATTGCTTAGACCGTATCAAAAACCGTAACCCAATCATTCCTCATTCAACTCCGTCTTACTCTAGACATTAAAGCTCCTCATGCACAAACACCAGACTAAAGCAGCCCAGCCAAGGCTGCTTTTTTGTTGCTCAAATTACCAAAGTTAGCTTACCAATCTGCTCACTAATTTGGCTCGCTAATCTAGCTTACTAATCTGGCTTGCCAAACTTGATTTACCAAATTTGACTGGCCGTCCAGCCGACCGCCAAACCAGACAAAGAAACCAACGTGAGTAAGCTTAGCGCCTGCGATCGCCCAAATTCAGCCCTTTGCAGATCTAAGCGAGCCAACATTTCGGCAGCAACCACAACCAAAATATAACTAAAGGTTTGAATCCAGACAAAAGCCACCGCCACCAAAAAGGCGAACACAATGATGGTGGAAAAATATCCGGCATCTGATTTAATCCAAATGCTCAAGACCCGCTTTAGCTCATTAGAAAAGGTCGTCAAAAGCATTGCCTGCAGCAGCGCAAACATAAAGGCCAACAGCCAAACAACCCATGTAACCGTAGCACGGTATAAGAACCAGCTAAAGCTACTGTAGGCAAGCAGCAACAGCAGCAGAGAAAGCCAGGGTATTTTTTTGATAGTCGCCTTTTTAGGAGGTGAGCGTCGCCTAGAGTTTCGATCGTTCATGCTTCGATCGGTTCTTGAAAAAAGGTGAATCCAAGCCCCTAGATGGGCAGACGTGACAAATCCCTGATTGTTCTAGACTTGATTTTTACAGACTTAATTTTCAGAGATTAGTCGAAATGGCTTGGACAGGGCAAGTGGGAATACATTGTTCACACACAATACAGCGCGATCGCGTAAAGTTGAGCCGAAAGGTTTGCGGGTCCAAATTGAGTGCTTCGGTTGGGCAAACCCCAGTGCAAAGACCGCAGTGAACACAAACCTCTTCATCAATCAAGATTTCTCGACTCGCCAGCGAAACACCAACACTCTGAGACTGCATCCACTCTAGCGCCGCCTCAAGCTGATCAATGTCGCCCGATAGCTCAACCACCAGCGTGCCAATTTGGTTGGGCGCAACCTGAGCCCGAATGATATTTGCCGCCACATTAAACTCTTTGGCCAGTCGGTAGGTGATCGGCATTTGCACAGACCGTTTGGGAAAGGTCAGCGTGACCCGTTTTTTCATGCTCCAATGCCCTCTCGAAGTTCAGTTAGACTGAAAAATGTATCAAACTCTGCTTTTTGATGCGGCTGAGCCGTTTTTTGTCGCGGCTCGCTCTCGTCTATTCTAAGAAACTCAGTTTAAATCCTATGACCGCCAACTCACCCAAACCCAAATCAACCGATCCGACCACTGTATCTCCGATCGCCACCCGACTCCGAAATTTGGTGATCGTGCTGGTTGCGATTATTCTCAGCACCGCCGTCTTTTTTGGATTAGGGTCTGAAACGGGGGAGTCTTCGCTGGCTGCTCTGGCCGAAGAGGCAACGCCCCTAGAGATAGCCCTTACCAACAATAAGCCAACGCTGATGGAGTTTTATGCCAACTGGTGTACGAGCTGTCAGGCGATGGCAGGCGACATGATTGAGCTAAAGCAGGAATATGGCGATCGCGTCAATTTTGTCATGCTCAATGTAGACAACACCAAATGGCTCCCCGAAATGCTGTCCTATCGCGTCGATGGCATTCCGCATTTTGTGTTTCTTGACTCGGCAGGGGAGGCGATCGCCAGCACCATCGGCGAACAACCTCGCCCGATTATGGCCGCCAACTTGGGCGCTTTGGCCACAGCAGAATCTCTCCCCTACGTCCAAAACCGAGGCCAAACCTCAGCCCTAGAAACCTCAGTCGCTCCCAAATCTCAGCCGGATGATCCGCGCGGCCACGGGGCTCAGGTTGTGAACTAGCCCTATCTCAAAAGGCGCAATCTAGACCAAACCCGACATATTTCTTAAAACATAAGCCACAATGAAAGCGACGATACTCCTAGCTTTCAAATATGGCTGACTCAGACCGCAAAAAACGCATCATGGAGCATCTCGCTCGCACCAGTGGCGACTTCTTCAAGCCCGTGCCCCAAAATTCGGAGCAGCGCAAGCAACAAATTCGTGATCACGTCCGCCGCACCAAAGGTTAACTTCACCTAGTGAGTTGGGCGCAGTAGGGGCGCGATTAAATCGCGTCTCTCAAATATTTATATGGGCCGAGTGTCTATCAAAATATAAAGAGAGGGAACCGTTTGGAGCGGTAACAAATCAGAGTATTTCGTAGCAACCGTAACTAATACTCTGAAAAGCTCCCAAAAACTGTTAGGCAAGCCTAAAAGCAAATTAGGCGGCAGTGAAAGATTGAGTCCGTCCTCAGGCAACAAAAACCCCATTCGCTAAGCGAGGCGCAACGATGGTGTATCAACGAGTACACAAATCCTCTTCCTGGAATCCTCTCAGCCAGGAAAAAAGTGCTCCGTTGGCTCCACGCCCCTTTGCTGTTCAGGCGCAACTAGAGTCTCATCGACAGCCTAATCCGACCCAAGAAGAGTTGGAGAACGATAGCTTCCACCAGAATAAGAGAGAGGCTTTTGGACTTCAACCCAAACAAGAGAGCAGCACCATCACACCTGTAGAACAGGGAAGATTGGGTATGGTGCAAGCCAAAATGGATGCTTCCCAGACGCAAAGGATGGAAAGGGCATCACAGCTCGGTCACAACTTTGCCGATATTGATGTTCATGCTCCTGGCAACCCTGTATCAATGCCTGTCCAACCTCAGCTTGCCCTTCAGTTAGATAGAGATAGTGCTCCTCAACACGCTTTGCAACAGGCGATCGCCTTAGCTAACAACAGGGGAATGGGTTTAGCACAACGGGCGTTTCAACCAGGAAGTTTCCAACCTTATCAAGCCTCACCCATTCAAGCAAAGTTAACCATTGGGCAACCGAATGATCGGTACGAACAGGAAGCCGATCGGGTCGCCTCTCAGGTTGTAGAACAGATCCATACTGCCGCTTCCCCCCAGACAACCCAAAAGCCGTCAGTCCAGCGTCAGGAAGAACGCGACGAAGAACTTCAGGCGCAGCCAAGTTTCTCTAATTTGCAGCGATCGCCCTTATCTTCAAAGGTGCAGCGAGAAGCCATACCCGAAGAAGAAGCACTTCAAGCTCAATCCATTCAACGGCGTGGGGAAGCGATCGCAGGAGGGGAAGCTTCACCAGATTTGGCATCTGCCATTCACCAGGCCAGAGGGAGCGGACAGCCCTTAGATGCAAGTTTGCAACAGTCAATGGGGCAAGCAATGGGAGCAGATTTTAGTGGAGTCAGGGTGCATACCGATGCTCAGTCAAACCAGTTGAATCAATCCATTCAAGCACGGGCATTTACGACCAGGCAGGATGTGTTTTTTCGGCAGGGAGCTTATCAACCAGGCGTTCGAGATGGGCAGGAATTGATCGCCCATGAGCTCACTCATGTCGTGCAGCAAAACGGTGGAGCAGTGCAGCGATCGCTTTTACCACAGCCCATTGATCGAGTACAACGTCATCCCATGCCATTGATTCACCAAAGTCTGGTAGGGCAGAATATCATTTCTTGTGGAAGAAAAGGCAAAACAACAACGGCTAGCCCAAGCACCACTGTAGTAGATCCTGCGATCGCGGCGAAAGAAGACGTGGTCAGACTCAGAGATGAAGCGATCCAAAAAGATACAAGTGCCGCACGCGCTCAAGAAATCCTGAATGCACTAAGTCTTGAACAGCCCCGTATTGCACAAATGTCGCGTACCCAACATCAGATGAGTGCAGTAGCGACGGTAGATAGCGCGATCGATAAAATCAGCAATGCGGTAAACGCCAAAAAAGAAGCCGAAATTCAGTCGCAAGCCAGCCAGAAGGAAGCCGCAAAGATCGCGAAAATCCAGAATCAATTGCCTGGAGCCATCACCGCCCTCAACAAATTATTGACTGAACTGCAAACAAAACTGAGTGAGGTTATGAGTGCAGGATCTGCGGCAGCAGTGACAGAGGCACTCAAAACGGTGGACGAGAAACAGGTTAAAGCACTCGATGGCCGAAACAAACTGGCTAACTATATTGCAACCTGGCAGGGAGTTCTCACGACGCAAAAGCAGAACTGGAGTGCAATCAATGCGAGCCACATGGTTGAGTACGTTGCGCAAACACTGCGAGAGCAGCAAGCAAATGCCATGAAGACCATAGAAGACAGTATTGCCACCGCCGAAGAAACCCAAGCCATTACGCTCTCCCTGATGCCGCACGTTGAGAGTGCCGCAAATCATGCGAAACGGATTGCTGAAGCGAAAATAGATGCGCTCCAAAAGAGTCAGGAGGCCAGCACGCTTCAGGAAGAGGCAGACAAACAGTTAAATGCTGCCAAACTAGCGGAAGAGGCAGCTCAAAAGCTGGAGGTGCGAGTCCAGCAGGCTACCCAGGAGGTGCAAAATACGCAGGCACTCATGACTCAGGCACAGCAACAGCTCCAGTCGGCAACACTGGCATTGACGCAAGCGGAAGCTCGACGCCAAAGCTTGGACAACGACATCAAGGCCGCTTATGCCGTGGGTGCTGAACCGGAGCCGTATATGGTGGAAGGGCTGACTGAACATGCTGCCCAGGAGGAGGCGACAGCACGTTCCAACCAGGCTGGGGCAAACGCTAGCTTCACGAGCATTTCTGAGAAGAAGCAACAGGCTGATACCGAGTTAGAAACGGCGACGCAGGAGCATTCTCTTGCCAGCCAAACGGCAAAGGAGGAACAGGGCAAGGCGGATCTCGCTACCCATGCCGCTCAGGAGGGGCATACTCAGGCGGACGCAGCCAATGTCACCACTGACGAACGAACCCATACAGCACAACAGGGATTGGCAGTCTCCCAGCAGGAATTGGCAGAACTCGAAACCTTGCGATCGCTGGCGGGAGGGCAGATCCCATTAAATGCGCTTGCTGTCATCGTCCCGTCTCGCGACGAACAGAAGGCACTCATGGAGGCTGTCGGCTATCCGCTCCTGATGGATTGCCTTAAAGCCAACATCTCCAAAGCGACTATTCAGGCGCTTGGCACCGCATTCGGCGCGGGCATATCAGGTTTCAGCACGACGGTTGAACATCCACAAATCATCGCTCTGCTCGGCTCCTTCACACCTGCCGAAGTCAAGGAACTGCACGACCAGACAAATATTGGAGCCACCAAACTTAAGCAATTGGTCATTTGCTGCACCGCACCAACGCTCAAAACCTATCGCGATACGATGACACTGGCGACCTTAAACGGCTACCTGGCTGCCTTTACCCCTACCGCGCTCCATACGATCGTCACCAAACTGACGATCGCCCCGTTGAGCCTGCTTTCGGCTCAGTTCACTGCTACAGAACTGCGCGATCTGGCAGCGGCCATCACTGATGATAAGCTGCTTGACCTAACAACTGCTTACAATGCCGCAGAGATTAAGGCGCTCACGACCAACTATGGCAACGTCAAGCTGAAAGAGTTGCTGAGCGGCATGACTGCTGCCGAAATGAAGGCTTACATCGCGATCATCGGGCAAGCTCGACTGATTGAAGTGATGGATACGCATCAGCTTAAAGTGGGCGCACTTAAACACTATGGTGCGGCATGGCTGCGGGATTGGGCTGGCGCAAACGATCACACGTTTAATCATTTGCTAGCCCTGCACATCAACGCAGGCGTTGTCTCTGGTGGCCACGACCTGAATACTTTCTGCAACCGTCTGAACCAGGTGATCAGCGCTCCCGGTGACCCCGTTGTTCGCCAGGGTAGCTACGTCCCCAACCCTCCTAGTGACGGGGACAAGGTCACTTATAGAATATATGATGCTGCAGGGAATCAGCTTGGAGTCGGCTCGAAGACCTTGTTTACAGGGTTGGCTGGTAGGCGTGTCGCGATGCTTGCTGCCGTCAACGGAGATATCTGGGCGGCGATTCGCAGAAAAGCCTTCTCCTCAGCAGATGGAGCCTGGACGGCAGGCGGATACCAGGGCTTCCATGATGGCTCACAGATTGCGACATTCTACCCAACATAGCCGCTTCTCTCAAGCTGTCAAAGTCAGGTATGCAGTTGCTGGCCAACGGCTTTCCTGACGGGAAGTTCCGTTTAGATGAAACTAGAGATTTTTTCGAAAAAATCTCTGTACCTGCCCGGTCTGTAATCTTGTGAGGGAGACCCATGACAATACCTAGAGCTTCAGATGAAGCGGTCGATGCCATTGTTATTCATTGGAAACCAGGGCCAGACAGCTTTCTGACTAGGGCATCTTTATCTGAGAGCATGGCTGCTACTTATCCAGTGCTACGGCATTTTCCAACCCTACTCAGATGGGAAGAGGCGCTATTGCTGGCGGAAGGCGTAGCGCGCCAGCAGACGGTAGGAATGGATATGCGCTCAGTTTCCTACCCCGCTTCGTATGTAGGCAGCGATCGCCCTTCAACGCAGCGCCCTGCAGACGACGAGGTCATGCTGGAGGATGGAGCGGGGAATCAGACCAGGGTCAGCATAACCGCGTTCGAAACGATGATGGTGCGTCTGTTCGAGACGATGATTGCCGGAGCCGAGCGCGAGTCCCTTCACGAAACTCAGTCGGAGTGGTGGCCGCGCTTTGTCGATTTGTTCCGGCAGATTTCTGAGAGAACGGTTCGTTCGGCGCTCTGAATAGCAGCGATCACGGAAATCTTTTACCTGCTGAAGGGCGGCAATGAGTGAACTGGACATGGTCCAGGGGGGACAGCGCTACTCCATAAGAATATATTTCCTACCAAAACAATGAATTACCCCTACCCTGCCCCCCCATTAGTTAAGAACGCATTAAGAGTTGAGAAAAAACAGATTTCTACAGATACCTTAGATTTCAAGATACCTCCTAACTGCGTCTCCAGCTCCATCTGACTTCCCTTTGGGTAACTAGATGGGGCTGATATTTTTGGGAATTAAAGCATTGGTAGTGGAGCTATACGTTAGCGCTTTTCCCAATTTTCACAAGTGTGTTCAGGTATGGACAGAGAATTGATTTCTGGATTGCCCCAGCGAGTTAGGCAGATGGGGCAAAGACTAATTGTTTTGAGCTTGTTGGTGGGGATGCCTGCTTGCCTGCCGATCTGGGGAGACGTATCGCGACAACTTCCCTCCCCCGAAGAAGCGGCTCGTCAGGCTGAAAATCTTAGCCCCGAAGAGCTGACCGACTTGGAAATTGATGCCGAAATGCGCGATCGCCTCCGGTTTGACCCGCGTTGGCAACCGATTGCCGAGGCAGTGCGGCAAGACATCATGATTTTGAAGTGGGGCGACAATCAGCTCGAAAACCCAGTTTGGGAGCGCTATGGAGCTGAGGCTTACCCCCTGCTCGACTACTATGCGCGATCGGCAGATCCGACTCGTCAGGTCTATGGCATGGTGGGTCTACGGCAGCTCGGTCAACCCTACACAACTCTTTGGCTCGAAAAACAGCTACAACGCCCATCCACCGAGCTTGATTTTTTCTTGATAACAGCCCATCCCGATCGCCTGCTAGATCCCAACGGCAATGCTCCCTATGAGGCCAATTGGCAGCAAGAATTTGGCTTAGACGATCCAGCCACACGCGATCGCCTGCTCCAAATCGCCCGTGATCACCTGGAGCCTGCCAATTCACCCACCTATTATCAGCAATTTAATCTAGCTTTCATTCAGGCTGTGACGGGAGAAAATCCTTGGTCAGAGCCATCGCCCGATTCAGATGTAGGCCCTGCACTTGATCCAGCTCTGGGCGAATGGAATCAGCTAGAGGCGATCGCCCAACCCACGCCTGAGCAAATTCAGCAGGCCATGACCGTTTATGAAAATCTCTCTCCTAACACTCAAGAATATCTGCTGGTGACACGGTTGGGCCGTGTGAATGCAGGAGAGATCAGCCTTCTTGGTCAAGAACTGCTTCAGCGTTTGGCGAGCGATCTGGATTCGCCGGAACGGGTGTGGGCGATCGCAGAGCTAGACCGTCATGGCGACCCGGCAGGGAGTGCTCAGCTCCTAGAAATTCTCAATGGCGACCTAACCCAACTGCATAGCCTCAGCCGTTGGGTCAGCTTTAGCCGAGGCTTCTGGACTGAAGGCGTCGATCGCCCCACCCATGCCTACTACCTGCTGTTGGGCATGGCCGAAAAGTATCCGCAGTCAAAATTTGTGCAGGCCGCTAGAGAATACGGCGAACTCACGGGCCGCTACTACTTCAGTGGAGAGCCGCGTTCAGGTGAGCCATATGACTTCACTGTCTCCTCTATGGCCGAACAAGAAACGGCTTGGCGAGATTGGCTCCGCCGCTATCCCGATCATCCTGGTGCAGACGATGCCACTTACTTCTTGGCTCGCAGTTTGCAAGATCAAGGCGATATCGCGGGGGCGATGGAGTTGTGGATGCAGATGATGCAGGCACCGATGGGCGATGGAGATGCGCTGTATTTGGCATGGCCCCATGTTCGGACGTTGCTCGATGTGGGGTTCTCGACCACAGAGTTGGAAACCCTGGTCGAACAGCACCGGGATCGGGCGATCGCCCCTCTGCTCACTTACGCGCTTGCCGTCCACCAGGCGCGGGATCAAGACTATGATAAAGCCCTGTCAACCTCAGAAAACCTGGATCTGACAGCCATGCCGCTAGAAGTTTTGGGTTCCTACTACGGCGATCAAATCTGGTTTTGGCGGCCCCTGGAGCCGGACAAGATTCAAGCCTCTCTGCAAACCTTACTCAATGAGCAGCGGCAGCGTTGGCTCCAGCTTCAGCAATGGCAGGCTGAAGATACACCCGAATCGTGGTACCAGATTGCCTCTAATTGGGCAGGAGCAGGCGGCTGGAAAAATGGCTACCTGGGCGTTTGGGAAGAAGCTCGAACTTATCTACTGCCGACAGGGAGTTGGGGCGATGATTACTGCCAGATTTATTGGGTTTGTAATGCCTCCCTGCGAACTGCAGATGCGCTGCGAACCAGCTATCAACAGGCCAGTCAAAATGCGATCGCTCTCCAGCTCTATGAGCAAATCCTCACCGATCCGCGCACCCCTGACAGCCTCCAAGAAAAAACACTTTATATGGCAGCCTCGACCCTACTGTGGCAGTGGGAAGATCACCCGCTCGGTGAAACGTTCCGCATTCATCCACCCGCTGGTGTGACGGCTGTTCAAGTGTCTTTGCCTGACTCACTTGAACCCTACGAACGCTGGCAGGCTCAGCTTGAGCAGACCGAGCAAAGTTATATCGCTTATTTGGAGAAAACCATAGCCCAGTTGCAGCAGGAATTTCCTGACAGTCCCTATATTGACGATCTGCTGTTTTCACGTTTTGCCATGAGTGGCGAGATGGAATTTCTTCAACAAATTGTCGAGCAATACCCGGAGGGCGATCGCGCTCAAGAAGCTCGTTTCCTACTGCAACATCGTCGTTCCCAGCCTTAGCAATGGCAGAAAGCTAGCGGCGTAGCAGCCACCATCCCGACCCGATTCGCGTCAGCCAAGAGCGATTGAAATCTCGTTCGTGAAACTCTTCTTGAAATCGGCGTGAGCTTTCACCAGGCGCGTCAAATGTTGATTCATTTTGGACTCGAATCAATACCTCCCGACAATCACCCTGCACTTCAACCGTGACAGGATGCGCTCGATCGAGCTGGAGCGATCGCCGTTCCAATCTTCGGCTTTCCACGGTCCGGCTTTCCGAGCTCCGGCTTTCCAAACTTCGGCTTTCCATCCGCTGCCCGCCTTCGGAATAACTACTCGACTGCACACAGCGCACTTCAACCACTTGCCCCGACTGGCCCGGATAATCTAGCAAGTAGGGCAAAATGTCGGAGCGAGTAGGAGCCGTGGGGGCTGTAGGTGGTGTTGGTGCAGTAGGCGGAACAGGTTCAACAGGTTCAACAAAGGTTTGGGCTGGGGCGATCGCCGTCATCGACAACAAGATCATCGCACTGAGGGCAACAACGGCCCCTCCGCGTAAAGTCATCATGGTTTTCTCCTGAGCATTTGCAGTAAAGGGTTTGCAATTGGGATTTGCAATTGGGAATGGAAACAAAAAACCAGGGTGGCTAGCCCTGGCGAAGTTAAGGAGCTATGAAGCACTCACCTGATGGAAAGCGTTGAGCCAACATTCCAGGAGCCGTTCAAGTGGTTGAATTAACGAACCTCTAGCAAGTTATCCACTTGGTCGCCCCGACGGCCCGACCGAATCCGATAACGCTCTGTCAGGTTGTCTTCGTAGTTCATGTCGCGGGCTGCTGCCGACTCAACAAAGGCATCACAGTTGCGTCCGACTTCTACGGTAGATGAGCTGCTGTTGAAGGATTCCGAACGGTTGGAGCGGCGATCGCTCGATTGGCTCGCATTTTGGCTACCCTGGCTAGAGCCACTGCCACTAACACCAATCCCCAGGATGCTGACGCCGCCGCCGCCGCCATTGTTGTGGCTTCTGGCTGAGCTGGAGCGATCGCTGCTAGAAGACCCGAGTGCCACCGTGCTGGCGTTGGTGCGGGTATTGTTGCCCAAACCGACATCGCTACATAGAGCGCGGGGATCTTCAGCCAAGATATCTGTATTCACCCAAGAATCATGATCGCCCAACCCTTGAATTTCAGTGTTGCCCACTTCAGAGCGGCTGGAAGATCCCTGAGCTGGAGTTCGAACGGCACCTGCTCCGTTGCCTGCTGGAGTCGGAGTCACAACAGAACCCGGAACTCTAAAGATGGGGGAAGTTTGGAGATCGAAGGGGCCGGCGTAGGCGGGCAAGCCAGCGGTCAGAAGAGTGGTTGCTGCAAGTAGGGAGCCAGTGAGGGTACGGAAGTTCATTGTCATTCTCCTAAAAATTGAGTGGGGGCGAAGGATGAAGCCCTTTCAACTCTGGGCTTGAACCCCTTCACTGACTCAATAGGTCGGGCTGTGCAGCTTTATGCAGTGGCTTGCGAAATTTCTGGAAAATATTTTTTGGCGATCGCCGTTCTAGGCTTCTCCTGGGCAAGTTGAATGATCCTCCCCTTTCTTAACTCCTCTCTGCCCCCGGCAAAGCCACCTACCTCAATAGTCAGAACGGTGATGTCCTTTGGAAGCAGTTTCCAGAAGCGATACACTCAGCCAGCATTGCCAAAATTCCAGCAGTACAAGAAGCGCTGGGTGCCATACTGGAATTAGCACTCGGGATAGAGGGAATGTTTAACAATGAAAACCATAGAAACGATCGCCACAGTCAACCATGAAGGAAAGCTAATAATTGAGCTAGCATCAGATTTGCCACCAGGAACACATCGCGCAGTAGTGGTGATTGATGAAGCATTGTTAGCACAAACCACAGCGACTGACGGAGATTTGACTGAAAATCAGAAGTTGTCAAAACAGCCTGGACTGTTTTGCGTGCCCACGCTGGCACAATAGAGATGCCAGAAGATTGGTCAAAGGAGCACGACCACTATCTTTACGGCACCCCAAAGCGAGAAAGTGATCAATGAGCAAAGGGCGTTTGTTTCTTGACACGGTGTTTATTCAAGCCCTTTACAATTCCCGTGATCACGTTCGTGACCACTACTATTTATCACTACCGCTTTGTCTTCTACCCAATATTTTGGACTTGCCGCGCTACTACTGGGCTGGTTTAGTACTTGGGCGATCGCGCTCAAATCAGCAGAATTTGAGCAGTTCTCGCTTAAACTCTGCTGCTGTTTTGAAGGGAAGGTCGGGATGATCGATCAGTGCAGCGTCAATTAAGGTGGCTAGAGGTTTGGGAATGTTGGCATTGAGTTGGCGGATAGGGATTGGGTTGGTTTGCAGGACGGTGAGGAGCGGATCTCTGCCGCGAAAGTCTCTCACGTATTGGCCTCCGGTGAGCATATAGTAAAGGCAGGCGACGGTTGCCCATACATCTACGTCAGGTTGGGCATGTTTGAAGCTGAGGATCTGGCTGCGGGGCATGAAATGGAGTGTGCCTTCTAAATCTCTACCACTCATGGAGAAGCCACTTAATCCAGCCTGGTCAAAGGCTTTGGATACGCCGAAGTCAGCAATTTTGATGAGTAAGTTTTGCTTGGGTTGGGTGAGTAGAAGATTGCTGGGTTTAAGGTCGCGATGCACTAAGCCTTGCCCTTGCCCAAAGCCACCTTGCCTTAATTTGACGTAGGGGATAGTTGCTCGATGGGCATAGTTTAAGCCGTCTAGCACTTGCATGATCAGGGGAATGGCTTCACTGGGCGGCATGGGTTTGGTGCGTTGCTTCATCCAGGTTTCGAGGGTACCTGCTTCACAATATTCCAGGGTGAAGAAGAAGATTTCATCGCTAAAGCCATAGTCTCTCAGGCTAACGATGTTGGGATGTTTGAGGGCTTTGGTGTTTTCAAGTTCTCGCAAAAATTTGTCGCGGCTGAGGGGGTTGGTTGCAACTTCTGGCAGCATGACTTTGAGAGCAACTTGTTCGCCAGTGCGGGCATGTTTGGCAAGATAGACTTCACCAAAGGCTCCACTACCCAGTTTGCGTTCAACGGAATAACCGCTGATTGGCAGTAGGCTTTTCTCTTTGCTACCCATTGCCCGTTTGAGTATGGCTTTAACTCGCGTGAAGAGATCGAGAGGTGGGGTGGGGGCGGGAGCTGCTTGGTTTTGTTGAGGAAAGCGAATGGTGTGTGGGGTATCTGGATCGGTGGCAATGACAGGTGTTGTTTCTGGGCTGGATAGGGTAATGATGCCAACTTCCAGAATGGTTTGATGGATGGTAATTCGATCGCCTGCTTTTAGTTCATATTCCGGTAATTGAAGTTTGGCGGCTTCTGCGGGGGTCGCGTTGGCAGGGCGTTGACCAATCTTTTCCCCATTGACGAAGGTGCCAAATTTGCTGCCCAGGTCGCGTGCTTTGATGTAGGGCGGATTAATGTCAAGTAGGCAATGGTGGCGTGAGACTGCCTGATCAGTAAGGCGCAAATGACAGTTGGAGTCTCGTCCAATCAAGAAGGTTTCACGACTGTCGAAGGTAAAAGACTTGTCTTGATGATCACCTTGGAGGATGGTGAGGGTCACTTGCGCTGGCATAAGAACTTAGATTGTAGAGATTAGGGTAAGAGCTTTTTGTGGAAGTAGTAGCTTCACATCGCGTATTCTCATAATGTCCTAGCGTTTGTATTTCTGCATTTTTATTTAGCTTTATGTCTCGCCTTCCCCGTGATCTAAAACCTGGCTATTGCTATCACGTTACGACTCGCTGTAATAATCGAGAGTTTCGCCTAACTCGGTTGGAGTGCCGAAAGGTGTTGCTGTTTGTGATTCAGAAATGTCAGGAGAAGTTTAACTTTAAGCTCTATGCGTTGTGTATTATGAGCAACCATGTACATTATCTTTTGGAGCCTGCCATCCCTGACGATTTGCCCAAAATCATGCACTGGTTGAACTGGTATACGGCCATGAGCTTTAACCAAATGCTAAATCGTACTGGACATTTTTGGGAAAAGCGGTATCACAGCACTGGATTTGCAAACACCGATTATCGGCGGGTATTAAACACGCTTCGCTATATTCATGCCAATCCTAAAGCAGCGAAGCTGCAACAGGGATTTTTCTATGATTTCAGTAATTACGGGACGTATGATCGTCTAACTCAAGACGGGCTGACTCAGTGGCATCCTGCATTTTTAGCGTTAGGAACAACCTTAACGATGTGTGCAACCATTTACCGGAAATTTTGTCAGCGGTATAAACCTCAACCTAAGCCAGAGCGCAAAAGCCATTGGGGTAGTCGGTTGCTCTCAAGGATACAAATGCAACCTGTTCAGCGAAAAACTAGCCCTGGTCAGTTAAAACTCTGGGAACAGTTAAAACTCTGGGAACACTGGGAAATGCCTGAAGAAATGCATCTGATTGCAGAAAAATTCATCAGAGCGAATGCTTACGATTCAAACCGGACTGCGAGCGATCACAATTAAATCAGATTGTAATCTTCCTCTGCCTCGGTGCCAGGTACGGGAACCAAAGAAAAAGCGATAATTCGCTTATAATTTATACGGCCTAAGTCCTAAGATGCGGCATAAAAAATTTGCCCCACAAATCAAACCCAAAAACCAACACACACACTGTACTCTTCTTTCTTTAATCACAAAAACCACCATCCACAAAAAATAAACATAAACTAAAAAAAATAACACATAATATAACAAACCATAAAACTCAAAAACACCCAAAAAAGCGAGGCCATGGGGCACAGAGAATGGTAAAAAGGCCGAAGATATAAGAAAAAAAACAATTCCGAGAATTCCTTCTATTCCTTCTTTTGCGGCCCAATATTCTTCCCGTTTCAGCAGGAATAGCATATCCCTTACACAATAATCGTGCCACCATGGACCACTCAACCCAAAGTGTGGGAAATGTCCCTGGGGGGCTGTTGTGCTGAATGAAATTTCACGACTAAACCAACCAACGCGATTGCCAAAACTCTTCTCCGCCTTATCAGTGTGTCCATCCGAGTTGCTGTAGCACTCTACATAGATTTGCCGTTGCACACTAAAACCAAATCTCCCCTGGCTATACTTTACCCATAGACGATCGATCGTTTTTAAGTCCGTAATAGGAAAGTTGATTAGGCTTTTACTGGTAAACCGCCCTTCTTCTGTTTGGCCCGTAGCAGCAAGCATTACTTTGGCGGTTTCTGTATTTGCTTCTTTCCACTTTTCCGCCCTTAGCAAGCTTTGCAACTGCCGATAATCGACTCCACAGCTACTAGAAAGGTCATCGGTTGCCTGGTCATCACTCGGCAGCAAGCTCAACCATGCTTGCATTGTCTGGGGGCGATTCTGGGGCAAGAGTTCCAGTCCCTTGAGAATGGCATCATTAACCCGTTGGCTGATCTGGCGATTGTAGGTCTGAGGTGCGATCAGCGGTAATGGACTTTTTGTATGTTTCTCCGAGTCATAGCGGATATTGGCAGGATAAGGTTGTTGAAGGGTAAGCATCACATACAGCGTCGCAGCTAACGAATAGACATCGCTGTAAGCTCCCACTGATGCCTTTTCAAAATAGTTCTTATACTGTTCAATCGGAGCATAGAACGGTGTGCCGTTGAGGTCAAACGTATTGGTTTTGAGATGATTAGCTGTCAACGGTTTTGCCAGCCCAAAATCAATTAACACCGCATCCAGCCGAGAACGCCGCAACATAATATTCACAGGCTTCACATCTCGATGGTTGAAGCCCTGCTGATGCACATAGCTTAAAGCGTCCCCCACCTGCTGAATCAACCGCAAAGCCTCCGATTCAGACATTGCCCCGTGGTCTTTCAGGTATTCAGCTAAATTGGTGCCATCAATGTAGTCCATCACAATATGCCAAAAGCCCGCTTGCTCAAAGACTTCATGCACTTTCACCACATGGGGATGATTGCACCGAGCTAAACAAAGGGCTTCATTCACAAACTTTGTTTGCAACTGGTGAAAATTTCGCCGCTGACGCAACTCACTCTTCAGCGTCTTAATCACCACTTGCCGCCCTGCTGGTTGCTCTCTAGCAAGGTAGGTAATGCCAAATCCCCCCTGGCTGATTGGTTGCTCAATGATGTATTTGCTATGGCTTCCTGTGAGTAGTTGTCCTGCTGTCCAGTGGGTCATGGGGCATTCAGTGAGCAAATGGCTACAGAGTTAGGAGCAAGTGTTGAGATACAATCTCTCAATCAGAATACCCACTCCTCTGTAATTTGGCGCGATCGCCCAGCTAGTAGGACGGGTAGGTGTTAACGGATGTTGTTGGCGAAATCAAAGTTAACAGTCTGCAGAACTTTGAGATTCTAGCATTCAAGCATACAGATCTTAGCTGAGGAGGGCTGGTCAGATGCTGCGACCTGTCACTCATTTGCCGCCAATTCCGGAAGAGACGGCTCGCGACGCACGCGGTGCTTTTGCGAAGGGAAATGTTTATATTTGGGTACGCGATGAATTGGACGCCATTTTTCGCGAAGAAGACTTTGCTGACCTTTACGATGAACGTGGGCAGCCGGGGGTAGCGGCGTGGCGTTTAGCACTGGTATGCCTCATGCAGTATCTCGAAGACCCTGCTTGACTGACAAAACTAAGAAGATGGAATACGGCTGAGGACGGTGAATTCACGCTTCAGGAACCTAGTTGACTGACAAAACTCTTGAAACCCAGAACTTTCGTTGTTCAGGTTTTGACTACGCTCAACCTGCGATCCAACCCTTGTCGTGGGTTGAGCGGAGCCGAAACCCACCCTGAGAAGATTTGCCAGTCAAGCAGGTCACGCCAGGATAAGTTTGAACTTCGGCGGCAACGACAGGATGGCGATCAAAGATAAATTCGCTGTAGTCGGCCAGATTGTCCAATCCCAGGAGAGTTAGCAAGACCTCAGCGGCGATCCAGATCAAGGTTTGGGTGAAGAGCTTTTGCCAATTGACTTGCATGGGGCACCTCTGGGGGACTGAGGGAGCGGTGGACTGGAGCGGTGAGGTTTGTCGCCTCCTACTTACTCTTACGTCCGATGGCTTGCACCTATGCATCAACATCAGAGCCAAAATTAGATTTTCCAGAAGTTGACACGATATAAACACGATATAAATATTTCCCGATTGGAGATTGCTGCTGTAGTAGAGTTTTGGGAAGTAGTTCTTGCGATCGCCCCTTTTCCCCCGCTCTAGCCTTATGCATTCCCGTCAAGGTCTTGTTGAGCAGTTTTCTACCTTCTTGCAGCTAGAAGCCGAGCGGTTTAGCCATTGGGCCACCGACCCTAGATTGCGGCGTAGTATGCAGCGCAACCTCGATCAGCTGCCGCAGTCAGACCCCGCTGAAAACTTCTGGGCGCTCTACTGGCACAAAAACTGGCAGACCCAAACGGGCCTCCCTCAAACACTGGCCCAAAACCACCTGGCGGCCTATGTTCAAGAGTCTTGTTATTGGGTCGCGCAAAAAACTAGCACCAGCTTTACCAGTACCCGCTATAGTCTGGCTGACTGCTTTCAGATGGCGATCGCCGGATTAGACCGCGTGCTCAAAGGGTTTGACTCTCAGCAAGGCTTTAACTTCAAGAACTATGCCAGCGCAACGTTTAATAGTCTGATTCGGGAGCGGTTGCGGCAGCGGCAAGAGGTCGATATCTGCACCGACTGGGCCTTACTGCGAAAACTTAGCCAGCGGCGATTGACCGAATCTTTGCAGGCTGCTGGATTGTCTGACGAGGCGATCGCCAGTTCGGTTCTGGCCTGGACGGGCTTCAAAACGTTTTATGTGCCGACCCAAGCTTCTGGAACTCGCAAGCTCCCCAAACCAGAGGCGGCTACCTGGGAGGCGATCGCCCAATTCTACAACCAGGAACGCCATCAGCTCACAACTCCAGGCACAGCCGCGACACCTGAAACCTTGGAAAAATGGCTGCTGACCTGTGCCAAGTCGGCCCGTGCCTATCTTTACCCCAACCAAATTTCGATTAACACTGCAAAAGGTGGAGATAGCGGCGGAGAGTTTTTAGATGACCTGCCAGAGATGGCGGCAACCTCTGGGCTAGATGAGATGCTGCGCGTCGAAGCAGAGCAAACCCGGCAGGCGCAGCAGGCTGAATTAAATCAAGTTTTGATGGGGGCGATCGCCCGCCTCGACTCCCAATCTCAAACCTTACTAGAGCTTTACTACCGACAAGAACTCACCCAACAACAAATGGCCGCCCAGATGGAGATGAAGCAATACACCATTTCGCGGCGACTCAGCAAAGCTCGTGAACAGCTGCTCTTGGCTTTAGCCAAATGGGGGCAAGAAACGCTGCATATTCCACCTACACCAGACGTACTGAAATATACCAGTATGGCGCTCGAAGAATGGCTACAGTTGCATTTTGGCCATCCGGACAGGCCCGCTTCTGACTCCATTCAGGTGAAATCGTCATCATGATCTTCAACTCAGCGCTTTTTGACCCCATCCATGTTTGGCTAGAGATTGACTCAGCTCTACAAGCCCAAAGCTGGCAGCAAAGCCAACCCTTTGCCACCGACAATAGCCGCTGGGTGGCCTATCTCAACCAGCTCAGCCTCAGTACACTCCTGCCCTGGCTACAGGAAGACGAACCTCAAACCCGACCTTCTTTAAGTGCAGCTGCATTTCCCAGCATTTGGGAGCTTACCAATGGAACGGCTCTGACGCTGGGCCATCACCGTCTGGTGTTGATTCCAACGGATGCTGTAGATATTGATGAGATTCGGGTGCCGCAGGAATGGGTAGACATTCCCGACTGGGCCGCAGACTATTACCTAGCGGTGCAGGTAAATATGGATGATGCCTGGGTTCGCGTCAGTGGATTTGTGACACATCAGCAACTCAAGGAACAGGGGCGCTATGACTGGCGCGATCGCACCTATAGCCTGGGTGCAGAAGCCTGGGTGGAGGATCTCAACGTCCTTTGGGTATCTCGACAGCTGATGCCGGAGGCTTCCTTGAGAGCCGCCCTCCAGCCCTTACCTGACCTTCCACTCGCTCAGGCAGAACAGCTGCTGCAACGGTTGGGCAACCCGGCATTGCCAACGCCTCGACTAGAAATTCCGTTTGAACAGTGGGGCGCACTTTTGAGTCATGGTGGCTGGCGGCAGCGGTTGCTGGAACTGCGGCGTGGGTTGCCAGAGCAGCGATCGGTTTTGCAATGGCTGCAAACGGGCGTGTCTGGCCTGGTAGAGCAATTGGGATGGGGGCCGGTTGAGTTTCAGCCTGGTTTGGCTAGTGCTAGAGGTGAGATGGCAGAAAGTACAGTGGCGTTTTCACGAGTGCTGGCGATCGCCGGACAGTCTTACGAGCTGACGATCGCACCCATCGACGCAACAGGGCAAGGTTGGCGCTTTGAGTTGCGAAATCTTGCTCCCGGTGGTTTGATTCCGGGTGGGTTTAAGCTGCGGTTGCTAACAGAAGACCTACAGCCTTTTGAAGGCAACGAAGACACAGCTACAACTGCCGTAGAGGAGCTTTATATTGAAGTTGCGATTGAGCCAGGTGAAGGATTGGTTTGGGAAACAGAGCCTTTGCCTGATTTATATGATCGGGAAATTTTGAGATTTTAGCGGTTGGGTTACAGTTGCGATCGCCAAATCTTTTCATTAAAGACAATAGATTGAATTTATCTAATCGATTCTTCATCTCTCTAAAGGACGAGGTGAGAACGGCAATTATGACGTTTCCAAGGGAAGAAGAAGCTACAAATTCTCTCTATGTTTTCTTGCAATCAATGGAAAATATTTAGAATTCGCCAACCTGAACCCAGGTCTGAATAGATCGGCCACAACGATATTCACTATGACGGTTGACATGTTTTTACATCTCCCCATTCAAGCAGTCTTCTAAACTTGAACTTCGTTTTTTTGGTTGTCATAGTATTTTCTTTTTTGTGGTTCATGAAAACTTTATATGCACATCCTAAATTTTGTGGGCAAACAGAGTTCAAGCCTAGGAAAATGAGCGAATTCCTGGACTTTTTAATGTGAAGAAAGCATCAAGACATAGTCCGAAGTAGCAATTTTTTCTTTAGATTTGTCATTCAACCTTATAAAATTATGGCGCTCTGAAGTGAGAAGAACCATCGGGTAGTTGCTGTGTTTTTAAGGTCTGTGTTATCCGTATTCTATCCTCGAAAAAACTATGGATAGGCAACGATCTACTTTTCTGATGAACTAAAAAAGTAGATCGCTATGCCTCTTGTTGGTATCAGACAGGAGCAACTCAAAATGTTCATCCAAGCTCCAACTCAATCTGCTTTAGAAGCTGCTTTAGAAGGACAAACTTTTCAACCAGATTCCTGTGAATCTGTCCTATCTATTTCAAAATCTCCTAAGACTGCTGTAGCTTCAGCCTTTAGCAAGATGACGCCACCGTGAAGAGTTTCTGCTGATTGGCTGACAGATCTTCTAAGCGGTAAGTTTCGACTGCGATCAACCCACGATGGGCCTTGGATCGCAGGTTAATCGCAGTCAAAACCTGAACTACGAACGTTGTAGGTTTCAGGAGCTTTGTCAGTCAACTTGTAGCTGAGCACCCTTAATCAGTATTTAGAAATGTTTGATCACTTTTGGCTTTTTGAACGATGTTGTTTAACTCCTACGAGTTTATTTTCCTGTTTCTGCCGATTACGCTGATCGGTTTCTTCCTGCTCGGCAGCAAGTCAAGCTATCGCCATGCCATTCTGTGGCTGGTTTTCGCCTCCCTCTGCTTCTATGGCTGGTGGAATCCGCCCTATCTGGTGCTGATCGTCAGTTCGATTGTCTGCAACTATGCCATTGGCTTTTTTCTGGGCGATCGCGCTCACGTTCCGGTTTTGGGTCGCAAAGGGCTGCTAATTTTCGGTCTAGCGCTCAATCTGGGCCTGTTGGGCTACTTCAAATACGCCAACTTTTTTGCTGACAACGTCAATCAGTTTTTGGGGGCGTCTGTGCGGCTCGATCCAGTGATTTTACCGCTGGCAATTTCCTTCTTTACGTTTCAGCAAATCGCCTATCTGGTGGATGCCTATCGCCGCGAGACTCAGGAATACAGCTTCTTGAAGTACAGTTTGTTTGTGACTTTCTTTCCGCAGCTCATTGCGGGGCCAATTGTTCATCACAATGAGGTGCTACCCCAGTTTTCGCGGCGATCGCTCTACCCCATCAAGCTTGAGAATGTAGCGGTTGGCCTGACCATTTTTAGCTTTGGCCTGTGCAAAAAAGTCCTCTTTGCCGATACGATCGCCCCCTACGCCAATCCTATTTTTGAAGCGGCTGCCCAGGGAACGGCTATCACTCTATTTGAAGCCTGGGGTGCGGCGTTAGCCTATGCGCTGCAGCTCTATTTTGACTTCTCCGGCTATTCCGATATGGCGATCGGGGCGGCCCGACTGTTTGGCATCAAGCTGCCGCTCAACTTTCACTCTCCCTACAAGTCGATTGATATCATTGACTTCTGGCGACGCTGGCACATTACCCTGTCGCGCTTCCTCAAAGAGTATCTATACATTCCGCTGGGCGGCAACCGTCAGGGGCAGGGGAGACGCCACCTCAATTTGATGCTCACCATGCTGCTCGGGGGGCTGTGGCATGGCGCAGGCTGGACTTTTGTGATTTGGGGCGGAATGCACGGCGCTTATTTGGTGGTTAATCATCAGTGGCGATCGCTCTGCAAGGGTTTGGGCTTTTCCAACAATCGCTGGAGCATCCTGGCCGGGCAGGCCATCACCTTTTTGCTAGTCGTCGTGGCCTGGGTGATGTTCCGAGCCGAGAACCTGGGAGCAGCGGGTCTGCTCTATCGCGGCATGTTGGGTGCAAATGGCATTGTGCTGAATGTTGGCTGGCAAGGAATGCTGCGTCCCCTCCTGCCGATGCTGGAAAGCTGGAATATCGAGTTTCTGCCTGATGCAGTGTTTGGCCCCCAGGCGGTTGCTCTCCTAGGGTTACTGCTGCTGATCGCCTGGTTTGCGCCCAATACCCAGGAATGGATGGTGCGCTACAAGCCTGCGCTCAACTATCCGACTCAGCCTGACCTGGCGCAGCAGCAGCCATTTTTTCGCCGCGTCTTGAGTTGGCGACCCAATACGGTTTGGGCGATCGCCACCGGATGCCTGTTTGTTGCTTGCGTCCTCAACCTCTCTAGAGTGAGCGAGTTTCTATATTTCGACTTTTAGATCCACTGATTTTGTTGGAAAAAGATTATGACAAAAAGTGTGCAAGACCTTCACCCGCCCAGTTCTACCCTGGTCAGGCCCAAACATCGATTGGGCAAGCTCTCCTTTCCTGCAAAGACTCGGCACCTCAAGTTTATTTACTTCGCCCAAGCTACGGCGCTACTGCTGCTGGGGGGCTGTGCGTTGGTGAATTGGTTTTTTGATCCCTATAGTGTTTGGCAGAATAGCGCTTGGCAAAGCCCAACGGTGCGAGGTATCAATCGGGCGAAGCCCTACCGCAACTTGGCTTACGGCAGATTGTTTAAGGCCGTTGATGTGGCCCGGATTCAGCCGCGCACTATTTTCTTGGGCAGTTCTAGAACCGAGTATGGCTTAGATCCAGAACATGGGGCGATCGCCGCCCAGCCTAGCTACAACCTAGCCCTGGCCGGAGCCGACATCTACGAAGCCAAGCGTTACTTTCGTCATGCCTTGGTCAATCAGCCCGACCTGCAAACCGTCGTGATTGGCATCGACTTTTTCATGTTCAACGAATTTGAAGATGCTCTTGATCTGTTTGAAGATCATCGGCTAGAGCAGTCTGGCCTTACGGTACGGGATGCTCTCAATGCCACGCTGTCTCTGCAAGCTCTGGAGTTTAGCCGCAGAACGCTAGCGTTTAACCGCGAACATCCTGACGCCGACTCGCCCTATGACGCCAACGGTTTGAGATCAGAAGACTATTCGCTCCAGCATGATCAACGCTATCGCGATCGCCCCATCCCCAAACGGTTTGAAGACTCGATGCGAACCTATCTAGAAGGCTCTTACCGAGAATATCAACTGTCTCCCACCAAGCTCAACCACCTCCGCCAGATCGTCGAGGAAGCCAGCCAAGCCGGGGTAGAGGTGAAAATTTTCATCTCACCGTCTCACGCCGCGCAGTGGGAAGCCGTTTATGCCGCTGGATTGTGGGACGAGATGGAGCGGTGGAAGCGAGCCGTCAGCCAAATTGCCCCAGTTTGGGATTTTTCGACCTACAACGACATCACAACTGAACCGATCCAGGAAGAGATGCAGCACTACCTGGACGGCTCCCACTATCGGCGGCATATTGGCGATCGCATCCTCGATCGTCTATTTCAAGACCCTGCCGAGGCCAAATCTGATCAGTTTGGGGTTTTGATCACCCCTCGCAATATCGAATTTCACCTGCCGAGGCTGCGGGCTCAGCGGCAGGCATGGGCTATTCAAAATTCAGCGTTTGTCCGGCAGGTGCAGCAACTGGCAAGCGATCGCCCCGATCAGCTTTACCCTTAAAAACCCCACATGCGGCGTGATCCGACATCTAGATGAATAACATCGGGCATGTTGCTGTAAATTCCCACCCCACCCGGCCACCAAGCCATTACTGCATTGGCAACTCGTCTGCCGCTAAATCCAGGAATCTGAAGGTCAACGGCGCTGCCATAGAGATGTTGGCTATTGATCGCGCCTCCCACGGCTTGATTAATGGCGGGTGGACGATACCAGGAGTTGACCAAGAAGGGACGGCCAATCTGGTTGCGGGCTTTCTGCAACTCACGCGCCAATCGAATGATGTTGTTGACGATGGTTGTATTGGCTGGAATGCGGGTCGCATCGCGGGTCGCCTCTCCCCAGGTAAAGCTGCCCCCTGGAATGATCGGCTGATCCGTATAAAAGGTGCTGGTATTACCCGGTAGCCTAAAGCTGCGGCCTCGGTAGAGTGGTACAGGGCTAGGAACCGGAGTCGGTGCGGGGATGGGAGTGAGAGCCGGAACGGGGGCAGGTGCGGTCGTGGGAGGCAGTGGATAAACGACGCGATCGCCCATTGTGATCTGAGCATGTCCATTGAAGACATACCAGGTGCTGAGCTGCTGGATATAGTCTCTTTCGTGCTTGAGTGCAACCCGCACATGGTTATTAAAATTTCCCTGAGCATCCTGATAAGCATAGGAATGCAGCTTTAGAGCCGTGCCCTTGGGGACAGCATAGGTTTCGCTGGCAGGTAGGCTAGAAGAGGCTAAAGGTCGGCGTTTAAATAAAGTATTTTCTTTAACAGTTAAGACAGGGGTATCCGGATCATCAAGGGGATAGACCACGTCTCCGTCAAACTCGACATAGGCGTGCTTGTCGTAGACATACCAGGTGCTCAAGCCTCGGATATAGTCTTGCTGAGATCTGAGAGCAACCCGAATGTGGCTGCTAAAGTCGCCTTGGTTGTCGGCATACGCGTAGGAGTGCAGTCTAAAGTCTTGGCCTTTGACCACCTCAAACAGCTCGTCTGCAGATAGCACGGTTGACTGGAGGGGCCTGCGCTTGAAAACGGTGTTTCGGGTAATTTTTAGAATATGCACGGCTTCTTCGTCTTCACGGGGATAGACGATTTCCCCGTCCATTTCGACTTGGGCGTGCAGGCTATAGACAAACCAAGTATTCAGACCGCGAATGGTGTTGTTCTTGAGCGCAATTTTGATGTGGCCGTTGAAGCTGCCGTTTGCGTCGGCATACGCATAAGAGTGAAGTTCGAAGGTCGTTCCTGCCCTAACGCTATGGAGTTCTTCCGGCGTCAGTCCTGAAGATTGCTCAGGACGGAGTTTAAGGAAGGTGTCTGCTTTGACTCTTAGGATTTGCTGCGCCATGAAGTGATTTGCCTTGTCAGCGAGATGGACCTCGGACAAAATATAGCCGTTTGCGGAAACAATTGACCAATTTCCTGTTGAAGTTGCGCTATTTGTGTAGTTTTTCGTCGATCTTCAGCAGTTTTGTCACGCCTTCCCGACTAGTGAAGCGATCGCCGTTAGGAGGTTGGCGGGTTCGATGGGTTTGGCGAGGTGGAGGTGAAAGCCAGCGGCGAGGGCTCGGTTTTGGTCTTCAGCGGTGGCGTAAGCGGTGAGGGCGATCGCCGGAGTAGGATGGGCTGATTCGACTTCGGCAGCTCGAACCTGACGAATCAGGGCATAGCCATCTTCTTGGGGCATACCGATGTCGCTGACCAAGAGATCAGGCTTGGCTTGGGTGAAGCTAGCTAGGGCTTCTCGAACTGAGCCGACTGATGTCACCTTCGCACCATGATGCTTGAGGATGAAAGCGAAAATTTCGCGCGTATCAACCTCATCATCGACGATCAAAATGTGGAGGCCTTGCAAAATAGAGTTATCGGAATCGGTGAAAGGCGATACATCGGGCGAGTCTTCAGGATCGGTCTTGAGGAGGGGGAGTGTGACGATAAAGGTTGAGCCTTCGCCCTCACCCAGACTTTCCGCCTGAATGGTGCCACCGTGCAACTCGATTAGATGACGGGCGATCGCCAACCCCAACCCCAACCCCCCATGAGACCGGGTAATCGAAGCATCGGCCTGCCGAAAATAATCAAAAATATGGGGCAAAAACTCAGGACTAATCCCCTTTCCAGTGTCTTGCACCCTGATTTGAACATGGGCATTACTTTGCTGCAAATGCACTGCCACCTGTCCGCCTTCCTGAGTAAACTTGACGGAGTTAGAGAGCAGATTCCACAACACCTGCTGTAGCCGATTGGGATCGCCCAGGACCTGAAAGGGGGCCGCCCCTGTTGAGACCTCAACCTGAATCGATTTGGCTTCTGCCGCCAGCCGCACCGTATCGATCGCAGCATTGACAACCGACGCTAAGCTGATAGGCACTAAGCCTAGGCTAAGCTTGCCCCGCAAAATGCGAGAGACATCCAGGAGGTCTTCAATCAACTGAGTTTGGAGTTTGGCGTTGCGTTCGATAATTTCTAGAGCATTGGCCGTTTTTTCCTCGTCGAGGCGCTGGCTGCGGAGGAGACGAGTCCAGCCCAAAATGGCATTGAGGGGCGATCGCAGCTCATGGGACAAGATCGCTAAAAACTCATCTTTGATGCGGTTGGCCCGACTGAGTTCTTCGGCCTGCTGTTGCAGCGCTTCCTCCATCTGCTTGCGATCGCTCAAATCAAGCGCAAAAAAGCCTCCCTCACTCACCCCATCAAAGTGAGCCCCAATAATCACAGGCACAAGGCTCCCGTCTTTGCGAACGAGTTCCTTTTCAAAAGGAGCACTCAGGCTACGGGTAAAGGCCTCTACATCTGCCGCCGAATCTAGAGAGCGATACTTGACAGGGGTCATCTTGCGCCAGTTCAGCTCCCCTCGCTCCAGATCAACCCGACTGTATCCCACCATCTCCAGAAAAGCATCGTTGGCCACCGTAATGCGACCGTCGATTTTCCAGAAACCCATCCCCACCATGTTGGACTCAATAAAGCGACGAATTCGCGCCTCATTTTCCTGTAGCGCCTGCTCCGCCTGCTTTGTCTCTGTCACATCCCGCGTAATACAAAGAACCGACTCCACCTCACCCGCCACGTTAAACTCTGGCACCAGCCGACTGTGGAAAAACTTGGTTTCAGCCGCAACTGGAAAACTAAAGTCTAGTTGCCTTGCCGCGTGGGTCTCAAAGACCTCCTCCATCGCCTGATGCCAAACTGCGGCCAACTCGGGCGGAGAACCCAACTCGGCATTCGTCTTGCCCAAGTAAGCCTCAGGAGCCAGCCCAGTAAACTTCGTGATGGCCGGGTTGATGTAGATATGGCGAAACTGGCGATCGAAACGAGCAATGATATCGGGTGCGTTTTCTACCAAAGCTCTAAATTCTTGTTCGCGCCGATGCAGTGCCGCTTCCGCCTGCTCGCGTTCAAGGCGCTCCTGAGCTTCCCGAAACGCTCGCTGCACCGCAGGCACCAGCCGCCGCAATCGCTGCTTCAGCACATAGTCTGTTGCCCCTTGCTTCAGCATGTCGATTGCCAGCTCTTCCCCTAGCGTGGCTGACACAAAGATAAACGGAATCATCGGACAGTGCTGCTGAGAAATTTCTAGCGCCGAAACTCCATCAAACGAAGGTAGCGCATAGTCCGCCAAAATCAGATCAAAAGATTCCTGCTCAAGAGCATCTACAAACGCCAGCTGAGTTTCGACCCGTACCAATTCGCCATGGATCCCACCTTCTTGGAGCTGTGCCTGAATGAGCTCTGCATCTAGCACACTATCTTCAAGTAAAAGAATACGTAGAACTTTCATGGCTTCTACCCTCACAAGTATGGGTTAGCTTTGGCCGGAGGAGCGAACCAAGGGAAGGCTGATTGATAGTTGCCCAAAACGGTTGCATCAGACTTAATCTAGGATAGAACTTCCAACCCATCGACCTTAGGTAGCTTCAGGTCTGATCAGACGACGACTGGATTTCCCGTTAGTCGTATCCAAAAAATTCCACACCGATAGAGGCAGTCTAAAGCTTCTTCCCCATCTCTTACCACAACAACTTCGTTGACCCAAAGATTTTCGCCCAGCGCCTTCAAAACCAGCTCAACATCGGATGACTGTCTTCAACTAACACAATCCGCTTCAACGGCATTTGCCTCTTCCCTGTCTACGCTTTTGGGTAAGGAGAAATAAAAGGTTGCGCCCTGATCAACCGCTCCTTCGGCCCAGGTGCGCCCCCCATGACGATGAACAATCCGTTGAACATTAGCCAACCCAATCCCCGTACCCTCAAATTGAGGGTCGCTATGCAGCCGTTGGAATACCCCAAACAGCTTGTGAGCATATTGCATGTTGAAGCCGATTCCATTATCACGTACAAAAAAAATAACTTCCTTGGCATCTTCGGTGCTCCCAATCTCAATCTGGACTGGATTGCGGGCCGTACTGTACTTAATCGCGTTTTCCAAAAGATTTTGAAACACAAGGCGAAGCATAGCCGGATCGCCTTGTACAACGGGTAACTCAGCAATCTGCCACTGAATCTCTCGTTCAGTTGTTCCTAGCTGGAGATCTTGCAAGGCTTCTTGCACCAGTTGCTTCATCTCAATCTTGATGTAGCGCATTTCCGCCCGACCCATCCGAGAGAAAGCCAGTAAGTTATCGACGAGTGCGGCAGCATGTTGGGTGGTATCGGCAATGATCTGGAGATAGCGCTGGCTAGTGACATCGAGATCTTGGCTGTCCATCTGCTTTTGCAACAGGTCTGTAAACCCGCTGATGTGGCGCAGGGGAGCCCGCAGGTCATGAGAAACTGAGTAAGAGAAAGACTCAAGTTCTTGGTTGGCGGCTTCCAGTTGACGAGTCCGCTCTTGGACGCGATGCTCTAGCGTTTCATTCATCTGCCGGATTTCGGCTTCGGCCTGCCTGCGGTCTTGAATGTCGATGCAGGAGCCGATGTAGCCTAGGAAATTGCCTTCGGGTGTGTAGCGAGGAACACCAATGTCCAAAATCCAGCGATATTCGCCATCTCCTCGCCGCAGTCGGTACTCCATCTTGAAGTCTTGCCGCGCCTCAAAAGAACGGGTATAGATCTCAACACACCGCTCCACATCTTCGGGATGAACGCTTTCGAGCCAGCCGTTGCCCATCTCTTCCGCCATCGTGCGGCCTGTAAAGTCGAGCCAGCCTTTGTTGAAGTAATAGCAGAGCTTATCTAAGCCAGACATCCAGACCAGCATGGGAGCTGTGTCGGTAAGGTGTCGAAACCGATGTTCACTTTCGCGTAGGGCGGCCTCACTGGCTTGCAACTGAGCTACTGCTCTTTCCATGTGGTGTTTGGCAGCTCGGGTGGTGGCATGGAGGGAGTTAATGAGGATTGTAACCAGACAAAATACTAGAAGCTGTAGGAATTCGCTGAAGTTGGCGATCGCAAAGGTATTGACTGGCGCAGTAAAAAAATAATTGAGAATGAGGGCGGAGAGTACGGTTGTTACTAGCCCTGGCCTCAACCCGCCATACCAGGCACTCACTGCAGTTGCCGCAAAAAATAGCGGGAAGACTCTGAGTTCTAGCCAAGGCTGCAAAAAGTAGGTAGCCCCAAGAGCTACAACGGCAACAAAAACAGCAACACTATAGGCTCGCCAGGAGACTTGCGTAGGCAGCATTCGCATTTCGGGGCTTAGGGACGATAGACATGCCCTTCAGCAGGAGTATTCTTACCCTAAGAGAGAGGGCAAGGAGACGAAACAGTCTTGAGACTTATTTTTTGGGGAGGACGTGGCTGCTGTTACTACCGGATTAAAACAGCAGGTCCGAGGCCAGTTGAATCTGTTTCGCGGGTGCAACTGAGCGGGGCAGTTGGGGGAGATGCACAACAGCATACCCCCCTAGGGGATATGCTTCCAAGCTATGTGTAGATTCAAAGCGGTTGTGGACGATATAGCGTTGCTGAACGCCGAGAGCTTGAAGGGATTGAGCCAGCCTTGTCGTTTCGGCTACGATGGCCGACTGAGCCTGCAGGACGCCAATAAATTCGGTGTACTGTGGATCTTTCAGCTTTTTCTGGGCCTGCATGACCCGTTGACGGAGCGATCGCAGCCTGCCCATCAGCTCTGTCCGCCCCACTACGTCCTGGTACTTGATCCAAAGTTTGAAGATCCAGGCGAGCCAGTCTCCTAGTGCGGTCGGCATTTCTAGGAAGCGCAAAAGATGCCCGGTGGGAGCTGTATCTAGCACGATTAGATCTTGCTCCTGGTTTTCGATTAGATCGATGACGGCCATGAGGGAGAGCATCTCATCAATACCGGGAAGTGCCTGAGATACGATTTGCCGCCATGCGGCTGGGCCGTAAGCAATTTGTAGGGTATCTTGAGCGTCACTGTCACCACTCATCATGTCTGCCAGTTCCCAGAGATAGTCGTTGCGAAACTGATCGAGCATTTGGGTGGCATCGACTTCTTGACCGCTGAGGGTATCCATGAGTTGCACAGGCTGATGCCCAAGCACGGTTCCAAAGGCGTCTCCCAGGGAGTGAGCCGGATCGATGGAGATGACGCGCACTTTGTGGTCGGGGTGCCGTTGTGCCATGCCCCAGGCGATCGCCGCTGCCACAGTTGTTTTTCCAACGCCGCCCTTGCCGCCCACCAAAATTAGCCGTCGCTGTTCGGCGATAAAGTCAACGAATCCTGGCGGGATCTTGACAGGCCAATCGGGTTCAGAAGGTGGCAGATCATAGGTCGCCAGGTTTTCCGCCGTCACAGTTTTGGTCTGGGCGATGAGCTGATCGAGTGCTGAACTCCCAACGGGCTCTTGCGCTTGCTGAAACGACACAAACACTGGCAGCTGGTCGGCTAAGGCCAAAAATTCTCTTAAAACGCTCTGCTGCTCTCGATAGGCATCCACCTCAATGGGTTGGGCGAGAAGATGGTTGACCAAGATGCCGCCACAGGGCAGGTGTAGGGTCTGGAGAGACTTGAGGAAGCGTTGGGTTTCAAGGTAGCTCATCGGTTCGGCGATCGCCACCACCAGACAAGCTGTATGGGTCTGATCTTGCAAGAGTTGACGACCTGAGGTGAGCTCAGCCCGCATGTCGAGCAGGAAGGCGTCGGCCTCGTCGGGGGTGTAGCGTCCGGTAAAAGAAGTGCTGATTACCCGATGCTTTTCTTGGAATAGATCCAGCGCATCGAGAAATCCATCCAGGAAGTCCATGAGCTTAAACAGATTGACCGTGTGGCCGCTGGGGGCCATATCGACCACGATGCGATCGGCCGCTTGCGATCGCAACAACCGCTGAATTTCCAAAATGCTCATCAGCTCATCGAGTCCTGGCCAGCTCAAATCCCACACAGGGCCAAGGTCGTCGCCTTCCACAAAGCTGCCCCGCTCCACCAGTAGCTCTAACACTTTGCCATATCGGTTTTTGAAGGCCTGCAACAGCGCTTCGGCATCGAGCGATCGCACCTGCAGATTGGGCAGATCGCTCACCGGATGCGGCGTATCGCTCACCGTCATTTGCAGCACATCCCCTAGAGAATGGGCTGGGTCAGTCGAGAGTAACAAAATCTGTTGATCGGGAAACTGCTGTGCCCACTGCCGTGCAAACCCACAGGATAAGGTGGTCTTTCCAACGCCCCCTTTTCCGCTAAACAAGGCCAAATGTAGCGTATCGTAAACCTCCAAACTCAGAGGCCCAAATCCAGCTAGGGGGGTTGTATTCAGCAGTGACATAGTTTTTCCAGCTCCAACGATCAGGTTCACACACCTCGTGTTCGTTAGAGTGCCCACGGCAGCGGGATAACTATATGAAGAGACAATGCGGGGGCGGATTATGAGTGATCTATTTAAAGGATTTGAGCAACTGCTAGAGCTAGCCAAAGCCCTGGAAGAGAAGGCGGAGAAGGGCGAGCTGAAGGCTGACGTGCAGATCAATGCTCGCAGCATGAGCAACATTCCCCGACAGGGCAACATTCCTAGTGGCATTGGCACCAGTCGCATTCGCACCAATGCCGCGGCATCCAGCCCCCCTCCTGCCGATGATGTGATAATCACACCTCCCCGCAGGGATTCCTCCCCGAGTGATTCTTCCCCGAGTGATGCTCCGGCGGGCGGCTCGCTTCAGGACGTGGGCGGGCTCTCTGCAGTTTTGAAAGAACTCCGCGAACTGGTCGAAATCCCGCTCAAGCGCCCCGAACTGCTGAAGCGACTGGGGTTAGAGCCTACGCGAGGTGTTTTGCTGGTTGGGCCTCCGGGTACAGGTAAAACTCTCACCGCTCGCGCCTTGGCCGAAGCGTTGGGCGTCAACTACATCGCCATTGTTGGCCCTGAAGTGATGGGCAAATATTATGGTGAGGCAGAAGCTCGACTGCGGAGTATTTTTGAGAAAGCCGCCAAGTCGGCCCCTTGTCTGGTTTTCATTGACGAAATCGATAGCCTCGCCCCCGATCGCAGCAAGGTGGAAGGCGAAGTTGAAAAGCGTCTGGTTGCCCAACTGTTGGGTTTGATGGACGGATTTGCCCAGACTAAAGGCGTGATCGTCTTAGCTGCCACCAATCGCGCCGACCACCTCGATCCAGCTTTGCGGCGGCCCGGACGGTTTGACCGCGAAGTGCAGTTTCGGGTGCCCGATCGCGATGGTCGGCTCGAAATCTTGAATATTCTGACTCGCAGTATGCCGCTAGATGGGTCGGTGGAGTTGGGGGCGATCGCCGATCTCTCCGTCGGGTTGGTTGGTGCCGATCTAAAAGCCCTCTGCCAAAAAGCGGCCTATAGTGCGCTGCGCCGACTGGTGCCCTCACTGGATGGCCCTATTCCCGAAACGATGACTGTGATGCAGGCAGATTTCTTGCACGCGATTAAAGAAATTAAACCTTCAGTTCTGCGATCGGTCGAGGTGGAATCCCCAGACGTGACCTGGGATCAAATTGGCGGATTGGAAAGCATCAAACAAACGCTCCAGGAATCCGTCGAAGGCGCACTCCTCTACCCCGAACTCTATCAGCAGACGGGAGCCACCGCCCCCCGAGGCATTCTGTTGTGGGGGCCGCCTGGTACGGGTAAAACCTTACTGGCCAAAGCCGTCGCGTCCCAGGCCAGAGCCAACTTTATTGCCGTCAATGGCCCCGAACTGCTAAGCCGTTGGGTGGGAGCCGCTGAGCAAGCCGTTCGCGAACTGTTTACCAAAGCCCGCCAAGCGTCTCCCTGCGTGATTTTTGTCGATGAGATTGATACCCTGGCTCCGGCTAGAGGCAGCTTTAATGGCGATTCGGGCGTGAGCGATCGCGTCGTCGGCCAACTCCTCACCGAATTAGACGGGTTGCAAGGCTGCCCCAACGTTCTTCTGATCGGAGCCACCAACCGTCCCGACGCCCTAGATGCCGCTCTGCTGAGAGCCGGACGCCTCGATCTGCAGCTCAAAGTAGACCTGCCCGATCCATCTAGCCGCCTTTCTATTCTTCAGGTTCACAACCAGGATAGACCGCTGGAGCAAGTTGATCTCACTCACTGGGCTGCCCAAACTGAAGGCTGGAACGGCGCAGATCTGGCCCTCCTCAGCAACCAGGCGGCCCTAGAGTCAATTCGGCGCTACCGCAGCCAAGGCCAAACCGACCCCACCACCATCCGGATTGCTACCGTAGACTTCACCCACGCCTACGATCTGCTGTGCAATCAGCGCAGCGAATAATCTCAACCCCTTCACTTGCTTACTTCTCATTCCCAAAACCATGCTCTCAAGCCCAACTTCCGACGACGCTCGCCAGCAGGCTCTCACCTTTTTAATTGCTCAATTTGTCGCTCAAGGCCATCCAGCTGAATATGCCCAGCACATGGCAACCGCCGCGATTTTTCAGACCGATTTGGAGCTGCGAAATGCTCAAATAGCCCGCTTGCTCGATTGGCTCAGGCAAGAACATGGAGAGGTCTATCGAGCGGCATTGACCATTGTGGAAGAAACGCGGGAAGACTTTGAGCGACGAGTGCAAGAAACCTAAGCAGATTTTCGGCGAGGTCTGTCAAAACAGAGGAGGGCGATCGCACTCAGCAGCAAGATCGCCCCAACCAATCCCAACGAGCCGAGCTGTTCGCCAAAAATCCACCAGGCCAAAATTGTTGAGGTGAGCGGTTCCAAAAGTGTGGCAATGCTGGCTGCGGTTGCCGTGGTATGGCGAATGCCGTTGAAGTAGAGCAGGTAGGCCAACGCGGTAGGAATCAGCCCCAGATAGACCAATAATCCCCACCCGATGGATGGATACTCCACCACAAAGCCGCTCATGATGGCAAACGGTAGTAGGGCGATCGCACTAATGCTAAAGCCAATGGTCAACGGCTGCAGCGGATGGTAGCGGCCCGACAGCGCCCGACTGCAAAGCGTCATCATGGCATAGCTGAAGGCAGACCCCAGTGACAGCAGGATGCCAATCAGCCGCCCCGATTGCAGGCCGATCGCGTCAGGTTCGAGGCCGACCAACAGTGCCGTTCCCGCGACGGCAAAGCAGCCCGACAGGATGACTCTCGGGGTTAGCCGCTCTTGTAGCCAGACAGAGGCTAACAGCGCCACAAAAACCGGAGCCGTGCAGAGGGTGGTCAGCGTCGCGGCTGCAACTCCAATGCGGGCGATCGCCGCAAAGTAGCAAACCTGATAGGTCGCAGTCATGCAGCCGATCAAAATCATCCAGATCCAATCAGAGCGCCTCACCCGAAACATCTGCCAACCCAAGGTAGAACCACACATCCACAGCAACGGCGGCACCGAAATGGCTAACCGAAAAAAGCCAATCGAGAGAGAATTCGTAGCGCTCAAGCCGTAGAGCGTTTTTGTGGCAATACCTACAGTTCCCCACAGCACCGCAGAGAACATAATTAGCGACAGCCCAAGCTGCCCTTCTGAAAGGGTGCTTTTGTTCTTGATATTCATATACAAACCTATCCTTGCCTGAATCTTGCCTGAGATGTTGAATGTGTCGGTTGAGCAGGCAGGATAGATACGCACCAAGACGAGATACGCGCCAGGATTGAGGTTCAGCGGAGTGAACCCCGACAAATCTCTACTATCCTGCCCATTAGGCGAGGACTACGACTGGTGGAGAGATATTGTAAAGCGCCTTGAATCGAGGCATAGTTTTAAAGCTGAGCTATTTCTAGTTTCTTAGCGTACCACGCTGTTTCAGGATTTGCCCTAGCCCAGTCGAATGAACCTGTCGGATGAATCAGTGGGATGAAAACGAATGCAGTTCGCAGCTTAGATAAACTCAACATCACCTACGAACTTTGCAGCTATGAAGTTGATCCCAATGACTTGGCTGCCGAGCGGGCCGCTGAAAAAATCGGCTTGCCACCCGAACAGGTATTTAAGACATTGGTGGCACGGGGCGATCGCCAGGGCATCTGTTTGGCCGTCATCCCTGGGGATGCTCAGCTCGACCTAAAAGCATTGGCAAAGCTGACGGGCGATCGCAAAGTAGACACCGTTGCCCTCAAGGACGTGCAGCCGCTCACGGGCTACATTCGAGGAGGCGTCACCGCCTTAGCCTGCAAGAAAGACTACCCGGTCTATGTCGATGAAACGGCCGAGCTATTTGACCAGATTGCCGTGTCAGCCGGAATGCGTGGGCTGATGATTTTGCTGGCTCCGGCTGACTATCTGCAGGCGGTGCAGGCCAGTGTGGGGGCGATCGCCCGCGACAAGCCTGCCGATTAGCTCAAGCTCGCTTGCGGCTGGTCTTGACCCGACGGTTAGCATCCTGTTTGCGAACCCAGATTAAAAATCGGGCGATGTCTGGATCTTGGTGCAGTTTTTCGAGCGTATTTAGGTCATTCGCCAAACGGCGATTGTCGAATAGGTTGTGAATCTGGCGATGACAGGCCGCGCAAATTTCTACTGTGGGGCCAGGATCTAGCTTTTTGCGCTTGGTATGCTGTCGGGGGACGAGATGGTGAAGGGTGAGGCGATCGCACTCGCGCTGACAAAGCTCACACTGCGTATGGGTCACAGATAGCTGGGAGAGATAAGAGGCCATTTTCAAGCTAACATGTCTCCCTTGGGGCTGCCGCCGCGATCATAGGCCGCGATCATAGAGAGATTACCGTCAGACTAAAGGATGAGCTGAGATCGGCTGCGCGCTAAAGTTTTGGATGAGGTGAAAGAGAATCTGGAATGGCGAATGTAGAACATCTGGCGCTGCTCAAGCGAGGGAGAGGGACGTGGGCAGAATGGCGATCGCAGCAGGCTCAGGTCAATCCTGATTTAAGTGAAGCCGTTTTACCTAATGTCGATCTATCCGAAGCGGCGCTACAGGGGGCCAATCTGCGCGGAGCCAACTTGTCTCAAGCCATGCTGAGTGGGGCCAATCTGCGCGGGGCCAATCTGAGCAACGCCATTTTGGTAGGGGCTGTCTTCATCGACGCCAACCTAACGACAGCCGAGCTGATCGGAGCAGATCTGAGCGAGGCCAACTTGCGGGGAGCAGATTTGAGCACTGCCAAGCTGGTGGGGACAACCTTAGTCGAGGCCAACTTGCGATCGGCAGATCTAAGTCATGCCAACCTGAGTGGGGCCAATCTGCGGCGAGCCGATCTGCGGCGGGCTCACTTCATCGCAGCGCAACTGATCCGCACCAACTTTAGCGCCGCCATCTTACTAAACGCCCATCTCAACCAGGCCATTCTTCATAAGGCCAATCTGTCGGAAGCAACTTTGGTTGGAGCTTATCTCTATCAAAGCGATTGCTACCAGGCCAATCTGAGTCACGCTCACCTGCATGGAGCCTACCTTGTGGGTGCAAATCTGAATGAGGCAGACTGCTATCGCACCGACTTCCGGTGGGCCAACCTCAGCAAAGCGAGTCTATGTGGTGCAAATCTGGTCGAAGCCAACTTGCGCGGGGCGAATTTGAGTCGGGCTGACTTACGCGGGGCTAATCTTCAAGGTGCTGATCTGACCCAAACCCAACTTGAGCAGGCCAATCTCGATGGATCGATCCTGCCCGACGGCAACAGGCCCATGAAACTCTGACCTTGGGAAGAGGTCTACGCCTTCAGAGAGATGTCTAAGCATAGAGAAGCTTGTTTTCTTTAGGGAATGAAATCCAGCACTTTAACTGCGATCGCGCCTCATTTCTGTTCGAATTAGCAGGCATTAAGCTATGTCTTCTAGACAAATCTTTCACATTTTGAAAATTAGCCTGTTCTTCATGGGTGCCCTATTAACCGGATGTAGCCTGCTGGAGGGAAACACAAACCACCTGCACCAGTTCAGCAAAAGCCACCCAGGGGAAGAAGCCGTCGCCAAAGAAATTGTTCAAGTAGACTCCGAAACGTTGGTGGTGGTAGAGCAGGTTGAGTACGCTACCATCGATGGCGAAGCAATTACTGGATATCTGGCCTACCCTCATGACAAGGGCAGCCCGCGCCCCGGTCTGATCGCCATCCACGAATTGTGGGGATTGAATGAGGATATGGAAGCGGCGGCAAGGCAGTTAGCCAGTGAAGGCTATACCGTCTTAGCGGTTGATCTCTATGGGGGCCAGGTGGCCGCATCGCCCAAAAATGCTCAGCAGCTCGTTCATTCAGTAATGCGAAATCCGGCGGCAACTCGCTCTAATCTGCGGCAGGCTTACAACTACTTAATGGGCGATCGCAATGTGTCTAAGGTCGGCGTGATTGGCTGGCGCTTTGGTGGCGCTTGGTCATTACAGACGGCGCTGCTGCTGCCCGATCGGATTGACGCAACCGTCATTTATCAGGGCGAACTAGTAACCGACTCAGCCGAGTTAAACACATTACAGATGCCAATTTTGGGCATTTTTGGCACACAAGATCCTCTGATCTCAGTAGAGCGCGTTCGCGCCTTCGAAAGCACCCTCAATGAGCTTGGCAAAGAGGCAGAAATCTACCTCTACGACGGTGCTGGACCGACGACAGCCAGTTCTTCAGATCAACCTCGCAGCTTGACGGGAGATGCCGTTTGGGAACAAATGACAGCTTTTCTGCAGGAACACCTTAGGTAAGCGGGAGGGAAGGGCTGCCGAAAAATTGAGATGATCCCTTAGGAAAGCTTTAGTTTAGGGGCTTTAGCCAAACTTAAGGTTGAAATAAAAGAGTTGTAACCGTTAAACTCTTTCAGCAACCTGTTGTTGCACCCAGTGATCCATTTGTGGCTCTCGTCTCAGAGCCGCTTTGTCTCCGTTTGGCAAAGTCTCTGTTTGACAAAACTTATGTTGTTTGCTTCTGGCAGCTTTGGAGAAAGTTCATGTGGTTGACAGATCTGATTAAACGATTTTTTGCACCTAAGTCAGCGCCTCAGGCGTCCCAAGAAGGCTATGCCTGGTGGGTGCAAATTGTGACTGCGGCTCCAAACTGTACCTATTACTTTGGGCCGTTTGATACGTCAGAAGAGGCAAATGCTCATCGGAATGGCTATATCGAGGACTTAAACAACGAAGGGGCTGAGGTCTTTACACCCCAAATTAAGTGGATGAAGCCTGAAAAGCTCACCATTGAAGAAGAAGAAAAGACAAAAACCATTAGGTAAGCCCCCATCGCTAGAGCGGATAGCTTTTGTGCCAGATCCAGATCCCAACTAGCAGGATGGAGATTAGCGTACTCCATAACAAAAATGCTGTGAGTGTGACCTGCTTTGCCTTGCGAGTTTCCCACCATTTGCCGGGGCGAATCTCTTGCACGAAAAACGTCACGATGCCTGCGAGATTGAGACAGGCAAGGTTGGCCACAAGCAGCAGCAGGGAACCGACTGTTTCTTGCCAGTAGCCTGATCCGAGCAACAGGCCAAACGTCACCAGCGGTGGTAACAGCGCCACCGCGACCATGACTCCGACGATCGCATTCGTGACACCGGACGTGAAAGATAGGGCTCCGGCCATCCCAGACGCCAGGGCCAAAATCACGTCTGAGCGCTCGACTCGGCTGCGGAAAGCAATTTCTGGGGTGTCGGGGTTGACGGTAAACAGGTAGCCAATCAGAACAGAGATGGAGAGGGCGATCGCAATCCCAACCGCACCAATTTTGAGCGCCTTCAATCCTAGCTTCAAATCTCCTAACGTTGTCGCTAGGGCCAGCGCCATATTCGGCCCCAACAGCGGGGCAATGACCATCGCCCCGATAATAATCGTGCTGCTATCGCGCAACAGCCCGATGGAGGCAATCAACGTGGAAAGGAACACCATCAAGACGTGATGCCAATCTAGCGTAACGGTGCTAGCAATCTTTTCATAAAGCTCCTGACGGCTGATGCGTGCGGTCTGCGGTTTTAGCTCCGATGAGGATTGCTGTTCTTTAGAGTCTGGTTTGGCAGATTGCGGCGTCGGAACAGAGGCTTCTACTGTCAGCAAAATGATCCGAAATCCCTCCACCTGAGAGAAACAGGTATCTAGAAGATCGATTACAGATTCTGCCGCCTTGACATCGACCAGAATTTTGATCAGGCTTTTCTCCTGCGGAAGCGGGCTTGTCCAGATTTCAACCACCGAATGATCCTGCAGCAGATCCGGAACTTGCAGCGCTTTCTCAGTAGGCAAAAAGACGTCAATCAGGCGTAAGTTCATGCAGTGTAGTCAGACGTGAATAAGTTGCTGAAATAAATAAAAACTTGTGTGCTCCTCCTGCCACATTGCCAGATTTTGCCACCTATACGGTATTTTAGGACCACCGAAAGCTTTGGACAGATTCCGTTTAGTGATGAATTGGGAAGCCCGTGCTGTACCGTAGGTCAGCGTCGGGTAGTTCACAGATACTTGTATTGTTTGCGAGCGTCCCACCACAATCCATATACAACGATCGCTACCAACTCCACGCCATCGGAAAATCTGCTGTTCGATTTGCCGATGGTCAGGCTATAAATGGCGTTTTATTCCCAAAGCAGTGGCAGATCTGCTGTAGAAATGCCAGAGCAAAACTAGAAACTTCTTCCGCAGATAGAGGACAATCCTGCTCAGCAGCGTCAATCCTAGTAGTAGGCCCAAACTGACGGAATATCTGATGAGCAAACGCTGCGATCGCCTTCTCCTCTCCCACCCTAAGTCAATCGTTCTACCCCTGATCTCCCTCGGGCTAGGCCTACTCGGTAGCTGCACTAGCCCTGCTGACTTGCAAACGCGCCAGAGTTTGCCACCGGCTCAAGATGCTGTGGAAGGAGATTTTGAGGGCGATCGCCTGATCAGTTCTCCTCCAACGTCTCCTGCCGACGCAGATTTCAACTTTGTGGTGGCCGCGCTGGGACAAGTTGAGCCTGCCGTGGTGCAAATCGAGGTAGCTCAGACCGTCCAGCAAAATCTTCCAGAGGCTTTTGATGATCCGATTTTTCGCCGCTTTTTTGGGGATGCGCTGCCGCAGCAAGGGCCAGAGCGCACCGTGCGAGGAATTGGGTCGGGTTTTGTGATCAGTCCAGATGGCCAAATTCTGACCAATGCCCACGTCGTCAGCAACGCCGATACGGTCAATGTCACGTTTCAAAACGGTGAGGTGGTGGAAGGTCGGGTCATTGGCGAAGACCCTGTCACTGATATTGCGGTGTTGCAAGTGGAGGGGAGTGATCTACCGACGGTGCAGTTTGGTGACTCCGATCAGATTCAGCGTGGACAGTGGGCGATCGCCATTGGCAACCCCCTCGGCCTAGAAGAAACCGTGACCGTTGGGGTAATCAGCGCTACCGATCGCGCGAGTCGTGATGTCGGCGCACCCGATCGGCGGATTGGCTTTATTCAGACTGATGCTGCTATCAATCCAGGCAATTCAGGCGGTCCCTTGCTCAATTCACGCGGAGAAGTCATCGGCGTCAACAATGCCATCATTCAGGGTGCCCAAGGCTTAGGGTTTGCAATTCCGATCAACTTAGCCCGCGAGGTCGCCCAACAGCTGATCACCAACGGACGGGTCGAATATCCTTACTTAGGCGTCCGGATGGTGACGCTGAACGCTGCCATCCAACAGCGCCTGAACGAGTCGCCCAATATCAACGCTCAGATCACAACAGATGAAGGGGTGCTGGTGGTCGACGTCATGGATAATTCTCCCGCTGCGAACGCCGGGATTCAAACTGGGGATGTGATTCAGCAGGTCGGCAACCAAACCATCACTGAAGTCGATCAGATTCAAGACTTGGTGGCCGACAGCAGTGTCGGAGAAACCCTTGATATTCAAGTGCTACGAAATGGCCAGACGGTCGAGATTACGGCTCAACTGGAGCCACTGCCAACGGATGATCGTAGCTAAAGCTAGGCTAGGGTAGCCAACGGGGGCGTAATCCTGCCAAGGGTAGGGGTTCTGGCTGCGATCGCACCAATTCACCATCATTTCCCACAACCAGGGGTAAAAACCAGAGGCGGCTGTTGGCGATCGCTTTTCCATCACTACCACGCACCCTACCATCGGCTGCATCTTCTGCTGAAACCACCTGGTCAAACAAAATTCCTAACCCATCTGGAGCCAAGCTCATTTGAATATCTCGCTGAATTGGCAGCAGCAGTAGATCTCTTGTCTCAGAGGTGGTGAGGTCAATCGAGGTCAGGTAGGGCTGCTCAACGTACTCCTCTCCCGGCAGTAGTTTTGTAATCAGGCCATACATCCGCTGTTTGGCAGGGTCAAACTGTGCGCTCAGGATCGAGCCGCTGGTGCGTAGTAGTTCTTCTTCTTTGCCCTGATTGGTGACGAGATAAAGCGATCGCGATGGATTGCCCGGATCATCCGCGTTAAACTGCACCATCGCCGCTGCCGATCCATCCCGCGCAAAGCTCAACACCATGCCATAGCGGGGCAGAAAGTCTAGAGCGTCAGACTGTGACTCTAGGGGGAGCAGTGCCAAACCTTCCCCTTGGGCCACTGCCAGGGAGTCCCCATCTGGGGCAATCAAAAAGTCTCCGCCCGGTTCTGACTCTAAAGGCTGTGGCGGTTGACCAGGGCGTAGTACCCAAAGGCCAAAATCAGCCGGATTGGCGCGATTTACCCGCTGGATCACCACTGTATTGCCATCAGAAGAGAGATCAAACTTAAGGTTTTGGTAGTCGCGACTATCAAGAAGCTGCTCAATCTTTCCAGGTGGCTGGGTGATGGGCTCCGAGCGACTTGGCAACAGGCTAAATCGACGGGTTTCGTCTAGGGCGGGGGGTGGATTGACCGGGATTCCAGTTGTCACAGAATACAGTTCTTGATTGAGCAGCCCTTGTCGCTGGGAGTTTTGATCGGTAGCTGAAAATAGAATGCGATCGCCCAATGGATACGGCTGAAAATCCATGACCACCAGCCGCTCCGGCGTCAATACTTGCTTTTCCTGACGGGTCAGATTGTAGAGTACGAGCCGTCCTTCCTCTGATCCTTCCACCCCCAAGTAGACAAAGGCGCGATCGCGAGTCCGAAAATCGGCTGTGAAGGCCGACATCTGCGTACGCGCCCCATCGGGTTGACTGAAGCGATCGCGGGAACCTTGCAACCGCAACTCAAATTCTGTCCCATAGGGAGCAGGCGCATCTAACGTATAGGCCATCCGGCGTCCAGCCCAGCTGACCTTACCCGGCAACGGTGGCTCTAGCCGCAGGTTATTTTCGACGCTAGCATGATCCATCGGGCGGCTAAAGGTGAGCACAAATGCGGTATCTTCTGCTCCAATCTGTCGCCCCCGCCAGTTAAAGTCGCGGATGCGGGGGGCGGTGCGATCGCCGAGCATCAGCAACAGCACAATTAACACCCCAAGGACGGCCACCACCACCAGGGCTGTGCGATCAAGGGGTTGCCATCTTTTGCTGGAAGGTGCTGTACGATTCATCATAGCTCTGGGCATCCGTTCGATTTATTGACGTTAACGCACTCTGTTTTGGCTTAGCCAGGGTATATTCACCTTTTAGAATGGGGCCAGCAAGCTGTCTATCCAATCAACCTATTGGCAGCCCAATATCTGTGCCCCTATCTGTGACCTAACATCTGTGCCCTTATCTGTGACTCAAGATTCATGACCCAACACACTTTAACGGCCCTAGGAAATGAAATCTTTTTGGTGAGGGGGCTGTTTGAGCCCAATGTCTGCGCCCACATTATTCAGATTGCCGAGTCTTGCCAGTTTGAGACCGCTGGAATTTTGATCGAAGCAGTAGACAAGCAGGTTCGCAGCAATGACATGCTCCAACTGGGTGGCAACGACTCCCTCTCCCAGTCCACCAATCAGCTGTTGCTGAGCAAACTGGCGATCGCCCAACAGCTCCTGTTTCAAACCTATGGCCTCAAATTCCCCTACGCCGAGCCTTGTTCGATTTTGAGATATCGTAAAGGTCATTTCTACAAGCGTCATATCGACAATGTGCTTCTGGCTAGTCGCTTTCAAGAGCTAGAGCAAGGCATTCCCACCCGCGATATTAGCGTCGTTGGCTACCTCAATGACGATTTTGAGGGCGGAGAAACCTACTTCGATCGCCAGGATGTCAAGGTCAAACCCGAAGCAGGTGCAGTTTTACTCTTTCCGTCTTACTTCACCCACCCCCACGCATCGCTACCGGTTACTCAAGGCCAGAAATACGCCTTTACAAGCTGGCTGTTTCACTAGTACTCTAGTACTCACTAGTAACTCATTAGTACTCATATGGATTGTCAGGCTCTGGAATCTCCTCCAACGCGCTGGCTTGAATGACTAGCTGGCGACGACTATCCAGAGTCTCTGTGATCATCTCGCCCCGGACTCGTAGCCAGGTATCGGGTGGGAAGGCAGACTGCTCACCCGTAAGCTTGACGGGCAGGCCCACGGGGTAGGCATCGGCAGCGCAGCAGGTAATCACAAAGCGGGCGATCATGAAGTAGCTGTCGGGGAGGTCAGGCGGCTGGATGACAAAACCTTCGACATCTACATTTTGGCCCGTGTAGGCATCCGGTTCAGGATAGACGTTCAGCGTCCGCACCCAGTCGATCACCGACCGATCTTCAGAGCGCGATGAGATGCGAAAAGATTGAGGTTTGGCTCGTGTCATCGTCAACGTGTCAGTAACGCCCCGCTCTAGGGCTACAGCGCTAGCGAATGGCCTGGGGGTAAACTGCAAACCGATGATGGCGACGCAGAGCAAGATGGCGCTACCCAGACCAGGGGGAAAGATCGTAAAGTGCTGCGGATTGCTGAGAGGCGCTTTTTTCTGGCCTGCTTTCCAGGGTAGGGGGAGCAGTTGTCCGGCTCTCCAAATGGATAACAGCAGCAGAAACACCGCTGTTGAGTGTGCTAGCCACATAAAGTCGGGATGCAGCAGCACATTGAGTTTGTTGGTGAACCAGAACCGGAACAGCAGGGCAGACCAGGCAGCGATCGCCATTACATCCAACCAGGCAGTCCAGGCAATACTATTGGAACGACGGGGGCTCGGCGGATTTAGTGGTTTAGGTCGAACAGTCATGCAGCTTCCAAACTCTCCAAATCGCGTGGGTCTGGCTAATTCACCAGGTTAAACAGCAGCGTGAGCAAAAAGGTCAGCTGGGCCGCTAGAACAAACAGATAGAAAATCGCTTTACCTCGAAAAATTGACAATAGCAGACCAATATTTTTGAGGTCAACCATTGGCCCAAAGACCAGGAACGCCAGCAGCGAGCCGCTGGTAAAGGTGGAGGCAAACGACAGCGCAAAGAACGAATCCACTGTTGAGCAAATTGACACCACCCAGGCCAGCGTCATCATGGCCAAAATGGAGGTGACGGGGCTTTGTCCGAGGCTCAAGATCAACTCACGGGGAATGGAAACCTGCACCAACGCGGCGATCGCGCTCCCAATCACCAAAATGCCACCCAGCTCCCGCAACTCCCGCAAAACGTTTTCCAACATGAGCTGAAAACGATCTGAAAAGGGTGCAGACATGACCGGATTAGCGACCAGAGCCGCATTCTGCAAACCCCCATCTAGCCGTAGGGGTTGCTGAGGTTGTCCTAGCAAAAAGGTTCCAGACTGGAGCAAATCAGAGCCGGGTTGGGAAGCGGGCGATCGCGACGAGCGGGAAGAGGGAGATGGCGCAGGCATTGATCGGGCCACGTTGGGTTGCATCAAGGGCCGCAAATCGGCCTGAGTGCTAAACACCCAACCAATGATGATGGCGATCAGCAGCGAGCAGCCAACCCGCAGAAAAACAATTTCTGGCTGATCTCGAAATGCCGTCCAGGTTGCCCAAAAGACAATCGGATTGACGGTAGGTGCGGCCAGCAGAAAGCCGATGGCGACCGAAGGGGGAGCCCCCTGCACGAGCAAGCGCCTTGCTACAGGCACGTTGCCACATTCGCACACAGGGAACAGAAACCCAATGAGACTACCTGCCATTGCGCCCAAAAGCGGATTTGTGGGAAGAATCGAAACGAGCTTGCGCTCATCCACAAACAGCAGCAGCGCACTGGAGAACAAGACCCCCAGCAGCAGAAACGGTAAGGCTTCGACCAGCAGGCTATAAAAGAGGGTCAGCGCATTGTTGAATTGATCCATGCAGTCGTTTCACTCCTCAACAGGGAGGGATAGCAGTTGATCCCCGACGTTCTGACAAGCCATTCTAACGGAATTAATCTAGTGTTGCCGAGTTGTTGCTAAGTTTTAGCCGAGTTGTTGCCGAGCTTTGGCCGAGCTAATCAGCTCTCAATATAGTCTTTTACCAATGCCAGTAGCTGATCAACGTGCTGATTGCCTTCTGCCTTCGTCATCATGTTGTGAGGCACCTGTAAGTCTTCGTCAAAGCAATAATGTTTTGACTGCGGATGGTAGACCCGAATGGCTTCAAATAAGACTTGAGGATCTTTGGGATTGATGGCGCGATCGCTCGGACTCGACACAATTAACATCGGCACCGCAGGCTGCTGCTTAGCCCGCCGCATGACCATTTGCCCCATATCCACAAATAACCGCAGAGCGGGCATGAAAAAGCCCTTGTAGCCAAAAACCTTCACACCGGGGTCAGGCCGCCACTTGAAGTAAATATTGAAGTGCTGGATCACAAAATCAATGATCCGGTTGCGGCTTCTCAGATAGGGAGCAAACAGCAACGCCCGGTCTACCCACTGGGGATGTTCTAACCCCAACCAAGCTGAGATTGTTGCACCGCTCGACAACCCGCCCACAAAAACTTCTTCGCCTAAATCTTGAACGCGCTCTAACCACTGCTGTGCAAACTGCAGGTAGGTTTCTTGATCTTCTGGCAAGGGCGGGGGAGAATGCTTGCCCCAGTCGCCAGCCCGCCCGTGTCCTGGTTGTAGCGGAATCAGGACGTTGTAACCCGACTCAAACAGCATCTTACCGATAGCGGCAAACTGTTCGGGTGTTGCGGTAAAGCCGTGAAATAGCAGGAAAACTTTAGAAGTAGGCTGCGGATGAAGGAGTAACTGAGAACGACTACCCTCATTGATCAGCGATAGTGTATTTTCGTGATCTTGAGTATCCTGCACAATCGCTGAAACTAACTGGGAGTAGCTAAACATTGACGTTAAGGCTCGAAATTTGCAGACAAAGCGAAGCTTAGCTCCTATTTTCCTGGCTTTTGGGACTATTCGCTATGCCCCGATGGAGAGAATGTCGGGAGGTGAAATCCAACGCTGGAGCGATCGCTTTTTCTAGCCCCACCTCTCAAAAATTTAGGCGCTTCAGCAAAAAGTAGAGATCTACGGCTGGAATGGCAGGCAGCAGCATCGCCAACAGGATATTTAGCCCTAAGATCTGGATAAAGAAAAGGTAGAGGCTGACCCACAATCCTGCGACTAATCCACCTGGAGTGGTCAAAAACTCTAAGAACTCGATAACGCCCAGTACACCATCTAGCAATCGTTCCATCCGCCTTATCTCCTAAGTTTGAAGTGGCGATCGTTGAAGTGGCGATCGTTGAAGCGGTGATTAGGATTTTCCTTTGAGGAAGCCAACCAGGTTTTTTAAGAAGGACTGGCTGAGGCTGCTTCCCTCATGGCTCTCATGGCTTCCACTGACGGCGGGGCTTTCGCCTTCCAGCGATGGAATCTTCATCTCGGGCATCTCTGCCACCACTGGGATTTCCTCCAGCACCCCCACCACCATTAGCCGAAAGGCAACTCGCTGTACTTTCTCAGTCGGCATGTGAAGCTGGGTGGCGATCGCTTCTAGCGAAGTCGTCCCATTGGCAAATTCCCATAACTGCCATTCAGTCTGGTTGAGAGGCAAATGGGGTTTGCCCTTAACGGCGCTGACAATGGCAGATGACAGACTAGGAAGTTTGTCTGCTAAGGTCGTCCAGTCTTTCAACACTCGCAGTCCAGCCAACGTTACTTCAGTGGCGGGAGCACTCAAGCCCGTCATTTCGGCCGATTGCAGGGGAGCACGGCTATCAAATTCAAACCAGCCATCCTTTAACTCAAACAATGCACAAACCTGCCGCATGACCTGAGTGTAAAACAGCAGTTTGAGTTGATCGGTCTGTAGGACGCCCTGAGACTTGAGGCAAAGCCCCATCGGTGTCTCTAGAGAGCAAGCCTGGGCCAGACGAGATGCGGCGCGATCGCCCAACCAGCCCCGATTGCTGATCAGGTGCAGCAACCCTTGATTGTTGAGGCCATTGGCTGCAGCAACAATTCGGCCTTGGTTAAACCATATATAGTGATTTTTGAGGGGCTTGATTCCAGTATCTAAAAGACTACGGATCGTCAACAATCCTGTTTTGTGCCCCTGGTCTAGAAGCTGGAAGATTTCTGCGAGGGAAAATTCTGCGAGATATCCTGTGATAGCCATGATGGTGTGTGCCTTCTTGCAGCGGTAGTCTAAAACCAGAGGCCTGCTGTTTCTGGTGCTGATAACTAAACCAGGCAGTCTTGCATCCAATACTGAACCAGCACAAGGACTGCCTGTGCCACAGAAGCTGATTCGTTTGCGTTGATCGCGATCAAAGGGGGTTGAGTTTCGGGATGGAGATACCCCAGAGCGATCGCAATATTGTCAGCCCCCCAAGCTCCCGGACAATCGGCATGGGTAAGACCCACAATCATGGGAGCTTGACTTCGCTGCTTCATGAAACTGAGAATGCGGCGAGCATGGCGAAATTCTTGAGGCCGATGAGCCGCTACCAACAAGATATAGGCATGGGCTTTACGAATCAGAATGTCCCACATAAAGTCAAAGCGAGCTTGCCCTGGAGTGCCATAGAGATGTAAAGCCATCTCCGGCCCAAACTGCAGCCGCCCAAAGTCAAAAGCTACAGTTGTCTTCTTTTTGAGCAGTGCTGTTTCATCGGTGGCTTGCCGATCAGTATCCACCACCTCAATCTCACTCACTGACCGGATAAAGGTTGACTTGCCCGCCCCCACAGGTCCGGTTACCACTAAACGCATGACTTCCATGATGTTGTCTGAATCCTTGCAATCAGCTGTAGGGGCCACACAACCTATCTTTACAACAAGACCAGCTTGAGCTCTTCTAGCGCCCGCTTGATTTCTAGCATCAGCAGACCTTGCTTAGCGGTATGGCTAGCCAAGACTAGAAACACAGCATCCTCACCACAGCTAGTCAAAATTCCATAGCCCTTATCGCCTTCCACATAGAGGCGCTCAATGCCACCTCTGGCGAGTTCGTTGCCAATTCTTTCTCCCAGCGACAGCATAGCTGCCGACATTGCCGAAACTCGTTCTTCGTCCATCATGCCAGGAAGGCTAGCGGCCAACGGCAGGCCATCAGGTGTGACCAACGCGGCCCCTTGGATATCGTTCGTAGCAGTGACAAAATTTTGGAGGATACTCGTCAACTTTTCAGTGTTAATCGCCATTTAGAAATTCCTCTTCTTGGGGGAAATAGTCGGGTTTAAATTGAGCAAAAGAGAGAGTCACTGACTCGTAGACCTGCCAGCAGGCAAGCTACATTGCACCTGCGCCAGACGCAACCAGGCGCTTGAACAGTCCCTCGGTCCAACCTGTTTCTCGCAAAACTGCGGCGGAAGAAACTTCAATGTAGGCTTGTTCGATAAACGCTAGATCAATCATGCAAATCTTGCTGAGGGCTTCCTGAAGAGCTTCGGTTTGGCCCTCTGCCTTGAGGCGTTTGCCGACTTCGTGGACGACAGTTGCCATTGCTGGAACGACATGCTGAGGGCCGATGCCAATTCGCACATGCACTAAACCAATCCGCCAACGGCGATCGGCATAGTCGTTGCCCCAATCATCCATGCCTGTAAACATTTCATGAAACCATTCCACAAAGGTTTCTCTCAAGCGATGAATTCTGCCATCGGAGGCATTCAGAATGGTGCTCATTTCTTCATCGCGGCCTAAATAGGCATAGAAACAGTCAGCCATCTCTGGAGCAATTTTTAGCCCCCAGTCAGCATTGTCTTTCAACAGATTTCTGTCTGTAGAGTCGAAGCCAATCCGACTGGACATCTTATCCATAAACTCATGAGGCTGTAGCGCCATGGTCGTTTCTCCAGAGTGAAGTGAGAAGTGAATCAATCTCCTTCTTTTCTATCAATATCATCAGGTGCTTTTTACCGGAAGACCACGCATCTTTTAGCCCATCAAATGTCGAAAACTATCTTCACAATAGTTCAAGCTAAATCGAAAGAGGTATTAAAAGCTTTGCTTCACGAAATTTTTAGATATTTGATTTCTGAAAATATCTTCTTGCGAAACGTTAAGTTTGGATTATTTATGTCAATTCCCCAATGAGCCACAGCTTCTTTAAGATTCGGGGATCGCCAACCTTTCTGGAGTAATCTGAGACGGGCTAAGGTTTTTGAAGTGAATAGTAAATTAAGAGCAAGAAATAGATAGAAAAGATTCACGCTCATCTAATTTCTAAATTAATGCTTCTTTGTTTTAATTTGAGCAATAGGAGTAGAGAATTCAAAAGAAGGATCAAAATTTTGGGAACCGTAAGATCTCTGAAGAAATAGTCCTGATCGCATGGGGCGTCTGGTAATATCCTGGGTTTTACTAATTTACTCATCCTGTAGATTCACGTATTGGCCTCCGTAGAACACGGTTGTAGTTCTACATATTGCTTTACAAAGACTGAACGCCTGGATGTCATAATCTGGAAACGGCTTGATGGGAGAGGCATTGTGCAATCGAATCGACTGGCTCAACAAATTCAGTTCATTCTAGAAATCGATCGGCTCAAGCAGGTGTTGCGGCAAACGCTGCTGATCGATGGCTCACGTCAGGAAAATAGCGCCGAGCATTCCTGGCATCTGGCAATAATGGCTCTAGTGCTGGCTGAATATGCGCCAGATGGCGTGAATATTCTACAAGCGATTAAGATGCTGCTGCTTCATGATCTAGTCGAGATTGATGCGGGGGACACGTTTTGTTATGACACCCAGGCCAATCAAGATAAAGCAGCCCGTGAGCTTGCTGCTGCCGAGCGCTTGTTTGGGTTGCTTCCCACCGATTTGGGGGCGGAGCTGCGGGTGATTTGGGAAGAATTTGAAGCACAGGAAAGCGTCACGGCTCATTTTGCGGCTGCACTAGATCGGATGCAGCCGCTGTTGCATAACCAGCAAACCCAGGGTGGCACGTGGAAGATGCATGGGATCTGTCGCAGTCAAGTCATGGACCGAATGCAGCCTGTGGCAACAGGAGCACCAGAACTTTGGCCCATGGTGCAGCAGGTGATTGAAGATTGCATCGCGGCTGGATATCTGCGAGCTGAACCGCGAGATCTGGAGTCTGCGATCGCTCAGTAGCTCCCCAAAATGCCTTGCTGCTTAGCCCGATGTTCTGCCCAGCGAAAGGTGAGGAAGCCTAGGAGGAAGTAGACCAGGCCGTTGACGAGGGCGATCGCCCACTGCGACCAATCTAGGCTCGTCCCCCTAGCCATCAGATCGCGCAGCACTCCAGCACTAGGAATCATCGGCAGCAGCAGGCTCACCCATCGCATCGGGCCGACCCAGGTTTCGGTGGGTGTGGCCAACAAAAACAGCAACACAAACTGAAATAGGCCCAATAGTTGCTGAATTCGCTTAAACAGCAGCGCACAGGAACCCATGATAAAGGCAAGACCGTAGGCAGCTAACAACACCGTCACTAGGGGCAAAACCAGCGTCAGGGGAAAGCTAAGCTGACTGCCTGTCAGTCCTATGATGATTAGCAAGATCAACAAGATCAGGGTTAGACGTAAGGTGAGACTGGCGATCGCCCGTGCCAAAAACACTCCTGGCGCTCCGAAGGGAGAAAGAAACACCTGCTCTAAGGTGCCAGTTTGGGCCTCAGACTGCAGACCGATCGCAATATCGTTGATCACATACAAGACTAGCGTCCAGAGAATGTAGCCTACCACCACCGAATCTAGTCTTTCTCCAAACTGGAGGGCTGGCCCTGCCATATATTGGGCGCTCAGAAACAGACCGTAAAAGACGGATGTGATGATTACAATGCCGCCGATCGCTTCGACGGGGTAACGCACAAACTGAATCCAGTTGCGTTTCAGTTCGGCCATGAATAGCTCAAGCATGTTGCTCTCCTCGGACTAGCTTGAGAAAGACTTCGGTAAGATCGGCTCGACGCGGCTCAACACGCACCAGGGGAAGCGGTTTGAGGATCTCAAGGATTTGGTAGAGCCCTTCGGGTGCTCCAGCATAGAGGACTCGTTTGGGTTGAGTGGTGGCTCCCAAAGCGGCGATCGCCTTTTCTCTAAGCGGGTCCAGCTCTTCGTCAATCTCAATCACATAGGACGAACCCGAAAATTGGCGAATCAGCTCATCGGTGGGTTCTTCAGCGACAATGCTGCCCTGACGAATGATTGCAACCCGATTGGAGAGTTCTTCGGCTACGTCGAGCTGGTGAGTGGTGAGCAAAATGGCGCACCCAGCCTGGGCGATCGCCCGCACCAGATCTTTCACATTTTGGCTCGCTTCTACATCCAGGCCTAATGTGGGCTCATCGAGCAGGAGCAATCGCGGCTGGTGGACCAGAGCAACGGCGATCGCCAGCTTTTGTTGCATTCCACGCGATAGCTTCTGCACAGGCGTGCGGCGTTTGTCTGTCAGCTCAAACTGTTCTAACAGCATGAGGCCATTGCGGCGGGCTGTTTTGCGGTTTAGGCCGCGCAGCACCCCAAAATATTCCAGGTTTTCCTCAGGGGTGAGCCGCCAGTAAAGATTGCGGTTTCCTTCCAGCACCGCACCAATCAGACGGAGCGATCGCGGTTCACGATGGGGATCACGTCCAGCAATCCGCACCCAGCCCGCATCAGGACGAATCAACCCCGCAATCATTTTGATCGTCGTCGTTTTACCTGCGCCGTTTGGCCCCAAAAACGCCAGCACCTCGCCTGCCTGCATTGTGAGAGAAACCTGACGAACGGCTTCAACGCGACGTTTTCCCTTGCCATACACCTTGCGGAGATCACGAACCTCCAGAGCCACCGAATCGGCAACAGCAACCGATCCTGGCGAAGATTGAAACTGAGCAGCCAAACTAAACATTTCGGACAATCGTAATCCTGTTAACCTTTCTTAAAGGATTGCTTCATAATAGTAGCCTGAAAACTCATGAAGCGACTTTGGGAGCGTGTGAAGCAATGGGACAGTACGATCGCATAATTTTAATGGCTGAAGATGAGCTGACCCAGTACAGCACCCAAGCCCGCAAGATTGAGAAGCTGAGACAGAAGATTGCGCTGTCTGTAACAATGGATGAGCAGCGTCAGATCAAAGCAGCCCTTTCCGCCGAACTGCCAAATAGTGGTCTGAGCAAGATTGTTGAAGAACAGCGTCAGGCGGTGGCGCTGCCGTTTTGGGGCATTGCTGGACTAGGGCTGCTGTTGGGCATTTCCCTCACCCAGCCGCTAGACTTTTTGGCGGTGGCGATCGCCACTCCCATTGCCATCAATTTGCAAAAATGGGGCTGGAAGCTACAGGCTAAGCGATTAGCTTTACAAACCCTGGAAGATATCGAAACGCGCATTCGTCAATCGACTACAAAAGAATGAGTATTTTTACGCTGCAATCGGTTCAGAAAGACTTTGGCATCAAGGAAGTGCTCCGCGATGGCAGCTTTAGTCTGGAATCAAACGACAAGGTGGGCCTGATTGGCACCAACGGCTCGGGCAAGTCTACACTGCTGAAAATGATTGCTGGACTTGAACCGATTGACAATGGTCAGATTTGGATTAACTCTGGCTCCAAAGTTGTCTATCTGCCCCAGCAGCCCCAGTTGGAAGACGACCACACCGTTTTAGAGCAAGTCTTTGCCGATAGTGGCGATCAAATGGCTTTGGTGCGGGAATACGAGGATTTGTCTCACCGCATGGCCCACGCGCAGGGCGGCGATTTAGATCGGCTTATGACCCGTCTGGCCGCTGTGACGCATGAGATGGAAACCGTCGGAGCCTGGGAGCTAGAGACCAACGCCAAAATCATTCTCTCTAGACTGGGCATTGAAGACTTTGATGCCCGCATTGGCGACCTTTCCGGTGGCTACCGCAAACGAATTGCCCTGGCTGCGGCCTTGCTCTCTGATCCCGATGCGTTGCTGATGGATGAGCCGACCAACCACCTCGATGCCGAATCGGTCGAGTGGCTGCAAGACTACCTCAACCGCTATCGGGGGGCCCTCCTGCTGATCACCCACGATCGCTACTTTCTCGATCGCGTTACCAACCGCATTATTGAAATCGACCGGGGCGATCTCTACAGCTACGCAGGCAACTATTCTTACTATCTAGAAAAGAAAGCAGAGGCAGAAGACGTATCAGCCAGCAGCCAACGCAAGCATCAAGGCGTTTTGCGGCGCGAGTTGGAATGGCTCAAGCGTGGCCCCAAAGCTCGTAGCACCAAGCAAAAAGCTCGCATCGATCGCATTCAGGATATGCGGGAGCAGGAGTTTAAAGAGGTCCAAGGCAAGGTCGATATTGCCACACCCGGTCGCCGGATTGGCAAAAAGGTGATTGAGCTATCCCATGTGTCGAAGGGATATGGCGATCGCACCTTGATCAAAGACTTTACCTATTTGTTTAGTCCGAGCGATCGTATTGGGATCATTGGTGGCAACGGCGTCGGCAAGTCCACTCTCTTAGATATCTTGACCGGACGCACCCAACCTGACACGGGCCATGTGGATATTGGCACCACCATTCACATTGGCTACTTCGATCAGCACTCTGAAGACCTGATTTCAGCCTCCGACGAAAATCTTCGGGTGATCGACTACGTCAAAGAAGAAGGGGAATTTGTCCAAACCGCAGACGGCACCCAAATCAGCGCATCTCAAATGCTGGAGCGCTTTCTGTTTCCTGGCAGCCAGCAATACACCCCGATTCACAAACTGTCTGGGGGAGAAAGGCGCAGGCTATTTCTGCTACGAGTGCTGATGAGCGCGCCCAATGTGATGATTTTGGACGAACCGACCAATGACCTAGATGTTCAAACCCTCGCCGTCCTGGAGGAATATCTAGAAGAGTTTAATGGCTGCGTGATCAGCGTTTCCCACGATCGCTACTTCCTCGATCGCACGGTAAGCACCATCTTTGCCTTTGAGAAAGACGGCGTGATTCGGCAATACCCCGGCAACTATTCGGTCTATCTCGACTATCGGCAAGACGAAACCCAGGCCAACCGAGAATTATCCCAAACCGCGAAGTCAGAAAACACCGCCGCTCAAAACTCAAATCCCAAATCGCAAGATGACTCCAAGCCGCGCAAACTCTCCTACAAGGAAAAGCGCGAGTTTGAACTATTAGAAGGAAAAATTCCCGAAATGGAAGCGGAGAAAGCCCAGATCGAAAAAACTCTCTACGCCCCTCCCAACGGCAACACCAACTTGCAACAGCTCTCAGAACGGTTGGCAGAACTCAATCAGACGATCGATTCCGCCACCGAGCGCTGGATGGAGCTAGCTGAGCTGCAGTAGAGTGCTTTCCAGAGCTGGCGGAAGCTGATAGGAGAGCTTGCTCTATCTTGCGATGTAGGCGAAAACCTGCTGGTGTAAGGAGATTACATTCACCAAGATCCAACTTAGGAGATAGAAGTTCTAGAGGCTGACCCTTCTCTAGAGAGAATGATTCGGCCTCCGCTCTGCACTACAAATTCAAGTAGCTGCAGCAGTGTATGGGAATTTGGTTATGCAGATCTACGACTATGGGCATCCCGTTTTTAAAGCAGAGGCCACTCATCGAGTCAACTTCAGTGAAGTGCCCTCGACTCGTTCTCCTGTGACTGAGGCGGAAGAAGCCGCGCCTGCGTCTCCACTATGGTTAGTGGTACTGGGTTTCTTTGCGTTGGTTTGGGGCGGCAATCGTCTAAAGCATGCATTAGCCTGGAAAACCTTGAAGAGCCGGGTTCAGTCTCGCCGACCCTTTCACTCTATTCCCTGCTCTAGCTGTCAATTTTTTAGCCCCAATCCTTACATCCAGTGTGCTGTCCATCCTGATAAAGCGATGAGCACTGAAGCCATTGACTGCTCCGATTACTGCAACCGCAAAGAGAGCAATGAGCTTTCTGAAAGTTAATCCTGAAAGCTAATCCTGAAAGTTAATCAGGCAGAGAGATCTCAGGCGTCATTTCGGCATGGACTCTTTCAACTTTAAAGCTCTCAATGTTGCTTTCAAAGCGATTTAGAATGATGCGGATCTCGTCGTAGCCTAAAGCAATTGAGGTGCCCCGTTCTTCTGGGCAAGTGACTCGCATCAGGCTTTGAAAACCACCAAATTCTTCATTGATGTAGAAAGTTTTGGGACAGGTGGGAGAAATAAATCTTTCAATTGCCAGTTGATTGAGGGCGGCAATGCCTTGAGGGCTATTGAGAATGTAGCTCCAAATTTCATCTTCCTCTGCCTCTGTAGCCCGCCTCCAAGTGGAGTCTGCATTGGGGCTAGGTTGCACTTGCACCTGATTGGAGGTTGGATTGGCTGAAGCAGAATTTTGGGTGGTGGGTTCTGAACATCCGGCGATCGCCAGTCCCATCACCAGTAAAGCTATACTGATTTGGGTTCTTACAAGATTTTTCATGATTCTTTTCCGTGCGTCATGTCTTATAGCTTCAATGCCATGCCGCCCTTTCACGAAACTTGTTGCATTTCATTAGATTTCAGATAAATCACTTAAATCACTCAGATAAATCCTAGTGACCTAGGGTCTTGCTCAATCTAGTAAAGGCAAAACTTTGCGAATGAGGCCAATGGTGACGGCAGGCAATTCGAGTTGGGGCGTAAAGCCAACATTGTCGAGCTGGTAGAAAAATTTGATCGCGTCTGGATTGAGTTCTGCAAGGCGACGACCGACTTCTGGCCCAGTAAACTCTGTCTTGCGTCCCCAAATCAAGGCTGTGGGAGTTGTGAGTTGTGTAATATACTGCGTCAGGTCAAAGCAGAGGTCTCCCCGCACAAAAGCCAATGCTGCATATTCTCCATTGGGTTGCTGCGCTGATTGCTGATAGGCTTCGACAATTTCGGGATAGACGCGATCGGCTTGGGCAAACTGACGTTGTTCTAAAAAGCTGCGAATCCCGAAACTAGTGCTCACCCCTGCCGCGTAAAAGAAGCGATCAACAATTGGGGTTGCTGTCAGCTTGGTAAAGAAATTGTTGCGGTAGTCGTCCCCAAATTCAGCCAGTCCTGCTGCTGTGGTCAAAATCAATGACTTGAACAGGTCTGGACGGGCGATCGCCGCTCGAATCGTAAATGCAGCTGTCAACGCGGAGGCAATTACGCGGGTGGGTCCAGTACAAGTCTTTTCTAGAAACTCAATCAGAATTCCTATGTAGTCTTCAATCTGATATTGGCGCTCGGGATGGTCGGAGCGTCCCCAGCCAATCAGATCGGGAGCCAAAATTCGATATTCCGTCGCAAAGGCTGGATAAACCTTCGACCATTCGTAGGCTGAAGACCCGCCTCCAAAACCATGAAAGAATACCAGCGTTTCCTGTGAATCAGCATTGCTGTCACCTGGGCTGTCACCTGGATCAATCCAGGGGGGGGATTCTGCGGTGTAGTACACCATTTTTCCCAGCGTTGTTGCAATCGAGTGCTGGTGAAAACCTGGTGGAATCAACATCCGGAGCGCCTCTCTAAAAAAACAGGTTATATCCAGCGAAAAAAGTAGTAAACAGGGAAGGAATGACACAATCAGCGGATTATGCACTCCTTCTCCTGATTTCCTCCTCCTTTTCATGGTTCCAGGCTTCCACAATCCCTGCTGCAATACATCATCCCAAAGTTACAGACGCTGCAGAAATTGTTACGGTGAAGGTAAGAAGCTGGTATAAGCGTCTTGCTAGCGGTAATCTCTTCAATCTGCACCCAGTCTCTTATATGAGTCGGTCTAAATTATTTGATCTATTGCGTCGAGCTTCGCAAATCGCAGCACTTTCTGTTCAGCACCATATCTCGCCGGCGGAGGTGGAAGGGCAGCTAGATGAGAGTCTGTCTCGACGGCAAGTATTGCAGGGAGGATTGCTTTGGGGGGGTGCCCTTGGAATGCAGATGGGCAGAAAGGGAGCTGCGAGATTCCGACCTGTGGCTAGAGGGGAGGCGATCGCCCTCACTCCCGTTTTGCCTACCCCAGTTTTGCCTACCCCAGTTTTAATTGTGGGAGCCGGTATTGCTGGACTCACTGCCGCCTATCGCTTGCAGCAAGCTGGGGTTCCAGTCGATGTGATTGAAGCGACACATCGCGTTGGAGGCCGGATGCGAAGCCTAAAAGATATCGCGGGAATTTCTACGCCTGTAGAGCTAGGGGGTGAATTCATTGACTCAGACCATGTCTATCTGCGATCGCTAGCCGAAGAGCTAGAACTTCAGATCGTAGATCTCCAAAGCGCTGATGTGGGCCTTCAGTCAGAAACATTCTACTTTGACGGTCAGAGAATTAGCCCGCCGCAGATCATGGCCGCTTTTGTGCCGCTGGCTCGACAGATTTTGCAGGACTTGCGCCGTTTAGAAGATTGGGATGCCTCTTGGCGATCGCCCCCTCCTGCTGCAGTGCAGCTCGACCAGATGTCGATTACCGAATATTTGGAGCAAACTGACACCGATCCGGTCTTGAGCCAACTGCTACAGGTTGCCTATACCGCTGAGTATGGCCGTGATGCCGCCGAACAGTCTTGCCTCAACCTGCTGTTTTTAATTGGCACAGAGGCAGGCCCCTGGCGGATGTATGGCAGCAGCGACGAACGTTATCACATCGCTGGGGGAAACGAGCAGGTTCCGCGTCGGCTGGCTCAGCGGGTTGAGCGCACTATCACTACTAGCACCGCCCTAGAAGCCATTCATCTCCAGGCAGATGGCCGCTATCGAGTCTCTCTGCTCTGCGATCGCACCAGCACCGAGCGCACCTACGACCAAATTATTCTGGCGATTCCCTTTAGCGTCTTGCGTCAGGTCACGCTGGCGGTTGATTTGCCACCCGTCAAACAGCAGGCGATCGCCCAACTCGGCTATGGCACAGGAACCAAACTTCTCACACCCTACAGCGAGCGAATTTGGCGTACCCGCTATGGCTCAACGGCTACGACCTTCACAGACCTCGACTTCCAAACGGCCTGGGAAAGCACCCGCTACACCACTGGAAAAACAGGTTGGTTGGCTAATCTGATTGGAGGCAAACAAGGCCTCACCGTCGGTCAGGGCAATCCCGAAACCCATGCCCAGCAGTTTACCCAGCAGCTAGAGCCACTTTTCCCTGGCATCAGTCAGGTCCGACAGGGACGGGCCATTCGGGCCTATTGGGCTGGAGAACCCTATCAGCAAGGCTCTTACTCTTGCTATCTCGTCGGCCAGTGGACCCAACTCGCCGGAACTGAAGCCCAACGAGTGGGCAACCTCTGGTTTGCTGGAGAACACTGCGCAACTGAAGCCCAGGGCTACATGGAGGGAGCCTGTCAATCAGGAGAATCTGCGGCTCGGAGCATCTTGCAAGATCTGGGCCTGCCTACCCCCGTAATTTAACCATCGCCGAAGCCCGGACGGGAGGCTAGGATTGGGGTGAAAAATCAACATCCACACTCAAAGCGTCGGGGGCACTGCGATGCAACAGGCGATCGCCACATCTCTTCACAGCCAAATTCAGAACAGCCAAATTCAGAGCATTGATTGTCGAGGATTCAGCGAGGAAACGATGAACCTTTTCCTCGCACCGGGTCCCAACCCTTATCGTGACACCGAAGATTTCTTGTTTGACTGTGAAATGCGGGCCGACGAAATGCCCCGGTTTGTGCGGCGAGCCTTATTGGAGTTTCAGGTGCGCTCCAACTCAGAGGGCATTTTGCTGTTGCGGGGGTTGCCTGTCGATCCGGGCCTCTATCACACCCACACCCCTGCTAATGCGGAGCGTGCCGAGAAGACAACTTCGGTGAGCGAACGCTGTTTGGCGATGATTGGTAGCCGTTTGGGCCACCTTGTCTCCTACATTCAGGAAAAAAACGGCGACCTGTTTCAAAACCTGGCTCCCGTTCAGCGAGATGAGGCTATCCAGGCCTCTAGTGGTTCCAAGACCCGCCTGCAGTTTCACCGCGAAACGGTCTTCCATCCGTATCCGCCCGAATTCTTGCTGCTCTACTGCCTGCGGCCTGACCACGATCGCATTGCAGAGACGACCTATGCCAGCATTACGCCTGCCCTACCGCTTCTGTCTACCGAACATCAAGAGCTGCTGTTTGAGCCGTTGTATCGCACTGGGATCGATTATTCGTTTGGCAACATTCAAACGGTTAAGGGCAACGGTCTCATTTTGCCCGTCCTCTACGGCAACCGTAATGATCCCTTCCTCAACTATGACGAAGATCTGATGGAAGGGATGACACCAGAGGCCCAGACAGCGCTCGATGCTTTGAAGGAGGCGATCGCCCAAGTCTATCGAGGCGTCAGGTTAGAAATGGGCGACTTGCTCTGCATCGACAATCGCCGCACCGTGCATGGCCGCTCATCATTTACCCCTCGCTACGATGGCTTTGATCGGTGGCTACAGCGATCGTTTGTCGTGCGAGATTTGGGCCTGTCTGCGGTCGATCGCTTTCCCGGTGAACGGATTATCCGCACTCAGTTTTAGGGAGACGCGAATCTAGGGGAACGCGAAGCAAAGCTCAGGAAACATCGCCTAGGCCGTGATTTTGTCTGCGTTGGGCTGCTTTTCGGAAGAAGTCGATGTACTGCTCGTGGCCGCCTGGAAACACCACATTCAACAGGAGGGGCTCATCCCGATCGCGTGGATCGCAGGGGCCTGCTAAAACAACAGTTGTTTCACTAGTTGTCTCACCAGTTGTGTCACCTGCGGTTTTGGACCCATTTGGATCAGGCCCGACTTGGATTGAGCGACGGTTTTTGACTTCGCCGCGACTGCTATCCACATAAATTACAATGTTGCCCTGATCTAGCTCTTGGCCGATGTCTTGAATCAGCTGTAGAAAATTGCGATCGCTGCCACCCCGCTGCACTTCTAGACAGCCGTTTTTCTCTTCGACATGACTTGTCACCGTGTCACCAACGCCCAGCATCAGCGGCATTTGAGCCGGATCGAAATGGGTTTTGACCAAGTCAAGCAGAGCAGCATGGGACTTGGGAGCTTGTCGGGCATTAAAGTCTTTGCCCAGGGGATATTCTCCAGTGCGCTGAAAATAGTAGCGATTTAGGATAGCCAAGACTCCCGCTTCTTTGACAGCTCCTTGCAGCATGAACTGAAAGTCTGTCGTCCCAGAGTCTATTGTCCCAGAGCTTGTCGTCCCCAAATCAGGATGGCTTGAATCGGGGGCGATCGCAGGCCGCATAATCTCTAGCCCTTGCAAATCTCTACCCAGGTTGGGCGCGTAATGCACAAAGAAAGCATCCGCCATGCCTTGCGCTGTAGCCTCTTCTAGCAGTTCTAGCATCAAGGCCTGAATGTCTTGCTGCAGTGCAATGTAGACCTCAGGAGTAGCCTGCAGTCGCTCATAAAAGATATTGAGGTTCGCAGTGGGTGAGGCTTTATTGTCTAAAACAGCCGCATGTAGGGCTGCATCCAGATCATTCGCATCTAGACGGCCTGCTGTGCGCTGAAAAAATTGTCTCAGCCGCGCCTCAATCCGTTGCGGCACCAGCTCCAAAAAGCTAAGTTCTTTCTCACTCACACCGGGATGTGAAACATTGCCATAGCAGTCTTGCCACTGCACACCACCTGCGGCTAGTCCCGGCAGATACAGCCCTTTGTCTTGAGCCTCTGTCGGATTGCCCAGAGCTTTGTCAATGATTGCGTTTACACCCCGTTGGCCAATGTGCTCTCCATTGGTGAGAACATAGAAGTGACCTGCAAAGCATCGGGTCGCTTCTACATAGGCCATATCCATGACGCGCGTCAACGGATTTTTGACCAGGCCCATGCAGACCCCATCTAAGTCTTGAATAATCAGCAGATTTTCAGTCTGGCTGACAATATCAGCGAGTTTTTCATGATTTAAGGAAAAGGGAGGTTCGCGAAGTAGAACGTGAGAAGAAGAGATCATGATGAAAAAGTTGAGTCTTCGGTCAAGCCGTCTAGCCTTAGCGACTACCAAGATTTAACTACAAAATCCCTTCGAGACTTTAAATTTCCTTAATTTTTTTGATACAAGTTAAAAGAAGTAGCGGTGAAAAGTCAATGGCATCAGCGTATTCCGATATTAATCTGGCAGAGTTTATTGATCACTCGCTACTCAACCCTACTGCTACCCCGGAGCAGATCGTTGCAGCCTGTGACGAAGCCGATCGCTTTGGGTTTGCCAGCGTTTGCATTTACCCGACCTATGTCCGTCAGGCGGTTAGCCTATTGCACAATAAACGGCCCCAGGTCTGCACGGTGATTGGCTTTCCTTCGGGCGCAACGACGCCAGCCGTCAAGCTCTATGAAGCGCAAGAAGCCACTGACAATGGAGCCACTGAGCTAGATGTGGTCATTAATCTAAGCTGGGTCAAATCAGGCAAAACCGAAGAGCTCCACCGCGAACTGGCCGATATTTGTGATTCTACGGGCCAAGTTGTCAAAGCCATTCTGGAACTGTCGCTTTTGAGCGAACCCGAGATCAAGTTAGCTGCCGAAGTTTGTATGGATGCCGGAGCCGCATACCTCAAAACCAGTACGGGCTGGTGGGGAGGAGCGACGCTCGCCGATATCAAGCTACTCAAAGCCATCTCTAAGGATCGGGTTGGTATCAAGGCTTCCGGAGGAATTCGCACCGCAGAGCAAGCTTGTGAACTAATTTTGGCTGGAGCGACTCGGTTGGGCACCTCCTATGGACCCGAAATCCTCCGCCAGCGCGATACCCTGGATAAGGGCAGGAACGAGGAGCTGTAGGTTAAAGATCTAGAAGCGGAAACGCCTCACCCCTCACTTATCCCTCCTTCCATCTACAACCTGCCAACCTCAATATGAGTGCAACTTACAAGGCGATCGGAATCAATCTAAAGGGCATGCCGCTGGGTGAGTCCGATCGCTTGTTGACAGTGTTGACTCGCGAGTTTGGACTGGTTCGGGTCGTGGCTCCGGGTGCGCGCAAGCATAAGTCTAAGTTGGGTGGACGGAGTGGCCTGTTTGTGGTGAATGAGCTGCTGATTGCAAAGGGCAAGAGCCTCGACAAAATTGTTCAGGCTGACAGTCTGGAGTCCTACCCTGGCCTCAGTCAAGATCTCAAAAAGTTGACGGCTAGTCAGTACTTGGCTGAGCTGGTGCTATGTCAGGCGTTGGCCGAGCAACCGCAGGAAGACTTATTTGATCTGTTTAATGCTCACCTCAGTCGCCTGGAAAAATTGCCGCCGTCGGCTGCGATCGCCAACTTAGTCCAAGCAACCTTTCACCTGCTGATGCTGGCTGGACTTGAGCCCCAGGTGCAGACCTGTTGTGTGACTCAAAGACAGGTGATTCCAAACTTTGCCGATCCCAACTGGCGGATTGGGTTTAGCGTGGCAGCAGGCGGAGTTGTTCAGCTATCTGAGCTGGAGCGGTTGGCGGGGGATCTGCATTTGCCGAAGGCTATGAGAGCCCGACTGGCTCGGAGTCAGCGCAGATCTGGAAGTGCGATCGCCTCTATTCCCCAGACTGGCCCCACGACCGCTTTTCTACCCGAGCTTTGCATTCAGCTTCATGCAGTTGAGTTGGCGCTTTTACAGCAGCTCTCTCAATCTGAGGGGCTGTTGGAGTCCCCGTTTGATCAAGCGGAACCAGACGGATCGTTTTCGTCTGCGCCTGAGTCGATTTGGCTTTCAGTTGAACGAGTACTGCGGCATTATGCTCAGTATCATTTCGAGCAACCGATTCGTTCTGCAGCTCTAATCGACACGTTTTCAATGCCGATGTCTTCTGTTCAATCTCCCTGAACTTATGATGCGACTGTTTGATTCAGATCTGGAACACCAAACGCCCTTCCGGAGCGAGTTGGAACACCATGCCGATCCAGAATATGGCGATCGCCCCTCCCGCAAAAATACCACCACCGGCAAGGGCCAGATCGCCCCTCCCTCTGATCATCAGCGTACGCCAGAGCCATTGAATTCAGTTGAAGAGATGGCCGACTCCAACGGCTCTGGAGGCAAAACAAAGGGCAAAACAGAGGAAGGACAACCTAGCCTTTCGCCCACACAAAATCACGCTGAGAAAGACAGGTCAGAGCATTCCAATCAGCCCAATCATCAGCCCAATAAACCAGAGCAATCAGACACCGAAGAACAGGGTTTCCTTCCGGTCCTCAAAAATCGAGACTTTCTAGCTCTGTGGTGTGGTCAAGTCTTTTCTCAGCTCGCAGATAAGGTGTATCTGGTGTTGATGATTGCGCTGATTGCTAGCCGCTTCCAGTCGCAAGATCAGACGATTAGTGGCTGGGTCTCCTCCATCATGATTGCCTTCACGATTCCGGCGGTGTTGTTTGGCTCCGTTGCAGGCGTCTACGTCGATCGCTGGCCGAAAAAAACTGTTTTGGTCGCAACCAACCTGCTGCGGGGTGGCTTGGTGTTGGCCGTTCCGTCTTTGCTGTGGCTGAGTCAGGGGTGGTCCCCCTTTGCCGGAATGCCGATGGGCTTCTGTGTCCTGCTGGTCGTAACGTTTTTGGTTTCGACACTGACGCAGTTTTTTGCTCCGGCAGAGCAGTCTGCCATTCCGCTGATTGTAGAGCGCAAGCATTTGTTGTCAGCCAACTCCCTTTACACCACCACAATGATGGCCTCAGTCATCATTGGCTTTGCGGTGGGAGAACCGATGCTGGCGATCGCCGATACTCTACTTGCCAAAATTGGTCATCACATGAGCGGCGGCAAAGAGTTGCTGGTGGGGCTAGGATATCTGATTGCAGGGCTGGTTTTGCTGCTAATTCGCACGCGAGAAAAAAGCGATCGCTCCAACACAGAACCTCCCCACGTCTGGCAAGACATCCGCGATGGGCTGCGATACTTAGGGGCCAAAGGTCGAGTGCGAGCCGCTTTAATTCAGCTCGTGATTTTGTTTTCAATCTTTGCAGCTTTAGCCGTTTTAGCCGTGCGATTAGCGGAAGTGATGCCCGCGATCAAATCTTCTCAATTCGGCTTTTTATTAGCAGCAGGAGGAGTAGGAATGGTAGCCGGAGCTGCATTTATTGGGCAGTTTGGCCAACGTTTTTCTCGCAATCAGCTGAGTCTCTACGGTTCCATTGGTATGGCTTGCTCACTGGGGGCGATGTCTCTCTTTACCCATCAGCTCTGGCCCACTTTGTTTCTGATTGGCCTGTTGGGAGGCTTTGCCGCAATGGTTGGAATCCCGATGCAGACAGCCATTCAAGAAGAAACCCCAGAGGAGATGCGGGGCAAAGTCTTCGGGTTGCAAAATAATGCCATCAACATCGCGCTGAGCTTACCACTTGCCTTGGCGGGCGTCGCTGAAACTTTTTTGGGGCTAAAGGTGGTTTTCTTAGGACTAGCCGGGTTAGCGATTTCGGGTGGACTATTAACCTGGTATATTTCCCGTAAGGGATCAACCGAAACGCTATCGTAAATCATTGAATTCTTTGATTAGATCGAGGCTTTCAAATTACAGCGATTAACGTGAATGCATATTGCTTGGCTAGGAAAAAAATCACCATTTTGTGGCAACGTTACCTACAGTCGAGAAGTTACAAATGCGCTACTAGACCGAGGACATCAGGTTAGCTTCCTCCACTTTGCACAAGAGGAGGCTGCCAGCGAGGAAGGGTCTGAATGTCAGGAAGTCTCTATTCCATTTCTCTACAAATCACAGATCTACACGATTCCCTCGCTCAAATCGAGCAAAGTTTTAATTCAGGCACTGCGGCGGCTCAAGCCGGATGTCGTCCATGCGTCTTTGACACTGTCACCGCTAGATTTCCTGCTGCCCGAAATCTGCGAGGAGCTTGACCTACCGCTTATCGCGACCTTCCATCCGCCGTTTGATCGAAAACGCCGCAACCTGACTTCCGGAACCCAACACCTGATGTATCAGCTGTATGCGCCTTTTCTCGCGCACTACGACCAGGTCATTGTATTTTCTCAAATCCAGCGAGATTTGCTGATTCGCTTAGGGGTGCCCGAACAACGGTTAGCCGTCATTCCCAACGGTGTGGATGTCGAGAAATACTCTCCTGGATTTTCTAAGCTCAAAACTGAGCTGAACGCCAAACGGGTGTTTGTCTATCAAGGACGCATTGCGCTAGAGAAAAACGTAGAATCTTTGCTGCGAGCCTGGAAGCACGCTGAGATGGGTGAGGATAGCAAACTGATTATGGTGGGTAACGGCCCCCTAGTTCCTTCGCTCTCGGCTACCTACGGCCCAGAACAGGGAGTTGTTTGGCTAGGGTTCATCGCCGATGAGCAGCGCCGCATTGAGATTCTACGCGGAGCCGATGTATTTATCTTGCCTTCTCTCGTCGAAGGGCTGTCTCTTTCGTTGCTGGAGGGAATGTCTTGCGGGATTGCCTGTCTGGCCACCGATGCGGGAGCCGATGGCGAAGTGTTAGAAGAAGGAGCCGGAATCGTGTTGAGCACCCAGCGAGTCTCCACGCAGCTCCAAACCCTACTGCCCATGTTCCAGGATCACCCTGAACTCACGACGCTGTTGGGCCAAAAAGCGCGCCAACGGGTGCTCGATCGCTATACGCTCAGCAAAAACATTACGCAGCTAGAAGACCTCTATCAGCAGGTGCTTCAGCAGCAGCGAGTCTATGCGAGTCGGCTGATCTAGAAGGCGAGACGTGAGGCCTTAATCAGTAATCAGTAGGAAGAGGACGTGCGTAGGGCTCGGAGGCTTTCTCTCAGCAGGGGTAATGCTCCGATGCCAATCAGGCCTGCGGTGATCAGACTGATGACCTCATCGGCCCAGTTCCAATGCAGCAGCCAGATCAGAAGTGCTGCCAAAATGACGCCCACTGAGCTGACGGTGTCGGCTAGGACGTGGAGAAATGCACCGCGAATGTTGAGGTCTGCGTGGCTGTGGTTGTGCAGGAGAGAGGCTGTCACGAGGTTGAAGCCCAATCCAACCACTGCGGTGAGCAGCATCGCTTCGCTAATGATGGCAGGGTGCTCGCTCTGAAAGCGAATCACGGCTTCCCAGGCAACCCAAATAGCTAGGACGATGAGGCCAACCCCATTGGCAAAGGCGGCTAGCAGTTCGGCTCGCTCGGAGCCCAGAAATTTGCGGCGGCTGGTGGCAAGGCGAGCTAGCCAAGTTGCGGCTAGGGAAAGCGCCATTGCTAAGCAGTCTGAGAGCATGTGCCCCGAGTCGGCAACCAGGGCCAAACTGTGGCTCCACCAACCCATCCCATATTCTGCTAGTGAGAAGAGGCCGCATAGCAGCAGACCGATGCTCAGGATTCGCAGCTTACCAGATACGTCGGGTTGAGAGCCCACAGTGGGAAGTTTGCCCTGAAGTGGATCACAATCTAAGCATTCGCAAGGCTGCATAAAGTCAAACCGTAAACGATTAAGGAACACACAGACGATCTACAGGATAGCCATTCTCTAGATAAGACCCAAGGCAGCGCGTTCAGGTTTCTCAAGATTTACACATTCTTAGATTCGCCCAACCCGTGCCAAATCCCGTGCTTGCTAGAGGATACTTTGCTTAGATTGCCCAACAGGCTTAAGAAATCTCTTGCCAAACATAGCAGCAGACACTGGATTGAGCGGGGGCGATCGCCCCAAACCTGATCCGCTCGTCAAAAATATGAATGATTGAACAGACGTAGTTCTGTATTTTAGGCAACAAAATTTCAGGTCATTAAATTTCAGGCAACAAAGTTTCAGGCAATAAACTCAGAGACTCTCTGCATTCGGAGACCCAGATCTCTGATCTTTGTAAGAAACTTTGTAAGAATTGAGGTTAGCTTTAGGGAGGCAGTAGACAATGTAGTACTACAAAAGTAGTATGTGCATAGTGCATTCATTGCTTCGCGATACAATCACTTCAAAATCCAAAATTTCTTTAGTCGGTTGATTTTCTTCGACGTCGCTCAGTGCACTCCCCTCAGAGACGGGGGCAACTTTGTAGGAGTGAACAAACTCTATGCAAGCTCAGCAACATTATCGGCAACCACCCATTTTGCAAAACACTGTCGTGGTGTTTTCAAAAAATTACCTGCCATTGACTCGGATTAGTATCAAGCGAGCCATCGTTTTGTTGGTGACAGGTCAGGCAGAATCTTTGGATTTTGGCAGCACAAAACACTGGGAAGTTCGTTCCCCTAGCATTGTTTTGCGCGTGCCAGAACATATTCGCCTAACGATGAGTAATCCTGAGCGGCATTGGAAAATGTCTCCGGTCAATCGTCGGGAGGTGCTGCGGCGTGACAATCACATTTGTCAGTACTGCGGTAGTACTCGGCGGCTCACCATTGACCACGTTATTCCTCGCTCTAAGGGCGGGCCACATACCTGGGATAACGTGGTGGCGGCTTGTGAAAAGTGTAATGGGGCCAAGGGCGATCGCCTGCTTCACGAAACAGGAATGATACTCAAGGCAAAGCCTAAGGCTCCAATTCATCCGGCGATCGCCTTTGCAGAATATTTCTGGAAACAGCAGCATCCTGAGGTGGAGTAGTTTGAGCCATCCTGTAGTGCATCTTGTAGTACACCCTTGACAGTCTTGAGTTACTTTTGTAGTATCTTGTAGTACGGCACTAGAGCTTCTAGAAAAAGTGTAGTGCCGAATTTTGCTCCTGAAGCCCCCTCGGAGGCGATCGCAATCAGCATCGCCTTCCGATCAGGAGCGCTAGAAATCAGGGGTAATTTGAAATCAATCTGGCGATCGCAATCAACAGTGTGGCGACGACAGTGTGGCGACGGTGGGTTTGGGGGTCAACCAGGTTTAAGTAATACTATCAATCAGAGTAAGAAATTATGCCTTACGAACCTTTAAATTTATCCACTCGGTCTCCTGTCTTGTCTTGGGCCAATCACGAATTGAGCCACGATGAGATCAAGATGGCAAAGAATGTTGCCTCTTTACCGTTTGTGTTCAAGCATGTCGCCCTCATGCCGGATGTACATTTAGGGAAAGGCGCATTGGTCGGCTCTGTAATTGCAACTCAAGATGCCATTATTCCTGCTGCGGTGGGTGTTGATATTGGTTGCGGCATGTGTGCAGTCAAAACTGCCTTCACAGCTGAACAATTGGACGGCAAGCTCAAGCAGATTCGTCACGATATTGAAGCGGCCATTCCGGTTGGTTTCAATCAAAATAAAACTGTTGACAAAACGGTGACCAATTGGCAGGGATGGCACAGTTTCAAAGATTTGCACGCAGGTGTGCAACATCTAGAATCCAAGGCCATGAAGCAAATGGGTTCGCTAGGTGGCGGCAATCACTTTGTTGAAGTGTGTCTTGATGAAAAAAACAATGTTTGGCTGATGCTACATTCCGGTTCCCGCAACATTGGCAACATGCTGGCTCAGCGCCACATTGAAACAGCCAAGGAACTGGCAAAATTGTCGGGAGAGAAGCTACCCGATCTCGATCTGGCCTATTTCGTTCAGGGAACAGCGGAATTTGCTTCCTATTGGCGAGATTTGCAGTGGGCTCAAACCTACGCCAAGGTCAATCGTGAAGTAATGATGGCTCGATTTAAGCGAATTGTTGAACAGCACTTGGCAGGTGGAAAGCCCACCAAGCCTCTATTAGAAGTGAATTGCCACCACAACTACGCGGAAAAAGAAGTTCACTTTGACGAAGAGCTGTATGTGACTCGCAAGGGAGCCGTTCGGGCTCGTCAAGAAGACTACGGGATTATTCCTGGCTCAATGGGAGCTAAGTCTTTTATTGTCAAAGGAAAAGGAAGTGCCGCTAGCTATTGCTCTTGCAGCCACGGAGCCGGACGCTTGATGTCTCGCAACAAGGCCAAGCGGCAGTTTAGTCTGGATGACTTGGTAGCCCAAACCGCAGGAGTCGAGTGCCGCAAAGATAACGGCGTACTTGACGAAATTCCTGGCGCATACAAGCCCATTGATCAAGTGATGGCAAATCAGTCTGACTTGGTAGAGGTGGTAGCAACACTCAAGCAAGTTGTTTGCGTAAAAGGCTAGCAATTACTAGATCAGAGAATAAAACCATGCTGTAGAGAAAGGACTTGTGCCAACCCAGGGCAGAAATCGGGCACCCATAGAGGTGCCCTTTAAATTATTTTCAACTGCTATATCAACTGCTACATCCAGCGGGCGATCGTCCCTCATTGACCAGTCTTACTTCCTACACGAGGTGATTGCTGGTCAGGTGTAAAGATTATCAGCCGTTGTCGCTCAAACTTTAGTAAAGTTCTGATGATTTGGGCAAAATAGTTGTACTGTCTCAACTGTGATCTCAAAGCCACGATGTTTGTGCCTTTGAGCGCAGAGTGTATGCCATGTCTCAGAAAAAAGAAGCTGCAACCCTTTCCATCGCCCTACTCATGACCCTTGGGTTGTTGGGTGGTGCTATTTATTTCCTCAGGCCCGTCTTGTTTCCTCAAAACTCAAATGGTTCAGGTACTCCAGCCCAAACTAGCTCAACAGCAGACTCTTCCTCAGTTCGCACTCTAACTGGGCATAGCAGCTATATCAACTCCGTAGCCTTTACTCCCGATAACCAGACTTTGATCAGCGGCAGTGAAGATAACACGATCAAAGTCTGGAATCCGGCAACAGGTGAAGAACTCCGCACCCTCAGCGGCCATACCAGCGAGGTTTTGAGTGTGGCCGTTGGGCCGGATGGCAGAACGCTGGTTAGCGGCAGTAAGGATCAAACGATTCGGGTTTGGGACCTCACCACAGGAGAGACACTCCGAACACTGACGGGTCATCAAAGCTTTATCCAGACAGTTGCCATCAGCCCAGATGGCACAAAAATCGCTAGCGCTAGTTATGATGGCACAGTGAGAATCTGGAATTTAGCTTCTGGTCAAGTGTTGCATACCCTGCGGGGTCATGAAGGTGTGGTGCTGGGGCTTGCCATTAGCCCAGATGGTCGGCGGGTTGCTAGTGGTGGTGTCGATTCCACCATTCGGCTGTGGGATATGGAAACTGGGCAACCGCTGTATACCTTGGCAGGTCATTCTAGTGATGTCAATTGGTTAGCATTTAGTCCTGATGGACAATTGCTTGCTAGCTGTAGCCGAGATGCTACCGTCAAGCTTTGGAATCTCAATGAACGAACAACGATCCGTAGCTTTTTGGGTCATGTTGGGGAGGTTTTCACGATCGCCTACAACCGCAATGAACAAACGCTAGCCAGTGCAGGGCGCGATCGCACCATTAAACTCTGGAATCTCAGTTCGGGTCAAGAAATCGCAACCCTGACCGGACATAGTGATTGGATCTATGGCATCGCCTTCAGTCCAGACGGCAAACAACTAGCTAGCGGCAGTACCGATGACACTATTAGGCTATGGCAAATTCCTTAGCCAAGAGGTATTTACTCCAGAGATCTTCAAAAAATCTTGCTCGGAAGGCTCGTTCAAAACACCTTAGCAATGTGTAAGCTTTGAATTCAAGACGATAAATGTTCAGCCAATTGTCAGCCAAATTGATGGCTACATAAAAGTATGGTCTGAAGTGTGGAAAACCCTTCCAGAAAAGTATGGTGCAGCTCTAGAAAAAAGAGCGGGGGCGATCGCTCAAAAAGCTAACCTCTTGATTACGCCTCAAGATAGTAGGGCAGCTCAGCTCAGTGTTTTACTGTGGGGCACAGTAGAGAATTATTGGAAGTCACCCATGAGTCATGAACCCAACACCTCCTCCAATCAGGACGATCAGAAGCAGCCAGACCTGAAAGCGGTTGATCCACGCGATTTGGTATCCAAGCCAGGTTATGGCACGGCAGATCCACGCGAGATTATTGAAAATCCAGCGGTGACACCCGAACGCTTAGACGACCCACCCAGTGATTTGCGCTCAGATTTGGTGGCGGGTGATGATGAGTCGATGATGCACCATCAGGCCGGTGGACCGGGGCGATCGCGCAGCAATCCCAACGCGGATGCCAACCCAGATCAAGATCATTAATCTCCAATCTACCCTCCCAAACTAGGTGCGATCGGTGAAAATCGATAGAGGGAGATGAATCCCGGTAAACCTTAGGGACTCATAGCGCAAACCTATGTATGTATTAATCGGTGGAGCCGGAATGATGGGGTTGCGGTTGGCCCAACAACTGCTGGAGATGAATCATACGGTTGCGGTGATTGATACCGATCCGATCGCCTGTCAGTATGCTCGCGAGAAAGTCGGGGTGATGGCTTTTGAAGGCAGTGCTGTCAGTACTACTGTTTTGATGGAAGCAGGAATTCGGAAGGCTGATGCCGTTGCAGCCACGCTCAGCAGTGATGCGCTCAATCTCGCTCTAGTGACACTTTGTAAACACTATGAGGTGCCATTGACGGTCGTTCGCATGAGTGAGCGAGACTTTCTCGAACCCTACCGCATTGCAGGCGCAAGTCACGTCGTCAGCACGATGGATCTAGCTGTCACCACAATGGCAAATGCTTTGGAATATCCCGAAGTAGAGTCGATGATGCACTTTGAACAGGGACAGGTCGAAGTCCTCAAGCTCCCTGTCCCTAGCGAGTGCTACATCGCAAATCGCACAATCGCCAATATCGCTCAAGACCCGCGTTTTCCCAAGGGTTCGTTGATTATTGGCTACCAATGCCATGCCTGCGCCGATCTGACGATTCCCAACGGCAGCACAGTGCTTCAGGCCGGATCGACGATTCTTGTTGTGACGCAGCCGCATCTTGTTCATCAAATGATTGACTTTATGGGAATCACGAATCGTCTGACAGCCTTAGAAGTTTCTCATTAAGTTCTTTCACGTATGTCTGCACTAGATCTTCCGAAATAATGCGTTTGCGGAGCGCATCGTTGACCGCACCTTTTTCGGCCAATAATAAGCGCCGACGAATGGCGTCTAGTTTGGTGCGATCGCCCACATCATTAAAAGACTGGGCTGTGCGTTGATTGTAGAGATCGCGCAAATGCCGCTCCGAGGTCGCCACCTTGGCCTGATAGGCTGCCCGCATCTCTTCATAAACTGCTTTAGGTAAGATACCCGACTTCAGCAGACTCTCTAGTTCATCCTGTGCAGCCTTAGAAGCAATCAGCTGAATCTGCAGCTCTTCAATCTGCTGCCTTGTAGTAGACAGTCTAGATATCTTCAAGCGCTTCACCAACCAAGGCAAGCTAGAGCCTTGGCCCACCAGAGAAACAAGCACAGCCCCAAACACCAGTGCCACAATGCCTTCTCGTCCGGGCAGCGTAAGGGGAATGCTCAAGGCTAAAGCCATTGATAGTGAGCCTTTCACATTCCCTAAGAACAATACATGCTGCCAGCGTAGCGGAATGGGGCGATCGAACAAGCGCAATAGAGCCAGAATTGGGTAAACAGACAGGGCTCGCCCAACCTGATAGATCACAACCGCCAGCAGTACAGCAGGCAAAGTCTGCCATAGGGTGACTAGGTCAACCTCTAGGCCAATCAGCAGAAAGATGAAGGTGTTAACCCCAAAGCCCGCATATTCCCAGAAGCTGAGGATCGTGATTTTGGTAGAAGCTGAGGCATCCCGCGCCACACCAACATTGCCAAACACCAAACCTGCAACAACGACGGCCACCGCACCCGATACGCCTAGAAACTGCCCTGCCTGAAAGGCTCCCAGGGCCAACGCCACCGTCAGCAAAATATCGCTCAGCGCATCGTCTGACTGCCGAGACAGCTCAACTCCCAGAAATCCTAGCCCCAGTCCGACCAGAGTGCCACCCACGATTACCACAAATAGTTGCTGAAATCCATCCAGGAAGCTGATTGAGCCTGCTGAATAGACGCTGGCGACTAGACTAAACAATACCAGCGCCACCCCATCGTTGAATAAACTTTCTCCCTCCACGATGGTTGAAAGCCGAGACGGCACTGGAACTTCTTTGAATACCGCGATTACAGAAACGGTGTCTGTAATCGCCAAAATCACCCCTGCAAACAAGGCTGGAATCCAGTCTAGATTTAGGCCCAGCTTTAACAGACCTGCTGTGACTCCAGAGGCAAGAATGATGCCAGGGCCAGCCAGGAGGGCGATCGGTTTGACAGTGCTGCGGAGGCGGCTGACATCGGTATTCACCGCCGCTTCAAAAATCAAAATCGGTAGAAACAGATTCAGCACTAGCGCCGAGTCTAGGCCAACTCGTTCGGGTAACAACTCTGTAATTGCCAAGCCTGCCAGCACCAAACCCGTCACATAGGGAACCCGCAGCCGCCGCGTCACCAAGGCCACACCCGTTGCGACTAGCAGCAAAATAATCAGGGTTGTCGCCAGCCCTTCTAGATCGCCAGGAACTTGAGAATCCACTACATTGTTGCTGGCCAGAATCCATTGCCCAAACAACTCCTTCATGACCTACCTGGTGATGTTGACTTCAGCTGATGCGCCATTCATCGTATCCAGTTGCTCGCGCTAGAGCAATAAAGGGAGGATACCCCAGGTTTGGAATTGGAGGCCGGATCTGCATTTAGGTAGAAATTGAGGATAAATGACTCAACCTTAACCTGGAGATAAACTGAATCAATAAAAATTGATATGGGTTTTGAAGCTTTCTGGGATTCTGTAAAAATATCTGCTTGACTCAGCAATTTAATTTGATGTATTTGTCTCTTTGGATAGAAGTAGAAAGTTTTTGTGGCTAATGAACTGAGGGGCGATCGCCCTCACTTATGCCCCAAACTCACGCCCCAGACTTATACGCAGCGCACACACGGTTGGAGAAAACTATGGCAGTACGGGTTGGGATCAACGGATTTGGCAGAATTGGGCGGTTGGCATTGCGGGCTGCTTGGGGGTGGCCTGAGCTAGAGTTTGTCCATATCAACGAAGTCAAAGGCGGAGCTACGACCGCGGCTCATCTGCTCAAGTTTGACTCGGTGCATGGCCGTTGGGCTTCTGAAGTCGAAGCCCGTGAAGACCGAGTTTGGATTGATGACAGATCACTGAGTTTTAGCGAGTATGCCACGCCGGGAGAAGTGCCCTGGGATGAGTTGGGCGTTGACCTGGTGCTGGAGTCATCTGGCAAGTTTAGAACAACAGCTACCCTCGATCCTTACTTTAAACGGGGCGTCCAAAAGGTAATCGTTGCCGCCCCCGTCAAGGAAGGAGCCCTCAATATCGTCATGGGCATCAACGATCATCTCTACGAGCCAACCCAACATCACCTACTCACTGCTGCATCCTGCACCACCAACTGCCTTGCGCCCGTGGTCAAAGTCATTCACGAAGGGCTAGGCATTCGGCATGGCGTGATCACCACCATCCACGATCAAACCAACACCCAAACCATCGTCGATGCTCCTCACAAAGATTTGAGACGGGCTAGAGCGACCGGAATGTCTTTGATCCCAACTACTACCGGATCCGCTACAGCGATTGGGCTGATTTACCCCGAACTCAACGGCAAGCTCAACGGATTAGCCGTCCGAGTCCCCCTTCTCAATGCCTCTCTAACAGATTGCGTGTTTGAAGTCGAGAAACCTACCACCATCGAGGAAGTTAATAGCCTGTTTCGAGAGGCCTCTGAAACAACTCTCAAAGACATCCTGGGCTACGAAGAACGCCCCCTCGTCTCTATCGACTACAAAGATGATCCCCGCTCTGCCATCATTGACGCCCTTTCCACGATGGTTGTAGACAATACCCAGGTCAAAATCCTGGCTTGGTATGACAACGAGTGGGGCTACTCCAACCGCATGGTCGAACTCGCTCGTAAAGTTGCTAAAAGCCTATGACTACTTCAACTGCTGATCGCGCCAACCTCAAAAACTATATTTTGATCACTGCCGCCTATTGGGGTTTTACTCTGACAGACGGTGCTCTGCGGATGCTGGTGTTGCTGCACTTTCACGTTTTGGGCTACACCCCGCTGCAAATCGCGATGCTGTTCTTGTTTTATGAAATTTTTGGAGTCGTCACTAATTTTCTGGCGGGTTGGATCGGTTCTCAGATGGGGCTGAGGCTCACCCTCTACGGTGGGATTGGGCTACAGATATTTGCCCTCTGCCTGTTGGGGTTCTTGAATCCTGAATGGGGTGTGCCGCTGCAAGTCGCTTATGTGATGATCGCCCAGGCTTTTGCTGGGATTGCCAAAGATCTGACAAAGATGAGTTCTAAGAGTGCCATTCGCCTGGTTGTCCCCAAGGAGTCAGAGTCTAGGCTGTTTAAGTGGGTGGCTGTACTCACAGGTTCTAAGAATGCCTTGAAGGGAGTGGGCTTCTTTTTGGGCGCATTTTTGCTGCAAACGCTTGGATATCAAAATGCGCTGTTTGCCCAGGCAGCCCTACTGTCTCTAGTGCTTCTGACTGGGAAATTTTTGCCAGCGGGCATGGGCAAGATCAAACAAAAAGTCAAGTTTAGGCAACTCTTTTCCAAGAGTCGAGAGATCAATATTCTCTCTGCGGCTCGATTTTTTCTATTTGGATCGCGAGATGTCTGGTTTGTGGTGGCGCTGCCCGTGTTTCTGTATGAGAGCTTGGGCTGGACTTTTATGGAGGTTGGAGCCTATATGGCTTGCTGGGTGATTGGCTACGGCATTGTCCAGTTTCTGGCCCCTCAGCTCCTGCAGCGCCAGCACCAAGGCGGAGCACCTAATGCAAAAACGATTCAGTTTTGGACGTTTGTCTTGACATTGATGCCAGCGGCGATCGCCCTCGCTTTCATGGCGGGTCTGCCGCCTCAAATCGTCATCACAGGCGGTTTGATTATTTTTGGCATCGTGTTTGCCTTCAACTCTGCCGTTCACTCCTATCTAGTCTTGGCCTATACCGAAGACAAAGATGTGGCGCTGAATGTTGGTTTTTACTACATGGCCAACTCGGGCGGACGGCTCTTGGGCACGGTCGCGTCAGGCTTGATTTTTCAATGGTTTGGGCTGGTAGGCTGTCTGTGGTTCTCAACGCTGTTGATCTTAGCAGCCGCAATGTTTTCACTGAAGTTGCCCGATCCGGCTCCTAGTCAGGCGATCGCCTGGAAAAGCGGCGGAGATTAATCATTTTTCTGGAGCGAGATATGACTTGTGCCATATCTCGCCCGCCGCTAAAGCAGCCTAGGCTACTGCATATTTTTGTACCGCAGAGACTAGATTGCTAGTCCAGTGGTTAACCAGATCGGCATTGGCCGCTTCCACCATGACCCGAATCAAAGGCTCTGTTCCAGATGCCCGCACGAGGACTCGGCCTTGGTCGCCCATTGCAGTCTCGGCTTGGGCGATCGCCCGTTGGAGCAGTTCACTGTCTTCCCAGTTGAGGCGGCGATCGCGATCTTCAACCCGTACATTCCGTAGCAGTTGCGGATAGGTCTGAAAACTTTGATCGACCAGGTTGGCCAATGACAGCCCCGACTGACACACCAACGCCGCCAAATGCAGCGCTGTCATCAGGCCATCCCCAGACACACCGTAATACGGACAAATAATGTGGCCAGACTGCTCACCCCCTAGCATCGCTCCCTGCCGCTGCATTTCAGCATGAACGTACTGATCACCCACTGCTGTCCGAATGAGGTGGCCACCCTGCTGCTGCCATGCCCGCTCAAAGCCTAGATTGGCCATGACTGTAGAGACAATGGTGTCACCGGGCAAACGTTTGGCCTGCCGCAAAGACTGGCCCCAGAGGTAGAGAATATAGTCTCCATCCACGACTCGACCTTGAGCATCGACTGCCAAGACTCGATCGGCATCTCCATCAAAGGCAAATCCTAAATCTGCCTCCTGCTCCTGCACCGTGGCCTGCAGTTTCTCCAGATGCGTCGAACCGCAGTTGACATTAATGCGATCGCCATCTGGACTATCATGTAGGCAAATGAGGTCTGCCCCCATCTGAGCAAACACCTCAGGCGCAATCCGAGCCGCAGCGCCCCAGGCCAAATCTAAGACAACCCGCATTCCCTGCAGGCTAACCTGAGGCATGAGAGGGGTGTGCAAAGATTCAGAATAGGTTTTTAGCAGCTCAGGACGGTAATAATAGCGACCACAGCTGCGCGAAGTTACACTCGGCTCCAGAACTAAATCACTCGTTCCCCGCAACGCCGCTTCAATCTCAGCCTGCAAACGAGTAGAGAGCTTTGTACCCGTCGCGCCAAAAAACTTAATACCGTTATCTTCGGGCGGGTTATGACTAGCAGAAATCATGACGCCGCCCACCGCATCAGAGGCACTCGTGAGGTAGGCAACCGCTGGAGTCGGACACAGGCCCAGATGCCAAACCTCCAAACCCGCTGCGGTTAGACCGGCAGACAGCGCCATCGCCAGCATATCGCTGGAGTTTCTAGAGTCTTGACCCAACATGATCGGCCCAATAGAGCTTCCCTGCGCCCGCAACACTTGTCCTGCTCGCAAACCAACTTGTAGTGCCAGCGGAGCCGTGAGCAGATCTCCTACCCGACCACGAATGCCATCCGTCCCAAACAACCGACTTGAAGGTAGGGCGATCGCATCTGGGACAACAGGCGAACTGGATCTGGCAAGCTGTTCAGGGGAAACAGAAGAAAGAACCATATAAGCAACACTCCACACATCACACTCTCAGTGGAGGATAGCACTTTCTTCCAAACTGTACATGATTCTTGTGACGGACTGGTAAGTGGCGCAGCAATTTGGCAGCAAGAGAATCTAAACGCCAGCCGCTTCTAGTAACGACTGTACTGCTTCAGGGCCGAGATCCGGTTCGATATAGCGAGGATTTTGCAGATCATAAGGACCTTGCAAACGATCCACCGTTAAGACCTGAGCATGGTCAGGCAACACAGGTACATCGGGATCAAAAGCAGTCGGCCGCATCAGCGAGCTAGAGTAGCCTTTGTAAATGGTAATTTGGTCGGATTCTCCGTCAATCTCAGCCGTCACCATCAACACTTCATTAGGCCGCCGCAGCGTGTACTGCTCTAGCCGAAACCCTAGTGAATTCTGTGCCATCGTTTTATAGCTCGCTAGCCGTTCGCCCTTGCTTAGACAGCCTGACCAACACAAAATAGCCCAAGTAAATCAGGTAAATGATCAAGCCGACAATGCCAACGAAGCCCAAAAATCCCAGTGTTGTTCCCGCATGAAAATACTCTCTATACAGGAAAGGTGGCTCCAACCACACCTGACAAAAGGGCGTTACAAACGTTTCGCGGGAGACCGCACAAGGCAGAAATGGCAACATCGCCAATGCGCCCAACGCACTGTAAATCGTGATGGCCCAGCGCCAAGATGTAAAAGTCAGTTTCAGCGCTTTCCGAGGCTGATCGTCAATCTCTTCATTCAGGTCAACCCAGAACCAGAGGCTAATCGGGATCAGAATTCGGGCTATCAGACTCGAAATAAAGCTCAGTGGTAGACCTCCAATCATGAGGTAAACCGTGATCGCCAGCAAACTGGATACTCTCCAGTAGATAATCAGTAGCCGCTGTATGGCCTCCGCTTGTTTGACAAACGACCACACCAGTAACATCAGCGGCAGAACGATAGCAAAGAGAATCGCCAGTCGGTAGTCCATCCAAACTAGCGATCGCAGGAGTAATTCTTGCATAGTTTGCCCAAGTCAAACCCCAACCGGGTTCCATTACAGTATCAACTCATGCTCAAGCTCCCTTGACTGATGTTACTCAGCAGCGAGCATTGCAACTGAATCCAAAGACGGAATCCTGAAGCAGTTGAGCCGATCCAGTCTACCCTTTTTGGCGGTCCAATCGCTCTCTGCCGCAAATTAGCTGTGGTAGCGACTATACCAGCGCAACAAGACCCGAGTTAGGCGAACAGGGTGGTGACGAACCAGGCCCGTTAGTGCATCCTCCTCCATGACATTGGCAATGACAATCCGACATCCCATCTGAACCACATCTTCCCGATCGAGAAAAACAGGGTGAGATTGCTCTTGGGCATAGCGGATTAAGGCTTGGGCCGAAGGCGTCTTTTTCTGCACCAGCACCGCATCAAACAACCGATGTCCACAAGCTGCATCGATCGTGCGGATGTGGTCTGAGACCGTATATCCGTCTGTTTCTCCGGGCTGAGTCATGATATTGCAGACGTAAATGCGTGGCACCTGACGCTCTGCGATCGCCGCCGTAATTTCAGGCACAAGCAGATTGGGAATCACACTGGTATATAGGCTCCCCGGCCCGATGATAATGTAGTCAGCCTCGCGAATGGCCTGAAGCGCCTTAGGTAACGCGGGAGGATTGGCAGGCGTACATCCAATCTTTACAATCGAGCCATTGGCCTCCGTAATGTGGGACTCTCCCTCAATGCGTCGCCCGTCCGTGAGTTCAGCCCACAGCCGCACATCGCTCAAAGTCGCAGGCAAAACTTGGCCTCGCACCGCCAAAACCTTAGAACTCGCAGCAACAGCCCGCTCCAAATCTCCCGTCACTTCACTCATTGCCGTGAGAAACAAGTTGCCAAAGCTATGTCCTATCAGCCCATCCCCCGCTCGAAACCGATACTGAAACAACTCAGTCAACAGCTTTTCTTCATCAGCCAGGGCCGCCAGACAATTGCGAATATCGCCTGGGGGGAGTACCCCAATTTCCCGCCGCAGCCGTCCCGACGATCCACCATCATCTGCAACCGTCACCACAGCTGTAATATTGGCACTATAGGCTTTTAGCCCTCGCAACAAGTTGGATAGCCCAGTGCCACCACCCAACACGACAATCCTAGGGCCTCGATGCAGCCGACGATGCGTCATTAGCATGTCGATCAGTTCCTCATCTCCATCAGGCATTAAGACTTCTGTAATTGAGCCCAGCGTCCGGGTTTGCCCCCATAAGATAAAGAGCAAACCGATAGATAATACAAGCGGACCGCTAACATAGTTGGGAATGATATCTGTCAGAGTCTCCAGGACCTCACTTGCCAATCGACTCAGGTAAAAAATGGGGGTCAGCTTTGTCCAAATCGCCAGTCCCAGTCCAACCATCACGACCCCAGCTGCACTCAGAAGCAACCAACGTTTCACAAATAAGCCAGGAGCCAGCCATTTAAACCCTTGGCTCATCCAGCTTGGAGCTCGATGGCGCGACCCTTGCCTTAGCAGTTGCATGGCTTGTTTCATTTGTTTCACGAGACCAATTGACATGGTTGAGCATCAACATGGAGATGGTAAAAGACTAGATACTGTTGTAAGTCTCTTTCGAGAGACCTGCATTACTCCTTACAGAGCTACCACTGCAAAATCTGTAGGAATTGTCAACCTAATTTTTAAAGGGACGCCCTCCACTAGCCAAGACAATCTGACGAGCACCTGATAGTAAAACTGGATTGAGAACTTGTTTCCATTGATATAGCTCATCTTCTGGATTTCCGTTGCTGCAATTTGCACAACTTAGGCCTAGACCCTGTCCTAAACTGCGGTTTGTTAACAGAAGCGGGTTAGAGTTGCCGATTTTACTCCAGACCCAAAATCATAACTGGCTTACTGCAATTTACAAACCCAGTGCTTCCTTACTAACCTTCATCGTTTTATAGCTCTCAATCCGACCCATCGAATCCATGCAGATAGTAAAACCTCTGACCCGCCTTGCAAAGACCTTCAGGCCGAGAGTGCAGCCCACCTTCTCTGCATCTGGCTCACAGTCAGCTACTGGTAGACCGTAAAGAAACATGCTGTGTTCCATACTTGATATCAGACTCTGGTTCGTCAGAAGCTACACTGCGAGCTACATCAATCGCTCTCTTTAAGCTAACCTGGAAATTTTTAGAGCCCTTAAGCGCTCATTTCACTCTCAGTTCCCTGTTAAATTCCCTGTTAAAGTCGATCACACACCATGGCTGAGCCAATTATTGAACTTCAAGGTATCAGTAAGTCTTTCGGCCCCAACCAAAAAGTTATAGATAATCTCGATCTCACGATTCACGAAGGAGAAGCTGTTGCCATCATTGGCCCTTCTGGAACCGGAAAGTCAACTATTTTGCGGATTATGGCTGGGCTACTTGCTCCAGATGAGGGTGAAATCTACGTCAAGGGCCAGCTTCGAGAAGGTCTCGCAGAAGATGGCAAAGATCCGGTTGGGATCGGAATGGTCTTTCAGCAAGCGGCACTATTCGACTCCCTCACCGTCGATGAAAATGTCGGGTTCCTGCTCTATCAACACTCCAAACTCTCGCGAGAGCAAATTCAAGAACGCGTCAATCACAAGCTTGACATGGTTGGATTGCCTGGAATCGGTCATCTCTTCCCAGCTGAACTGTCTGGAGGAATGCGAAAGCGGGTTAGCTTTGCCCGTGCCATTATGGAAAATCCGGAACGTCCTAAAGACAGTCCAGAAGTCTTGCTGTATGATGAGCCAACTGCCGGACTTGATCCAATTGCATCAACCGTCATAGAAGATCTCATTCGTCAACTGCAGGAGGCCGCAGGAGGGTGTAGCACCTACGTGATGGTGACCCATCAAGACAGTACCATTCGCCGTACAGCTGACCGAGTCATCTTCTTATACAAGGGTAAAGTGCAGTGGCAGGGAAAGCTGTCTGATATCGACACAACAGACCATCCAATGGTTCGGCAATTTTTCAGTGGTAGTGTTGAAGGCCCTATTCAAGTCGTCGGCTAAAGGTTTCGGGTAATCTGGTATGTGCCGCTCATGATAGTGCAGTAAAACGATCATGCTTAATGCATGCTTAACAATCCGCTGTGTCGGCAGATTCATGATTCGGACTTTGAACAATACCGACTGGCTTACCAAATGCTTTGAGGAGACATCATGCGATCGCGAACGATTCGAGAGGGTTCTGTTGGCCTATTGATCCTGGCAGGGATTGGGTTATTTGGGTTACTGCTGATCTGGTTGCAGGGGCTCAACATTGGGGCACGAAGCTACCGGATTATTGCAGAATTTGCCAACGTAGGCGGAATGCAATCAGGTGCACCTGTCCGTTACCGTGGTGTCAATATCGGTAGAATCCTGGCAGTTCGCCCTGGCCCTAATGCCGTTGAGGTTGAAGTAGAAATTTCGTCGGCGGCAGTGCTGATTCCGAGAACTGTTCTCGTAGAAGCTAACCAGTCTGGATTGATTAGTGAAACCTCAATTGATATTACGCCATTGCAAGAGTTGCCAACCGCTGAAATCACCACCAATCCTCTGGCACCCGATTGCGAGAACAGTCCGATTCTTTGCGATGGGTCTCGCGTCCAAGGAGAGATTGGAGTCAGCTTTGATGCCTTAATTCGCTCGACTGTTGAACTTACGGCTCTCTTGACCGATCCTGTCTTCTTTAACGATGTCAGAATCCTGACGCGCAACACATCCGAAGCGGCAGCTGGCATTGCCGTTCTAAGCCGAGAAGTCACCGGGCTAACTCAGATTGTCTCAGGTGAAGTTACAAACCTGACGGGAGCCGTTCAGCAAGATTTAGGGACAATCTCATCCGCTGCGGCTGCCTCAGCCACTTCTATTGGGCAGGCGGCTAACCAAATCGAGCTCACAGCGGCTGAAGTCAACAGCCTTTTGGTGACGAATAGAGGCGCACTGGTCGGAACACTAACGACGATTAGTGATACTAGCGTTCAGTTGCAGCAGGTCGTCGGCAGACTTTCTCCAACTCTCGCATCGTTTGAGGAAGGGCAAATCTTACAAAATCTAGAGATTTTATCTGCGAATGCAGCTCAGGCTTCTGTCACCTTTAGAACACTATCAGAGGCATTTGGAAGCCCCGAAAATATAATTCTACTTCAGCAAACTCTGGATTCTGCCCGCGCTACATTCCAGAATGCTCAAAAGATTACAGCTGATTTAGATGAGCTGACTGGAGATCCGGCATTTCGCCGCAACCTCCGTGACTTAGTAGATGGACTCAGTGGCCTAGTTTCTTCAACTGAGCAACTCCAGCGGCAAACTCAGATTGCTCAGACATTAGAGCCTGTTGCGATCGCCTTCCGTCAAAATCAAGGAGAAGTGGACGCTGCTACTTTCTCCCAACAGTATGAACAGTTCAGAGTTTTATCTTCTGATCCTCGCTTCAGAATGCGATCGCTAGAATCATCGCCTAGACAGAGAGCATTATCTTCACGACCAAATCCTGACTCTGACAATCAAACCTCCAACTAAAATGTCAGCTATTTTTAAGCCTTCATTCACCCTACTCCCCACTCCATCAAATCTTATATACCCACCATACTCAAGCTTAAAAGCTATCAGTAATCGTTATAAAAACTAATGCTTCTCTGATAACAAGTCAACGGCGACAGCTTTGGTCACTCTAGAAGCTTTATAAGCTTTAAATTTCACCAGAAAAACTAGACATAACATCTACGTTCTACTCTTCTAAGTTACAAGCTCTAAAGTCAAAGTTGCCGCAGTTGAATAACCTACGCCATCACCAGAGTTGCCTCTTCCTGATGCTGAACTCCAGTCTCATCAGCTGTAGATTTTTGCTCCTCTTCATTTCCTTTAACAATATCAAGATCAATATCTAGCACCGTTATCTCTAATCCAGCTCTAGGCTGATTTCCGTTACTGGAAATATAAGGATTAGGCTCAATGCTACCTGTACAAATAATCAAAGATCCTTTTTTCAAATAAGGCAGTTTTCGCCATGCTGCAGAACGTTCCCAAATATTGAGTGACACTGTGAAAGACTCATCACGGTTGCGAGGCTTTCGCACGTAAAGCGTAGCGTTCGCAACTTGAGCTTTCTCTCCATTCCGCAAGTCAACAGTTTTGACTTGTGCATCTGCAGCCAGATGACCGCTCACAATCCACTTATTTAAACCAACACTTGACATAGTAGACAATCCCTGAAGTGATTATCTTTAGCTTTCCCCAGGAAATGAAAAGCGAACAAAACAATTTGGAAGAAAATCTAAAAGACTAACAAAAAGCCAGGAGAATATCACTTTTGTGATGCACTTCCACTTCTTATTCTTACTCTTCAAAATCACTAAAGCCTTCTAGACTCTTAAGGTCTAGAAGGCTTTTGGATGAAATGATAACCTGGCACCGAGCTATTTTTGCGGGAGGCAACCCTCCGACTATCTTGGCCGCTGCAGCGTTTCACACCTCAGTTCGGGATGGATGAGGG
>JBGTGR010000019.1:0-169927 GCA_041746655.1 Elainellales cyanobacterium | reverse complement strand
TGAGCGCAATGTGGCACCTTCGACCCAAACAGTAGCGCTGAGTGCATTGCTGTTTCTCTATCGCCAAGTGCTGCGAGGGGTGCGGAGTCCTTTGGATGTTTGAAAGGGCGATCGCCCCCTCCTTCAAAGCAGGCGATCGCCCCTACTTGTTATCTCATCAAAGGTCGCTTCGTCAAGATTCGCATCACCTCACCGGGATTGATGGTTGGCAAAGGTCTTGACCATTCGTGAGGGGCGGCATAGCCCAATTGATGTTGTCTCAAGATATAGTCTTCAACCACGGTGAGCGAACCGATCGCCAGTACTCGCAGCAAGTGAGGATGGGCCGTATCGCGTAGATCAAGAAATGGTTGTTCTGTACACATGGCTTTTACACTCCAATAAGATATGGGAAGAAAGCCCAAAACGCGAAGCCACCCCATGTCATGACAGATGAGGTGGCTACTTGGAGTGCTAAAATCCAAAAAGCCGCCAGACTGCGGTGTCAGTTTGGGGGTTAGTCTTCTGAGGGTGTTGGTAGCACCTTCAGAGGACGCTTCAATAATTTTGGGCCGAAACTAAATTGATTACGAGCCTATCGTACTTTAGGGGATTTAGCAACCCTGGAAGAAGGGCGATCGCTTTTCCAAGTCAACCCACCACTCTAGACAAGTACTCTCTAGGTGGCACTCCAAACTTCTTGCGGAAGGCCGCCGCAAAATAGCTGCGGTTCGCAAATCCGATGGCTTGGGCAACTTCAGAAACATTCATCTGGCGTTCTTCTAGCAACTGGCGGGCTTGCTCTAGGCGATAGTCGTGCAACAAACCAAAGGCAGTTTGCCGAAACACTTGACGAAAGCCTCGCTTCAAGGTGCAGTCATTTAACCCCACCTGATGGGCTAACTCGATGAGTGACGGAGGGTTATCAAGATGCCGCAATAAAATATTTCTGGCTTGATAAATGCGCTCAACATCGTCAGGTTTCAACGAATAATGACGCGGTTGATTTGAACAGCATTCTATCTCTTGCTCAATCAATAACGCCATCAGTTCCCAAACTTTGCTTTGCAAATACATCCGTTTGGTGATGCCTTGAAATGGGCACTGGAGGATTTGCTGTAGGACGGTTTGCATGATGCTGGTAGTTGCACCAACGCGAACATAATATGTTTGAGAGGACGGTTTGAGCAAATGCTTTAACTCCTGCGGAACGGAGCCTACAGTTTGATCTAACCAGGCTGTAAATAGGTCTGGAGCAATATGGACGTTGATCTCTACTTGTTCAGTCGCTTGCCATTCACTGGTTTCAACGGGTGCCAGGCCACTACCACATAGGGAGTATTGCCCAGACCGAGAAGCGTTTTGCTGATTTTTGTAGCCACCTGAAAGGTGAAAGCTGTATTCTAAGGGATGTTCTCGCTCTGGTAATTGCATGACCACAGCATCCCGCAGCTGATAGTGGGCGATCGCCAACTCTAGCCCTTCCCGCAAGTAGATATCTCGCCAATATCCATGCCCTAGTTGCTCAGGATATTTCCAGGTCATGTCAAAGGAGTCTATCGGGGCTGTATCATTGGCCAGAGTCTCTTCAAACAGCTCCCAATAATCGTGGTGTGAAATTGTAATTGCCATTTTTCGCCATCTTTACGGGGGTGAAGCTACTTGTCCCGAATTAAAGTTTTTGATTTGCGACTGACGGGGACACACATGGGGGTTCCGGTCAGCGGGTCGGGTACAATTCGGCTTTCTAACCCAAATACCTCCTGCACCATGGCTTCGCTCATCACAGTCTCGGGTTTTCCCAGCGCATAAATATGCCCCTGCCGCATGACAACCAGGTAATCAGCATAGCGACACGCTTGATTTAAGTCGTGCAGCACCATCACGATTGTGCGGCCTTGACTCTGGTTTAATTCATACAACAAATCTAGCACCTCAATTTGGTGGGCCAGATCTAGGAAGGTGGTCGGCTCATCCAGCAAGAGAATTTCGGTATTTTGGGCCAGCGCCATTGCAATCCAGGCCCGTTGTCGCTGACCACCCGATAGGCTCTCTAGGGGGCGATCGCCTAGTTCCGTCATTCCAGTCGTCGCCAGGGCTTGGTCAGTAAACTGTTCATCTTCTGCTGACCATTGCTGAAACCAGTTTTGGTGCGGATAGCGTCCTTGAGCTACCAGCTCTCGCACTGTCAAGCCTTCTGGAGCCACCGGACTTTGGGGCAACATTCCTAGCCGTTTCGCGACTTCTTTGGTGGAGAGTTTAAAGATGGAGGCACTATCGAGATACACCACCCCACTTTGGGGCTTGAGCAATCTGGCCAGACCCTTGATCAAGGTTGATTTTCCGCAGCCGTTTGGCCCCACCAAAGCTGTAATCTGATGTGCCGGAATCTCAAGATTTAAATCTTTGATAATGGTGAGCCGATCGTAGGCAAGACTGAGTTGGCGAGTGGTCAGTGCGGTTTCCATTTGGCGTTTACGCATTCCGATTTCGATAGAGCAGGTAAAGAAAATAGGGAGCCCCGACAGCCGCCGTAATCACACCACAAGGCAACTCAATTGGAGCAAAGAGCGATCGCCCCAAGAGATCGGCAATGGTTACGAGCAATCCTCCCACTAGAGCCGACGTTGGGACTAGTCCTTCATGAGAACTTCCGACCAGTTGACGGGCCAAATGCGGCGACATCAGCCCCACGAAGCCAATCGTACCTGCCGTTGCGACACTTGCTCCCGCCAGCGCCACACAAGTAACCAACAACAGCCCACGTTGCCATTCCACTGGGCTGCCCAACCCCCGGGCCACCTCGTCTCCTAAATTCAGGGTGTTTAATTCCCGCGCACAGAATAGCGATATGGGAATGAACACCATGAGCCAGGGCAGCAACGCTTGAATATGTTCCCAACTGCGTCCATACACGCTGCCAGCCAGCCAAACCAAGGCTTGACTGACATTGTAAATATTACCAAAGGTGATCATTAAACTGGTAAAGGCAGAGGCGATCGCCCCCACTCCCACCCCGACCAAAATCAATCGGATGGGCGAACTCCCTCTTTCCCAAGCCAAGCCATAGACTAACAATGCCGCAATAAAAGCTCCGGCAAAGGCGGAGAGGGGCAAGAAGAAAACTGGCACTGAGGGAAACAGGACAATGAGCGCTACTGCTGCCAACCCGGCTCCTGCTTCGACGCCAACAATTTCAGGCGCGGCTAAGGGATTGCGGGTGATTCCTTGGAGAATGGTGCCGGCGATCGCCAACCCAGTTCCCACCAAAAATGCGGTGATTACTCGCGGCAAGCGCAGCGTATGAATGACAAAACCATAGTTAGCATTGTCGGTTTGCCATCCCAAGATTGTTCTAATCACATTCAATGCAGAGATCGGATATTCTCCATATCCCACACTGGCAATCATGACCACTAGGGTGAGGGCCGAGAGAATCAACAAAACCAGAGGAACTCTGCGATCGATCCTTAGAGATAAAGGAATCTGTCTGGAACGAATTACCAACCAGGAAGGGGATATACCTTTGACTCTCACTGTTTTACCTTTGAACGCGCCAGATAGATAAAGAAGGGCGCACCCACCAATGCTGTCATGATGCCAACTGGCAGCTCTTGCGGTCGAATGATCAACCGAGCAGCCAGGTCGGCTAGAGACAGCAAAAAGGCTCCCCAAATAGCGGCATAGGGCAAGATCCAGCGATAGTCTACCCCCACCCAAAACCGAACAATATGGGGAACGACTAATCCAACAAAGCCAATTGGACCTGCTAGGGCGACGGCGCTGCCTGCCAATAACACCACCACCACAGCAGCGATCGCCTTCACCCATCCGGTCCGTAGTCCCAATCCTTTGGCAACCTCTTCACCCAAGGTCAAGGCCGTGATTTGCCTGCCCATGCTAAAGGCAACAATCAACCCAACCAGAATATAGGGTAAGACCTGCATCAAAACATTTAAATCACGTCCGGCGACTGATCCAGCGAGCCAAAAGCGGATTTCGTCGAGGGTGCGCTGACTCAGAATCAAGATTCCTGTCGTCAAGGCTGACATCAAGTAAGCCAGTACCGCTCCCGCTAAAATCAGCTTTAGAGGGGTCATGCCACTGCGTCCCATTGAACCCAGAACATAAACGGCGATCGCCGCGATCGCTCCTCCAGCAAAAGCAACCCAGGTGTAAACCTGCACCGATGTGCTGCCCAAGAAAAAGGTCGTGATCACAACGGCTAAGGCCGCACCCGCACTGATCCCCAAGATACCTGGGCCTGCTAGCGGATTACGGGTCAGCCCCTGCATCAGTGCCCCTGCGACAGCTAAAGCCGCACCCACCAAGAGGGCAATTAAAGCTCTCGGCAGGCGTACTGTGGTGATAATCAGGTGATTGGTCGAACCATCAAACGCTGTCATCGCCTGCCAAACGGTGCCAGGATCAATATCCGCCGCCCCAAACGTGATACTGAGCAGCAAGCAACCCAGGAGCAGGAGCAAACTGATCCCTAACCCCAAGAATTGGACGACGGGCGATCGCTGCAAGTTCAATGCCGAAGGAGGAGGATTCAATGAAGTCATACCATTTTGATATAAAGCCGAATATCCCAGCAGGATGCAGCCAAGTCTAGAAGCTTACGGGCGCTGAGTTGCAATTCCCAACCGTGCTCCTTGAATCGTGCGTAACTCATCCATGACAGCGACAACCCGGCCATGATCTACTGTCTGGTCGGCATTGATAATCACAAGGGCTGAGTCGCGATCGCCCTTCAGGGCCTGTACCTGAGAAACTAACTCTTCAATGGTGATGGGTTCACGATTGAGCGAAAGCTGGCCTTCCGCATCTACGGTGACAGTAATTTCAGTTTGCTCTTGGGATTCTGCTGTCTGCGCTTCTGGCAAATTGACAGGCAATCCTTCTGAACGAGTCAAGAACAGCGTAGAAATAATGAAAAACGTCAAAATCGCAAAGATCACGTCGATCATCGGCACGATGTTGATCTGAGCAGGAATATCAGGCTCATCTTGAATATTCATATCGCTTTACCTACTCATGCTGACGCCGACTTGGTTATTCTCATAACGACAGAGATATAGTAGCTCTAGCTGGCCGCCATACTCTTGAATCAGAGCAATCTGTCGTCGATAAAAGCCTCGGAAAACATTTGAAAAAACCAAGGTCAGGATGGCCACGCCTAGACCTGCCGCTGTAGAAACGAGTGCTTCGCTAATTCCACCCGTCACGTTGACAGCGCTCTCGCTACCCACACTGCCCAGTTGAAGCGAGGCAAAGGAGCGGATCAAGCCCAAAATGGTGCCGAGCAATCCTAGCAAAGGGGCTGAGCTAATGATGATATCAAAGGCCGTGTTGAAGCGTCGTAAGGTCGGAAGTTCTGCCTGAGTCGCGCTCTCCAAAGCTAAGCGAAAGCCTGCCGGAGGCACTTGTTCCATTTCCAGGGCTTCCAGGAAGATTCGAGCAATGGGCAAATCTGCATTTTGCTTCAGCTTCGGTGCGGCGAGAGTCGGATCTTGTCGATAGAGTTTTAAGACATCTCGGACGACCCGTTTCTGACGACGATTGACTCGCTGCCAAAAGGCAACCCGTTCAACGATGAGGGCGATCGCCAGAATAGAAAAGCCAAGCAGGGGGAACATGACGATTCCACCCGCTGAAAACAGGTTGATGAGTAGCATACTTGCGTGTTTGAGAGCGGTTGAGAAGCGGCGAAATTAATCCTATGTACAATCCTATGTACTTAGAAAAGCTTCTCAACAGAAAGTAGACTTAATGCAAGTCATTGTCAAGCAAGCTTATTAATAATGACGATAGAAAATTCAGATGGAGAATTTAGAAACTGTCTGTGAGGTGTTCTCGAAACCCAGAATCTCTATCCCTAGGGTGATTTAGCACCCAAAACAAATAAACTTCCAGTCCATAGAGCTTCAGATATTAACTTCCTGCTATCATGTTTCTTTGTTAGTTAAACGACAATAGCTCCCAACAGAATTTTAGTTTAGGGTATACAGTCCAATGAGTCTTTCCGATTCTGCGGCCCAGCAGCGCGATAAAGAAGCCGAGATGCTGAGACGGTTTGTGGTCCGCACTCTGACAGGTTCCTTGGTGTTTCATGCTGGTTTTTTGTTTGTGGGAGTAGATGCCTTCCAAGCCCAAGTTCCTGAGCAAGAGACTCAGCCCATCGAAATTGTGGTGACAGAATCCCTCGATCCCCCAGAGGAAGAGCCAGAATTAGCCACACTAGATGAAACCAGTTCTGAAGCTAGCAGTTTTGAGGCTAGTAGTGAGATTGCTGCTAGCACTGAGTCAGCCTCTTCATTTAGTAGTGCGTCGCTTGCTCCTGCAAGGCCATCAGAGCCAGAGCCTCTCACTCCAGAACCAGAGGCTTTTGAACCAGAGCCTCCTGAACCTGTAGCTGAAGCACCCGTTGAGGAGATTTTGGAAGAAGAAGTTTTTGAAGAAGAGGTCGTTGAAGAAGAGGTTGTTGAAGAAGATCTAACGCCACCCGCACCCGTGCCGTCTCCCACCTCTGAAGTCGGGGAAACGGTAGCGGAGGAAGAACCTGTGGCGGAGACGCCCGACCCAACGCCTGAACCCACGCCCGAACCAACCCCCAGACGCAACAATCGACTCAGAGAGCGGTTGGCCAATGAGAGGAGCGATCGCCAAGCCAGAGCCAATGCTCGCCAAAATTCAAGTAATGAAAATTCAAGTAATGAAAACTCAAGCAATGTAGCCCCCACGGGCGACGCTTCGGCTCAATCAGGGGAAAGCGATCGCCCATCCCCCGTTGCGGCTGGCCCCCAGTCGCAGCCTGCCACCAATCCAGGCCCTCCCGCTAGTCAAGAAGGAGATGGTAGCGGGCGATCGGATCAAGGTGGGGGATCACGAACTGTCGCCTGCCGCAGTTGCCCAAAGCCTAGCTACCCTCCGGGCGCACTCAGTTCAGGTGCTGAAGGAACAGTGAGCGTTTCTGTCAATATTGATTCGAATGGACAGGTCACTAGCGCCATTGTCGTAGGCTCCAGTGGAAACGGTTCACTAGATCAAGCCGTGCTCTCTACGGTCAGAGGCCAATGGCGGTTTCAGCCGATCAGTGGCGGAGCCAGCGGTGTTGTCGTTCAAGTTGTCATGACTATTGACGGCTCAGACTTAAATCGGCGAGCGCGGGAACAGGGCGATCGCACCACCGTTAATGTGCCTTCCGCCGAAACCGCCGAAACTCCTGAAACAGAAACTCCTGAAACAGAAACCCCTGAACCTGAAGCACCAGAATCTCCTCCTGAGTCGCCAGATCCCTCTCCTACACCAGATCCCGACGAATCAGAGCCTGCTGATGCTGACGCTGAAGCAGAACCTCCAGCCAGCGAGACTCCCTCTCCCCCAGAGCCATCTCCTATCGAGGCCAGTCCTTCTCCCGAACCCGCCCCACCGCCAGAGCCTGCCCCTCTCCCCGAGCCTATCCCAGAGCCAGAACCCGTTTGGGAAGCATCTCCGCCCGAACCTGAGCCCCTCCCTGAACCTGCTCCACCGCCAGAGCCTGCTCCACCGCCAGAGCCCCCGCCCGAGCCAGTTACACCGCTTCCGGCGCAGGAAGATCTTTGACCTATTGGCTGAGCGATCATTCTCAAGCCGGAAGAGTAACGAATCCTCCGGCTTGGGTTTCGACGCTATCTAAGCGGCTCGTAGCGTATCATTGGCAACTGAGTGAGATTCCATGAGTTCTGGGCGATCGCCTGCTTCTAGCAAGTATAGCTCCATCTCCCCATGCTGATACTCTTCCAATAGTGCTTTGTCTGCATCACTCAAGTCAGGATCTGAGTCTGCTTCAATTTCTTGAAGGGTTTGTGCTACCAAGTCCATTTGCCCTTCTGCTTCTAGCAAAGCCGATTGAGAGTCGGATTTTAGCAGCGTTTCTAGCACTTTCAGCTCGTTGTATTGAGTTGTCATGGTTTCCAAAGCCTCTGCCATCTGAGCCTTTTCCTGCTTTAGCACCTCAACGGTTTGCCGATAGGTTTTTAACACCTGCAACAAAGGAACGATCTTGTTCTTCAAGGCCATGTGTTCTACATCTAGCTTTTGGAAGCGTTCGGCCAACTGAGTGTAGGCGCGGCAAATTCGGGTATAGCGTTCGGAGATTTGAATCATGAGTGTTTAGGGGTGGAAAGAGAAGGGATTGAGCAGTTCAAAAAAAGTGAACTCCCTAGCTCTAATATGCCCTAGCCTAATCGCCTTCTACCCTAGCGTGAGGGGATCATAATAAGTAGCAAGAGAATGATGATGCACTAGTAAGAAGTTTGCCTCGAAAAATTCCGTCTGAGGTTCAAAAAAATCCCGCTAGGAGTCTTCCTCACAATTTATCGCTCCTAATTTGCGGTAGGCTCTCTCAAAGACTGGCTTTCTGAGACTGTGGCTTTCTGAGACCGTGGCTTCCTGATCATGACCTCAAACCGGACCTCCTTGTGGCATCTCCTGTGGCAATTGATTCTCTATGCGCCCAGGCTATATTTGTTGGATAGCTTCCTCTGGCTATTGATCATGGGTTTGCCTGCCGTTCCAGGACTGATTATCCGCGAATTCTTTAATGCGTTAGCTGATCAGGGGGCCGGGGATGGGGCATGGCGATCGCCCCTGTTTTTCGTAGTTTTGCTCCTGAGCATTGGGGTGGCTCGCATCGTTGCCATTTTTGCAGGACGGGTCACGAAAACGCAGCATCGGTTTACGATCAGTTCCCTCATCCGGCGAAACTTATTAGACAAGCTGTTGCAACGACCGGGTGCAGAACCCTTCGCCATCCATGATCAGACAGTATCACCGGGAGAAGTGATTAGCTTTTTTCGGGATGATGCAGCTCAAATTGAAGATAATGTGGTTGGCACCAATGAAATTTTAGGGGTAGGCGTGTTTGCGATCGCCTCACTGGTGATCCTCTTCACTGTGAATGCACGGCTCACCCTATTTGTCTTTTTGCCACTTGTGGCGATCGCCTTTGTGGTGCAACAGGCCGAAGCCCGCATCAAGCGCTACCGCTCTGCCAGTCGTCAGTCAACTCAGCAAGTCACAGGGCTGATGGGAGAATTGTTTGGCGCGGTGCAGGCCATTCAGGTTGCTGGAGCAGAGCAAACCGTTCTACATCAGTTTCAGCAATTGAACGAACAGCGTCGCCAACGCATGGTTCAAGATCAGGTCTTCACGGCCATCCTCAACTCCATCTTGGAAAATTTGGTGAACCTAGGCACCGGGTTGATTCTACTCCTCGCAGCGCTGTTCAACTCGACGGGAGAGCAATCAATGAGCGTCGGTGATTTTGCCTTGTTTGTCTATTATCTAGCGTTTGCCACAGATTTCTTGAGGTTTATGGGCAGCTTTCTGACCCTTTCCAAGCAAACAGAAGTGGCATTTGAGCGGATGGGATCACTGATCGGCGCGAAAGGCGCAGAGGATATTACGACCCCAGCACCGCTGTATCTGCCAGATTTGCGAGGGCAAGGCTCAGACCTGCCCCCCATCACCCCCGCCCTTGAGGAGACAAGCATCTTCTTACAAGAGCTAAAAGCCGTTGACCTGACCTACTATTATCCAGGCAGCACCTCCGGCGTTACAGACATCAACCTAACCCTCCAGCGGGGTAGCCTGACCGTGATTACAGGTCGAGTTGGGTCGGGTAAAACCACCTTGCTACGATTGTTGCTAGGTCTGTTGCCCCTGCAAAAGGGAGCGCTGTATTGGAATGGAGAACTCATTGAACATCCTGCCCAGTTCTTTAAGCCCCCGCGCAGTGCCTACACGCCCCAGGTGCCGCAGCTGTTTAGCAATACCTTGCGGGAGAACTTGTTGATGGGGTTACAGCAGAGCGATGCAGAACTGCAAGAGGCGATCGCCCTCGCGGCTCTTGATCAAGATCTGGTCAACTTGCCCGCCGGATTGAACACCCTAATTGGCTCTAAAGGCATGTGTCTCTCTGGCGGTCAGCAACAACGCACTGCCGCTGCCCGCATGTTGACCAGACAACCCGAATTGCTAGTTTTCGACGATCTCTCCAGCGCCCTTGACATCAAAACCGAACAAAAGCTTTGGTCGCGCCTCTTGTCCCCCCAAAAATCTTCCGCTGCCCTCACGGCCTATACCCCTACCTATCTCATTGTTTCCCATCGCCCTGCTGTCTTACGCCAAGCCGACCACATCATTGTGCTCAACAATGGCAGAGTCGAAGCAGAAGGAACGGCCCTGCTGCTAAACGACTTAGACCTAGGCAAGACAATCTACTAACTGTTGCCGAAGTTGCTCAGCATTTAGATTGCGCCCAATCAAGACAAGCTGGTTTTTGGGTGGGGTCCGCCATTCTTCTCCTTGAATAGTGGGCTTTTCAGTTTGGGCAGTGGTCGTTTCGCAGACTGCCATCAGGCAGCGTGGTGTTGCAAAACTGCGCGCCGTCTAAGTTGACCGAATTTGCACCCTCGGCATGACTTGATGAACTGTCCAGGTTCGGCAGTGCGGTGACAGAAGCAGATGGCGGTGGAGACTCGGCAGCACGTTTGGCAGGTATGAATTTATTTGCAGGTGCTAGGTGTTCGCTCTTGTGAAAATCTCTTGGATGGCTGTCTTAGCGTTTGTTCAACGCTGTGTAACCGCTGGTGAACGTCTTCTAAAAGGGCAACTTTTTTTTCGATTTCCTCTAGTCTCTCGACCATCTCATTCGATTGTGACACTGGCTTGAGGCCCAATCCGCGCTGAATGAGGGCTAGAATCACCTCAGATCGATTTCTCCCCTCTATGCCAATCCGTGAGTTGATCTCCGTTAGAATTTCATCAGGAATCCGAAGCCCAACGCTTTTTGATTCGGACATAGCATGATCGTTGAATGACTGTCCAACAATTTAGCCTAAAATTGTTACATCCTGATCAATGCTGTTTGACAGATACGTTTGACAGATACGATTGATAGATGCGATCGCCCCCTGACTTCCCAGTCAATCAGCTTCTTAGCGCTCTTCCACAATCTCATCATTCTCAGCCTAAGTTTTCTCTTCAGCAATTTTTCGAGGTGTTCTATAGAAATATGAAGGTTTAGAAAAGAAATAACAAGTTGTATCAAGGGACACAGGGACTCTCTCCACGAAATCTTGTAGAGTGTATATACTTATTGTGCAACCGTTTTTGTTGTAGATGGGTTTGGATCGATCGGTTCATTAATGTAACTTGCTACTACTTCCTAGTTCTCAATATTTATGCTTTCTACAACTATTCCTGAACCGCTGGTGCGCTGCTTTAAGTTCTGGAGCGATAACGAAATCAAAGAGGGCATCTATTGGAGAGAGGAACTTTACAAGCTTGTTTCTACTTTCTCTCCAACTGAACGCGAACGAGCGTATGCCCTAGGGGTGGATATTTCTCAGCATGGCAAATCAACTGTCATTACTTGCTCTCAAGATAGCTATCGGGTTTGGGTAAGTTTGATTTCCTGCGAATCGGTTAAGCAGGACGTAACGCCCTCTTTCGAAGAACTATCACCGAAGCTCCTTCAGGAACAATTTACCAGCTAGTGAGCTGATCGATAGCTGTAGACACTTCCCTAAGGGCAAGGGGCCCAAGCCCCTTGTTAAGGATGGGCCGGGGTCAAAGCCTATTTACGAGCTTGCAATCGCATTGCCACGTCTTTGGCAAAATACGTCAAAATCAGGTCAGCTCCAGCCCGTTTGATGCTGGTTAGCGTTTCCAGAATTACTTTTCCCTCGTCAATCCAGCCCTGTGCAGCAGCAGCTTTGATCATGGCGTACTCCCCACTGACGTTGTAGGCTGCAACGGGTAAATTGGTGTGTTGGGCGATAATTCCCACATTGATCCAACCTTCAGCGTCAAGGGTTTTGCGAATGGCTCCCACGCGACCATCCATCATGTCTGAGGGTGCAACAAAATCAGCGCCAGCTTCTGCCTGTGCTAAGGCTTGCTTGGCTAAAACAGCAACGGTTTCGTCATTGAGAATGGTGCCATTCTGCACGATGCCGTCATGGCCCTTAGTGCTGTAGGGATCGAGGGCAACATCGGTGATCACTAAAATACCTGGAACAGCTTGTTTAATCGCTCGTACGGTGCGAGGAACCAAACCCGTGGGATTGTAGCTTTCGGTACCAGCATTGTCTTTCTGATCGGAGTGATACAGTGAGCTATTGCTAGCTGGAATGCTGGCTAGAATCCCTTGCCTGAGCCATACCGAACGGCTTTAAATACAACTTGATTGGAGGCAGCAGGATTATAGAGCGTGTAGGTGGCTCGTCCTGGAATCCGTCCGACGTTACCTACGCCAATTACCTGTCGCGGTTTAACGATGGTGGCTTGAGGGGAGGCGGCGGTATCTAATGTGGTGATGCTGGAGATAACATTGCCTTGCTGAATTTCGGCACCTGTTGCTAAAATACGCTCCATTGCCACAAAGGCATCCACTTCTGGCATCAGGTAGGAGTATCCAAAGAGCGAATCATTTCTACTACTGCGTTGGGATGAGGACCGTAGCCAACCAGATCTCCCAGGCAATAAATGTGATCTGCTCGTTGATCATCTATGTCAGACAAAACCGCATTTAAGGCTTCGTAGTTCCCATGAATGCAGGACATCACCGCTATTTTCATGCCGCCTCAACTCCTTGTTGCAATAAGTCTTTGATCTGTTGTTGGTAATACAAGATGGCTTGCTCTTCTAAACAGCAGTCTTTGAGGGTTTGGGCGATCGCTTCTTGATCCAAGCCTGCACCAACGACCTCAATCCCACTAAACCGCTCGGGTCTACCTTGTAACCAACGGGGAAGGTTGAGTTCTAGATCCGGTATTTCAGACAGTCCAGCTACAAAGTTGAGATAAAATGCGTGCCCATCAGCGAGATCAAAAATTCCCTTGGCCCGCTGCACTTGGCCGTAGCCTCCCTGCGTCAGCTCATACCAAAAGGTATTAAGACTGGCCGCATCAAAAACCTGTCCCGTTAGTGCAGAACGCCACAGTTGTAGATCTGGCAAGATCTCAGTATCCGCACCCGTGACGATCGCCCCGGCCCACTCATGCCACTCCGTTGCGCTGGCGGCGGGCGGTAGCACAGCCACTCGTTGACAACTCGCCAGATCAAGAGGCAACACCAATGAAGGTGGGTCAATGTGAAACCCTAATTCAATGTAAACCGCAGAGTTAGCCAGCGGCTGTTCCAAAAGCTCGGGTAGCTGCACGTCAGATAACACCGTGAGTTCAGGTATCTCTGCGGCGAGGTGTACTGCATCAATGGGAGTTGTGCCTGAACCCAAGTCAACATACACAGCTGACTCAGTGATAGCGCTGAGCTGTTGTCGTATCCAACTTGTCTTGCCAGCACCCGACGGCCCGGATACCAGGGTAATATTTGGCGATCGCATGAGGAGTTTTGAGAATTTATTCGAGGATGTAACAGGCGGTAAGTTGAATCTACCGATCTATAATACAGCTAAAATGATTATCATTCTCAGCTTCATAATTGGTTTATGTCTGATGCCTTATTTGCGCTCCCCCAATCCATTGACCTGGCGATCGTCGGCAGTGGGCCGCATGCGTTGACGCTAGTCACCCATCTGTTGCAGAAAAAGAAATCAATGCGAGGGCGATTTCTTGTTTTTGACCCTAGCGGCACCTGGATGAGCCAATGGAATCATCAGTTTGCGGCGTTAGAGATTCCCCACCTCAGATCTCCCGCTGTCCATCACCCTGCCCCCAATCCTCACGCCCTGCGGACCTTTGCCGAATCTCGCTCCGATGAGCTATTTCCACCTTACGACCTACCCGGCACTCAACTGTTTCAAGATTTTTGTCAAGAAGTGATCCACCGCTGGCAGTTGCACAACTGTATTTATCCAGTTCAGGTGATGCAGGTCAAACCCATGGGCGATCGCGCCAGCAGTACAAATCGTTCTCGCTTTTGCCTAGAACTATCAGATGGGCAAACCATCGTCGCTCGTCGGGTTGTGATTGCCAATGGGGGCGGTGTTCCTCACATTCCAGACTGGGTCGGGCAGGTTTCAGAGGGTTATCCGGGCGATCGCCTCCTCCATTCTCACCAGGTCGATCTACGAGGCTTGCGACTCCAAGGAGAGCGGGTGCTGATCATTGGAGGTGGGCTAACCAGTGGTCATCTCGCCGTAGGAGCCATGAATCGGGGCGCGCAGGTTGTGCTGATGGCACGACGCACCTTATACGAAAAATTATTTGATGCAGCGCCCGGTTGGCTCGGCCCCAAATATCTCAAAAACTTTTGGGCAGAACCCAATTGGGAAACGCGCTGGCAGATGATTCAACAGGCTAGAAATGGCGGCTCAATGACGCCCGCCGTCTTGACGCGGCTTCGCCGATTAGAACGGGATGGGAAAATTAGTTTTTATGAACAATGTCAGGTGTCTCAAGCTTGTTGGAATGAAGATCATTGGCAGGTTTACTGTGAAAATTCGGCAGTGCATGAGTGCATTCATCACCAAAAGATCGATCGAATCTGGTTCGCTACAGGCAGCCAATTAGACGCCGAAAAGCACCCCCTGTTGCAAGATGTTCTAGACCTATACCCAACCGAGGTCGTAAACGGATTACCTGTGATTGATGAGCATCTCCGTTGGCCCGGTTGTGAGCTATTTGTGATGGGAGGCTTGGCCGCACTGCGCGGTGGCCCAGCCGCACGAAACCTGTCCGGTGCAAGGGCGGCTAGCGATCGCATCGTTCCCGCCCTAACCAAAGCCAGCTTGTCATTCAGTTGCTTGTAACCAGCTATGAGGGAGGTTCGTTAGTTTCTGTTTCAACAGGGGCAGGGAGATCAGCAGGCCACAATAGGTATTGAATTAAGGCTTGCTGGTCTTCAGCACTAATTCATCCTAGACCTCTGCCAAGCTACGAGCTCTAGTTGGGGCAGTTCCAAATTCTGCGATCGGTAGAATCGTATTGTTGGTCAGGGCTGCTCCCGCATGACAAGAAACACTCTCTAACCCAAGAGCTACGATTGATCCATGCATTGAAATATAGTCGGTGCGCCTGCAGAAATCCATATTCCAAGCAGACTATAGCGTAGATAACGCAAGCTATGAATCAGGGGAGTTGTACCCTCAGGAAATAAAGCAGCTAAGCCTGCCCAAATGGCGATCGCCCCACTAATTCCCACCAGATATCGCAAGAATCGGGCTTTCAATGTTCCTCTGGCAACAAAAGGCTTCTGTCGGGAGAGCCACAGCAGCCCTATGATAAAGCCCAACCAAGTGCCTGCTACAGAAACCGGAATCTCTAAAGAAAAGGGAGGCGGTGAGGCTTCGGGGTTGGCTTGTTGAAGCGCGTCTATCCAGGGTAAAGGAAATTGACCGATGTCTCGAATTTGTGCGACGAGTAGGCTGGGTAGCAGCAATAAGAAAGAGGAGAGGAGGGCGATCGCCATTTGTTGTTTCAATCGATACTGTTGAAACCATTGCGCTACAGGTTGAGCAAACCGATTGAACAGGAGAAGAACAACAGCGCCTACTAGCCACCCTGTTAGCACATCAATCAAGAAGTGGACATCGAGGTAAACTCGGGATAGACCAATTAGAAAGATTAAGAGCAATACAGCAATCTTGATCCAGCGATGCCGTTGCCACTGAGCAATGAGTCCCCAAACAACCACTGCACTTTGAGCATGGGCAGAGGGTAGCCCGAAGGAAGCTTCCATTTCTCCTATGTCGCCTGGAGCCCTGAACCAATAGGGCCGAGGGCTGGCAAGAGCAAGCTTCAGTACACTGTTGAGACTGGTACTAAGCAACAAGATTAGAGCCACCTGTATCCCTAATCTTGCATTGACACACCAATACAGCAGCGAAACAGACAGCAAAAAGAAAACTTCTGATCCTAACTGAGTAATGACTTGCATGGGTAGCTCTAACCAACCCACGGCTTGAATGGCATCAATTAGTGGCAGTTCAATATTCCAAAATGAATTCATACCTACATAATAAACCTCAAGATGTCCACGTCTCTACTACTTGGATCAGCCTGTAGAAGTAGAAGAAATTTGCCATCTATCTTTAGATGTAATTGAAGTATGCAAATTTCTCTATCGTTTGTAGAACAGGGCCTCCAGCATTTTTCCAAGTAATCTTCAATGGCGCTCAATACTACATAAACCTAGCTTAGAAGATCAGCCTACGTAAAAAAATCAAGTAGATTCTGCAAGTCAATATAAAGTTTTCATGAGGCAATTTGTATTCTTGTCCAGCAATCCCTAATTGTCTTTTAGCTTAAAAGGAGTTTGGTCAAGAAATTTAGATTTAGATTATGAACCAGTTACTAGCAGCAACAGCCCTAGGTGCTGGGTTGACGTTGTTTTCAACCCTCATTAGCTCACCAGCCCAAGCCGCTAGATTGTTCACAGCAACTTTAAATAGCGAGCAATCAGTTCCTCCAGCAGGACAAACAAACTCTCCTGCTACCGGATTTGCTACCTTAAGGCTTAACGAACCCGGCACTGAGTTAGCTTATTCAATAGACTTCTTTGGACCTCTTGATTTTGGCCCAATTGCAGGTAGAGATCCGATGGGCGGTGACGAGATCACGCTCCTCCACTTTCATAATGCTCCTCGCGGTGAGATGGGCCCAGTCGTCTTCACCATGTTTGGAGCCCCACCCCCTGAAGATGATGACTTGAGCTTTTCATTCAACCCTGATGGTTCTGTCACCGTCTCTGGCATCTGGAGAGAAACAGATCCCTTACCACCTGATGGCCAACCTCTCAGCACCTTCCTGCCAGAGTTAAGAGCCGTCGCACCGGGTGAAGATACCAGCTTGTATTTGAATCTTCATAGTGAAGCTGATCCAGTTGGGGTAATTCGAGGACAAGTTGTTGGGGCTGAGACTGTTCCCGAACCTGGTAGCTTGTTAGGATTGGCCTTGGTCGGTGGTATGGGATGGCTTGGCTATCGCCGCCGTCAACTACAGTAGACCTTGGCAAAAGCCACCTTTAACTTAAACCCGTCGTTGAATGAACAAAGAGCAAATTTCATTCAACGACAATTTCTTGTTGCTATTCAGATGAGCTTGACTGCATCACCCTTATACTTCAAAATGCTAGAAAAAGCAGACCAAACGACTACTCCTACTGATAGAAGTAAGAACAATATATTTCCTCTTACTGTGGAAATACGTATTTGGCCAAGAAGGAATAAGAATGAGACGCATCTTGAAAAGGCTCATGCCGCTAACCATAGCTTCGGGGCTAGTCGCGGTGCTGGCAAGAGCTGCTTTAGCTCAGATTCAGGTGCCGCAACCTGCAGACAATCTGGTCGGAGAAGGGATCGTTTTTGAAAATCTGCTCACCTACTTACCCATCCAGCATGATATTATTTCTCACGTTTTAGCATTAGGTTTTGCGGCTCAGGCAGCTGGTCTCGTTTACTTTCTAGCTACTCTCAATAATATTGCGCCTCGATATCGACTTTCATCTGTTTTGTCAGCAGTTGTGATGGTTTCAGCGTTTCTAGAACTGTTTCAGCTCTGGCAAGCTTGGGATAATACTTTCATCTTTGTAGATGGCCTTTGGCAATTTGAGACCCATGCATTCTCAAATGGCTTTCGCTACATGAACTGGTCCATTGATGTGCCCATGCTCCTATTACAACTCGTTGTCGTCTTGGGGTTGACCCGAGCCCAGGCTATTTCTTACGGAACTAAGTTTGTGATTGGGGGATTACTCATGATCTGGACTGGCTATATTGGCCAGTTCTACGAAGTCACCAATCTGCCGCTGCTACTCATTTGGGGCGCAATTAGTACAGTGTTCTATGTCTATGTTCTCTTTGTCGTGGGGAACATGATTAATCAAGAAGCTGGAGATTTGCCTCGTGAGCCTGATAACCTGCCGAAGGCAATGCGATCGCTGTTTTGGTATATTTTGATCACTTGGACAATTTATCCAATTGCTTACTTAATTCCAGCCGTTTGGCCGACAGCATGGGGAGCTGTGACGCGACAGATCCTTTACACAGTTGCGGATATCACAACTAAAGTGATTTATGGTGTCATTCTGAGCTACATTGCTCGCAAGCGGAGTGAGGCAATCGGCTACCGATCAGCAATTGAGACTTCACTGCGGTAGGAACTGTTGATGGTATCCCTGCTCAAAAAACAAGACTCTTGACGGTGGTACTTGAGTCATCTGAAAACTAGAGGTAGGATGCCAGAAGAAGAAGTTTCACTCTCCTAGACAACCATGATGAGACTAACCATCGCAGTCAAAGATGAGTCTGGCAAAGTCTATAGTCTACCCGAGCGCTACGAATTTGCTCCCGAAGACCTCGATCAATTGGTGGCCGACTTCCGGAGCTATTGTTGTTCTGATGCAAATGGTGCAGCAACGGGTGGAGCCTATCATTGCAAGATTGGCAGCGAAGACAAAATGCTTTTCTTAAAATTTAATGAGATTGTCTACATGGGTTAGGGATGGGCTAAGGGCGATCGCCGCGAAAACTCCAGTAGCAGCCAGTTTCGACACTTGCATAATTTAATTGAGGTTCTCGTATCTGTCTCATGAGATCAGGTTGTAAAACGAGGAAAGCCATTACATCTATCGAAAGATAAACTGAATCCATTTGCAATTGGCGATCGCGCTGATCTAGATCTGGGCATTTGCTTTGCAGGTGGCTAAAATCTGTTGATATCGATGTGGGAGTGCGTCAAGTTTCATGCTCTGGTATTCTCTGCTCTACGGTGTGTAGTTGAGGCATTGTATATCCCTTGATCCCCACTAATACTAGCCCGATCGATGTGGACACATACAGCAATGCCATCCCTGCGCCTGCTCCCGTACCCACAATTGGGCTGAAAAGAGCGCCAAACTGATCATTGAATTGCATTGCAGGTTCAAACACATGATCGGCTAACGGCCCTGCAAGGATGGTTGCGATCGCACTTACCACCTGTAGCACCAGGGCGTTAGCTGCAAATACTCGTCCTTGCTGTTCTGGAGTAATCTGGGTCATCCAGAGGGCTGTTTCAGAGCTGCCCAGCAACGGAAAGTTTAGTGAGGAACAGAATTGTGCGGGTACCCAAAGTTGGGGCGATCGCCCCAGACCAAACACGGTTTTGCTCAGCCCTGCGCCAATGAATCCGGCCAACATGCCAGTGACTCGTCGTTTTGGGCCGCCCCAGATGCTGAGCAAAATGGCTCCTGTAACACCACCAATACCTGCTGCTGCTGCCGTACTAGCCAACGCCTGAGCACTACCATTAGTCCGAGCCAAAATCATTGGGTCGTAGAGCGCTCCACCAAAATCGTGGAAGAACCAAAACAGAGCGCTGATTAGCAAGAGAGCCCGTAGTCCAGACTGTTGCCAGACGAGTCGGAAGCCAAAGGTAAGTTTGGTAAATAGGGTTTCAAGTTCAGCTCTGGCCTTCTGTTGCGGTTGTGGAATAGAGCGGGGGAGGAGAGTGGCGATCGCCATCCCAAATGTTATCAGGTCAATCACCACAAGACCGAGCAAGCCAATCCTTGGATAGAGCACTCCCCCTAGAGATGGACCCAAAATGACAGAACCATAATGGACTGAAGCGTTCATGCTATTGGCGCGAGTCAACTGAGATGGCGGCACTAAAGTAGAAATTGAGGTTTGATACGCCAAACTTTGAAGCTGCCCAAAGCCACCATTGAGGATAGCGACCAAATATAGGTGCCAGATCTGTAGGCTATCGGAAAGGTAAAGAATACTCACCCCCACCGTAGCAAGGGCCGCAATGCTATCGCCCAGCATCATCAGTTGTTTGCGATTAAAGCGATCGACAATGAGTCCTGCCACCAAGGTGATCGGAATACGCGGCAGTTGCGAAAAAAACCCTATCAGTGCCAAGGCAGTTGCTGAACCAGTAACTTCCCAAGCCCAGAGAGTGAGGGCAAATTCGGTCATGTAGCTGCCGATGGTAGAGACCAGTTGGCCGAACCAGATGATAATGAAGGTACGCACGATTGGAGGGGGGCTAGGGAGTAGGGGCTAGGGAGTAGAAATTGATTGGAGGGTTGAGTGATGTTGTTGGAACTGAGTCGATTGAGTGTGCCGCCAGGGCAGCGCGTGCTATTACATGAGGTCAGTTGGCAAGAGTTTGAGTTGATCTTGGAGGAATTGGGAGAGCATCGATCGGCTCGAATTGCCTATGACAATGAAAATTTGGAAATTATGACCCCTTTGCCAGAACATGAAGCTGCCAAAGAAGTGATTGGAGATTTAGTCAAAGCTTTATTAGAAGAACTAGACATTGAATTTCTAACATTGGGTTCAACGACCTTCAAGAATCAGGCCATGTTCAAAGGAATTGAGCCAGATCAGTGTTTTTATATTCAAAATGAGTTAGCTATTCGAGGCAAGAAACGATTAGATTTAACAGTTGATCCACCTCCTGACTTAGCGTTAGAAATCGACATCACCTCTCGCACCCATCCCACTATTTATCAAGCGCTAGGAGTACCAGAGCTTTGGCGATTTGATCGAGGTCAGCTACAAATCAACGTACTGCAAGAGGGAAACTATGTTGAATCTGAAACGAGCGATTTATTTCCAGGATTGCCCTTAAAAGAAGTGATTCCTCACTACTTGGAGCAAAGCAAAACCATTGGTCGAAATGCAGTGATGAAAGCGTTTCGGCAATGGGTGAGGGAGGTCGAGAAAAATTAGTGCACGGCTGTGAGGACGTAGGTTGCTTTACAGCATGTACAAGGTGCAGAAGATGACTCATGTCTCTTCGACAAGATACTTGAACAGGTCATCAATGACTGCGTCAGCCGCAAGAGGATTGCCGCCTCGCCAAGTGGCTAGATTTACGACATAAACCTGTTCTTGCTGCACAGCTTTAAGCTGATTCCATAAGGGTCTTCTTTGCAGTTGTTCAAAGAGCTGTTTTGAATCTTCATCTTCATCCAAAATCACAAACATAATGTCGCCATCCAGTTCGGTGATCAATTCTTCAGAAAAGAAGACCAATCCACCATCTGCTTTACCTTGAGATGGGGGACGGCGCAATCCAGCATCCTCAAGAATGATGCCGCTAAAGGAGTTTTCAACATCGCTAGCCAAGGCGTTGCAGCAGATTCTGACCACCGATATTTTTTGGTTTTCATAGGTATCGCCTAGGGCCGTTTTCAGGTCTTGAATTCGCTGGTCATAGCGCACCCAAGTCTGCTCAGCGGCTGCCGTTTTACCCAGAGCTTCAGCAACAAAGTCAAAGTGCTCTTTCCAGGATGGATAGCCGTCCCAATCATCCATCACGGTGGGTGCAATTTGGGAAAGTCTTTCGTAGGTCAGATCCCAATTATTCATGGCAATGATCAAATCAGGAGCCAGGGTAACCAGTTTCTCTAAATTGGGTTGATCTGCTGCGCCCACTGGCTCAATGCCCTCTAGCTGTCCTTGCAGGTAGGGGGGCGGCGTTTCAAAGTAGAGCAGGGTGCCAACGGGTTTGATGCCCAGCGCCAGGGCATTGCCCAAGGTGGGTACTCCGAGCACCACTACGCGGGATGGATTGTTGGGGACACAGGTTTCTCCGGCGGCGTGAACGATGGTGCGACAATCCGCTGAAGCTGAGGGAGTCGGGGATGGTGATGAGTGGCAGGCAATGACTAAAATAGCGACTAATCCACAGAGCAAGATCTGCTGATACATCCACTTGATCTGGTGCTGAATTGAGGTCTTAAGCAACATTAGATAGAGCCTTTGGACAAAGGTTTATCCGATAGAACACTTACCCCGTCTGCTCGGCTTTTGATCGGACAGTTGCCGCAGTAGTGACTGTTGGGCATGCGAAACAGCAGACAGCAGGTTCGCCGCAGGGTCATGGGGGCTGAGCCATCGGCATGGTTTGCAGTTTTACAAACCACGGTTTGATACAGTGGGTTGCGGCCAGCCCCGGCAGGGTTCGCCGATTGCTCAAACAGCATGGCTCGGTCGGTTTGGACGGCGATCGCCACCCCAGAACAGTTCGCCAACTCGTTGTACAAGTAGTCACATACATTCCCGGTGTTACCCCACATGACTGATTTTGGCAACCGAGTCAGATGGTTGACTTGGGCGATCGCCCTGCTGAGATGTTCAAACAGCGATCGCAAGACAAATCGGTAGAGGTCAGCGCACTCTCCCACCCTGTTTGCCTGCGGTACTGCGCCCCGTCCCCATCGCGGAGCATAGATCACCGCGTCACTGATCTGATGCAGCGCGATCGCCTGAGGGATCTGGTTTTTCAGCACCAGACTGACATTCTCCAGAGAGGCATTTAAGCCAACGCCCAGCAGCGTCATTGCGGGCAGCACCGCCGGAATCAATGCATTGTTGTAGTGTTTGCTCCAGAGTGACGCTGCCACCGCTAGGTCTGGTATTCCCCGCGCATCAGCAAAAGCTTCCAGGTTAGCCTGGAGTATTTCTAGCGCCAGGTAGTCTGGGGCCGCAATCACTTCCTCTGCCTTCGGGAGCGGTGTCAGAATGAGACGATCTTGCAGAAACTCATCTAGGTGGGGGGCAAAGTCAGCCAGACGCACCTGCAATAGATCGGGTGTTGTCATCACTAAAACTCCCACCCTACGGTTGCCAGCACTTCAAAGGGAGCACCCGGAAAGATGCGGTTGCGCCCGTTGGCCGACTCAAAATAGCGAGTGTTAAACAGATTCTTGAAATTTAGCTGAGCGCGAAATTGATTCCGCTGATAGTAGATGGCAGCATCGGTGCGAAAGTAGTCTGGAATCGTAAACGTATTGTCCAAATCGCCGGGGCGTTCCCCAACGTAAAACAACCCCAAGCCAAACCCTAACCCCTCAAAATCGCCTTCTTGGAGGATGTACGTTGTCCACAAACTGGCAGCATGCTCTGGCACATTATCGATGGCATTCCCCACCGGAAAGGTACTGTCCTCGGTGATGCTTGCATCCGTGTAGGCATAGCCTGCAATGATGTTCCATCCGGGCAAGATTTCGCCCGCCACATTTAGCTCGACCCCTTGACTCTGCTGTTCACCCGTCTGAATTGAAAACCCCGGATTATCCAAGTCATCCGTGACTACATTAGTACGGGTCAGATGATACAGTGCCAACGTGGTAGAAAGGGCTCCATCTAACCAGTCAGCTTTAACGCCAATCTCATACTGGGTACCCCGTTGCGGTTCAAAAGGGGTGTTATCGACACTAGAAGCAAATAGCGTCTGCTCAAAAGATTGGCTAAAACTGCCGTAAAGGGAAATATTTTCAGCGGGTTGATAGACTAAACCGATTCGTGGGCTAAAGGCAGTATCGTTCTGACTAAATTCAAACTCTTCTTCTTCGTAGTCGTAATTGACAAAGTCAAATCGACCGCCCACCAGCAGGATAAACTGATCAGAAAACGTTAACTGATCCTGCACGTAAACGCCGATGTTGCTGGCTGTCTCACGCCAAGAGCTATTTTCGCCAATGATGGGGCCTAAAGGCTGATTATAAACCGGGTCAAAAATATCAATTGTGCCAATTTCCCGTCGCGTAAAAACTGGGCTTCTGCCGATTTGATACCGATATTCGGTGCCAATGACTAATTCATGATCAATGCCCCAGGTTTCAAAGTTGCCGATCGCTGTCAGCGTTGCCACATATTCATTTCGAGAAAAATTGGGGGCATCAAAGTCGCTGCGGACAAATGCTATTCGATTTAGGGTACGTAAATCATCTTCCAGACCCAAGGGACCAACAGAATCCTGAAAGTTTTCTTCCCAGGTGAAGCCAAAGGTATTGTGTAAGCGCCAGTCTTCGCTGAAGCGGTGTTCAAAATCATAGCCCAGACGTAGGGTACGGCGATCGTTGCGGTCAAAACTAGGCTCGCCCAGGAAAGTGCTGATCGGGATGTCGCCGTTGGGGTTTGGCAAAATTGTGCCTTCAATCGGCAAGCCCCGCTCATTGGGGTATTGAGCGTTTAAATATTCAGCTTCAAACGTCAGATTTGTATCGTCGCTGATGTTCCAGGTGATGATGGGAGCGACTAGATAGCGATCGATGCCAATTTCATCAATGAAAGTATCAGAGCCGTAAATGGAGGCATTCAGCCGATAGAGGACTGAGCCATCTTCGGTCAACGGCCCGGAAAGATCTACTGCTCCCTGGTAGGTGTTGAAACTGCCGTAGGTCGCCTCTATGTCGTAATACTCGAAGGGCAGAGGCCGCTTGGTGACGATGTTGACCGCCCCACCGGGCGCAATCTGACCATAGAGGACAGAGGCTGGTCCTCGCAGAACTTCGATGCGCTCTACATTGGTCAGGTCAAGTCCGGTTCTGCCGATATCGTTATCGACCACGCCGTTGCGCAGGAAGGTGTTGCCCGTGTCAAAGCCACGAATGGTAAAGCCTGAAAAAATATCCCTAGGAGATGTGCTGGTCGTAATGCCGGGGGCATTGCGGAGCACATCGAGCAGATCAAAGGCTCGTTGGTCTTCAATCACCGCCTCTGGAATCACCTGAACAGAGGCGGGAATATCGAGCAGGGGTGTATCGGTGCCAGTGCCAACGGAAGCGCTGGAAGGATTGTAGTCTTCGTCTTGCTCTCCTGTAACGATGACCTGAATCGCATCTTCATCTGCATCAGTTGCACCGGCCGTTCCTGGCTCCACACTCAGCAACAGGTTTCCGGCATCAGTACCCACCTGCGCTTCGGGAGGAGCATCCGTTCCGGTGATCGAAACCTGCACGCTCCCACCGGGTAACTCCGTCACGCTCACCAGGGCAATTCCCTCCGCTGGGCCAAAGGCCTCAAAGGGCTCACCCTCCGGTAAATCCAGCACTGCATTGGGAATTTCTGCAATTAGCGCGTTGCCCACCACAGAGGTTGCAGGAACAGCGAGTTCTCCCTCGGCAGTTTCTAGCCTGACTTCAATTCCCCCTTCGGTGGGTATGAGCTGAACGGCTGTAATCTGCACCACTCCCTGTTCAAGCTGAGTAATCCACTCTTCTACGCTAGTGGCTGGATGCTCCAGGTCACTCAGGTGGGGCACCTCTGCGACCCCTATCTCCCTCGCCTGAGTTTCGCCTTCCGTGCTGTCTACATTGCTCTGTGCCCATGCTGGGTGAGCTGTGAAGACTGACAAAAATCCCATCAAAAAAACGAATTGACACTTGTTTCTCACGCTTCCCACACCTTGATCTGACCAGATTGCCAATTGCGATCGCCCCTCGTGCCATCATCAAGCCAGATAGGAATCTCTCGCAATTATTTATAGATGGGATGATATCTGGATTTTGAGAGGAAGACTTTGCTGAAACGGAATTTTTGTTTGTTCAAACGGAATTTTTTAGCTCCTCATCTCCCTCGGACTCATCCCAAACTTCTTGCGAAATGCTGTGCTAAAGGCACAAAGGTTGTTGTAGCCGACTTGATGGGCGATCGCCGTCACGGTGAGCTGATGCTGATCGAGTAAGAGCGATCGCGCCTGCTCCATGCGGTGGTGATGTAGATAGCCAAAGACTGTTGTCCCAAACACTTGGCGAAATTTGCGTTTGAGGGTGCAGTCATTTAGCCCCACTTGTCTCGCCAGAGCGATGAGAGACGGTGGATTGTGCATTTGTTGAATCAAAATTTCCTTGGCTTGATAAATGCGATCAACCTCATCGGATCGCAACGCAGACATTGATGGCTCAGAAGTGGACGTCCCTGAGAGGGCTTGTTCTAGCCAGAGCGCCAATACTTCTATTGATTTGCTTTCTAAATACAATTGTTTCACAACACCGTGATACGGACAATTTAATATTTGCTGCAATGCCACCTGCATCGTAGGAGTAATGTCTTGAATCGGGGATAGAAAAACCTCTGGATCTCCGGCAAGAAGACGCTTTAGCTCAGATGACATCAAGTCAAAGCGCCTATCTCGCTGAGAGTCTGTGTCCATTCCGAATAAGGATCGCAAGACCTCTGGCTCCAGATGAATATCGACTTCTAGAGTTGGCTCTTGTGCAAAATGGGCAAACCCTTCTGTGCTAGCTGGATTAAACACACCTTGCACGCAGTATTGACCTGAGGCAAGGTTTGCTCCCGTCCAATATCTGAATGTAGACGATAGATTGAAAACAAACTCAAGACATTCTGATTCTGTAGGCTGAACTTGGGTGATCATTAAATCACCCTGTAGCTCATAGCGATGCAGCGTTAGATCAATTCCATTCCTGAGCGTAATATCTCGTTTGTAGCCCGTGGCTAGTTGTGGCGGACATTTAGCAAGGCGATCGCCCTCATCCTCCGGATCGACTGAACGAGCCTGTTGTCGGCATTCTTTCCACAGCTCATGCCAAGTTGAATAGGAGAGTGCAATTGGGTCTTGCCCAGAGAGTGCGATCGCCATTGATTTCATGTCTAACCGACCATGTTAATCCTTAGATTGTGAGCTTTCTGATAATTAATGTCAACAAGCTTATGTCAACAAGCTGAAGTTGAGCAGCAGCTAACTTGAATCCTTGTTTGGCATTGGGGAATGGCTACGTGCTCTTTGTCGTTCGTTAATCACAGACCTGAAATGTTTGCAGGCTGCCTTCAACAAAATAGTAAGCATCAGAGCAATAAGCTAATGTACTTAACTCAGTGACATCCTCCGGTCTGCCTTCCTCATCCTGGATGATTGAGCGCCATAGGGTGATCGCAGGCCGAGCTACATAAGCTTCTCGCTGTGCTGGTTCTAGGCGAGCATAATCCCTTAAAGCCAGTCCTTCTTCGCCAGCAGGTTTGTAACTCAGCGATGTATAAACCACCCCATCTTCGGGTTCTGTTACCCGTTGATACTCTTTAAGCACCAGTGGCGAAAATTGCCCGTTGCCCTCATTCACAGCAAACATGGCTTGAAAATCTGCCGTCGTTTCATTCACCAACAGCAGCGCATAGTCTGGTGAGCCATCTCCCGTAAAGTCATCGGTGAAGATGCTGCAAGTAAAGTCTTCGTCCACGGTGTAGTCGGGGTCAAAGTTGCGAATCGCAGGCACAAAGTCAGATTCCTGAGCCAATCGGTATCCTGAGGTAATAGATTCTAGTACTTCAGGTAGTTCGCCCCGACACTGCACGGTTGGAAGGTCTACGGTGTGAGCAACTGGCTCAGTGGGAGTTGGCTCTGATGAATCTCCTACCGTTTGATCAGAGCGGATGCCTGTTCCCGCACCATTACAGGCTGTCAATAAAATCGAGAGGAGGGGGGCGATCGCCTTTTTCATAACTCTTTGAGGAACGCATTACTTTAAAGACCTCAAAAGGGCGATCGCTTGTTCCAGAACCCTTGTGCCGCAATGTTTAGCTACACATAGAATCACATAAACCAAAGGATGATGATTGCTCTGGCGTTAAATTAATGTGGGTTCTGGTGAAAGTGGTGTAGGGACGAACATTACCCCAGGAATAGGTAGTTTGTTGTTGTAATTCTCGCCAGCGATGAGTCATGACCAGTTGAAATGGCTCTGCACTGCCCACTGCCATTGGACAATTGGCTTGAGCTGGAGCGATCGCAACCAACAGATTCGGCAATACCGTTATAGGGAGAAACCCCAGTAAAACTTTCAGCTTTGGCATAAAGGTGATGAGCAATGGGGCATATGTCTGAATATTCAGTACTCACTTTTGGTGATTGCGATCGCCTGACTGGATGACCGTAATAGGTGAGTGTGTTCCAGAGGCTCAAGACGACAGTTACAGGGACACTGGTCGTACATTGCTGCACTGTGATTATACAGAACCCATTTGAGATCTTTGGGCGATTACGCGAAAATTGAGGAGACGTCTCCCCCTATTGACCATGACCTATTCGAGCAACCTGAGCGATGCAGAATGGGAAATCCTTGAGCCTCTGTTGCCTGAGGTATTGCCCCCAAAACACAAGACCCGACCCCTGGAGTGGAGTTATCAAGACCTTATTGATGGGATTCTCTATAGATAGCGAGTGGTTTTCAAAACAGTTCTCCCTGTTTGTTCTCCCCAGATTCAGCTTGGGGAGCAGAGCTTTTGCTTTTTGCCTTTTTACTTTTGCCCTTCTTCTTGTCGTGTAAGCCTTGGGCGACTTCTTCGGCGTAGCGGTGGTGATTGAGGGCGAGGAGGCGATCGAGCACTTCGCGGCGGATTGCTGTTGTTGATCATTAAAGGTCACCGAAGCCGAGAGGGTTTCATCCGCTCGGCCGGCTTTAAGTTGGAGCAGCCTCAAGGTCACCATTAAGGCCAGGATGGTGAGGCGTTCAATGGCTTTGAGCGACTCCAAGCGGGTGGATTCAAGGTCAAGGCCCACCCTCTTAAGCAGCGCAAAGAGCTGTTCAATCTGCCAGCGCCAGCGATACCACTGAATCACTTGTAACGATTGTTCCACGGTATGGACGGGATGGGTCGTCAATAAGCGCCAGTGAATCGGTTCTGCTCCGGCAGGTGGAATCACCTCTTTGGCCTCAACGGCATAGAGGGAGACTGATTCACGATAGTCGTGGGCATCGACCTTCTTGGGGCAGCGAAGGGTGGCTGGAGCAAAGCGAACCGCTAGCCAGGCTTCACGCGACTCTCGGTTACGGCGAGGGTCGGCCAGCACCTCAACGGTATAGGTTCCCTCAACGGGTTGCTGACTGAGCGTCTCATAGAGCATCGTGGCCTTATCGTGTAGTCGTCGGTCACGGCAAGAGCGCACTAACAAGCGCGTGTGAGCATCAGGAACCCGAACCAACTCTTCATAGATATCGCTTTCGCGGTCACCGACATGGGTCACACACACGGCGTCCCCAGCCATCAAGTGGTCACGGCTGCGTTCGGCAGACAGCAGCCACTTATAAGATTCCTTCTCCTCAATCGGTAACTGAGGATATTGCCGCTCATACTTGTCAGGTCGTTTCGGGTCACGATGCCACAGTTGAATCGCACTCAAGCCCAAGGGAAAGCCACTCTCCGCATCGACCACTAAGGTCGGATGGAGGAAAAAACCGACATCGTGATTATTGCCGACCACCCCAATGTCTTCAAACTTTAGATCTCCGGCCTGAGCCTGCAAGTTAATTTCGCTGCTGTCGCTGATAGCTAACACATGACGCCCCGCCACCTGTTGCTGGCAGTGGCCTGCTGCACTCCTGACCAGTTCCGAAACGCTCACGTTTTGATTCTCCAGAAAGCGATAGTACCCCACCTGTTCCGCTCGGTTGCGGCTCATGGCCCGGATGTTCACCGATTGCGCTTGGCTCATCGACTCATAGAGTGCCGCCCCTTTTTTCCAGGCGGCGATCCCCAAAAGCACTGCCCTGCGATGCTTCAGCGTGAATTAGGATAGGATTCTTCACGGCGTTTGCCCCACGATTACTGGCTGCATCCTACTACAACATGACTTGTGTGTACTTAGTAGCCCAGAGCGGGAGAGGGACTTTGAATCCGGCCCCCCTTTTCCTAAAACGGGCGAAGGGGCTGTGGGGGATGAGGGCAAACTTGCAAAACTGGGATGCACCCGTTGATTGGATAAGCGTCAACGAGAAAACATCGTCAAATCACATATTCTAATGGGAACGCCTTGGCCTCTTTAGGTTTGATAAACACCTTCTGTCCTTGCTCTAGATCTAAATCGTCAAACTGTTCGCGGGAAAGGTGCGCTGTTAAAAGTTGGCCATCATCAAGCCGCAGCTCGGTCTGCACTTCCCAGCCGAGGTGGATTAGACGTTGGGCGATCGCCCCCACAGTCCCCGGATCGGGTGTTCTGCTGATCAGCAAATCGTGAGGCCGCAAGAATATTTCACGCTGGGCAGAGCCAAACCCACTCTTGTCAAAGATCGCAGCACTACTGGGTAGCACATTGACAGGCCCAATAAAGCTCATGACAAATGGCGAAGCTGGATGGTCATAGATTTGAGCAGGCGATCCGGTTTGGACGATTCGCCCCTGGTTCATCACGACGATCTCATCAGAAATCTCCATTGCTTCTTCTTGATCGTGAGTGACAAATACAGTCGTGACATGCACCTCATCGTGTAGGCGACGCAGCCAACTGCGTAAGTCTTTTCGCACCTTGGCATCTAGTGCGCCAAAGGGTTCATCCAAGAGCAAGACTTTGGGTTCAACGGCCAAGGCTCTTGCCAGGGCAACACGCTGCCGCTGTCCACCAGAAAGTTGAGAAGGGTAGCGATCGCCCAATCCTCCCAACTGCACCAAGTCCAGCAGTTCTTCCACTCGGTTCTTGATCCGGGCTTTAGGCCACTTGCGAATCTCTAGGCCAAAGGCAATATTCTTGCGAATCGTCAAATGCTTGAACAAGGCATAGTGCTGAAATACAAACCCAACCTGGCGATCTTGAACCGTTTCATAGGTCGAATCTCGTCCAGTCAGCCAAATTCTGCCGCTATCGGGCTGTTCTAGGCCAGCAATCAGGCGCAGCAAGGTTGATTTTCCTGAGCCAGATGGTCCCAATAGTGCCACTAGCGATCCCGTTTCTACTTCCAAACTGACCTGATCAACCGCTTGAAAGCTGCCAAATTGTCTCGATACGTTTTCAACCTTAATGCCCATGCAAGTTACCTCTTAATAACACAACAAGTTAACGCAGCGGCCACCACGACACCTTGTCACGGGTCGCGCCATAGACCTCTTTCAACCCTTCTGGATCAATTACCCGCACCGGATCGCCAGGAGCATCGGTAGATTTTTCGGCCTGAATCAAGCCCACCTGTGCCATACCTTTTAGAACTTGCTCGACCGTGCGGTGATTGAGCTGACTGGCGCGAGCAATGATGTCGATCGGCAAATCAAACAAATAGCTGCCGTCGGGTTGGGGTTGGCTGCCGAGCGATCGCTCCTGATAGACCAGCGCCCGCAACAGTGCGGCCACAGCTTGCGGTGGATAAGTGCTGCAATTGAGCAGGTGATACTGAAACTTTTCGCGCAGCTCAAACAGCAGGTCATACCGTTCTCGAAACACAGGATCATTCTCGTAAAGGGTCTTGACCACATCGAGCGAAATCTTGATCACGTCGGTCGTCTTGTAAGCTTCGACCAAACTGGGGAAAGACTGGCAGACCAAACCATAGCTCAGGGACAGATTTCTCATGCCGAAGCAGCTACCTGGATAGCTAAGGGCCACAATCCGGTCGAGCGGCGTGCTTCGCACAATCACAGGACCACCCCCCAGGATGGTGTACAGGTAGTCCAACGAGGTGCCGGGACGAAAAGCAGTGTAGACCGCACGGCTGGAATAGAGCTTTTCGCGGGTCAAGCTTTCGGGATGCAAATGGTCTGCAAGCTTTGCGATATCTAGATCTCGGAATAAATAGTTTTCCTTAACCAGGAGTTTCAAAAGATCCACTTCTGATAGCTGTTTAGATGGGGCAGTCATACGGCTACGTCTGAAAAAAGAAACTACCCTATTTTTCCACGAATTGCAAGCGTGCCGTGTTAAATTTCGAGGTGAAGTCGATCTGAATTTTAAATGTTTTGTGATTCAGTTGCGTTTCGAGTGTGATACACTGCTCAACTAAGTCCAGATTTATGTCTATATGGCTCAGGTTTACCCCTTTTTGAGCCTTCTATTGCCTGCCCGGTATTTTTTTAACCGCTAACTACGGTATTCCCATCGATTAATCGTTGATTACAGGAGAGACTAATATGCCCCTTAGGCTGCCTTCGATTCGATTGCCTCGCCGTCTGGATTGGAAACGCTGGACAAATTTGTTGAGTGTTCGCACTCTAAAGAAGCCGATTTCCCTTTTTCTGGCTGGGATCAGCTTGAGTCTGGCGATCGCCGCCTGCTCTGAGACCGCTTCTTCCGATGGCTCTGCGGCTCCTACGGCCCAAAATGCTCAACTAACGCTGGTTTCCTATGCCGTGACGCGGGCTGCCTACGAGCAAATCATTCCTCGATTTGTGGAGCAGTGGAAAACAGAGCACAACCAAAACGTCACCATTGATCAGAGCTACGGCGGATCGGGATCACAAACCCGAGCCGTCATTGATGGGCTAGAAGCCGACGTCGTAGCATTGGCGCTGGCAGCTGACACCCTCCAAATTGAGAAAGCAGGCCTAATTCAACCAGGATGGGAGCGAGAAACACCCACCGGAGACGGCATCGTTCACAAGTCAGTTGCTGCAATCGTTACCCGTGACGGCAATCCCAAAAATATTCAAGATTGGGAAGATTTGGCGCGCGATGATGTTCAGGTGATTACGGCCAATCCTAAGACCTCCGGCGGCGCTCGCTGGAACTTCTTGGTCCTGTGGGGGGCAATTTCTGAGCAAGGTGGAGATGAGGCCAAAGCTCAGGAATTTACTCAAAAGGTCTACGACAATGTGCCGATTTTGCCCAAAGACGCCCGTGAAGCAACAGATGTGTTCTTTACGCAAGGCCAAGGCGATGCGCTGATCAACTACGAAAACGAAGTGTTGTTAGCCGCCCAGCAGGGTAAGCCACTTCCTTACGTCATTCCGAAAAACAATATTTCCATTGACAACCCGATTGCGGTCGTCGATAGCAACGTGGACAAGCACGGCACTCGTGAGATCGCAGAGGCCTTTGTGCAGTTCTTGTTTACGCCGGAGTCTCAGCGCACCTTTGCAGAAGTTGGCTTCCGCCCGGTGGATGAGAGCGTTGCAGAAGAATTTGCAGCCCAGTATCCTCCTGTCGAAAATCTGTTTACGGTTGCTGACTTGGGCGGATGGGATGCCGTCAACGCCAAGTTCTTTGCAGATGGCGCAGTTTTTGATGACATTCAGGCGCAGTTGGGTCAATAAAAAATCCCCCACTTCGGCTTGATCGACTCTTGATCGACTCTTGAAATTATGAGGAAGAGAGACGTGATCAATGGGCGTCTCTACTCCTCAATCCTTCTTGAAACTTCAAACCTATGACGGCTTCCTCCTCCCCTAAATCTGCTGCCAAAAAGGAATCATCTCTGGCTCGGTTTTCCTGGCCGTGGCGGATTACGTTCGGCTATCTGACGATCATGCTGCTCCTGCCCGCCGCTGCCATGATTTTGCGATCGAGCACCTTAGGCCCAAGTGAGTTCTGGCGGATTGCTACTAGCCCAGTTGCTTTAGCCACCTATGATGTCACCTTTGTTACGGCCTTTGTGGCGGCGGCTATCAACGGCATTGCAGGCATTGTCATTGCCTGGGTGTTGGTGCGATATACCTTCCCCTGCAAGCGAATTTTAGATGCAGCCATTGATTTGCCGTTTGCGTTACCCACCGCAGTGGCAGGTCTAACGATCGCCACAATCTATAGTGACAATGGCTGGATTGGGTCGCTGTTTGCACCCTTTGGCATCAGGATTGCTTTTACACGCTTGGGCGTTGGCGTTGCGATGATTTTTATCTCGCTGCCGTTTGTGGTGCGGACGGTGCAGCCCGTCTTACAAGAGATGGAGCAAGAAATTGAAGAAGCCGCTTGGAGTCTAGGGGCTTCTCGGTGGCAGACCTTTTGGCGGGTAATCTTGCCGCCGCTACTACCCGCTATCTTAACGGGAGTGGCCTTGGGGTTTTCACGGGCAGTCGGAGAGTATGGATCAATTGTGCTGGTATCGGCCAATATTCCGTTTCAGGATTTGATTACGCCTGTGCTGATCTTTCAGCGGCTCGAACAGTATGACTATGCTGGCGCAACTGTAATTGGCACAGTCATGTTAGGAGCCTCGTTGGTTATCTTATTCGCAATTAACTTGTTGCAAGCTTGGGGCCGACGCTATGACCTCTGATACCCATCACTCGCTTCACTCTGCTCCAAAACCTGCCAACCATTTAGGTTCCCCTGCCGCACCTCAAAAAGGGCAATGGGTAAAACCTGCTTTGATCATAGGCGTTGTGATCTATTTGGCATTGGTGCTGTTTGTGCCAACGCTGAATATTTTTGTGCAGGCCTTTAGCCAGGGCATTGGTCCTTTCTGGCAGACATTGGGCGATCGCCACTTTCTCCATGCCGCTCGACTAACGGTGCTGATTGCCCTCATAGTGGTGCCCGTGAATGCGGTCTTTGGGCTATGTGCCGCATGGGCGATCGCCCGCAACCAGTTCCCCGGTCGCACCTTACTACTTAGTATCATTGACCTGCCCTTCTCCGTTTCGCCTGTTGTTGCAGGTCTGATGATTGTCTTGCTCTATGGCCGCAATGGGTGGTTCAACCCGATTTTGGAACCTGCCAACATTCAAATCATCTTCGCGTTTCCTGGCATGGTATTGGCGACAGCCTTTGTATCACTGCCATTTGTCGCCCGCGAAGTCATTCCTACCCTTGAAGAAGCCGGGACCGACCAAGAAGAAGCCGCTAAAACGTTGGGAGCCAACGATTGGCAAATCTTTTGGCGAGTTACTCTCCCCAACATCCGCTGGAGTCTGATGTATGGGCTGATCTTGACCAATGCGAGAGCAATGGGTGAATTTGGAGCCGTCGCCGTCGTGTCGGGAAGTATTGTGGGCCGCACGCAGACGCTCCCCCTTTTTGTTGAAGAAGCCTATAAGCAATACCAAACCACAGCATCCTACTCTGCTGCTGTTGTGCTTGCTTTCCTGGCTGTGATCACCTTGATATTAAAGGAAATTCTAGAACGCAAAACGCACATCAAAGATGTTGAATAGGAGATTGCTATGACTGTTGTGAACTACCCGACGCTGACCTACGGTACAGCACGGGCTTCCCAATTCATCAGCAATAGCCTCCAGAACTCCGTAGCTCTATTGGTCTTACATTGCCTCCAAGGGCAGGAGTCCTGGTTCCCAAGACCCATACTTTTTCTTGCAACATGTACCTATTAGCTTGGTTATCGCTTACGGCAGGGATGGTCAAGACATGACGATTGTACCAAGATTTGCTCGTTTCCTCATCCACCCCGTCGCTGTTCCAAGCACAGCGTGGAATTCGACTCTGGGGTGGAATCGTCAACTCACTCGCATTCATCCCGACGCTCGGCTACGCCAGAGCGCGGGGCTTCTGCTGCTTCAGCTAAATCTCCAAGGCCCAATCCCCAACATTCGCAGCGCATTGATCTACCTCAACGACCTAGATCTAGAAATCTGGCACGAAAATTTAGATCAAGATGGCGGATGGTAAAACTACAACACAAAACTAGCCTCGGCATTGCTTAACGATGCCGAGGCTGGCTAATGGAAACCAGTCGCTAGAAGCGAATCATGGTGCCGTTGATGCCCTTAAAGGCAAACTCGCCAACGGCTTCGCGGTAGGTGCGGCGGGTGTCGCGCAGCATGCTGATGGCCAGCCGCTCGCCCAGCAGGTTGCCGCCGGTTTCAATGCCCGAGCCGGGTCGACTTGCGCCAGCGTTGCCGCCGGAGGTGGTGCCGTCGGTGCGCCAGTGCATACCGGCCCCATCGCGAAACAGGGTGACGTTGGCGATTAGCTTGTTTAGCTCGCCGTGGATAGTGAGGGTTTCATCGCCGCAGTAGTCGACCAGCCGCTGGCCGCCGTCAACGGGCACCTTGGGATTGGGAAAGGGGCCATCGGCAAAGTAGGCCTTGGCCACGGTGGCTGCCGCTGCCGCAAAGGCTGAGTGACCGCCGGGATAAGCGGGGTGGGTGGGCGACCCCTCGGGGAAGCCCATGGGCAACAGCCAAGTGCCTTCGCGCTTCGCGAAGCGATCCCCGTGGGAATCGCCCCGATTTTGAGCGATATTTTGCTGACGGTTGTGCTCATAGATGCGATCGAGCACCTGGGTCTGCCGCCAGACCTCGGCCCCCTCGCCAAACAGGTCATTAAACTTGTCGTCGCAGCAGGGGTTTTCGGGGGCACCGCCCAAAATTCCTCGGCGGAATAGCTCTAGGCGTTGGGCATAGACCTCGGGCCGCAGGCGGCGGTGCACACACCACTTTTGGAACCAGGCATGTTTGAGGGCATAGACCCCCGCCAGACCACTTTGTATGGTGATATCTGGCCCACCTAGGCTGCCAAAGGCATAGGAAGTGGTAATGGCTCTGTCTTTGCCGTAGGGAATCGCCTCAGACCGTTTGGCCTTTTTGCCGAGCAGCATGATGGTGGCCCACAGCCCCGCTTGGTGGGGGAAGTCAATATGTACCCACTGCCCTGCATCCCGCAGTGTGGTGATGTAGCGGCAGCCGTCAATCAAGTCGGTGCCGGAGGGGTCGATATCGCCGTTGTTGACCTGTTTCCAGGTGTCTAGATCGGTCATGTAGTCGAGACCGGGGTGGGGATAGCGCTGCTGCTGCTGAATCACCTGGTTGCCAAACTGAAAGTCTTGCAGCAAAAACTGAGACACGTGGGGGCCGACATCGCAACCCTCGTAGGGGCCGCGAAACAGGGTTTGAGGGGTGCAGACAAAGCCAAACTGCTCTGCAAAGCCCAGGGCGTTTAGGTCGTCGCAGGCGGCTCGAATCAGCGGGCTATTTGGGTATTGATCAAAGGGCACGTCGCGGCAGAGTGCCATCCAGTAGCGCTCGACCATATCGATCGCTGTGTTGCGGCTGCTAAAGGCGGGAGCAGCGGCCATGCGAGCACCGTTGGAGTCGTTGCCAATCTGTTGAAAAGAATAGGCATTGAGCGGGTTGGCCAACAGGCGATCGCCCCCCCCTAGCTGCACCTTCTCTAGAGCCTCTTGGGTGCCCACTTGCAGAGCATCGAGCAGCGACTGCCAGGCACTGGGATCTACCAGGCCGTTGGCCTTGTGGGCGAGCGCCTTGGTAAACGAGGCAAAGCCCGGAAAGCCAATGTGCTTAAAGCGCTCTTCGTCACAGTTAACGGCAGGGGGAGTCGTGCAGAAATCTTGAGTAGCATCGTCACGCTGCTGATCGCGCAGCTGAGCGGCCTCGGTGCGGCGAGCCTCATAGTCTCGCTGTTGCGGGATAGGGTGACAGTCAAACATAGGGATGTTTCTCAATGAATGGGCTAATGAATCGTTAGGGACAGGAGGGTAGACCCTGATCTCAGGAATGGCCGCAGGAAGCGCCAAGACGGGTGGCCCCTTATGGGTGAGTTGCCACCGTAAAAGTTTGAATATCGTCCTGTAATCCATAGGGCAAAAGGGATTAAATCAGAACTTTTAAGCCAAAGTTCTCAAAACCGTAGAGCACCACCGAAAAAGCAAATAAACCCTTGTCAGTGGCTACAAAACCGCTTTTCTGGGTGTTTTGTCTGCGTGATATATCTAACGTATGCGAGCCAACAAGCCAGCCACAGTACCTGCACGGGTACTCTTTAAAGCCGCGCTAGTACTCTGCGGCGGTTGGCCCTCGTCTGGTTGATCTGGAAGGTGAATGAGCTGGGATTGCTTCAGCCGAGAACGTGGGTAATCTAGGGAGAGAAAGCCGTACCCTGGCTGTTTAGGAAAAGCTGGTTTTTTATTGTGTAGTCTAAATTATCGATTTTAGGCCTATCAGCATGACCTGCTCCCTTGAATTGCTCAACCCAGCTTTATATGAGAAGATTGGCCATCTGCTCCACGCCACGCTGGTCTCTGCCCAAAAGCAACATTCCCATCTCCTCACCGCATCCTGTAAAGATTGGATTCGAGCAACTTCGAGCCAAGCCCAAGCCGCTCAAATCATAACGCTGCTGACCCGACAGACGGATAGACCTTCTCTGCTCAAAGCCGTTGAGCATATTCTGGGCAAGCTATTTATTCCAGCTTTCAAAAGCTTTAAAGCCTACGAAAAACTTCTGCAACGGGTGCAGGAACTGCTTCTTGCTCAGGAAAATCAGCCTGTTACTCGGCGGCTTGAGGATGCAGATAGTACTAAAAATAATCGGCTTCCGAGGGAGGATGGTAGTTCCTTCAGCTCTGAACAGACGGGGCTTTTGCTGGTTGATGCTGAGAACATGAACCCGCCTGAAGCGTTGGAAGATTTCTTGCAAACCATTGGCCGATATCCGATTCGCTATCGGTTAGCCTTTGGTAATTGGTGCAAGCTTGGCAGGCGCGATCAAGAGCTTTACCAGCGGGGGTATCAAATGGTGCATGTCCCCTCTGGCAAAAACAGCGCAGATATCAAAATGTCTTTAGACGCTTCGTTGATCTCCCTCCGAAACCCTTCCATTCGTGAGGTATTCATCTGTTCTACTGACTTGGATTTGTTGCACCTGGGCCATGTTTTGCTCAATTTGGGCATTACTCCCTATCGAGTCAGTCGCCACCATGACTGTTTTGAGATCTTCAATCTTGCAAAACAATCAACTCAGGTTTTTCATCTGCCTCAGACGGGCAAAGAGCAGGGAGATGTAGCCGCTAAGCCGGCGCTACAAGTGGCCAGCACTGCAAAAAATTCAGCTTCAGCTGCTCCTGTGGCAATGCAAGAGGTTAAGATCCCTTCTCTAGACCAGATGAAAAGTTGGCTGAAAATTTTGATCCTGCAAGAGCAGCAGGCCAATCCAGGGCAGCCCATCACCGTTAGCCATTTGGGAAAACTCTTTCGCGATCGCAACCAAATTTCAGTCAACCAGGTTCTCAAAAGCAATTCTGGCTGCAAAACCTTGAAGAAGTTTCTCGAAGCTCATGAGGGGTTTGAGTTGTCCCTTCTGCCAGATGGTCACCATTTTGAGGTGAAACTCAAAGCCTCCGCTACAGACCCGGCAGTTTCCACTCAAAACGCAAAGCAAAACGCCCCTCAACGCATTACCAATGCTCATGACTTAGAGCAGGCTCTGATCAAGATCTTGTGGAACTTGTCTTCTGAACAGGCTGGTAACCAAATCGAGCTAACGGTGTTGGGCACTCGCTTCGCTCAAGTCTATCAGGAGCCTATGAGCAAAGTGCTAAAGCGGATTGGGGAGCCCAAAGGGTTGCCAAAGTTTTTGGCCAAATGCCGCTCCATCCGAACTCAGAAGAAGGGCAGCACATGGCAGCTGGCGTTGGCCTGTGTGAGCTAAAGGGGTGGGTTTGCTTAGAATGAAATCCTTGGAAGCTGGAAATCTTGACGCGTAAAGGTCTATCGAAAGCCAGGTGAAAAGATCCGATGATCAAGCTATTAAGGTGGAGTAAGGTGAGGACGAATCTTCTTCTCCTCTCCCAATTCCAATTGAATGCTTCAACTCTAGGCGCTCTAGAGTGAGGAAATTGCTATGCACAACCTGATCCAAACGGTTTTACAAAGTGATGAAAAAGCAGCTTTAGGACAGCTCATTCAGCAACTCAGCGACTCAAACAAACAATATTTTCTTAGAAACGAAATTTTACATGCTTTTGCAGACTATTGTCAGCAGTCTCAAAAGCCAGCCTATTTTTTTCATTCTTCTGCGTTGGGGCAACTCGTTGACTATACCCATGAGGTGATTCTAGAAGACGATCAAATCTGGATTTTGCTGCGCCCCTGGGTCGGCAGTCAAGAGATCTGGCAGGTGTCGCTGGATCTTAGCCAAGTGAATCTGATGCCGCCCAAGGCATTGCTAGAAGTGCGCGATCGCTACGTCAAACGTGATCAGCCTCAGATTCTGGAAATCGACTTTGGGCCATTTTATGAAAGCGCGCCTTCCATCAACGACCCGCGCAACATTGGGCAAGGCTTTGCGTTTCTCAACCACTATCTTTGCAGTCAGGTGCTTGCCAATCCAGGCTACTGGCTAGAAATACTGTTTGACGTTCTGCATCGACATCAACACGACCAGATGTCGCTCTTGATCAACGATCAGATTCGATCGGGGGTAGAGTTGGCTCGGCAGATCAAACAGGCTATCCAGTGGGTCAGCCAATGTCCGCCCGACCAGCCCTACTCCGAGTTGCACGCTAGGATGCAGGTGCTGGGATTTGAGCCGGGATGGGGCAACACGGCAGGCCGAGTCAGCGACACGCTAGAACTCCTCGAACGGTTGCTAGACTCTCCCGAGCCAACCACGTTGCAAGCGTTTGTCTCTCGGATTCCCGCTATTTTTCGGGTGGTGCTGATTTCGATTCATGGCTGGGTCGGGCAGTCGGAGGTGTTGGGGCGGCCTGAAACGTCGGGGCAGGTGGCTTATGTGTTGGATCAGGCGCGTAGCCTAGAGGCCAAGCTGCACGAAGAAATTCATCTGGCTGGGCTAGAGTTTTTGGGGATTCGTCCTCAGGTGACGGTCTTGACTCGCCTAATTCCCAACTGTGAGGGAACGCTCTGTAGCTTGCAGCGAGAAAAAATCCTAGGGACGGATGATGCTTGGATTTTGCGGGTTCCGTTTCGAGAATTTAACCCCAAGGTTACGCAAAATTGGATTTCTAAGTCTGAAATCTGGCCCTACTTAGAGAGCTTTGCCCTCGATGCTGAGCAGCTGTTGTTGTCGCAGTTGGGCGATCGCCCCAATCTCATCATTGGCAATTACAGTGATGGCAATCTGGTGGCCTTTTTGCTATCTCGACGGCTGAAGGCAACCTATTGCAACGTTGCCCATTCTCTCGAAAAACCCAAGCATTTGTTCAGCAATTTATACTGGCAAGACTTAGAAGATCAGTATCATTTTTCTGCTCAGTTTGCGGCAGATCTCATTAGTATGAATGCGGCTGATTTTATCATTACGGCGTCTTATCAGGAAATTGTCGGCACACCTGAATCGATGGGGCAATATGAGTCTTATAAGCTGTTTACAATGCCTCATCTTTACCACGTGGTAGATGGCATTGATCTGTTTAGCCCAAAGTTTAACCGGATTCCACCAGGTGTGAATGACCAAGTTTTTTATCCCTCTAGTCAGGCCGATTCAGCTAGCTTGAAGGAGCGCGATCGCGTCAGCAACCTCTTGTTTGACCAGGAGCATGAACGAATTTTGGGTAAGCTTGTCCAGCCTGAAAAGATTCCCCTGTTGGCGATCGCCCCCTTCTCGCCTGTCAAAAATCTAACTGGCCTGATCGAATGCTTTGGTCGCAGTAAAGATCTACAAGCCCGATGCAATTTGATCTGGATTACTAACAAGCTGCATCCACAGGAAGCCATTCATACCGACGAAGCCAATGAGCTAGAAAAAATGCACGCGCTCCTAAATGAGTACCAGCTTCACGGTCAAATCCGCTGGATCAGCACCCGTCTTTCTGATCCAGACTTAGGGGAGGCCTATCGGGCGATCGCCGACCGCAACGGACTATTTCTCCACTTTGCCCGGTTTGAAGCCTTAGGTCGAGTCATCTTAGAAGCCATGGTATCGGGATTGCCCACCTTTGCGACTCAATTTGGCGGAGCGTTAGAAATTATCGAAGATTATCAAAATGGATTTTTAATCAACCCCACTGATTTAGAAGAAACCGCTCAGAAAATTGTCCACTTCATCGAGCAATGCGATGCAAACCCCAAATATTGGTACGAAATTTCTGAGCGGGCTATCCAACGAATCCAGGACGAATATAACTGGCAGTTACATAGTCGGCAACTGCTCTCGCTGGCGAAGACGTTTGGTTTTTGGAACTATGTCCACCATCAAAATCGAGAAGCCTTACAACGCTACTTGGAAGCCCTGTTCTACCTAATTTATAAGCCCAGAGCCGACCTCCTTCTAGAACAGCATCTCCAACGCATCTAGCCCCCGCCACTTTACCCAATTTAAGCCCCCCCCTTTAGAGCCTAATTCAAAGCCCAATTCAGAGCAGCACCAGTGGATATGACAGGTCAATCTCACCCTTTGATCTATACCGATTGGACCCTCACGGAAACCCAGTTTGATCCAGGACAGTTACATGCCAGAGAAACTGTCTTCACGATTGGCAATGGCTATCTAGGCACCCGAGGCAGCTTTGAGGAAAGCTATCCCAATGCGCTTCCGGCCACGTTTATTCATGGGGTCTATGATGCCGTCCCAATTTTCTACACCGAGTTGGCCAACTGCCCCGACTGGCTGCCGTTAGCAGTGCTGATCGATGGCGATCGCTTTCGGCTCGATCAGGGAGAAATTTTGCACTATGAGCGCCAACTGGATGTGCGGCGAGGCGTGTTGACCCGAACCGTGCGTTGGCGGAGTCCCAGCGGTAAAACCCTCGATCTTGTTTTTGAGCGGTTTGCCAGTCTGGCCAACAGGCATGTCTTGGGTCTGTGCTGCCAGATCACGCTGGTTGATTGTGAAGGGCTAGTGGAAGTGCAGGCCAGCATCAACGGCTACCCCGAAAATCAGGGCTTCAACCACTGGGAATGGCTCAACCAGGGCAAAACCGATCAAGGAGTCTGGCTCCAAGTCCGCACCCGATCTTCTCGCATCGAGTTGGGCATGGCCTCCAGCCTGGAGGTCTCTGGCGTCGAAGGGTCGCTCCAAATCACCAATGCACCGGGATATCCTACCCTAACCAGCACCTTTATGGCGGTAGCGGGTCAGACCATCAGAGTCGAAAGCCCAATGGTGGTATTTACCTCACGGGAGGTCGAGCAGCCCGTCACGGTCGCCCAGACTCAGTTGGCTGGGCTGCCCAGCTATGGTGAGCTGATTCAGGCCCACGAACAAGCCTGGGAAGCGGTCTGGGAGTACAGCGACGTTGTGATTGAAGGCGATATTCGGGCTCAACTCGCCGTTCGCTACAATCTGTTCCAGCTGTTGAGCTGTGCCCCTCAAGCAGACAATCGGGTTAGCATTCCGGCAAAGACTTTGTCAGGGTTTGGCTATCGCGGCCATGTGTTTTGGGACACGGAAATTTTTATCCTGCCCTTCTTCACCCTGACGCAGCCGGCCCTAGCCCGAAACATGCTCACCTACCGCTATCACACGCTGCCCGGAGCCCGTCGTAAGGCGGCTCACTATGGCTACAAGGGGGCGATGTATGCCTGGGAAAGTGCTGATACAGGGGACGAAGTGACCCCCCGCTGGGCCTTACCCAATGATCCGTATGCCGACGATATTCGGATCTGGTGTCGCGATCGCGAAATCCACATCAGTGCCGATATTGCCTACGGCGCATGGCACTACTGGTACGCCACCCAAGATCATGACTGGATGCGCGACTACGGGGCCGAAATCATCCTAGATACAGCTGTGTTTTGGATGAGTCGCGTAGAGTGGAATACCCGAGAAGAGCGCTACGAAATCCGCGAGGTAATTGGAGCCGACGAATACCACGAGCATCACGTTAGCAACAGTGCCTTTACCAACCGCATGGCCCAGTGGCACTTGGAAAAAGCCAGCTGGGTTTATGACTGGCTGACCCAAAACTTCCCTGAACGAGTGGCAGATCTGGAGCAGAAACTACAACTGACCCAGGAGCGGCGATCGCGCTGGCAAGACATCGCCAACAATATCTGGATTCCCTACGACGAAGCCACCCATCTGATGGAGCAGTATGAAGGCTTCTTCGATCTAGAAGACATCAACTTAGACGACTACGAGCCCCGCACCCAGTCAATGCAGGCTCTCCTGGGTATTGAAGGAGCCGCTCAGCGCCAAGTGCTAAAGCAACCGGATGTGCTGATGCTGATGTACCTGATGCGCGAATCTCAGGAGTTTCCCTATAGTCAGGCGGCATTGCAAACCAACTGGGATTACTACGCCCCCCGGACTGACATCACCTATGGCTCCTCGCTGGGGCCTGCCATTCACGCGATTCTGGCTTCTGACCTCAACAAAAAAACCGAAGCCTACGAGCGGTTTATGCAAGCCGCAATGGTCGATTTGGAGAATACGCGCGGCAACGCTCAGGAAGGCATTCATGGCGCATCGGCTGGTGGAATTTGGCAGGCCGTCGTGCTGGGCTTTGGCGGCATCAAGCTGACCGAACAAGGCCCAATCGCAACGCCCCATCTCCCCCCTAGTTGGTCGCGACTCAAGTTTAGGCTGCACTGGCGCGGTACTTGGCACGAGTTTGATCTGCGTCCCGATCATGCAACGCCTACCACGATTCGAGGCGTGATCTTTGATTTGGATGGCGTCCTCACGGACACCGCTGAGTTTCACTACCGGGCATGGCAGCGGCTTGCCGATCAGGAAGGTTTACCCTTTGATCGGGAGGCCAACGAAGCGCTGCGGGGGGTCTCTCGCCGCGAATCACTGATGCGAATCGTGGGCGATCGCCTCTACCCTGAATCCCAGCTTCAGGAGATGATGGAGCGCAAAAATCGCTACTACGTTGACTCGATCCAAGACATCTCACCCGCCGATTTACTGCCCGGTACGCTGAGTCTGCTCGACGAACTGCGGCAGGCCGGAATTCGGATTGCCATCGGGTCGGCCAGTAAGAATGCCAAACCCGTGGTTGAAAAATTGGGGATTGCCGATCGGATCGATGCGATCGCCGACGGATACAGCGTAGAAAATCCCAAACCCGCCCCCGACCTGTTTCTCTATGCCGCCGAGCAATTGCAACTGTCACCCCAGGAATGTGTGGTGATTGAAGATGCTGCCGCAGGCATCGAAGCGGCGATCGCAGCCAACATGAAAACCGTTGGTCTTGGCCCCGTTGAGCGAGTCGGAGCCGCCCACACCGTTCTCCCCAGCTTGGAAGGTGTCTGTTGGGCCGACCTCCATGCCCAACTCGTTGGCGCAGAGCTGCGTCAACTCCAAGCGTCAGGAGTTTAGATTGGGAATCTGGGCCTCATGCAGCCAGGGGAAACCCAGCAGCCAAAAGCCAGCCAAAAAATAGGGCGATGCCAATCGCAGAAGACCAGGGTTCGCGCAGGAGGGCCGTGACCAGTGAAAAGACCGCAATCAGGGGCGGAAACAGCGGCAACAGCAGGAACATAAATCCAAGCTGCGGCAGCAAGTAAATCACTAGTCCGAAGCCTGCAATGAGGATCAGGCTCTGCGCCAACCACCAGGCCAACCGTCCTTTGGGTCTGCTGTCTTGCTGTGCCATGCCCGACGCCAAAAACCAGGGAAAACAGGCGATCGCCAGTGGTAGCCAAATCTGCAATCGGCTGGGAATCAGCCACCACTGCAACCAGGTGACTTGCGCCATTGCCCCAAATGCCAGCCACAGCACGATAAAGACCGCTAAGCCGAGAGGGAGCGATCGCCGCCGAGGGAAAGCAAATCGGTGCGTGAATGGTTGCCATGCCACACCCGCCAACAAAAACCAGGCTCCGACCGCCCCACCCACCTGAATGCCCCCTAGGGTTTGTAAATCAGTGAGTTGAGAGAAGACGAGCAGCCCTACTCCTGCGACGATCGGTGAAATCAGAAGTCCAACCCAAGGCCAACGAGAACGACGATATTCTCGAATCCATTGAAAGCGGGGCTTCTCCGACGCGGTAGCCGCCGCCAAGACCAAGAGCCATCCGAGCCCGTGGACTCCATACCAGAGCATCCGGCGATCGCTATAGGGATTCTCAACTGTCTGATTAAACGTCGCATTCAGCCATCGCAACGCGGCCCGATGACTAATACTGCTAAACACAATCGTGATGTGCTCTGCCCGAGGAATAATGATCAGCTCTCGCCCCTGTCCATCTGCCAAGTTGGGGCTAGGCCCCCCTGCCCCTGCCAACAGCCTTTCGGCATTGCTAATAAAGTTTTCTTCTAAAACACCAGCCTGAAGTTGCAAGTTGCGCGGTGCCTCCGGTGTCACATCTGCCCCAGTGGGAGAAATGGCGATCGTGGCCGCAAACCGATCGGGTTGATTGATCGCTGCCGACATGACCACTCCACTCCCCATCGAATGACCTAACAGTGCCAGTCGAGTTGGGTCTACTTCCGATTGCTCCAGCAGAGCGTCTAGCGCCACGTTCAGGTCTGGCTGCAGATCCGATCGCTGTAGTGGGCGAGGGTTGGCCCCATGCCCTTCAAAGTCCCATAGCATGACCGCGTATCCGGCGCGCGCCAGCAGATTGCCATATCCCAGCATCAGCTGTTTCGAGCCAGCAAATCCGTGGGCAACCAGCACCCCCGGCACCGATTGCGCCTGCGCCTGCTGAGGAGCTAAGTAAATTAGCGGCACCCCCTGACTCTGGAACGACCGCATTACCAATCCAGCTTGAGCTGAAGTCACCCCCCACCATGACAGGACAATTAACGATAGCGCTAGTCCGAGTGATATCCAGCGACGATAACTCACGCCTATGCCCCTCCCGATTTAAAAGATCTATATGGGATTGGGACTGCCTCAGAGCCTAACATGCGTTATTCAGAGTAAGGAATTATTACAGTACTGCATTCTAGAGGGAACTTTGGCTATCCGGTCAAAGACAAAACCTTTAACAGCTACTAGTGAGCCCGCAAGGCACTCCGGAATTGGCTCACAAAGATCGGTATAAATTTAATAGAAATTAAGTAGGAATATTAAGAAATCGGGCTTGGAATGGCTGGTCAAACTGCCGATAATTGCAACTATTTTAAACACAAACACCCAGGAGTCGAGTCAGATGCATCCGGGATTGAAACTTCCCTTGGTTTTAAGCTTTTTTCTGTTGGGCACTAGTTTACCTGCTATGGCCAACTCGCTTGATCCCGTCGATCCTTGTCTGACTGTGGCTCAAGGCCTCTTCCGAAATGACTTTGGCAACCACGGTCGAGATGGCTACAGCGGGCGGTCAGGACGGGCTGGACTGGATGGAGAAGACCGCACCATTTTTATCAGTACCATTTTTGCCAATGGCGATCGCCAGAGTCTCGATCTGTCCGGTGGCAATGGAGAGGATGGGGAAGATGGGGGCGATGCGAGTCGAAACACCTGCGGCAACCAGCCCCGCAACGTTGAGCGCGATTTGCAAGCGGCCAATGGTGGCAATGGCGGCAGTGGTGGTGATGGCGGCCCCGGCGGACGTGGCGGCAATCTCACCGTCTACTATCGCGATCTGAGTGATTTGAGGGCGCTGGCGGTCAATGCCGCAGGCGGACGCGGTGGACAAAATGGGCGGGGCGGACGGGCCAGTGTTGGCTGTCGATGTCAGCGCTCGAGTTGGGAGGTCGAAACCTGTACAGGCTCAGGAGAAAGCCGGGAATGTACGACCCGCCGCTTTCGCTGTCGAGATGGCCAAAATGGGCGGCAGGGACGAGATGGCCGCCAAGGGGAATCGGGCCGGCTGGGTCAACTGCGGCTGATCAACCAGGAGCAGCCTTTAGAACCCGATCGCCCCACGGTGCAGATTCCCATTTCTGCTCTAGGCCAAACTGAGTTTGAGCTGTCTCAAAACATCTGGCAATCCCGACGTGGGGCTGTGGCGTTGTTGGCTCCCGGTTCGGTGGTGGCTGATGAGTATCAAGAATTTGTCGAGCGGGTTGAAAAAACCGTTCGCGTCGTTTGGGATGCGCCGCAACCGCTGAGTCGCTTTTCAGGAGAGACCGTCGAACTCCGGTTGGGCGATCGCCAGCAGGTGCAAATCTCCTTTAATGATTCGCTCTGGGTGCAAAGCACGACTACCGAGCAAGACGGCGTGACCGAACTCGTGGTGCAAAACATAATTGCCGAACGCGACGTGACTCAGCTAGCCGTCAGCAACTTTGCCGACCAAGGGCCACGCCTCAACCTGCAACTGGTCGATCTGGCCGGACAGTCTGACATTCTCTCCACCACCTTCCAGATTCGCTACCGCACGATTGACACCCGAGGCCGCATCAATTCCCGCGACTACCGCACGCGCTACGAGGGGACGCTGCCTGCTGCTGCCATTACGCAAGACTACAACCGCTTTGTTTTGGCGCTGGGCCAGCTTCCGATCGAAGCTCAATATCTTTCCCGTGGCAACCGGGTTGAAATTGAAGTGATTGCCAATCGTGCGTTGGGCGATCGCGCCACCACCCAAACCCTCACCTGGCGAGGCGAGATCCGTTGACATCTGACATCCTCTCTACGCCAATTAAAGGTTATGCGTAGAGATTTCTTGGTTTTAGAGATTTTTGGGTTTTGATGTACGGGATTTGCGATCGCCCCACACCGTCACCTCTAGGCCATATCACGCATACTAGTTGATAGTCCTTGAAACAAGTTGTTACGATCGCAATCCATGAGAGCTTCTCAACCCATTCTTGTTGTCGTTCATCAAGAAACCTCAAACGTCGGCCTAGTTGGTGATCTGTTGCGATCGCAAGGCTACACTCTCGATGTTCGCTGTCCAGCGCTTGATCAGCCTTTACCCACTCACATGGAAGATCATGCCGCTGCCATTGTTTTTGGTGGCCCCATGAGCGCCAATGACAGCGACACACTGCCCTTTATTCAGGCCGAACTCGACTGGATTCCTACTGTGCTTGAATCAGGTAAACCTTATTTGGGCATTTGTTTGGGCGCACAGTTGTTAGCACGAGTCTTAGGGGCAACCGTTGCGCCTCATCCTGAGGGAATGCGAGAGATTGGCTACTTTGCGATCGCCCCCACTGCCGAAGGCCATGTCCACTTCACTCAGCCTATGCACGTCTATCAATGGCACAAAGAAGGCTTCGATTTGCCCTCTGGTGCAACCCTCCTCGCCCAAGGAGACACCTTTGCCAACCAAGCGTTTCGCTATGGCCAGTCTGCCTATGGTGTGCAGTTTCATCCCGAAATGACGGCAGACATCATGACGCAATGGACCACCAATGGTGCAGAACAGCTCACCCTACCCGGAGCACAATCTGTTGCAGAACAAATCCGTCATCACCAGGCGCATGGCCCAGCGGTTCAACGTTGGACCCATCAGTTTCTGCAAAGCTGGATGCGAACAGTGCTACATGTTGGGTGATTTTCGATGGGCGATGTTCTATGGGTAATGTCCTATTGAGCAGGCTGCACCTGATATTGCGACTCAATCGGTTCGGCCTGCCCCGCCTCGACCAAAGCCTGATAGATCCAGGCTGCCGCATCGGCACGGGTGGCGTTCTGATTGGGATTTAGGGTTTCAGTTTCAGGATAGTTGACAACTAGTCCAGATTCGGTTGCGGCTGTCACTTGCTCCGTCGCATAGTTGGGAATTTCTTCAGCATCCTGATAGATCTGCAAGACCTGCTCAGGCTGAGCGGTAGGCTGGAGATTTAAGCCACTGGCTAGCGCCACCAAAATCTGCACTCTAGGAATTTCCTGCGTTGGTCGGAAGATATTGCCAGGATAGCCTTCCATAAATCCAGAGCGGTAGGCTTGATCGATCGCAGGCACTGCCCAAAAGTCGGCCTCTAAGTCCTCAAAGTCCTGAGCCTGACGCTGCCCCTCTGGATCAAACGCCGCCTGCACCATTGCTGCAAATTCGGCCCGCGTCACAGGCTGTTCGGGGCGATAGTATCCGCCCGCAAAGCCTCTGACCACACCCCGCTCGGCCAATCCAATAATGAACGGATAGGCCCAAAAATCGGATGAAACATCGATAAAGCTAGGGGTTGGGGTCTCTTCAGCCGCCGTTGTGTCTTCGTCTGGGGTTGGATCTGTGGCAGGTAGGGGAACGGGCACGACTGCCCCTGGTGCGGCAAAGGGGACAAATGGGCGGCGAGGGTCTTGTCGCCTTAAGGTTTGGGGATCGGTGACGGGTGGACGAGCTTGGGGGGAAGGGGTGGGGAGCAGCAGGGGCGCTACGGCTGTGGTGTCTGGGTCTGTCCCCCAGTCAAGCCCGTCTAGCCGACCGACGGCACGGCCTAGAGTCCAGAACAGGATCGAGCCGATGGTGAGAAAAGCAATCACAATGCCGATGACATCGTCAAAGCCGAGCGGGCTTCTAGGGGGTTGAGAGCCGGGCGGTGGAGAAAGGGCCATAGGTGTAACCTCGAATACGCTTTGCTGGCTGGATCGAATGCCGCTGCGCCTTACAGTGTTCTCCTCTGAGCGGAGGCTGTCATCTGTCTAAGTTCGTATTTCGTTCACGGGAGACAAAGTTTTTGCAAATAGCGCATAGCGACGAATGGTTTGAGCGTAGCGATCGCTAATATTCCGTGATCGGTTGTCCTCATGCATTAGGGCATGAATGGCGCGACGGTAGCCAAGCCGATGGGCGATCGCCTGACATTCCCCTACCAGCACACTTCCCAACCCAGCAGAGGCTCGTCCCGGCAAGACGGCCACCGTTTTGATGATGATGGTGTCAACGGCCTGCCGTCGTTTGGCCTGCAAGACATCTGGCAACGCAAACAAAAATCCCACTAGTTGATCTCCTTGCTCTGCCAGCAAGACCAACTCTGGCTGCAAGTAAGGCCGAATCTGGCTATATTGCGCCACAAACTCGGCCTGCTCGATCGGCGTATAGAGAAAATTGTGTTGAAAGCTCACCAGCGATAGCTGATGGATTCGCTGGAGTTCAGATTCCAGCTGTTCTACATCGAGCGATCGCATCTGGATACCCTGCTGCCGTAGCCGTTCTGAGGTGCGTTCTAGGCGGGGATCTACTTGGGTCAGGTCAGTGTTCAACGCCGAGCTGTAACGGGCCAGCGGTGTAAATTCCTGCTGTTCAAAATGCTCTACCCACTCGTCTGGGTTGTCGGGTTCGAGGAAGAAGAGCGGTTCGGTTCCCCGTTCAGTGATCAGGCGGTAGCGTCGCCAGGTGTTGCCATCGATGGGGGCGATCGCCAGCGTACAGCCTTGCTGACTGAGTTGCTGGCAAGCGTGGGTAAGCAACGCTTTTGCAGACTCAGCATCCTCAGCCCCATAGTGCCCGATTGATCCCAGCCGATGATGTTCATAAGCCGGGAGATTGCGCCACCAGAGCGAACAGTGGGCGGTAATCTGGCGATCGCCCACCAACACCCAATGAGCATCTGGCTGATGTAGGCTCAGCAGGTGGCCATTGGTGTGGATATTGGTGTGGATATTGGTGCCAGACAATTGATCTGAAGTGGCTAAAGCAGCGAGTTGTTCGGGCGTTTCGATCAAGATCAGATCTGGCATAGGTTACACCAATCGGGCTGTAGCGTCGTGGGTGAAAGCAGGAATTTGCTTTTAGGATAGGATATCTCGGGCTTAGAAGCGATCGCCGCTCATCCTGCACTCCTCCCCTACGATAGATGCCTCAACCCGCAACACAGCCGAAAATTGGCGAGAAATCCGTCATGCCTGTTAAAAACTTCTATTTTCAACTCTTATGAAAATCGGTGCGGCTTATCTTGGTCAGGGTCGGTGTGATTTTACTGTGTGGGCACCTCTCCGTTCAGAGGTCGCTGTGCAAATTGTGGCTCCGCAAGAACGGCTGATTCACATGCAGCAAAATGCGCGGGGCTATTGGCAGACCAAAGCCACCGATATTGAACCGGGCACCCTCTACAAGTATCTGCTAGACGGAGAGTTAGATCGCCCCGATCCGGCCTCCCACTCTCAACCAGAAGATGTGCATGGGCCTTCCCAAGTGGTCGATCATGATGCCTTTCACTGGGACGAACGCGGCTGGAACAATATTCCGCTCGAAGACTGGATCATCTATGAGCTGCATGTCGGCACCTTCACGCCAGAGGGCACATTTGAAGCGATCATCGCTCGCCTGCCCCAACTCAAACAAGTGGGCATCAATGCGATTGAGATCATGCCAGTGGCGCAGTTTCCGGGCGATCGAAACTGGGGCTATGACGGCGTCTATCCCTTTGCAGTGCAGCATTCCTACGGTGGACCGGAGGGATTAAAGCGCTTGGTCAATGCTTGCCATCAGCAGGGGATTGCAGTCGTGCTAGATGTGGTCTACAACCACTTTGGCCCCGAAGGCAACTACACGATGGAGTTTGGGCCTTACTTTACTGAGAAATATCGCACCCCCTGGGGCAGCGCCATTAATTACGACGATCCCCATAGTGATGGCGTTCGCAACTATGTGATCGAAAACGTTCTGCTTTGGTTTCGCGACTATCACATCGACGGTCTGCGGCTGGATGCCATTCACGCCATTTACGATCTGGGAGCCAAGCATATCCTGACCGATATAGCCGAATCCACAGCCGACCTCTCTCAACAACTAGGCCGCAAGTTCTTCTTGATTGCCGAAAGCGACCTCAATGATGTGCGTGTGATTCGTCCGCCCAGCCTGGGTGGCTATGGCATTGATGCTCAGTGGAGCGATGACTTCCACCATTCCCTCCGCACCATCCTCACCGACGAACGCACCGGATATTATTCCGACTTTGGGGAATGTCAGCAGTTTGAAATTGTGATGCGCGAGAGTTTTATTTACTCTTGGCGCTATTCTCCGTTTCGGAAGCGGTATCACGGTAGCTATGCGGGCGATCGCCCCACCTCCCAATTTGTCGTCTGCAACCAAAACCACGACCAGATCGGCAACCGCATGTTGGGTGAACGACTCTCGCAACTCGCTTCTTTTGATGCGCTCAAACTAGCGGCTGGAGCGGTTTTGCTATCGCCCTACATTCCCATGCTATTTATGGGCGAAGAATATGGTGAAGAAGCTCCCTTTCTCTATTTCATCAGCCACACCGATCCCGATTTGGTCGAAGCGGTGCGGCAGGGGCGCAAGGAAGAGTTTGCCGATTTCCATACAGCGGGAGAGCCTCCCGATCCCTTCGCGACCGAAACCTTCATGCAGTCTAAGCTGAACTGGGAGCAGCGCCAGCAAGGCAAACACAAAATCCTGTTAGAGTTTTACCAACAATTGATTCAGCTGCGCCGACAGCTTCCAGCCCTCAAGCATCTCGATCGCAACGGTTTAGAAGTTGCCAGCAATGAAACTGACAAAGTTCTTTGGTTTCGACGCTGTCATCAAGATCACCAGATCCTATGTTTATTGAATTTCAACCTGCAAGTCAGTTCATGGGATGCCCCTCTACCCGAAGGAAATTGGCAAAAACGACTCGACTCAGCCGATCCAAAATGGTTGGGAATAGAAGCCTCGCTCCCTGATCAGATCCAGCCTGGAAAAGAGATCAAGCTTCAACCTCAAAGCATCGCCCTTTACGAGCTATCTATTTAGAGTTGTTAAACTATGCGTATTCCCACCACAACTTATCGAATTCAGTTCAATCCAGCCTTTGGCTTTGCAGATGCCCACAAGATTGTTCCCTATCTGGCTGAGCTGGGTATTTCTGACCTATACGCATCACCCATCTTTGCGGCAAGAGCAGGCAGCACCCACGGCTACGATGTCGTAGATCCCAATCAACTCAATCCTGAACTTGGAACCGAAGCCGAATTTGATTCACTAGTCGAAGCATTGCATCAGCAAGAGATGGGATGGCTGCAAGACATCGTGCCCAACCATATGGCCTACGACAGCCAAAACCATATGCTGATGGATGTCTTGGAACATGGTCCTAATTCAGAATATTTTGACTATTTTGATATTGGCTGGGAGCATCCTTACGAAGACATTAAAGGCCGAGTATTAGCGCCGTTATTGGGAAACTTTTATAGCGATTGTTTGGAAAATGGCGAGATTCAGCTTCAGTATGAAGAAAATGGATTTACGGCCAACTATTACAGCCTCAAAATCCCGATTCGGATCGAATCCTATGCGGGGCTCATTACCTACGAACTAGGCCGATTGGCGCAATCGCTAGGCCGCAAACATCCAGACTTTATTAAGCTGCTGGGTGTTTTATATATGGTCAAAAATATTGCGTCTGAGGCTCCGGCGGGCAAGCCTCGGCAAGACCAAGTGACTTTTATCAAGAGCATTTTATGGGAACTCTATTGCGACAATGAAGAAATTGAACGCTTCATTCACCGCAACTTAGAAATCTTTAACGGCGAGGTCGGTAAGCCAGAGAGTTTTAACCTTCTTGATGATTTGCTGTGCGACCAATTCTTTCGCCTTTCGTTTTGGAAAGTTGGGGCAGAAGAACTCAACTATCGCCGCTTCTTTACGGTCAATGAGCTGATTTGTCTGCGGGCTGAAGATCTCAAAGTCTTTCGCGCCACGCATGATCTCATTTGTAGTCTGGTCAAATCTGGCAAGATCAACCATCTCCGCATTGACCACATTGATGGCTTGTATGATCCGGCTCGCTATCTCCAACGGCTCAAAGAACGCTTGGGCGACATCTACATTGTCGTTGAGAAAATTTTGGAGCTAGAGGAAGAAGCACTGCCGACCCATTGGCCGATTCAAGGCACATCTGGCTATGAATATCTAAACTATGTCAATAGTCTGTTTTGTCAGCCTTCCAACCAGCAGCGCTTCAGCGAAATCTACTCTAAGTTTATTAGCTTCAACCCCTCCTATGAACAGCTGTTTACAGACAAGAAGCGGCTGATCGCAGACAAAAATCTGGCAGGGGATGCCGAGAATCTGGCTCGGTTGCTCAAGCAGATTGCGGGTCAATATCGCTATGGCCGCGACTTTACCCTAAACGGTCTCAAGAAGGCCATTCTAGAAGTTTTGGTCTTGTTTCCGGTCTATCGCACTTACATCAACTCAGAAGGCATGGATGAGGGCGATCGCCATTATGTCCAGCAAGTCATCCGCAAAGCTAAGGGACAAATTCCGCAGCTGGTCAATGAGCTAAACTTCATTGAAAAAGTCTTGCTGTTGAACTACGAAGAAACTCTGACGGAGGAAGATCAAGGACGGTGGCTGCACTTTGTCATGAAGATGCAGCAGTTTTCGGGGCCACTGATGGCGAAAGGAATTGAAGACACGCTGTTTTATGTCTACAACCGCCTGGTTTCCCTGAATGAAGTGGGTGGCGATCCGTCTAAGTTTGGCATTCCCGCTGCCGCTTTCCATCGTTTTAACCAACAGCAGTTGCAGCAGTGGCCTCATGCCATGAACGCCACCGCCACCCATGATACCAAGCGCAGTGAAGACATTCGTGCTCGCCTCAATATTATTTCTGAGATGCCCGACCAGTGGGAAGCCGAAGTAATGATCTGGCAAGATATCAACCGTCCATTTAAGGAATATGCCAGCGGGCAGGCCGCACCCTCCGACAATGATGAATACTTCTTGTATCAAACCCTGCTGGGAGCATTTCCCTTTGATGATCGCGAATATGATACCTTTGTGCAACGCATCAAAGACTATGTGATTAAGGCTGTGCGGGAAGCCAAAATCCGCACCGCATGGCTCCGTCCCGATACCGACTACGAAGAAGGCTTCATTGAGTTTGTTGAGCAGATTCTTAAGCCGGGACCAGAAAACCTGTTTCTAGAGAAGTTCCGCCCGTTTCAGCAAAAAATCGCTCACTACGGCCTGTTTAACTCTCTGTCACAAGTGCTCCTCAAAATCACTTCTCCGGGCGTGCCAGATATTTACCAGGGCACAGAGCTATGGGATTTGAGTTTGGTCGATCCAGATAATCGTCGCCCCGTTGACTTTGAGCAACGGACGGCTTTGTTGCGGTCTCTCAAGCAGCAAGCCCAGCAAGACATCCTGGGGTTGGTTCAAAATCTGACCCAAACCTGGCAGGATGGACGCATTAAGTTGTTTTTGATTGCTCGGGCACTGCAGACGCGCAATCAATATCTGCAAGTGTTCCAGAAGGGAGAATACATTCCTCTGGAGGTGTCGGGAGCTTATCATGAGCACGTGGTCGCTTTTGCCCGACAGTATGAGCAGACGGTGGCGATCGCCATTGTTCCCCGTTTCCTCACTGGTTTGATTGAGCCTGGAGCCTTTCCCTGTGGTGAGGCTGTCTGGAAAGACACCCGATTGGAGCTACCATCCGGACTGCGCGACATCTGGCAGAACAAATTGACAGAGCAGTCGCTTCCTGCCGGAGATACCCTCTCTGTGGGCCAAGCCCTGGCACATTTTCCAGTTGCGCTTTTGGTGAGTCAATCTTCTTAAGAGCTTTCCAAATGAAGTAAACCTGGAAACCCCATTGTTGACGTTCTAAGGATCTAACGTGATCAGCCAAGTATCAACCTCGACCGATATCACCTTCTCCGCTGAGCAAATCAAAGCCGTGAGAACCCATATCAAAGAGATGTGGAAAACCTTATCACGCGATCGCTCTCATATCTTGGAGGCAGCGAAAGACTCCAAACTGGACCATAAGCCCGGTAGCTGTTGGCCCGTCTATATTTCGGGGAGAGAGAAGGTAGAAGAGGTTGAACAATCTATCCGAGAGGTCATGAGTGACGAGGAGTTTAGGCAAATCGAAGTGCGGGTTTTACCGCTGGAGATTGAACAAATTTCTGAACACGGCCTGCTTTACCTGCCGGGTGACTACGTTGTACCGGGCGGACGCTTCAACGAGCTGTATGGCTGGGACAGCTACTTCATTCAGCTTGGCTTACTAGTTGACGGTGAGATTGAAAAGGCCAAGAGTCTCGTTGCACAATTGATCTACGAAATCGAGCATTATGGCACGATCCTCAACGCCAACCGGACCTACATGCTGACCCGCTCGCAGCCACCCTTCTTGAGCCAAATGGTGCTAGACATCTTCCATTGCACCCAAGATCACGAATGGCTGCGAAGTGTGTTGGCTGCCGTGCAAAACCATTACTTTTACTGGACAGTTCCGCCCCACCTCAACCAAACCACAGGCCTATCGCACTATCACGCTTTTGGTGAAGGCCCCGCTCCAGAAGTATTGGCCTCTGAGCGTGACGAAGCTGGACGGACTCACTACGATCGCGTCAAGAACTACTACCGCAAGTTCAAAATTGAAGATTATGACATCAATCTCTATTACGATCGCGACAACGATTGCCTGACGCCGCTGTTTTATAAGGGCGATCGCACCATGCGCGAATCGGGCCTCGACCCCACCAACCGCTTTGGCCCCTTTAGCGCCGACATCATTCACTACGCGCCCGTTTGCCTCAACGTTTTGCTCTACAAAATGGAGCAAGACATCATCGAAATCAACAATATCCTGGGCTACAAAGATGCTGCCCGCTACTGGGAAAACCATGCCGCTCGGCGTCGCGAACTCGTTGATCAATTCCTGTGGGACGAAGAAGCAGGCCTCTACTTTGACTACAACTTCCGCACCAGCAGCCGTCGCTGTTACGAATACCTGAGCACGTTCTATCCGCTCTGGGCTGGAATGGCCTCCGAGCAACAGGCCAAGCGCGTGATGGAAAACCTACACAAATTTGAAGCTCCCGGTGGTCTCCTGGTCAGCAACCATGTCTCCGGCAACCAATGGGATGCTCCCTTGGGATGGGCACCGCTCTTCTACCTGGCTGTGGAAGGGATGCGGCGATATGGCTACCACGAAGACGCCGATCGCGTCACACGCAAGTTCTTGAAAATGGTCATTCAGGAATTTGAAGAGACAGGCCACCTCTGGGAAAAATATGACGTTGAAAACTGCGCCTCCGACGTATCGGGCGAAATTCACTTCGGCTATAGCAGCAACGAAGTCGGATTTGGCTGGACCAATGGTGTTGTTGCTGCCCTGCTAGACAGGATGGAGAAAAACACAGCCCAATCCTGATCTAAGTCAGTCCTGAGCCTGTCCTAAGCCTGTTCATCTATCTCCTGGCACTGCTCCCTAAATACAGCCTCCGGCAACAGATCCTCTTGAAGCCGTTCTACAGCCTGCTTCAAGACAGATCGAAACATCAAAAGAATCCTCCAAGTGGAGGACTGAAGATCACCCTAGAAGCTCCTCTTCTAAGGTGAATGAACGTGCTGGTCTCTGGGCCTATGCTTGGGGAAGGAGTGCATTCTCCAAGCAGGCTCTAGACCAAGCGATCGATAAGCCGGAATTAATCAGGGAATTAGACGCTTGATTTAGGGCGGGTTACCCGTAACGCAATGTAAACGATTTCTAAAGATCTCTCTAGCTTCTAAGGAATATTGCGGAACAAATTTGTAGTCTTAAATCAGAGCTGAGTAATTTCTCGGTTGCACCTCTAAAACAACCTGGTACTGGCAGATTCTCGTACTCTGTCGCTCCAGTAAAAACTAGGTCAAACAGTTTCAGTCGCTTTTGTATCCGTTATTACTCTGCTTTCATCAACTTTTAATCACCCCCCAGTCAGGTAAAGAGGAAATCATGGAAGGATTAGCTTTTATTCAGTCAGCGGTTGGTTATGAAGATCTAGGCCCAGAGCCCCAATTGCGATCGCTCGAAGAGATGGGTTTGAGTATCCCCAATTCGGCTTGGGTCGGATTGGCAACCGGAGCCGTAGCGCTCTCTGTTTTGACCGCAGCGCCAGACGCCCAAGCCGCTGTGCGACGGGGCGATGTTTGCCCAGCCGTCAGCAGCGTCCAATCAGCTTTAGTTAACAGTGGCCGCGATCCGGGTCCAGTAGATGGCGCTTTTGGCGGTGCTACTCAGTTTGCAGTGATTCGGTTCCAACAGTCTCGCGGTCTGGCCGCAGATGGTGTTGTGGGTTCTGCAACTGCAAGTGCGCTGGGCCTAAGCCCTAACATCTCCTGCGGTACGGCGGGCGGTGGCGGTGGCGGTGGCGGTACCCCCACTGGCGCAATTCGCATCTCCACCAATGGCGGTGCACTCAACGTTCGCTCTGGCCCCGGATCTGGATTTGGCGTCATTGGTGCTCTGTCCAACGGTGCGACAGCCCAAACGACTGGACGGACTTCAGGTGGCTGGGTCGAACTCAGCACGGGCGGTTGGGTTTCTTCCAGCTGGGTCACTGGTGGCGCAGGCACTGGCGGTGGCGGTGGCGGTGGCGGTGGCGGAACCCCCGTCGGCTCGGTACGCATCTCTACCAATGGCAGTGCGCTCAACGTTCGCTCTGGCCCCGGCGCTGGATTTGGCGTCCTCGGTGCGCTTCCTAATGGCACGACTGCCAACACCACAGGCCGTACATCAGGCGGTTGGGTTGAGCTAACGAGTGGCGGTTGGGTCGATGGATCATGGGTGCGGTAGCGATCGCCCCACAGCAGTGAGTGCATTCATCTTCACCACACTGCTGCAGGACAACCGACCCCAGTGGGAACGCGAAGGATAGCCGCCTTCACTCAGCTAATTTCTTCGCGCTCCCCGTCCAGGCTTTTTGCTATCTGTCAGCGACGATGACAGAATTATTAATTTGATTGAAGGCCTGACGCACTTGAAGTTGTGTCATCCCTGGCCGAATTTCAGACCGATACAGCATTGCAATAATCGCCCGATCTATGGGCGAAAATTCGGTTGTGTCTGTCCAGCCTTGATAAAAAATGCTGTCTGGATAACGGTGAGAATCCTGCATGAGGCCCAACGACTGGGTTAGCTCTTCGCGAATTAGATGCGATCGCTCTCTCTGAGTTACCCCTGTCGTAGTCACCAAGATTCTGGCCCGTTCAATAATGTTGCTGCGGTTCCACCAAGTCCAGAAAAAGCCATAATTTACCGGACGGTAGTTGGGCTCGTAACGGCTAAACTCCCGCTCCGGCACGAAATACATATCCACGTTAGGGTTTTCGGTCACGATTTGAAGCTGAATGCCCTGCACCAAGCCATTGATGTCATCCACAACGGCTCTCAGCGTTTGCAAATCTTCCGAGTTGGGAGAGCCATGCACCTTGATGCGGACAGGCCCATTCCACTTGCGAATCACAGCCTGAGCATTGCCAAACTCTGAACCTGTGGCGATCGCAAAAAAGTAATCTATTTGCTCCGAGGTATACAGAGGTTGACTCGGCTCTATCCTCGCTTGCGGCTCTATTGCTTGCGGCGCATTGACGACTGAGCGCACGGCAACAGCCTGAGCCGCAGATGGAGCAATCGCCGTCACCCGATTGGATACCCCTGCTGGGGGAGTTGCCATACTCACTTGAGTCGGTAGACTAGAGGGAGATGGAGCACTGGCAACCGGAGTCGTAGAAGACAGCAATCGCACCAAATCGCTTCGCACCCAGCCCTGTTGGGACGAGTTGTTTAGCCGCACATAATACCAGGTAAAGCCATCGTCATAGCCTCTCGCCTGGTTGAGCACCTGAATGCGATCGCCCGACCGTCCTGAATAAGGTGAGTAAGAGCGGGTGGTCGGCTCAGAGCGGACATTGATCTGTGAGTTAGCATACTGAGCATTCAGAACGGCAGTTTGTGTCCAGGCGGGTAGCGCCACAGTCAGTGCAGCCGCAACTGAAGTTATGCCAACGCAGAGCTTTGCAAACGCAGCTAAAGGAATTTGCTTCAGAGTCATAATTCTGTTTTTCTGACGATGGTCAGCCGTGGGAAGGATCCAGTCTAGAAGTGAGCATTAGCTCAACTGTTGCAGGACAATTGATTAGGAATATCAAGGCAATTTAGGCTCAATCTTCCTTTAGTGTTCCCTCAACGAGGCACCGCACCCGGATCATTTTTAGAGTATATAGAGTAAAAAATTAGAATAAACGTACTACAAGGTTTGAGATTTTTCTGGTCAATTAAGCATCTCGATAAGTGAGCATCTAGGCAAAGCTCCAAAGTGATTTCGCAACTTTGCCTAGATTAGCCTGTTAGGTTAGCCCGTTAGGTTAGCGCCCCTGAACATGTTGCATAATGCCACGGGCGATCGCCTCTGCCATTTGTGTCCGGAAGGCAGGACTAGCCAACCGAGCCGCGTCATTGCGTCCCGTCACAAATCCGGTTTCGACTAAAACAGCCGGCATTGAGGTTCGGGTGAGAACGTAGAATCGAGCTGTTTTGACGCCGCGATTGACCATGCCTGTGCTGGAGACAATGCTGTTTTGAATCGAGCGAGCCAGATTGGCGCTAGAGGCAGAGTAGTGGAACGTTTCTACCCCATTCACATCCGGACGGCTCATGCTGATGGCGTTGGCATGGATGCTAACAAACAGATTTGCATTAGCTCGCTGAGCCATTTGCACCCTGGGAGCCAGCTCTAACCCACTGTTGTCTCGGCGGGTCAAAATCGCCTGCACCCCCTGACGCTCCAAGATTGATGCAACCTGTTGAGAAATCGACAGCACTACATCAGCTTCCCTGAGCCCACCGATTCCAACGGCACCCGGATCGCGACCGCCATGTCCCGGATCGATCACCACTACTGTCCGACCTCTGGGTACTTGAGATTGGTTGGGTTGAGTCGTATTGGTAGGAATCGAAGGTTGAGGGATTGGTGCCGTTGAAGTTAGCACACTCGCTTGCAGGTTTTGCTGTCTGAGCGTAGCTTGCAGACGATCTGCTTCTGCACGACTTCTAAATAAGCCAGCCTGCATGTAAGTCCGACCATCAATCGTGGTGCGGAAAGCACCCGGAGCCACTCTCCGAACTCGATCCTGCTCTAAGGGCGTGCTGGCTAGAACCACAACTCGGTAGCTCAGGTCAGCCTGGGACGGAGCGGGCTGAGAAGGAAGCGAAGGCTGTGAAACGGTATCAACAGCGAGGACGCTGGCCATTAAATTTTGCTGTCGCAGAGCTACTTGAGACTGATTGGCCTCTGCTTGAGTTCTAAACAGGCCCGTCTGCATGTAGATCTGGCCGTTGATGGTGGTGCGAAAAGCGCCCGGAACTGTTCTGCGAACTCGATCTTGCTCTAGGGGAGTGTTGGCTGGAACTACAACTCGGTGGCTGAATCCTTGCTGAGAAGCAATGGGGGAAGGTGCAGGAGCCGGACCTGTGAAGACGGGAGATGGCGTAGCGGAAGGAATCGGTGTGGGAAAAACCGGAACCGTGGGCACCACAACAGATGAACCGGAGGAAGGGCCACCTACGGCAGGATTGGAAACATTGGGAGGAGGGGGAAGCTGCGGGAGTGGTCTTGAGGGAGTCGGCGCATTTGCAACTGGCGCATTTGCAACCGGTGTAGTGGTAACCGGTGTAGTTACAACCGGTGTAGTGGCAATTGGCGGAGCTGCAATTGGCGGTGTCACGACGGGCTGTGATGGCTGAACCGGAGCCGGGGCAGGAGTTGAGGGTCTAGGAGCCGCAGAAGCAACTAGCGTATTGAGATCCTGATCGTGGGTGAGGTAAACATGCCCAATGGTTTGGCCGTTGTAAACGCGCTTGGTCAAACGCCAACCTGGATTGAGCTGAACTTGTAAGAAGTTGCTAGAGGTGCTGGTTGTGCTGCCAATCTCAAGTTCTGGTAGGCTACGATCGGTTGTGGGAGCTGCGATGAGCTTCAAGTTGCTACCCTGTCTAACCATCCGCAGGCTATAGCGCCAGCCCATGTCTTGACCACCAACCCGGACAGAGTAGCCGTTGCTGTCGGTGCTACGACCACAAATTCCCGTGAAATTAAAGTTCAACAGGAGAGGTTCTACGACCCCGTTGCCAACGTCTTGCCAGCAAAGACGGCTGTTATTAATTTGTTCCAGAATCAGCAACTGATGAGACGTGCTGCCCACAGGAGCGGCGATCGCAGCAAACCTGCTCTGATCAACTTCTTGCTGCCCAAACTGGGCCGCCGATAAGGCAGGTGCGGCGGTCAAGGCAGTCATTGCAGTGGTGGTAGCAACAGTAGCGAGGGTAGCGATGCGGCGGATAGCAGATTTCATCTTAGTTTCAGGCTCTAGGGCAGGGCACGCATGGCCAGGAAGATCGGAGTTCATCTCAGCCATGTACTCATCCTCTGATAGGGCTACATTTGCTGGGGACGAAATCGTTGAAGTTGATAAAGTGGCTAGGATTTTTAGTTTTATCCGGATTTCGCAAACCCAAATCAAACGCTTACAACAAGCCTGATGTAGCAGCTGAAAAGTGCATAATCGTGAACCTAGACCTGACTCACCCATTGGAGCAATTTTTGATCTGGCACAAGTGAGGGCACTTGAGAATCCGAAATTTCGTCTCTCTCTAGATTTGATTTTAATCTCTGTAAGCCTTGTATTTCGTTCCTTTCACCCTTGTGGATGAGGAGTTGTGGTGAGGAACGTTAGGGAAAAGCATTGAAGAGGGGAGTAGGCGATCGCCCGAACCGGCATATCAAAATTCAGGTAGTCGAAGTCTTAATGCTAGCGCAGGTTCCCTATTCTACTGGAACAAACGTAGAACTACTGAATTGATGTCTCTTATTTAACCAGCTCTACTAGAACGGCGCTGTGATCTCGATCGGGGGGTGACTGTGACAATCGAGGTAGCTCAGGTGAGGAGATGCACTGAGGGTGGTAAGGCGGGCCACTATTGGCGACAACGTCTTGGCACCGTCCTAGTCTGGAGGAAACAACAGCGCTACGGTTCCTGATTCCGGAACAAATCAAAAATTTTTTGAGATTTTGTTTAGGGCTTTGCCTGAGATCTGGCCTGAGATCTGGCCCAAGTCTGGCCCAAGATTTGGCCCGAGATTTTGATCACAACTGAGCTAATGTTGAACCTGTCTGTCTCAGGAATGGGCGCGATCGCCATCTGCAAGCTTGTAAAAGTCTGTCGTGACAAACCTGTAGTGAAAACCTGTCGTGACGAACCTATCGTGAAAGCCTGTCGTGAAAGATTATCGTGAAGGGGAGTTGTACCAGACAAGCTTTGAATATGGATCGATTGAACTTTAGCCTGTTTCAGCAGTTTTGGGCGATCGCTAAATCTTACTGGTCAAGCGACGAAAAATGGCAAGCCAGGGGATTACTGCTGGGCGTGACACTGCTGCTACTGGCCTACACAGGGTTGAGTGTGGTGCTCAACAACAAGCGGGGGGTGTTGATTTCAGCCCTTTCTGCTCATGATGAGCCACGCTTTTGGCAAACGGTCTTCATTTTTATTGGGGTGCTGGTGATCTATGCACCTTTACTGGCAGGCTATACCTATCTACGCGATCGCCTCAGTCTGCAATGGCGACAATGGCTTACCCATCGGTTTGTCGATCGTTACTTCAATCATCGCGCCTACTACAACTTGCAGATCTCAGGCTCCGAGATTGATAACCCCGATCAGCGAATTGCCGAAGACGTTCGCAGTTTTACCCAAGAATCTCTCACCTTCTTGCTTGTGTTGGTTGAGTCGGTGCTGTCGGTGATCGCCTTTAGTAGTGTACTCTGGGGCATTTCTAGACCGCTAGTATTTTTCTTGGTGTTGTATGCCGTGCTCGGAACTCTGGTGACGACCGTGGTGTTTGGAAAACCGCTGGTACGGCTCAACTTTGAACAATTGAAGCGAGAAGCCAATCTACGGTTTAGTTTGGTGCGAATTCGAGAAAATGCAGAGGCGATCGCCTTTTACAAAGGAGAAGAACGGGAGTCCGACCAAGTCAAGCAGCGATTTTCAGATGTCTTTGAAAATGTTAAACGCTTGCTGGTTTGGGAATTGAACCTGAATGTTTTGACCAATGCCTACGAGTTTATCCCCTTTATTTTGCCTGCTTTGGTTGTCGCTCCCGCAATTTTTGCCGGAGAGATGGAAGTGGGCAAAGTCTCTGAGGCCCAAGGAGCCTTTATTCGTGTCTTTTTCTCACTGAATGTGGTGGTGGCCCGCTTCCAAGCCTTGACGACCTTCGGTGCTGGAATCAATCGTCTATATACCTTTGCTGAGTTCTTGGAAGCAGACACCACCCAAGCCACCGATGAGCAACCCAAAATTGAGAGAGTGGAGGGCGATCGCCTTGCTATTGAACATCTCAGTCTGCAAACCCCCAATTATCAACGTACCTTGGTAGAAGACCTATCGGTGGAGATCCCAACGGGGCAAGGGCTTCTAGTCATGGGGCCAAGTGGTTGCGGTAAGAGTTCACTGCTGCGGGCGATCGCTGGACTCTGGAACACTGGCCAAGGCAAGATTACCCGACCTGAATCTGGCCAGATTTTGTTCTTGCCGCAGCGTCCTTACATGGTGTTGGGGAGTCTCCGCGATCAATTGCTCTATCCCAATCCTCAACTTGACGTGGCAGACGAGCAATTAAAACAAGTGTTGGAGCAAGTAAACCTGGCCGATCTAGACGAACGGTTTGGTGGGTTTAACGTCGAACAAGATTGGGCAGATCTGCTTTCGCTTGGAGAGCAGCAGCGCCTTACCTTTGCCCGCATATTGCTGAACAAACCCAATTACGCCATTTTGGACGAAGCCACCAGCGCGTTAGATCTAAACAATGAAGAACGGCTCTACCAACATCTGCAAGCAATCGAAACTACTTTTTTGAGTGTGGGACATCGTTCAACATTGGCAAACTACCATCAGTCTTTACTAGAACTTTCCCAAGACAAAACCTGGCAGATCAAGCAACCTACCGCTCTTTCTAGTCCTGAAGTTTAGAACCAAAACGAGACGTTTGAGATTGAGGCGGTTAGGATTGGCCCACAACATCTAATACAGGAGGAGTAGATTCATGGGATCTATTCAGTGGGCGCTGAGCGTCTTGAAAGCAACGGCAGTCCTGGGAGGAGTCGCTGTACTCGCTACTGGGCCAAGCTTTGGTGCTGAGGTGCGCTCCGTGTCCCACAATACCTCAACTCATCAGTCTACATCGGTAGAAACATTGGCCCAGTTTGGATTGCCGCGTATTCCCAGGCCACCGATCAACCTTCCAGGCTCTGGTTCTGGACTGCCAATTCCAGGACTAGGGAACTTATTAGACGAAGATCCACCATTGACGACAAGCTTGGCTGATGTCGTCTGGGAAATGCCGATTCTGGATAGGTTTGAGCCGACTGAATTTTCACTGATGACAGCTCTCCAGTGGGATCCACAGCGAGGCTATCTGGCTGCACCAGGCTATTATGAACTCATTGCAGAAAGCTATTGCCTGATGGCTGGAACCCACGGCCCAGGTGGAGGTGACGGCTATGCCTATGCTGAGCTAGAAGGCCCTCAAGGTGACATCATTCGCAAGATTTTGCGGGAGGCCGTGAACCATCCGGAGATTCCCCAACGGCAGATTCAGGTTTTGCTGTGGGGCATTACATCGCGGACTAAGTTGAGTGATATGTCGGCTGAGTCGCAGGCAGTAGCCCGACAAATGTTGAACGATGGTGAACGACGACGATTGGATGGGGGTGCTCTGGGACAAATCCCGCCTGAGGTGCGACGGCAATTGTTTGCGAATCTACCGCGCCAGGTGCGTCAGGTGCTAGAGGCAGAAGCAGAGCTGCGGCGACAGCTCACCCGCGCCAACGCGACTTATCAGCAACTAGAAGCGATCGCCGTCTTGACGGGGGCAGTAGAGCAAGGGGAAGGCAGTCGCACCATTCCTCAGGGGCGCTGGTCACTGCATCCTGATGGGTACTATGTGCGGTATCGTCCGTCGGGATATAGCCGGACGCAGATGCAGGTGATGGTGCCGGAAGAAGCCTTAGTGGAGCGCGATGGATTGGGACGAATTGTGGCGATCGCCACCCACGACGGCTACCGAGTCGAAACCGATTATAACGATGGGGTGGGTGCCATTCCGGTTCCGGGTGAGCCAAACCTGCGGGCCTATCAGTTCAGCATGATTCGGCTGATCAGTCCGGGCCGTCCCTTAATCGAAGTGCCCAATCAAGGCTGGACATTTGTTGGCACTGCAACTGGCAACGCTCAGCTTTCCCAACTCCCAACGCATTGGTTTTCAAATACAAGCTCCTTAGTCGCAAGTGCTCAGCCAAGCCACGGATTACTCGCGCAAGCAGATCGAATCCAGCAGCTCAATGACGCCTATGAGCGCTACCAGAAAGCAAAAGAGGCCAAGCAGCAAGTGGATGACATTCTTGAAGAAATTGATCGCTTGCAAAATCCTCCCACCCAAGAACAGGCTGAGGAAATCCTAGATATGGATCATTACCAAGAGGGATTAGATGCAGCGCTGGGCAACGATCCGAGTGCGCGCGTAGAATGGATTGCTGAACACCAAAAGCGGCAGCAGCGGAGTTGGGCCTATGCCATCTGCAAACTACGAAGTATTGGATCTGGTCGGAGCTGCGGTGACTCGGAGGATGAAGATCCCCAAGATCCACGAGATCCCCGTACCCCAAATCAACCCCAAGATCCCAATCGGCCCCGTATTCCCCGGCGGCCCCGCAACACGTCAGTGAATCCAGGTGGACAGGGTGCAATTCCTGGCAACACCAATCGTCAGCGCCTAGGAATTTCGTCCCGGCCTGTCCGCTAATTGATTGACCTCTCGGTCATCAGTAGAATTTAATCTTGATTACTCTATTTGCAGCAAGCCTATTGACTTCTAATGGGGCTTGCTGCTTTTTTGGGATATCGTGCTTTTAATTCACCAAGGTAGTAGCTTGCTTGATGGGAATCTCGATCCAAAAAGTAGTACCTTGCTGAGGGGTTGATTCACACCAAATCAAGCCTTGATGCTTTTCGGTGATCACCTGATAGCTAATTGACATTCCCATGCCTGTTCCCTTACCAATTGGCTTCGTAGTAAAGAAGGGGTCAAAGATCCGCTGTTGCACGGCTTCAGGCATTCCTGAGCCATTGTCAGCGATGCAAATTCTGACTCGATCGGAGCCAATCTGCTGAGTGACGATTTGAATCTGACCTTCAAACTGTTGCATATCAGTTTGATTGCCAACCGCATCCAGGGCATCAAGAGCATTACTTAAGATATTCATAAAGACTTGATTGAGTTGCCCTGCATAGCACTCTACTAAAGGCAAGTCACCATATTCTTTGATGATCTGAACTCCAGAATGGTTGGAGTATGCTTTGATGCGATGCTGAAGGATCAAGAGTGTGCTATCAATGCCTTCATGCAGATTGACTGGCTTAACTTCGGCTTGATCCAGCCGCGAGAAATTGCGGAGCGATAAAACAATTTGGCGAATTCGCTCTGCGCCCATGTGCATTGACGCCAACATTTTGGGTAAATCTTCTGCTAAAAAATCTACATCAACTTCATCCCTATAGTCTCCAATTTCGTGATGGGGTTGAGGATAATGCTCTTGATAAAGGTTCAGGAGTTTAAGCAGGCTATTAGTATAGTTTTGCGTGTAAACAATATTGCCATAGATGAAATTAACAGGATTATTAATTTCATGGGCAACTCCTGCGACTAAAGCGCCCAACGCAGACATCTTTTCGGTTTGAATCAATCGTAGCTGGGATTGTTGGAGTTGCTCCAGCGTAGTAGATAGTTCTGTAGTACGTTCTTCAACCCGCTGTTCCAGCAGGTCATTCGACTTTTTCAACTGCTTTTGTTTAAAGGCTTGTACTTGCCAGAGCACGACAATCATGCTTCCTATCAGCCCTAGAATAATTAGTGCGATGACGTCGAGTGCCTGTAGTTGAGACTCAATATTTTCACGAGGAATCACAAGCGCGAACGACCAATTAACTTCTTCAAGCGGAACATAAGCTATATATTGCCAATCGTGCCCGATCGACACGAGTTCAATTCCTTCTTGTCGATCCACCATCCGTTGGGCGATCGCCCCTAACATCGGGTCTGAATCGGCGACCAGACTAAAGGCAGGGTTGGACACACTAAGAACTAAATTCGAATTGGGATGGGCAATCACTGCTCCTTTAGAATTTAGGGCAAAGGCGTAGCTGTCTTCCCCGTACTTGATACTGTCAACAACTTGAGCGACTCGATCTAATCGAACCAGGCTATGAATCTCTCCGATCGGCAAGCTATTAATGTCAAAGGATTGTTGAATTGGGGCAGCCACCGCCACCGTTGTGAGGTTGATCGAACGGCTAATAATCGGATCGCTAATGTTGGTATGGCCCGCCATTGCCTTTTGAAAAGACTCGCGATCGCCCACACTAGCTACAATATCTCCGGTGATATTGCGGCCTCCATCTTGCTGCCCAATGGCTAAGGCGTAAATATCATTGAATCGCAAAACCTCCGCCTTTAAATAAGGTTCAGCCTTACTCCAATCCATCGACTGCACAACATCAGTATTCGCAAGCGTTTCAACATGTACCTTCAGAGTTGCCAACCAACGATCAATCTTGTCTACGCCTTGCTCCACCTCCAGAAAAGCATTTCTCTTTAAGCTTTCCAGCATGACATTACGCACAAGTTGGTAACTGTAGTAAGTTCCTAGAGTAACCAGTAGTGCCGTCCCACCGATTAGGATTTTCATTAAAAAGTATTGCTGGGAAAGAGAGACTTTCTTGAAGTAATTCATGTTGAACGAATAGTCGTAGAGAAATGCTTATTGAATGGGGCGATCGCCCGGTAAGAGTGGCTGAATCGATAAATCGTCAAATGTGATCTTGAACCATTTTGCTTGGAGTCTCCTCAGTTCTCCCCTTTCACGGACCTCGCCCAAAAACTGGTTTAGCAACTCTAAAAGTTCTAGATTCCCTTTTTTAACAGCCCAAGCCGCATAAGACTTTCGGCTAATCCGCTCTCCTAGCTCAAAAATAGCTGGCTTTTCGTTCACTAATACTGAAAGTGAAACGATATTGTGAAGGACAGCGTCCAATCGCTCATGAATCAAGTCTCGATACGCTTCCGAAAAACCTCGATACTGCTTTACTTCCCCTAAAACTCCACCCTGCTTCTGAAGTTCAGCTTCCAGATCCGGCACCGCTGCCAAGGAAACACCGCCTTGTTGAACGCCGATAACCTTGCCTGAGAGATCACCAACGGTTCGAATAGAAGTATCATCTTTGCGCTTTACATAAGCAATCGTTGATTCTGCAATTGGCGTCGTAAAGTCCAAAAATTTAGATCGATCGTCTGTAATCCCAACAGCCGTAAGCGCGACATCATACTGGCCTGCATCAACACCGGGAAGAATTCCTTGCCAAGGCAAAATTTCTTGTCGAATTTCCAAACGCAAGGCTTTTCTGAAAAGATCCAGCAACTCATGATCAAAACCAGTCGGTTTACCGTTTACCAAGAACTCGAAAGGCGGATAATCATCTTCTGTCGCAACTAAGAGGTATCCGCGTTGCTTGATTTGGTCCCGTAGATTGGCACTAACCCGGAGGCTAGATGCTTTGGGTGAAGGTCGCCCACAACTATGAGTGGCTGAAGCCAACAGTACACCCACACTGGCCTGGAGGAAAATTCGCCTGCGAATGATCATGCCTCTAACCAATCAATAACAACTCTGCTTTGAATGTTCCCGCCCAACAGATGTGACGCACAGGCCGTAATTAGGACATTTTGGTTCTAGAATGGCAGCGAATATTTTCCAAGTTTAATTTCTAAATTGCGTATCTACGACAATAGGCGATGGGAGGCTGATTGCCGTTAAAGATAGTTCAAAAATATTTAGTTTGCTGGGGCGAAATATGGAGAAAACAGAAAAGGAAAAGATGCTGGCGGGAGAGCTGTATTTAGCGAGCGATCCAGAACTGGTGGCGGATCATCGGCGGGCAGTGATGTTGACTCAACAATATAACGCCACCGCAGAAACAGAGCAGGACTTGCGATCGCACCTTCTCCAGCAGCTATTAGGCCAAGTCGGCAGCAATCCTCAAATTACGCCACCGTTTTATTGCGACTACGGCAGCAATATTCAAGCTGGAGACAACCTCTACATGAACTACGGCTGCGTCATCCTCGACTGCAATCGAGTTTACATCGGAGACAACCTGCTCTGTGGCCCCTACGTCCAGATCTACACGGCCTATCATCCCACCGATCCCGACGTGCGACTGACTGGGCGAGAACTAGCTGCACCGATCACAATTGGCAATAATGTTTGGATTGGCGGCGGCAGCATGGTTTGTCCAGGGGTAACGATTGGCGATCGCACCACCATTGGAGCCGGAAGCGTCGTCACAAAAAATATTCCAGCCAATGTTGTCGCGGCTGGAAATCCCTGTCGCGTGATTCGCCAGCTTCCCTAGCTCAGCTTCCCCCTTTTGCTGCCAGCCCGACGGCCTCAGAAATGCTATCTAGCTTCTTCTCCTCTAGCTTCCGCACCAGCCCCGCCAAGATCCGCCGCACCATCCACGGCCCCTCATAGATCCAGCCTGTATAAACCTGGATCAGACTTGCGCCCGCCGTAATTTTCTCCCAAGCATCCTCTGCCGTAAAAATTCCACCGACGCCGATAATCGGTAGCCGACCTTCTGTTGTTTGATAGATAAAGCGAATCACCTCAGTAGACCGCTGTCGGAGCGGCGCACCACTGATGCCTCCTGCCTCCTCCTGCACTGACTTCCCCGTCTCTGCAACAATTTGGGTGGTGAGTCCGTCCCGACGGATGGTGGTATTGGTTGCAATAATGCCCGTTAGCTGATGGGTCTGAGCGAGGGCTACTGCCTCTGCGATCGCCTCCCACTCCAAATCAGGCGCTATCTTCAGAAAAATTGGCTTACAGGCGCGATTTTCTTGTTGTAAAGCTTGCAAAATTGGGTCAAGCTGATCTTTAGCCTGAAGCGATCGCAATCCAGGTGTATTAGGTGAAGAAACATTGACGACAAAATAGTCGCCCCAATCGCTCAGCAGCCGAAAACTGTTTACATAGTCTGCTGCTGCGGCTTCTAGCGGCGTCACCTTAGACTTGCCCAGGTTGATCCCAGTTGGAACTGAACGAGGGTGCATTTGCCAGGTTTGCTGCAGTCGGGCTGCCATTGCGGCTGCGCCTTGATTGTTAAACCCCATCCGGTTTAAAGCTGCTTGATCCGCTGGCAGTCGAAACAACCGAGGAGGAGGATTACCCGGTTGAGGGTGAGAGGTCACGGTTCCCAGCTCAGCAAAGCCAAACCCCAAACTCGGCCAAATTCCTGCGGCCAGACCATCCTTATCAAAACCAGCCGCCAGACCCACCGGATTTTTGAATGACAATCCCCAAAGATTTTGCTCCAGACACACATGGCTAAAGCAATAAGACTGCTGCATCTGCTGGTAAACCCACTGGGTGGGAATGCGATCGCGCGAGCGACTCAACCAACTGAGGGCCTGGATGCTTTGACGCTGGAGCCATTCTGGATCAGCCTTCAGACCCGAAAACAGGAGGGGACGGACACCAACTTGATAAATATCCAAATTATTCATCCAATCTTCAAATCATTTGGGCGATCTGAGCAAAGCTTGACCGGTAGCCGGATAATAGAACCACCTTCTCAGGGCACTCTAAATCATAATAGGTCCAGTGTTTCATCCAAAAGCACTTAAGATCCAAACCAATCGTGATCAGGGGCAGCATCTGTAATGCATCTTCAAAGTGAACAGCATGGGCAACCCGTATAGGACGGGCAATTAGGACATGGTTGTGCAGAAGGAGCCATCAACTTACGAAAAACAGCTGGTTGCCTTAGGGCGTACGCTTCAAACCTTACGAGAAGAAGAGAGTGCGGATGTCCTGATCGAAACAACGCTGAACTATCTCCATACCGAGTTTGAGTATGCGCTAGTTTGGATTGGTCTATATGACCGCGTTGAACATCGATTGTTAGGCAAAGGCGGCATGATGTCTGCGGGGGACCCAGCGTTCCTCAAGCAGCGTTTTGTCCTCAAGCCCGGAGATCTGCTAGAGCAGGTCGTCATTCAGCAGCGGCTGTTGGGGGTTCCAGACTTGCGGGAAGAGCCGCGCGCTGGTGAATGGCGTCGAATGTCCCAAAAACTTAATATTCAGGGCACCATCATTTTTCCAATTCGCCACAAAGACCGCTGTTTTGGAGTGGCGATGTTGGGGTCTCATTTGTGGGGGGTGTCTCCCCATTCTGAAGAAAAGGCCCGCCTGTCGATGCTGTTGGGCGGACTGGCTGCAGCACTCTACCAAATTGATATCGATTGGCAACGACAGCGCACCAAGCGTCCGGCGGAACCTTTGCTGGCTTTATTGTCGAAGTTGCGATCGCTGCCAACCCTAGAATCGCGGCTAGAGGCCATTACCGAAGAAACCCACCGCTTCATCGGGGCAGACCGCACAAATATCTATTGGTTTGAGCCGCAGCGACGCTATTTTTGGCGGCGGTTTGGTAAACGAGTCGGTGTCGGGACGGCAGAAGGGAGTCCGCTGTCCTCGGGCATTACGGTGCAGGAAGTGAATAGCTTTTATCAGGCTTTGGCCGCCGATCAGCTCGTTTCGATTGGAGAAGCCCATAGCTCTCTCAAAGCCGAGATGACCGGACGGTTGATGCAGGTGATTCAGGCGCGATCGCTCCTCGCCGCTCCCATTTTGTTTCAGGATGAGCTGCTGGGATTTGTCGCCGCAGAAGGAAACGAGGCCCGCATTTGGTCAGAAGAAGAGAAAAGCTATATCCGAGGAGCCGCTCAACTGATTGCCCTCACGGCCCCCCTCGAAGAAATGGAAACCATCGTGCAGCAGGTCAAGCTAGACCAAGCCCTGACCTCCGAAATTTCCCACGCCATTATGGGGGATGACGACTGGAACAAAGCCCTCAAGCAATGTGCTGAGCAGGTCTGTCGGCGGCTACAGGCCGAACGATTTTTGGTGTTGCTCTACGACAAAGATCAGGAAAATTTCGAGATTTGCTACCAGAGCCAGCCCCCTGGGCGTCGAGTGCTGTCACAGCCCCTCCATACGCTGAATGATGTCGATCGCCAGATGCTAGAGCGCAGCACTGAGGCCGTCGGCATTGAGAATCTGGAAGACGATCTCAAGCTCATGGCATGGCGAGATGTCTTCTTGGAACTGGGGTTTCAGTCGCTCTTGGTTTGCAGTACCGCGATGGGCCGCCCCCTAGAAGGGCTGCTGGTGATTGGGCATGAGTCCACCCGCACCTGGAATCGCTCGGAGCGTGAAATCATTGGTACTGTCAGCCAACAGATTGGCCTGATCCTGCACCAGTGGCAGCTTCAGCGTCAGGTCGAACAGCAACAAAAGCTCTACCAAAGCATCCAGTGGGGCCTCACCACGATGCAGCAAGCTCATCAGCTCGATCAGCTTGAGCAGGCTGCTATGCATCATATCGTTCAGATTTTGCAGGTGCCAATGACGGCGCTGATCACCTGGCAGCCGGGACGAAAGGCGGCGCACATTTCTGCCTCTGTCGTCAACAACTCTAGCTTTAGCCTCTCGACTGATATTGCCATTCCGGTCTATACCGACCTATTGCTGCAGTGGGCGCTCCAGAGTGATGGGCTGCTGCCGATGACGGCTGACGATCTTTCTCCAGAGACCAGGCAGTGGTTTAGTGGACCCGGTGTGGGCCGGATTTTGGTCATGGCGCTGCGAACCTCTCCTGAGCATGAGCCGACTGGGGTAGTAATCGTTGCCGATCACCGGGAGCGACATTGGTCAGAACGGCAGCTGAATGTGTTGGGAATGCTGCTCAGTCAGTTGGCTTGGTCGCGTCGCTATCTGATGCTGACGGAGATTTTGATTGGTCAGCGTGAGGATCTGACTCGCCTCAACTGGTACAAGCATCGCCGCTTGGAGGAAATGTATCGAATCCTCCGGATTGGGGTGAGACGCCTCAATGAGCTGAGCCAGCAGAAAGATGCGCTCTCTAGTATGCGCTACCAGCAGATTTTGCGGCAGTTGGGCAGCTCCATGTCTGCGATGACGCCCTTACTCCGCAACGAGCAGTGGAAGCTACACACAGACTATGAAACGATTCCCCTCGCGAGTCTGCTCAAGCGGGCACTGGAGCGGGTGGATTCCCTGATGAAGCAGCGTCAAATCTGGTTGCAGGTTCACAATGAGGAAAGTCTCAGCATTGGGGGAGACATTCCTAAGGTTGAGTTTGTGATCTATGAGCTGATGCTGGCGGCTTGCTTGCGATCGCCCCCCAACAGCCGTTTAGACATTTGGTGTCGGGCACTAGATGGACGATGGCTAGAGCTATCACTGACGGATCACGGTGTCATCGAACCTCGAATGCTGGAAGAGTTGCACCTAGGACGGCTAGAAGATTTGCTTGCGCCATCAACGTTGGATCATCCTCCGGGGCTCCATTTGGCAATTTGCCAGTCTTTGATGCAGCAACTGGGTGGTGAGTTTAATCTGTACAAGCTCGAAGATGATCGCATCCTCAGCCGACTCATGCTGCCAATCGCCTCGGGAACGCAAGTAACGCGAACTCGCCTGCAAGACGATGGCGTCAGCGGCTTTTTTCAGACCTGATGCCCTAGCAATAAGGCTATTCTGCCTCGGAGACGGAGGATACCGATTCAAGGTACTGACTATCCAGCAAAAAAGCGCCTCTCGTAAATCGCACACCCCAGTAGTCTCCAGGTCGGCGGTCTAAGACGGTGCCTTCTTCGCCGAGCTGAATCACGTCGGGCGGACGCAGCATCGGCATGGGTTCGGCTGTTTTGACGTAGGGGGGAAGGGCAATAACCCGGACGCGATCGCCCACAGCAAACTCTTTTGTTTCAGATGTTTCAGACATAACCCTAAAAACGCTAGCACTTCAAGGATAAACGGGATGGGGTTCACCCATTGGATGCTTGAGCAGAACTCAGGACGAAGAAGTACAGTAGAAATCGAGCTGGGCTGTTGATGTGAGATGAGTTCCTGATGGCATTGCGACAAAAAATTAGGTTTTATCTAGAAGATATTGAGACACCCTTGGGAAAGTTGCTCAATCTAGCCATTACTGGGTTGGTGTTGCTTTCATCTGCCATCTTTGTAGCCGAAACCTATAGTATTCCATCTGCAACTCGAAGCCTTCTAGAAACTATTGATACTGGAGTCTTGTTTATTTTTGGAGTGGAGTATTTACTGCGGCTATGGGTTGCAGAAAAACGATTTCGTTACTTTTTTAGCCTCTACTCTATTATTGACCTGGTGGCGATCCTACCCTTTCTGCTAGGAGCCGTTGATATTCGATTTATCCGGATCTTTCGTTGGTTTCGGATTCTGCGATTGATTCGTTTTATCGAAGGCCGAACTATTTTTGGCTATGTCAGCCGTGAAGATGTTGTCATTTTAAGCCGGATTATCTTTACGCTGATTGCGATCATTTTTGTGTACTCTGGCATGATTTATCAGGTCGAACATCCGACCAATCCAGACGCCTTCCGCACGTTTTTGGATGCAGTTTACTTCTCAGTCGCAACCATGACTACGGTGGGTTTTGGAGACATCACGCCCATTTCCGAACTGGGAAGATTGCTAACCGTCCTGATGATTTTGACAGGAATTGCACTGATTCCTTGGCAGTTGGGCGACTTGATCAAACGGTTGGTCAAAACAGCTAATCAAGTGGAAGTATCCTGCCCCGACTGCGGTCTAGAGTTCCATGATGACGATGCCCAATTTTGTAAAATCTGCGGTAGTTCGCTCAGAACAGTCGGTGTGTTTTGCGATATTTCTTTGCAGAATGCAGTGGCTGAACCGCCCCCACCGGAAGATGCTCAGCCTAGCACCGCAAATTTGCAGCAATCAGACTAGCTGATGGCAAAGCCGCGTTGGGTCTGGCGATCGCGAATTTCCTCCAAATTTCCTAATGGAATGGCGCTGATCAACTGGCGCGTATAGGGCTGCTGAGGGTTGCGGTAAATAGATTCGGCAGGGCCAATTTCTTCGACCTTGCCTCGATTCATCACCATGATGCGATCGCTCATAAACTTCACCACACTCAAGTCGTGGGAAATAAAGATGTACGTCAGGCCAAATTCTCCCTGTAACTCCTTCAGCAGATTGAGCACTTGGGCTTGCACCGACACATCCAGCGCTGAAACCGACTCGTCACAAATAATAAACTTAGGATTGAGAGCCAACGACCGGGCAATACAAATGCGCTGGCGTTGTCCTCCAGAGAAAGCATAGGGATAGCGATCGACACAACTGGCATCTAACCCGACTCGCTCTAGTAGATAGACAACCCGCTCTCGCCGTTGCTTGCGGCTCTTGCCAATTCCGTGAATCTTGAGCGGCTCCATCACCGCATCCCCCACCGTGATGCGAGGATCGAGGGAGCTGAAGGGATCCTGGAAAATAATCTGCATGTCTCGCCGCAGTCGCCGCAAAGGATTGCCCCGGAGCTGACGCACATCCTGATTCTCAAATAGGAGTTGACCGCCCATCGGCTCGACCAAACGCAATAGCGATCGCGCCAGCGTGGTTTTGCCACAGCCCGACTCACCCACCAGACCCAGCGTTTCTCCTGGATAGATGTCAAACGAAACCCCGTTCACGGCCATCGTGTAGCGTTCAGTCTGGCCAAACATGCCCCGCACCGGGAAGCCCACCTGGAGATTTTTCACTGAGACCAGTGGCGATTTCTGCTGAAGTTCGGCAATGCGCTGATTGAGCTCAGCGTCACTCACCTCTAAACTTTGTGGATCAACCCCACCAGCCTGATCGGTGATCTTCGCCTGGATGACTTGCTCACCTGTAGGCAGCGTCACCACTTCCATGTAGTCCGAAATGGTCGGGAGGTAACGGAATCGGCGGTTGAGCTGAGGGCGACAGGTCAGCAAGCCTTTCGTGTAAGGATGCTGTGGGTCAGAAAAAATCTGCCAGACGGATCCGTACTCTACGATTTTGCCCTGATACATAACGGCCACAGAATCGGCAATTTCCGCAATCAGGCTGAGATCGTGGGTAATGAACATCATCGACATGCCCCGGCGATCGCGCAATTCCCGCAGCAAATCCAAAATTGTCGCCTGCACCGTCACATCCAGAGCCGTGGTTGGTTCATCTGCGATCAGCAGCGACGGATTGCAAGAAATTGCCATGGCAATCATCACCCGCTGAATTTGGCCCCCCGATAGCTCATGGGGATAGCGATCGAGAATGGCATGTTTTCGGCGGTTGATCTCCTGGCGCACCTCGGCCTCCGTCGGTTCAGCCCCTACTTTCTTCCGGCACTCTTCGATATAGCTATGGCCCAAATCTTCATCACTCGACAACAGCTTCACTTCCTGCAGCAGGTTGATAGCCTGTCGTCGGGCCTCTGCCTGGGAGATCGATTGATGGAGCCGCAACGCTTCAATCAACTGAAAGCCGCAGGTATAAACCGGGTTGAGCGAGCTCATTGGCTCCTGAAAAATCATCGAAACCTGCCCGCCCCGATAGCGCTGCATTTGCTCCGATGACAGTGACAATAAGTTGATCGGAGCGGACTCCGTATCCGTCCCCCTAAACCAAACTTCACCCCTCGAAATATGGCCTGGTGGACTAGGGATCAAACCCATGACAGCTAAAGAGGTCACCGATTTACCAGAGCCCGATTCTCCAACGATTCCCAACGTTTGGCCCCGTTTGACCTCAAACGAGATGCCATCCACCGCATTAACGATGCGTTCCTCAGAACGAAACTGCACCTGGAGATTTTGAACGTTGAGAATGATGTCACTCATGGAGATTTAGCCAATAAATCGACGAACCGGATGCTGAGCAGCAAACTAGCGAATAGCAAAAGCGAATAGCAAATTAGATGGATCTTAACAGTGCTGCCCACCTGTTACTGTCAAGTTCAGTATCTTTTGAGGGCCCTTTAGTCACTTTGGATCGTTCCATCAGGCATGGTTGTTCCCTGAAATATAGCCGATGCAAGATTGGCACTGCTGACTTCTGCCCGCATCAGGCTGGCATTGGTGAGATTGGCTTGAGTCAAATCGGCTCTAGCCAAGTAAGCCTCCGTGAGATTTGCATCTCGCAGGTTTGCGCCTCGCAGATTGGCCCGACTTAGATCGGCCCGTGTCAGCTTGGCTGTTTCTAGATTGGCGTGCTGTAAATCAACTCTAATCAGTTTGGTATCGGGCAAGACGGCATTTTTGAGATTGGCATGGCTCAGGATTGCTTCTGTCAAGGTGGAACGTTCTAGTTTGGCGTTGAGCAGATTGGCCTGGGTCAGATTGGCCTGAGTCAGGTTGGCTTCGGTCAAAAACGCGCCTTGCAGATTGGCCTGACTTAGATCGGCCTCACTGAGGTCAACCTCTCGCAACATGGCCTCGCTCAGGTTCGCTCCGCGTAGATCAACTTTAGATAAATCGGCTCCGGTCAGATTGGCCCCTTGTAGATCGGCCTTTCGCAAGTTCGCGCCCCGTAGATTGGCGGTGTAGCGTCGATTTTCCTCCCGCAGATTGGCACCCCGCAGGCAAGCTCCGGTCAGGTTGGCCCCTCCTAGGTCAGCATTGCGGAGGTCTGCCCCCATCAGGTTGGCATCCAATAAGTTGGCCAGGGTGAGATTGGCGCTGCGTAGATCAGCGTTTTGCAGCATGGCCCCGTGTAGGTCAGCATCGCGCAGATTGGCTCCGATCAGTGTGGCCTGATTTAGGTTTGCGCCGCTCAGCCGTGCCCCAAGTAAATTTGCTTGACTGAGGATGCTCCGACTGAGGTAGACCAACGTCAATATGGCGTTGTGCAAATCAGCCTTGGTAAAGTTGACTCCGATCAAATCGGCATAGCTCAAATCTAGGCCACTCAAATTGAGGCCACTAAAGTCGATTTTTCCGGCTGCATACGCTTCTAGGAGCTGCTTTGCATCCATTTTGCTTCCTGTTTATGCCCCCATTACTGGAATCACCCATTACTGGAATCACCCACTACTGGGATCAACCACTACTGGGATGAGAAGGAAGGGAAGACAGCATTGCTGAGGAAAAGAACTGGCAGGTGTTGTCTTCCTCGTCCTGTAGCTGCTTAAGCCCCGTGGCTTCAGCCTGTCTTGTTTGATCTAGAGAGCTGGCTGGGCTAAGTGCAGCGGCCTCGAGATCGGGTTGCTGACTGTAAAAGGGTCGAACTGCCCGCACGATCGCACCGACTACTGCTCCATATTGGTCGGCCTCTCTGAGATGGCGGGCCACATGCTCTAGACGCGCTTCCAAGGTTTTGATCTGCTCAAATCGTTCGACTAGGCGACAGAGGAGGTCATCAAGTTGGTGGGCTTTGAGGGTTGACCATCCGGCGTCGTCGAGGTCTACAGGTTCATAGAGGGCTGTAATCGCCAGAATTTTAGCTCTGAGCGGATTGGCATATTTCATCACATCTAGACGCAGATTAAATACGGCTAATGGATCGGCTAGGCTTTTGACCGGCGCTGTGACGATGGGAGCCGCAACGGGTAAAGAATGTGGTTCGGGCGGGATATGGTGCTCTGCGACGGTGGGATGAGCATAATGGTTGGCCACTAGGGCGAGGGGGGTTGTAATGTAAAGCGGTTCTAGCTGCTGGAGGAGTCTGTGGGCGATCGCTTCATACTGAGCCTGCTTGTTGAGTGTTAAGACAACGTTGCTCAGCTGCTGTTGGGCTTGCTCTAGGGTGGGGGCCATCCCATGAATTTCCTGCACTAGATCGGCGAGCGAACACTGGTTGAGCGTTTCTAAATCGTTTTCCCAGGTTTGCCTGCAGGTGCAAAACAGCAGTTTTTTCAGTCGGATAACGTCGCTGTCCTGCTCTAGAGATTGACCGATCGCGCCATAGGGTGAGGTTGAAAAGCCCGAAGCAGGGGCGATCGCCCGCGTTAGCTCATCCTGATCCAAATCACCCTGATCCAGCTCAGATTGGCCATAGACCTGCTGAAGATGGCCGATGAGGGTATTGGCGACAAGGGTATAGTCGGCCTGCTTGTTGAGGGTCTGAACGATGCCCTCCAGATACCACTGCAACTGCTCTAAAGTAGGGTTGATTTCGAGCAAATGCTGAACCAACTCCCGCAGATTGAGAAAGTGAACCTTGCCTGGATCGTTCTCCCAGTTGCCAGTGCAGGCATAGAATAATAGCTTTTTGATGCGAACCAGATTGGGAGTCTGGGACAGGTCCTGGATGGCTGCTTCTAAACGAGGAAAAGGGGCCATTGCTGCCTCTGCAGATCACGATATGAACAATGCACCTGAATTCGATCTTTGTGAAATCTGCCGATAGAAATATGACGTTTTAGTTCTTTCGAAGGATGATGAGATTATTCTCTCGCTCAGGATTTAGACCTCAATCTAACCCAGGCTGCGACAGAAAGAAGTGGTTTTCCAAAACACTAGTCTGAATCACTACAATGCCAAATTTTATCCTGACCTGGTTGCTAACCGCGATCGCCCTCATTATCACAGCCTATATTGTCCCTGGCTTCGAAATTGCAGGCTTTGTCGCAGCGCTGATTGCGGCAGTTATTTTGGGCTTAGTTAATGCGTTTATTCGGCCCCTGCTAGTTATGCTGACGCTGCCCGTTACGATTTTGACGTTAGGGCTGTTTTTGCTGGTGATTAATGCGATTACCATTTGGCTGGTTGGCGCTGTGACTCCCGGCTTCGCGGTTGCTGGCTTTTTGCCTGCGCTGATTGGTTCAATCATTTTAACAATTGTTTCCAGTGCGCTCAGCCTGCTCACCAGTCGGGCCATCTAATTTCTTTAGGTTTTATTCTTGAGGGTCTAGTTTCGAGGGCTGGGCGATCGCCACCGTCACGCCCCTCGAACTCTCGTCTATTCGTACGATTTGCTTGGAAACCCGTAGCTTGACCTGTATTAAGCTGGGTTGAGATTTTCCTGACGGCTGGCAAGCCAAAATTGCCGCCGCTTCAGCGACGCTGGGTGTCCCGACGGCTGCCCCGACATAGGCCGCAGGGGTTGAGACGGGCACTGACCGCAACTGCTCCGCCGAAAAGCAACGCAAGGGCCATTGGCGATCGCGACATAGCTCCAGTAGCCCAATCTCATTGGCTTTTAGATCCAGGGTGGCGATTCCGGCGATCGCCTCTTCTGCCAACTGGTAAGTCTGACAGACCTGCCGGATCGCCCCCTCAATTGCCCAGCGAGACGTGCCTCGCCCACAGCCGATCCCTACCCACAAAAGAGACATGTTGCTCCGGTTGGTTGGATTTTCTGAGCAAAATAAATAAAAACAAATAAAAAAGGGGCTAGCAATGGCTGCCCCCTCTCAAAACAAATTAGCTAGAAGATGGCGATCGCCCCACTAGCCAGGAAGACTCGGGTCCACAATGGGCAACTCTTCTATCAACAAATCTTGACTGATCTGCTCAACAGACTGCTCAACCGCAGGAACATTCGCCTGTAGTAGCGGTGTCCGCACCACAGAGCTATTGGCCAGCGAAAACAGCGGATTCGACAAAACACCACCCAGAGAAGTTACTACAAGTGAGAGCACTAGACCGACCTGCAAAGGACGCATTCCAGGCAGACTCCACCGAACCTCAGGGTAGTTGCGAACAGACTCCGACATTTCACCCGGCTCTTTGACCACCATCATCTTGATGACGCGGATGTAGTAGTAAATCGAGATCACGCTAGTCACCAAGCCAACCAAAACTAACCCATAGGCGTCGGCCTGCCAACCCGCCCAAAACAGGTAAATCTTGCCGAAGAAGCCCGCCAACGGTGGAATGCCCCCTAGCGAGAGTAGGCAAACGCTCAAACACAGCGTCAAGAGTGGATCTTTTTGGTAAAGGCCACTGTACTCAGTGATTTCGTCTGTCCCGGTCTGCAGCGTGAACAAAATCACACAGGTAAAGCCACCCAGGTTCATGAACAGGTAGACCATCAGATAAAACACCATACTGGCGTATCCGGCCTGCGTCCCAATCACCAAACCGATCATGATAAAACCAGCCTGACCAATCGAGGAATAGGCTAGCAGACGCTTCATGCTGGTTTGCGCCAGCGCCACGACATTTCCCAGCACCATGCTGAGGATAGCCAGCGCCGTTAAGACAAAGTGCCACTGCTCTGAAACCAGCGGGAATGCTGTTACCAACAGACGAATTGCCAAGGCAAACCCTGCGGCTTTTGAACCCACCGACAAAAACGCCACAACCGGAGTCGGCGATCCCTCATACACATCTGGCGTCCACTGGTGGAAAGGCACCGCTGCAATCTTAAAGGCAATGCCTGCAATGACGAATACCAGGGCGATGACGACACCAATCGATAAATCGCCTGGGTTATTCGCAATGCCTGCTGTAATCGCGCTGAGGCGAGTTTGTCCACCCGACAGGCCATACAGTAGCGACGTTCCGTAGAGGAAAATAGCCGAACTTGCAGCCCCAATCAGCAGATACTTCAGCGCAGCCTCATTGGAACGGGGATCTCGCTTCATGTAGCCCGTCAGCAGGTACGAAGAGATACTGAGGGTTTCTAGGGAGACAAAAATCATCACCAGCTCATCTGCCCCAGCCAGGAACATTCCTCCTAGTGCGGCAGTTAGCAGAATTGTTAAAAACTCTGCCAGAGAAGTTCCTGATTGTCCAACATACCGAATTGACATCAGGATAGTGAGTGCTGCAGACAGGGCAATAATGCCCCGAAAGACAACGCTGATAGCGTCACTGTTAAAGCTACCCAGGAATGAAATGGGATCGGCAATATCCCACTGGAAGTACAGGGCCACAACGGCAGCTAGAAGACCGGCGATCGCCAGGTAGGGAGACCAGCGCGCTGTGGCTCGGCCACCAATCAGATCGCTGACCAAAACTGTAAGCAGTGTGATGATCACAATGCCTTCTGGCAAAATGGCTCCAGCATTCAGCTGGGCTGCAAGATTAGCAAAGTCCATAGGAGATTTGACGAGTTAGGAAATATCAACGGGGAGAACCGATCGGATTGAGCAGCAGGTAATCTTTGGCTAAGAACTAGCTAAGAACTAACAGCCCAAGGCTTAATTGGCTAAGAACTAACAGCCAACAGGTGTAACGTACTCCGGCATCCTGGATCAGCTCGTTGAATTCGTTTAACGATCCTTCATATTGCATCATACCGTGCAGATTTACTGGAACTTGATCGAACCAGCAGAAGATTTATCTAGATTGTGCTGATATTAGTTATAAGAGAGCAAGGCTCACCAAAAAGCGAAAGCGAGTGCTTAAAGCGAGTGCTATAAAAAGTCAGTGCCGCTCAGTCCTGCTCAAACGTCCCAACCTACTAAAAGTCCCAACCTCCAAGCCCAGATCGAAAATCACAGATTAGGTACAGGTTTGGCATCACAGGACTATCAGGAGATCTGCCAAGATGTCTATACTGTTGCATCAATATGGCTGCTGCATCAATATGGCTGCATCAACACGGTTGCATCGGGCCTATTGTATTTAGTACATTTGTATCTGACGCAAAAAAATTGCTTTAGATTCGTTGCACAAGAGCTAAACGCTCGTTAGTGTGGAATTCAGGATCTCATCCCACCGCTATGCATCCGCTTCGTTATCCGTCCTTCCCTGAAACGTTTTGAATCCCATGTCAACTCTGGTCATCGTTGAATCTCCTACCAAAGCGCGGACTATTCGCAACTACCTGCCCGCTGGTTTTCAGGTAGAAGCATCTATGGGCCATGTGCGCGACCTACCTCAATCTGCCAGTGAGATTCCTACAACGGTGAAGGGTGAAGATTGGGCCAAGATTGGGGTCAATGTCGGAGCTGATTTTGAGCCGCTTTACGTGGTTCCTAAAGATAAAAAGAAAGTCGTCAAAGCGCTCAAAGATGCGTTGAAAAATGCGGATGAGCTGATTCTGGCGACGGACGAAGACCGGGAGGGTGAAAGCATTAGCTGGCATTTGCTGCAGGTGCTTCAGCCGAAGGTGCCAATCAAGCGAATGGTTTTTCACGAGATCACCGAGGAAGCAATTCAGGCGGCCCTAACCAATTGCCGCAACATTGATGAACAGCTGGTTCATGCCCAAGAGACGCGACGAATTTTGGATCGGCTGGTGGGGTATACGCTCTCTCCGCTGCTGTGGAAAAAAATTGCGGGTGGTCTCTCTGCGGGTCGGGTGCAATCGGTGGCCGTGCGGCTGCTCGTCCGTCGAGAACGGGAGCGGAGAGCTTTCCGCAAGGGCAGTTACTGGGATCTCAAGGCTATTCTGACCAAAGACGATACCCCGTTTGATGCTCGGCTGGTGTCGCTGGGTGGCGTTCGTTTGGCCACAGGCAGCGACTTTGATGAGTCTACCGGACAGATTGCGGCAGGCCGGCAGGTGTTGTTGCTCAACGAGGCTGAAGCCAGAGCCCTTCAGGAACGTCTGGCCGATCGCAACTGGACTGTTGCCAATCTGGATGAGCGCTCTTCGACTCGCAAGCCATCTCCACCCTTTACGACCTCTACCTTGCAGCAGGAAGCCAACCGTAAGCTGCGGCTCACTGCTCGCGAAACGATGCGGATCGCTCAGAGCCTTTATGAGCAGGGCTACATCACCTACATGCGGACAGACTCGGTAAGTTTGTCTCAGCAGGCGATCGCCGCTGCCCGTGACTGCGTTGAAGAAATGTATGGCAAGGCTTACCTGAGTCCTGAGCCGCGTCAATATTCCACCAAAAGCAAAGGGGCTCAGGAAGCACACGAAGCAATTCGGCCCTCAGGCAGTACCTTTCGGACTCCCAAACAAACTGGGTTGAGCAGTCGTGAACTGCAGCTCTACGACCTAATTTGGAAGCGCACAGTCGCGACTCAAATGGCCGAAGCTCGCCAAACCCACATTACGGTTCAAATTCAGGTGGAGGATGCCAGTTTCCGGGCCTCTGGCAAACGCATCGACTTTGCAGGCTTCTTCAGAGCCTACGTAGAAGGATCGGATGATCCCGATGCGGCCATTGAAGATCGGGAAGTCATCTTGCCAGTGCTTCAGGTTGGGGATCAGCCCAACTGCACTGAACTGGAGGCGATCGGGCACGAAACTCAGCCGCCAGCTCGTTACACAGAAGCCTCTTTGGTCAAAATGCTGGAGAGTGAGGGCATTGGTCGCCCTAGCACCTACGCCACCATCATTGGCACAATCATTGACCGGGGCTATGCCCAAATGATCAGCAACAGCCTAATCCCCACCTTTACGGCATTTGCAGTCACGAGCCTGCTGGAAAAACACTTTCCTGATCTGGTCGATACCAGTTTTACGGCTCGGATGGAGCGCACCCTAGACGAAATCTCGACAGGGGAAGCCGAGTGGCTGCCTTACCTGCAAAATTTTTATTTGGGTGACGCTGGCCTAGAAACGCAGGTCAAGCAGCGTGCCGATCAAATCGATCCCAATGATGCCCGCGCCATTGAGCTGGAAGGCTTGGAGGCCAAGGTTCGGATTGGGCGCTATGGTCCTTATATTGAGTCGGAAAATGGCGACGGCCCCGTCAAAGCTTCGATTCCGCACGATCTCACCCCCGCTGATCTAGATCCCGATCAGGTGGAGCTATTACTGCGCCAAAAAACAGAAGGTCCGGATAAGGTGGGCTTCCATCCTGAATTGGGAGAACCGATCTACATGTTGTTGGGGCCGTATGGTCCCTATGTTCAGCTGGGAGAGGCGACAGAAGAGAACCCTAAGCCCAAGCGAGCCTCTTTGCCAAAAGGTACCAGCATGGAAAATGTGACGCTGGAGATGGCCGTGGGGCTGCTGGCTCTACCTCGACTGCTGGGCAACCATCCGGAAACAGGAGCTAAGATTCAGGCCAATTTGGGTCGCTTTGGTCCCTATGTGGTGCATGACCAGGGCAAGGAAGGGAAAGATTATCGATCGCTCAAGAAAGAGGATGATGTGTTGACCGTCACCTTAGAACGGGCGTTGGAACTTTTGGCTGAGCCGAAAAAGGGCCGGGGACGGAGCAAAACTGCGGCTAAACCGCTGCGCGAGCTAGGAAACCATCCTGAAGATGGAGAGCCAGTCAACATTTTCGATGGTCCCTACGGCCCTTATGTGAAGCACGGTAAGGTGAATGCTGGAATGCCGGAAGAAGATACGCCAGAGTCTCTCACGCTAGAGAAAGCAATCGAATTGCTCAATGCAAAAGCAGGCTCTAAAAAGTCGGGCCGCAAATCTAGCGCATCTACTGGCACTCGCAAAACTGCAGCCAAGACGAAGTCAGCTGCTAAATCAAAGTCATCGTCAACGACTAAGTCGAAGTCAACAACCAAATCTACGGGAACCAAGTCTAGCCGGAAGTCTACAAAATCGAAGGCGAGTGAAAGTTAAGCTAAACGTTAAACGTAAGTTAGACGTTAAACTGTTTGATCCTCACTCCCACCCACAGACAATACTTCAACGTCGTTGCGATCGCCCTTCAGTAGCCTTGCCTGACAACGTTCGCGGTACAGGTGGGCCAGCGGGTCGAGGGGGTTTTGCTGCAAAACTTGCTCAAAGCAAGCCAGCGCTGCGGCCCAGTTTTGCTGCTGCCAGTCGTGAATTCCTGTGGCGAAGATCGCTTGGGTGATGACTTTGGCCTCATCGATGGGTTGGGCCTGGGTGCCGATCACTTCATATAGATTGAGGCTGTGGCGTTTGCCACGGGGCGTCACCTGATCAACCCAGCGAGTATGGAAGGTTTCGGGATGGGTGAGTTGGGCGATCGCTTTATCGCTGGCCAAAATCGGGCAGCCGTAGAGCTTGGTCAGTTCTTCCAGACGCGAAGCCGTGTTGACCACATCGCCAATCACGGTTGAGTCCATCCGCAGATCAGAGCCAATGGTGCCAATCAGCCCTAGGCCACTATGAACACCGATGCCAATGTTGAGCGGTTTCTCTAAGTCAAACTGGTGGCGAGTGGCATTGAAGTCGATCAGGGCTTGCCGCATGGTGACGGCTGCATGGAGAGCATCCTGAGCCTGATGATGGGGGCGATCGAAAACAGCGAGCATGGCGTCGCCCAAGTACTTATCGATGAAGCCGTGGTGAGACACGATCGACTGATTCATCGCTTGAAAGAAGGCGTTGAGCCATTTGAAGGTGTCGCTTACTTGTTGGGATTCGGCGATCGCTGTAAATTCCCGAATATCGCAAAACAACACCGTCAGTTCGGCTTCGGTGGCGTTGCCGAGTTGGATAGACTCCACCCCTTTGGGCGCAATTCGACGCAAAAACTGCTCTGGCACAAACAGCCGAAATTTTTCGGAGAGGGCTTCGCTAATTTGCCATGCGGCGGCCATCTGGCGCTTAAACTGTTCCTGCAGTTGGCGATGTAGTTGTAACTGTGATTGCTGCCGCAGTTGGTTGAGCCGCAGCGTATTGCTCACCTTGGCCACCACCAACCGACCCTGAACGGGCTTGGTGAGGTAGTCATCGCCCATTATTTCTAACCCGCGCAGCCGTGATTCGTCGTTGTCGAGGGCTGTCAAGAAAATGATTGGGATCGACTGTAAGCCAGGATCAGCTCGGAGCTGTTGGCAAACTTCAAAGCCATCGATCCCCGGCATCATCACATCGAGCAGGATGAGAGCGGGGCGATCGCGCCGGACCAGCTCCAACGCCTCCGCACCCGATTGCACAGAGCGGGTTTGATAGCCTTCTACTTGCAGTAACTCTTCCAACAAAAACAGGTTGTCAGGCTCGTCGTCCACAAGCAAAACATAATGCAGATCCTGGGTTGGCAAATCCTGGGTCATAAGAGTGTCGGGTGTGGCAGCGGCATTTTACATGGGTCAGTTTGGACTGAAGAGTAGAGGCACCTGATTGAACGGGAGGCGGGGTCGATGGGTAGGATGGGTGTAGATAGAGAGATAGAGCGTGCGGGCTAGGGCTAGACAGACTGGAGCAGCGATCGCACCTGAATCACCACCTCAGTCAAATCGAGGGGCTTACTGAGGTAGGCATCGGCCCCTGCCTCTAGACAGCGATCGCGATCGCCTGTCATGGCCATTGCGGTCACAGCAATCACAGGAATGTGTTTCCAGAGCGGATGGGCCTTTAGCTCACGCATCAGTGCAAATCCATCGATTTCGGGCAACTGAATATCCATCAAAATTAGATTTGGCAGTGTTTTGGGCGTCACCAGCGGCGAGTGAATAGCCTCTAGCATGGTTTGACCCTCGCCAATTAGCTCCACCGAGTATCCCTCCAGCTCTAGCAACTCCGACATCAACACCTGGTTGTAGGGCTGATCTTCAACAATCAAAATCCGGTGAGCATCGGTTGGCAGCGAGGCTTTGGGTTTCCAGTCTAGGGATTTTGGTGGAGTGGGCAGAGGGGGCGATTGCAACTCCTGACGCAGTTCGGTGAGGGGGAGCCAGATGCGAAAGGTGCTGCCTTGGTTGGGAGCAGATTGAAACGAAATCGTACCGCCGTGTAGTTCTGCCAATCGTTTGGTGAGCGCCAAGCCCAAGCCTGTCCCTTCGTGGGGGCGAGCCAGGGATGCATCAATTTGCTGGAAAGGTCGAAACAGCAGATGCCACTTGTCGGCAGGAATGCCAATGCCAGAGTCAATCACTTCCAAGCAAAGGTAAGGCGTACTGACGTTAATCGGACTGCAATCAGGTCGGACATCCTGCACCAGTTGGTTGCCATAAGCTAGCTTGCCAGAAAGTTTGATGGCTCCCATCTCAGGTGTAAATTTAACTGCGTTTGACAGCAAATTGACGAGCATTTGTCGCACCCGCCGCTCATCTAGCAGTACTTGATCGAGGCGATAATCTAGCTCCAAACTCAACCCTAGCCGTTTCTTATCGGCGCGAGGCTGAATCATCCGCAGGCACTCCCGACAGAGATCTTGCATAGACACCATTCGCAAGTCTAGGTCAACTTTTCCGGCTTCAATCTTTGAGAGGTCTAGAATTTCGTTGATGAGCTCTAGCAGATGTTGGCCGCTGCGTTCGATCGCTTGTACATGTTTGATTTGACGAGTCGTGAGGGGGCCGCCGATCTGGCGTTGCAGCAAATCCGAAAATCCTAGAATGCTGTTGAGGGGGGTTCTCAGTTCGTGAGAAACTGAGGCCAAAAACTCGGATTTGAGGCGCGATGCCCGCTCTAGGTCGGCATTGATTTGTTGTAGCCTACCTTGAGACTCGGCTCGTTCGATGGCGACGCCTAAGGCTCGACAGGCCGCCAATAACATATCTTGCTGAGGAGCTTCCTGCAGCTTTTGAAGGCTGCGGGATTCAAGCGTCAGAACGCCAATGATTGTCCCGTCGGTGGCTGGAATTGGAAAGATACCAAGCTGACCAATTCCAGGATGGCGAAATTCTGGCACAGCCTGGGGATGCTGGTAGTAGTCTTCTACAAACATCGGTTTGCCTGTCTCGACGACCTGCCAGAGCAACCCTTGCCCATAGGAAATTCCTCGCGCTAGGGCGGCTTGCATCTCAGCTACGGCAACTTCGCCATAGGTGGCAATAAACTGTCCGGCAATGTCATTGACTAGGGGAGCCGCAAAGCGATCGCCCCCTGAACCCTGGATCACCTTGACATCACCAAAGGCCGCCCCCATGGCCTGAACCAAGTAGTTGAGCGCAAATTGGCCGATTTCAGACAAATTAGTAGAGGTTTGCAGCCGTTCTGTGAGCCCCAGCAAGAATGTCAGCCGCCGCACTTCAGCATTTAAGCTAGCCTGCGCCCGTTGCTGCACGGTGACATCACGAAAATTAAACAGCCAACCCCCGTCAGAGGTCAGCGTAATGTAGACCTCCAGATAGGTACCGTCTTCCTGAATCAACGGCAGGGTGGTGCCATCGGGGCTAGTCTGGTCGAGGATCTGCTGAAATTCCTGGCGCTGAGCGGCACTCCAATGCCCCTGGCTCACCACTTCTGTCAGAACCTGATCATAGGTCGGCTGCTCTCTCAACCAGTGAGCCGACAGTCCCCACATCTGGGCCAGCTTTTGATTAAACAGCACCAAGTGGCGATCGCGGTCAAAAAGGGCGATCGCATTATCCACCTGATCAAGAATCAGAGCCTGCTCAGATTGAAACTGCCGCAACCGTAACTCGATTTGTTCTGCCGAAGTCATTAATTTCCAGCGCCTAGGGAATTGTGAAACCCGATGTTACAAAATGTAACTGTTTCTAATGTAACATTTTGACTGATTCGGGATCAGGTTCGGGGTCAGGGTGGTAGACGCACGGAAGTACGAGAATTTCACCATGAGACGTTCAATCCTGACTTCTACCTTGAGATAGTTTTCATCGCTTCTAAGTCAAAATCAGCACAGTCTTGCCTAGGTTCTAACTAGAACTAAATCGCGACTATCCCCGCATCTCTTAAGATCGGGGCAGGATAAATATGCTCAACTAGAAAAGAATATTCTGTTGAAATTCAGTAAATTCAGGTGAGGGCAGAGTTACGCGATTTCTTCGTCGATTTGGCTTCCAGAGTGTTTTCAATGGCAGCATGGTGCTGCTGTCGATCTTGCTGCTGGTGGTGGTGGCTCTTGGTGTCGCCGTCACATCCTCGCTGGCGCAACAACCCATGACTTCTACCCCTCAGTTGCTCACCGAACCGTTTCTCCAACTCCCCACCGCTAGATCGGTCCGGGTTGTTTGGTTTACAGAATTTGAGGGCGATCGCCACCAAGTAGCCTACGGCCAAGATTTGGAATTTACCGCCACCGCCACAACGACCCAGCTAAGCCGGACTCGCGAAGATCAGCAGTCTCGTGTCGGAGCCCAAACCGAAACAGGGCAGGTTTATCAGCATCCTGTCAGGCGACCGATCTGGCGTCACGAAGCGGAGGTGACGGGCCTTGAAGCATCGGTTCGCCTGCCCTACCGTGTTCTCAGCCGCACAGCGCAGGGTGAAACTGTCTATAGCGACGTGTTTACGCTAGCGCCGCTCCCCGCTGATCATCAGCCCCTCAAAATTTTGCTCACCTCCGATCATCAGCTGATGCCGATGACACCTGCCAACCTTCAGAAAGTCGAAGAAACCATCGGACAGGTTGACGCTGTTTTTCTGGCTGGAGATCTAGTCAATATTCCCGATCGCGCCTCGGAATGGTTTGATGACAACCGGGGAGGCGCTTTCTTTCCTAGCCTCCAGGGGCGGGCCAACTACGAGTTGGAGCGAGAGGGGGGCAAAACTCGCTACCGGGGCGGCGCTTTGATTCAACATGCACCCTTATTTCCGGCGGTGGGCAACCACGAAGTGATGGGGCAATTCTCGATGGAGAAAGGTTTGGGCGAACAGTTCAACGATGCGGTGCCGCGTCAGGCTGCTGAGCAACAGTACGCGCTCAAGGCGAAGCAAATCAATCCGGAGCGGGATCTAGAAATTCGCGATCGCTGGATTTACGATCATTCCTTCAACATCGACACCTATCGAGAAATTTTCACCCTGCCGGAGGATGGCCCTGATGGCAGCAGCTATTACGCGATTAGCTTTGGCAACATTCGGCTAGTCACACTCTACGCCACCAACATTTGGCGCAGACCCGACGTGAAACCTGACGTGCGAGGCCGCTACCAAGAACGGCAGGAAGACCTCGACCATCCCGAACGCTGGGGCTATGGGCAACATATCTTTGAGGCGATCGCCCCCGGTAGCGCTCAGTATACCTGGCTGCAAGCAGAACTCAACAGCCCAGAGTTTCAGCAGGCAAAATACAAGATCGTCATGTTTCACCATCCGCCCCACTCGCTGGGCGATAACATCGTTCCGGCTTACACCAATCCGGTGCAGATGCTTGAACGCGATCCAGAAGGCCGCATTCAAGCCATTCGTTACGAATATCCCAAATCGCAGGACTACCTCATTCGCGATGTCGTGCCGCTCTTGGAGCAAGCCGGGGTGCAGCTAGTGTTGTTCGGCCATTCCCATCTATGGAATCGATTTGTTAGTCCGACGGGCCTGCATTTTCTGGAAACTTCCAATGTCGGGAACACCTACGGCGCAGCCTGGAACGATCAGAAACGCCCAGTTCCAACTGGATACGCAGAAGACTACACCGCTACAGGCAACCCAAATGGTCTGGCCCCCATTGTGCCGACGCTGAGCGAATCAGCCACTGACCCGCCCCAGCCCTACCTGGCCAGCAACGACATCACCGTCTTTAGCATCTTTGAGACCGCAACGGGAACCATCAGCAGCTATTGGTTCGATACCCGTCAGCCGGACTCTGAAGTGGTGAAATTTGATGAATTTCGGTTGCGGTCTCGGTAGGCGATCGCCCCTGCTCACTTTCCTAACTGGCTCCCTTCACTGGTTCCCTAACTGGCTCCCTAACGGGCCTCAATTGCCAGAACGGATGTATGCTTTGCATCAGAACAGGCTAGGATATCTCAAAGGATTGAGCATGTTCTGGCATGGATGCAGAAAAGCCGTTGGGTTCAGTCATTCAAGGTTCCCTGAGTCAGGGGTTAGAAGTTCGTCTGCACGCAGATGTGTCGGTCGAAGATATGCGGGTCGGTAAGTTTCTGGTGGTGCAGGGCAGGCGATCGCGCTTTTTCTGCATGATGACTGACGTGACCCTAGGAACATCGAGCCAGCGAATTTTGGCCAACCCGCCCGATCCGAGCAATACGTTTCTGCACGATATTCTGGCCGGGACAGGCACCTTTGGTACGATCAACCTGACGCCGATGCTGATGTTTACACCGACCGCAGCAGCGCCGGAATCTGCGACGGGTCAAGAGCAATCGACAGGCAAAAGCCGCCGTTCCTCAAAAGCTCAAGACTCTGGACTCAAAACGAATGCTGTGCTGGGGTCTTATCAAGCTCAAACCAGCACGATTGAGCTACTCCCAGTCAAAACGATTCCCAGCCACTTTAGCCAAGTGTTTGATGCCAGCGAGCGCGACTTTCGGGCTGTGTTTGGGTGGGAGGATGATCCCCAACGCTGCAACTTTGCGATCGGTCAGCCCATCGACATGGATGTGCCAATCTGCATTGATTTGGATCGGTTTGTCGAGCGCAGCAATGGCATCTTTGGGAAATCTGGCACAGGTAAGTCTTTTCTAACCCGTCTGCTGCTGTCTGGAATTATCCGCAAGCGCGCCGCCGTAAATCTGATTTTTGACATGCATTCGGAATATGGCTGGGAGGCGGCTAGCGAAGGCAAGGTCTTGAGTACGGTGAAGGGACTGCGACAGCTTTTTCCCAGTCAGGTGCAGATCTACACCCTTGATCCCGAATCGACCAAACGGCGAGGCGTGCGGGATGCCCAGGAGCTATATATCAGCTACGACCAAATCGATGTCGAAGATTTGATGTTGGTGCGGGGAGAACTCAACCTGTCTGAAGCCAGCCTGGAGAATGCCATCATCTTACGCAACGAGTTTGGCAAAGCCTGGATTACGCGCCTGCTCAGCATGACGAATGAGGAGATCCAGGAATTTTGTGAAACCAAGATGGGCAGCAAGTCTTCGATTATGGCGCTGCAACGGAAGCTGACGCGCCTCGACGACCTGAAATATATCCGCAATAGCTGTCCTCGCAACTACGTGGCCCAGATTCTGGATTCGCTAGAAGCGGGTAAGCATGTCGTGGTGGAGTTTGGTTCTCAGTCCAACTTGCTGTCTTATATGTTGGCGACCAATGTGATTGCGCGCCGTATCCACGCTAGCTATGTCCACAAGGCTGAAAAGTTTTTGCAAACGAAGAATGTGAGCGATCGCCCCCGCCAACTCGTCATCACCATTGAAGAAGCCCACCGCTTTCTAGATGCCAGCACAGTCCGGCAAACGATCTTTGGCACAATCGCCCGCGAAATGCGGAAATATTTCGTCACCCTCTTAGTCGTCGATCAGCGACCCTCCGGGATTGACAACGAAGTGATGTCTCAGGTGGGCACTCGGATTACGGCCCTCCTCAATGACGAAAAAGATATCGAAGCCATCTTTACAGGGATGTCGGGTGGACAAAGTCTGCGTTCTGTGTTAGCAAAGTTAGATTCCAAACAACAGGCACTTATCCTCGGTCATGCCGTCCCTATGCCTGTCGTAGTCCGTACCCGTCCCTATGACGAAACCTTCTATGCCGAGATCGGGGATGTCACCTGGGAAGATATGCCAACTGCAGCGGTCTTTAAAGCAGCTGAATCTGCTAGAGCAGATCTAGGCTTCTAGGCCCCCAATAATTCTGGAAGTAATCCTGGAAGTTCGGTTATTCCATCGGGTTTCCCCTACCCCTAGAAGTTGTCAGTCGGGGCATGATTGATAAGTAAGAGTTAAGTAGAGTAAAGCACAAGTCAGAAAGTGCTACACCGTGTCTGTTAAGAAGGGTCTGGCAACAAGGGTCTGGCCATGAGGCCAAAATCCTCTCGCTCTAGACACACAGCCTAGCGGCTCACTGCTGAAAAGGATCAATTGCGGATCTACATTGAGCTTTGAAGCCCAGAGTTCCATCAATTAGGAGAGTCATACCTAGCTAAATTTGCATCTTTGGAAAGGGGATCTCAGCTGTTAAATTTGCAAAATGTAGGTAAAGGCACAGGCAAAAAGCTGCTGAAGATCACCCGTTAAGTTCATCCCAAAGGATGAATCTGACCTCTTTACTGAAGACGAGATTTGTAATAACATAAGTTAATGCAAAGTCATTATGACTTCAGTTAGAGCTTGATTTGTAGGCTCGGGAGCTGAGGATTTCTAGATGAGCGATCGTCTCTCACAGACTAGAGCGTTCGGTATAGAAGGTTTTCTTTGACTCAGGCTTAAGTTCTGGGCAATCAAGAAGAGGGTCTGCTGAATCATTCACCTGTTTTGTGCCCTACGTAATCAGCAGATTTCTCTGGTAGCCTCAGCTTGATTGACCTCTTGCTCACAAAGGGTTTAGACCTGGCGAGCGTCTCCTCCTTTAAGCCTTTTCAACGGCTTTCTGCTTGAAAGTCAGGAGTTCTGCTTTCTGTAGGCTTCTCCTCTCCTGTCCCCTCCAATTGCTAAAGTTTTTCACGGAGCTAACTACGCCAACCATGCCAACTGCAAACACTACCGCCAAGACGAGTAAGCCACTCTTCACAGCCGACATGGTGCGGACGTATCTGCACGAAATTGGTCGGGTACCCCTGCTGACCCACGAACAAGAGATTGTCTTTGGTAAGCAGGTGCAGCAGATGATGGGCTTGCTAGAACACAAAGAGAAGCTGACCAAAAAGCTAGGTCATGAACCCAGTGATGGAGAGTGGGCCGAAGCTGCAAAGATGAGCGAAGCAAACCTTCAAAAGGCTTTGCGAGAAGGCCAGCGAGCCAAGCAAAAGATGATTGAGGCGAATCTGCGCCTAGTGGTGGCGATCGCCAAAAAGTATCAGAAGCGCAACCTAGAGTTCCTTGATTTGATCCAGGAAGGCACACTGGGCTTAGAGCGGGGTGTGGAGAAGTTTGATCCCACTCGCGGTTACAAGTTCTCGACCTACGCTTACTGGTGGATTCGTCAGGCGATTACGCGGGCGATCGCACAGCAAGCTCGGACAATTCGTCTGCCCATTCACATTACTGAAAAGCTCAACAAGATCAAGAAAGTTCAGCGAGAGCTAACGCAAGAGCTAGGCCGGAGCCCAACACCTGCTGAGATTGCCGATTCGCTAGAGCTAGAGCCTTCCCAAATTCGGGAATACCTGATCATGGCGCGTCAGCCCGTATCGCTGGATCTGCGAGTCGGAGACAACCAGGATACTGAGCTTCAAGACCTGTTAGAAGATGAAGGCGCGTCTCCTGAGAGCTACACCACGCAAGAATCCTTGCGCCAAGATCTAGAAGGGTTGCTCTCTGAGCTAACGCCCCAGCAGCGAGAAGTGTTAACACTGCGGTTTGGCCTAACCGACGGCCACGAGCTATCTCTGGCGAAAGTGGGTCAGCGCATGAACATCAGTCGTGAGCGGGTTCGTCAGCTCGAACGACAGGCGCTAGATCATCTACGTCGTCGCAAAGCTACCGTTAGAGGCTATCTCGCTAGCTAATAGATGAGAGCTCTATCCATGAGTTTGTCATCAAATCTTGAGAAGTCGATCTCTGCCCTCCAACCCAGGAGCAATGCAGGGATCGGTTCTTTTTTAGCCGGCTTATGTCGGTGTGCGGGGATGTAGCAGTCCCACAAACTGGCACATAGGAAAATGGACAGTTTTAGCCAACCTGATATTAGTAGGTAAGTGTCTACTTGAAGTGCAGCTCCAAAGTGATGGTGAAAGTCTATCCCTTTAGCGTTTCACCAGCTCTTGCGAGCAATCTGATTTTGAGCCAACTGATGTAGATTTGTATCATTAGTGACATTCAATCGTTTTCCCTTGACCACCCAACATCAAGGGGCGATCGCCCAAAAATTCCTTCTGGAATCCAAAATCACCTGGTCAGGTGAGTCAGATGGATGATGTGCCCCATTCGCCTTCATCTTAGTCTTAGGACAAAGCTGTTTGGTTGAAAGCGGTATTCCAATTCGCTGCTCATCTTTCTGGAATGAGGGGGCATGGTGGTGTAGTTCTTCTATATCTAAGCCTATATACCTAAATGGAGATAAAAGGCTAAGACATATACGTTCTATCGACTTGAAAATCGCCCTTCAAGGCTATGTAAAGTCTTTCGCAGGGATGAATGGTTGTACATAGGTTATTCGGTACAGTGAAATTACTGTGAAGTTGAGTTCATCTATTCTTAGTTTTTTAGTGGTGAAAGGAGGAAGTTGCGGTGCTAAATTTAAGGACTCGTTCGCTCTCACCGTCGGCTACTCCAAAGAGTTCTTGGCGATCGCTGGCTGGAATGGCAGCAGCGCTTGGTGTTGCCCTAGGCGGACTACTAAGTCTACCTGTGCAGAGCCAAGAATCTCCACCCACGCTCACCTTAAGCCAAATCCATGCGGCTCGGGCCAACTGGGTTTCCAACGCAGCCAATCGTCAAACGTTGGCAGATGGTGTTTATCTCTACGGCCAAACTGCTGAACCCGAACAACTAGGCGCGGCTTACTTAGTCTTTGAAGTCCAAAATCGTCGAGTGGTTGGCGCATTCTACATGCCTTCTTCTTCCTTTGATTGCTTCTATGGAGAAGTAGAGGCTGACCGACTGGCACTCACAGTGGTCGATAGCTACGAGCAATCCCATCATCCTTACTCAGTAGCACTCGCGACCGATTCCTCCGTTGCTTCGGTTGGCGGTTCTCCCTCTACTCCAGCAGAGCTAGAAGGCTTTCACCACATTCAAACCATCAGCGATAACGACCAGCGAATTTTATCGACCTGTCAGGCCGATTATCGTGAGCAAGTTTAGATTTACCCCTGAGAGGTAAATTGCTCTTAACCTAACTATCGTCCGTGTTTGCACGGCCATTCAAACTCTGGATGGCCGTTTTTCGCGATCAAACGATAAAAACTTCATGATGATTCGACATCTAAAACGGCTGGCTTGGGAAGAATAAGGAAAGTCTGACTTTGATCAGCGTAAATCAGGCCCCGACTTAACATGATGCAATCTTCCCCTAGCTCTTCCTCTGCTCAAGCTCGTCAAACTCGACAGCAGTTTGTTAACCCAGAAGACTACTTGTCCTATGAGTTAGGCAAAGCAGTGCGTGAGTTGCCCCCGCTCTATACGCGCCTTCTGGCCGGTAGCATTACCCTCTTAGTGGCAGGAACAATAACTTGGGCTCACTTTAGCAAGGTTGATGAGGTGGCGATCGCCCCAGGTGAGCTGATTCCAGCCACTCAAGTTCGCCCCGTCCGCTCCTTAGATGGGGGCATCATTAGCGAAATCAAAGTTCAAGAGGGCGATCGTGTTCAGCAGGGAGATGTGCTCATCGAGCGAGATCCGACGATCTCTCAATCTGAAGTCGATCGGCTACAACAAGCTGCTGTCCTTATTCGTGAAAACATTGCTCGTCTAGAGGCAGAGAGCCAGGGACAAACCAGCACAGGCAGTTCAATTCAAGATCAGCTTTTGGCAGCGCGATTGCAGGAGTTTTCGACCCGACAAACGGCGGCAAACGCGGATGCTAACCGTCAACAAGCCGCCATTGATGAAGCAAAAGCCCGGTTATCTCGCCTCCAACAGAACCTTGAGAGCGCCCGAACCACGCTGATCAATGCCCAGGAACGCGAAACAAAGCTGCGAGATTTAGTAGACGGCGCGATTCCACGCTTTGATTATTTGGAAGCTCGCGATCGCCTCACCGAATCTGAAGACCGAGTAGCCTCCCTACAGCAAGAGATTGCCGCGCAACAGCAAGTCATTCGTCAGACTGAAGAAGCTTACCAAACAGCCCAAAGTTCAGCGGTCCGTTTAAGCTCAGAGCGGCAAAGCGAAATCCTTACCCAACTAACTCAGCGTCGGGAAGAGCTCAGCAATGTTGAAGGCCAACTGGCCCAAGCAAGCCTCAAAGTTGATGGAGACACCATTCGTGCCCCTATCTCCGGCAGAATTTACAATATTCAGGCCACTTTAGGGGAAAGAACAATTGAGCCAGGGGAAGAACTAATGTCCATCCTGCCAGATGACGGAGATCTAATGCTGGAGGTCAAAATTCTCAACCGCGATATCGGCTTTGTAGCAGAAGGAATGCGGGCAAAAGTGAAATTAGCTACATTCCCTTTTCAAGAATTTGGAACCCTTGAAGGCACTCTAAGCCAAATCAGTCCTAACGCAACAGTAGACAGAGATTTAGGCCCCGTTTACATGGGCCGAATTAGCCTCAGCAGGACCTCGATGATGGTTAAAGGACAAGAAGTTGACCTGTCACCCGGCATGGCTGCAACTGGAGAAGTTGTGACCCGACGTAAATCCATCCTTACTTTCCTCCTCGAACCTGTAACTCGCCGCTTTAGCGAAGCCTTCTCCACCCGCTAAGCCAAACTCGCAATGTGAAGCCGACAACTCCTTGGAGAGTGTCGGCTTTTTGCTGAACACCTGCTCTAAAGCTTCAAAAGCTTCGGTGGAATCTAAAGAGAGGCAAGAGAAGCTTTTCAATCCAATGGCCTACCAAAGTTTTGAGTCCAGTAGTGGTTGTAGTTAACATTTCCCGTGTCATTGGATTTGAAATAATAACCAATGCCAATTTCTTGCAAGTTTGGATTGAGGATATTAGCTCGGTGACCAGGACTCCTCATCCAACTGTCCACCACCTCTCTTGGGGTAATCTGTCCCGCAGCAATATTTTCACCAATGGCTGAGTATTGATAGCCTGCTTGTTGAATGCGATCGGCAGGTCGGAACCCGTTGGGGCTCTCATGACTAAAGAAGTCATTCTCCGCCATGTTTCTACTGTGTCTCCGTGCTGCCACGGCCAATTGTGCATTTGATTTCAGTGGGGCTAGCCCCTCTTGGCGTCGGAAGGCATTCGTGAAGTTGATCACCTGACGAGCAAATTGCTGTATAGGATTCGGATGGGCGACTGCTTGAGCCGATGAAGCTTGAAGTTGCAATGTATACTTTGTATTTCCCTGGAGACGGCTGACACGGATAAAATAAACCCCTTCATTCAACTCAAAGTTTTGGGAGCGATTGCGATTGTCGGCGCGGCCTCTAAATTGAGCTACTCGCTGTCCCTTGTGGTCAAGAACCTCAACCTTCGCCTGATTTTGAGAGTTGGATAGAGTCGTATCTAAACTGCTGCGGCTATCTAGGCGAAACCGATAGTAGTCATTCGGATCGGCTCCACTAACGCGATCCTGGAAGGTTTTCCTACCTCCACGCAAGTTGACAATCCGAGCTTGGTCCAAACTATTCCCTGTTCTTGTATCACTCATAGCTGCGCTCCTGCTGCTCTCAATCCGCACAGCCTTAGAGTGCCAAAAAATTTATAAAAGAAAGTCAGTATTTTTGTCTAACTTTATACTCAAAACAAAAGTTCCGTGATATTACTAGCTCTTCCAATGAAGCTGAAATCAATCAAAAAAGCGATCGCCCTTGAGAGATAGAGGCGATCGCTCGCATATTAGTCTTAGCAGCCGATCAAGGTATCAATCTTATACCTGATTGACATCGACCCCTAGAACCCACAGTTCAGAGCCATTCACACCATCATCAGCAGTAAAGAACAATCTTTCACCAATGTTGGTCAAGTTCGATGGTGTTGAACTGTCTGAACCTTCATTAATGTCATATACCAGCTCAGCATTCGTGCCATCAATGCTTCGCCAGAGTTCACGTCCATTCACTCCATTGTCTGCCGTGAAGTACAGCACGCCTGCTGCTCCAACTAGATTCAGCGGGTTAGAACTTCCGCTGTCCAGAATATCCTTAACGATTGAAGTACTGGAGCCATCATACTTCCACAGCTCCCTGCCTGTTTCACCATCATCAGCAGTGAAGTAGAGCAAATTGCCTACCACTGTAAGGGTTTGCGGACTGAGACCTACGCCTTGGGTCGGAGAGATATCGGTCACTTTTATTGCACCCAAAGGCGAATCATCAAGCCTCCAAAGCTGGGTGCCCGTTCCATCACCACCATTAGCCGTAAAGTATAGGCTATCTCCAAAGTTCACTAAATTGCTTAGACTCGACGCTGCCGCAGGCAGGTTTGTAACCTTAACAGGATCTACCACATCATTGGTGACCTGCCAAATTGCATTACCGGTACCATCATTGGCTGTGAAGTATAGGGAAGTACCTGCCAAAGTGAGATTGGCAGGCGTTGCATCTGCTGAGCCAAGATTAATTGAAAGTAGTTGCGGATCGCCACTTTCACTCAAACGATAGAGTTCTTCTCCATTAGCTTCAGTGGTAGCTGTGAAATACAACGTTCCATTTAGGTTCGTCAGTTTCGTGGGGAAGGATCCCACCAATCCAGGCTCAAGATCTGCGACTCTGCGAGTTCCGTCTGCTGTACCATCGCTGGTCCAGAGTTCAAAATCAATTCCAACGACATCCTCTGAGCGAGCCGTGAAGTAAAGCTGGTTACCCACGTTAATGAGATTAGAAGGGCTTGATGAAGTACTTCCAGACCAAATATCTTTCACCAAGGTTGTTCCGTTTGGATCATTCGGAATGAGGTTACTCTTCCAGAGTTCAATTCCAGTTTCGGCTGTTGGAGCTGTGAAGTAGAGTGTTCCATCTATGACAGTGAAATTGGAAATGTCGGCAACCGAGCTAGCGGCTGAGAATGATGCGATCTTTACCGTACTCTCATAGGTGCCATTGCTCTTCCAGAGCGCAAAACCATTGCCATCGTTAGCAACGAAAACGAGATCACCCCCAACACTAGTAAAGTTTTGCGGATTTGCAGAATCTGGTCCTGGACGCAGGTCTCTGACAAAGGCCGGAACATCACTTGTTGAAGCCGCCAACACATCCAGGTTGTAGAAAGTACTAACTCCATCTGCACCTGGATAAACCCGAAGCAGATAGGTTCCTGCGTCAAAAATACCTCGGATGCTTTCCGAGGCAGTTCCAGCGCGGGCCGAAGTTTCAATGATGGAACCGTCTAAACGCAGAAGTTCGACATCTGCATTCCCAGTCATATCTTTCAAGTCTAAGCTGAAGAAGCTTTGGTTTTGCAGCGTAAATGTGAAGTAGTCATTTTCGTCAACTCCGCTACCAACAAAATCAGTAAACCGAATCGGAGAATTGAGACCCGATAGCAGCAGATCATCCGTGATATCTCTAGCTAAGTTAGGAGTGTTGGGCGCACCATCAAAGGGGAGAGCCTGCACCCGCATCTCATATGTTGTATTCTTGCCCGGACCTGCTTGAGAAACTTGAATATAGTAGCTTCCGGCCTGCAGCTCAAGACTAATCGCTTCATCTGTAATGCCTGGATTGTTTGAAAAGGCAATTTCATCTTCAATATTGCCAGATAGAAAACGAAAGAGTCGGACATCTGCATCGTCGCTTAACCCAGACAGACTTAGATCAAAGTCCGCTGCATTTGTGAGTGAGAATCTGTAGTAATCGTTTGGATCACTATCTCCAACATAGTCATTAAATCTTCTAGGCTGGAGGGTGACAATACGGCTAATCGGGGTCGCTTCACCAGGAGTATTGCCACCGCGATCAGGAATATCCACTCCTGAAACGTTCAACGTATACTGAGTCCGCGCATCCCCTACAGAGAAAACACGTACGTAGTAGGTTCCGCCTTCCAAAATCTCACTAATAAATTCTGCTTGTTTGCCAGGATTGTTAGAAAGCTGTAGGCGTCTACCGTCTCCGTCTCGCAGTTCCAGGCTAGCATTGCTAGTCATCCCATCGAGGCCAAGGTTGACAACTTTGCCCTCCCCAGGATTGATAGTGAAGGAATAGAAATCGTTTCTATCAGATTTGCCAACGAAGTCGTTATAGGTAGCTGGCTCTGCCCCTAGTTCGATCTGTCTCGCTTGGGTTTGAGTATCACCAGCAAGGTCAGGATTGGCAGCAACCCTCAGGCTGTAGGTGGTTCGAGCTTGAGCATTAGGAGTAAAAACACGGATGTAGTAAATCCCTTTGTTAAAAGTTCGGTTGATCGCTTCGTCTGCCGTACCTGACTTGCCTGATATTCCTACAACTGAACCCAAGCGGTTCAGAATTGTGACGTTGGCATTGTCTACCAAGTTAATTAGAGACAAATCGATACTGCTACGCTCGCTCAGCGTAAATTTGTAGTAGTCATTTCGATCGGATGTTCCTACGTAATCATTAAATCGAACAAAGTTTGGTCCTAGTTCGATGGGTCTTGCTTGGGCTAGACTATTACCCGCATTGTCTGGATTCACAGACATTGAGAGAGTATAGTTGGTTTGAACTTGACTGTTGCGAGGGAAAACCCGGACAAAGAAGTCTCCCGTAGTGATGAAGGTCCGGTTGATGTTCTCGTCTCGAGCACCAACATTAGCGGATGTGGCAACGACATTGCCTAGTCGATTTAAGATCTGTACATCGGCATTGGCGGTTAGGCCAGATAGTTTTAGGTCAACACTACTACGACCCCTGAGCCTAAACCTAAAGTAATCGTCGGTGTCTGCTCCTCCAATAGACTCTCTTGCAACGACTCTAAATTGGGAGTTGAGCCGAAGTAGGGCTGCTCCGCTCCGGGTGTTACTTGCATCTGCCATAAGTCTTTTCCCCTGTTATTGGCACAGGGATAGGGTGCCCACTTTAGGAGAAAGAGCGGTCATGAATTCTTTAAGTTCATGTAGATTTGATGTTAGCGTCCGGAAAGGGTGATTTTACTGAATAGAAGCCTGGGTTTGGAGACAAGACTCCGAGTGTAATAAATTTTGGCTCTCGAAGAATTCAGGCGGTTCTGGTCAGAACAAGGCGACTAGAAGGTTCCACTGCTAGGGCACCCGAGTCCTAAACTGCACAAACCCGAAGCCGCTGACTGGAATATCTCCTATATTCACTACGACTGCTCCGTTGTTTTGATTAGGGCCGCATACTGTAGGTAGCGGCGCAAGGGGAGTGAAGTAGCGTCCGGCGTCGGCGTCTGCCACGTTTGTGATGTTTGTGGGAGATGGACTTTCGGCAGAGCGATATCGGATACCTTGCCCTGTGGCATAGCCGTTAGTCAAAAAGTCAGTGTTGACAGGAATTTGATCACACAGTTGAACATTTAGAGCAGGGCTAGAACCATTTGAAAGAAAGTAGAGGGTGTATTCTACTTCATCACCGCTTTGCAACTGTACGTTAGATGGAAGTGTCAAAACTCCTACGGGAGACAAACCTGCTTGATTGAGAGCATTGGCTCCTTCTGAGTCGTTGATCACCTGATTGACATCAACCCCTGCTAGAGGAACGCCGTTCCTCAACACGCTAGTAATACGTTTCACTAATTGCAGATTAGGGTTTGCTTCAAAATTAGTTTCGGTGGGAGTATCATTGTTCCCGGGGTCGCCATCATCGTCAGGATCTGAGGTAGGAGTATCAACGTCTGTCTGATCTGTAGAAACATCAGTTACAGGGTTTCCTCCAGGATCAGCACCTGTCGCAACAACACTATTGAAGAAGGGTCCCAATTGGTTTCCAGGTGTGACAAGAGCGGTAAAGGTAACCGTTGCTTGCTCGCCAGCTTCTAGCGTTTCGGTTCCGGATAGTAGGTCGCGATCGCCCTCTCCATCAAAGTCGGGATTGGTTGCTGTTAGAGGTCCACTGACAATGGTGGGAGGCTCGACTACAGATATAGCCTCAACTCCAGCGAAGGCACTATCTGCACCACCAAACAGATCTTCGACCAGTTGCAAGTCGTTGATAGGCTCATTGCCCAAGTTTTCTACTAATACGGTGAAAGGTACGTTAAACGTTCCATCGCCGTTGTTGACAATCGTGCCTCGTTGCTTAGCAACCCCGAGAATAGGTTCTCCTGATCCGACCGTTAGCGTGACGCTATCACTTTCAGTCCGGTTAGGGCCAATGCCAATGCTTTCACCATCGTCATCAATGGGGTCCGTCAAATCATCAGGACGTTGAACTGTGGCTGTATTGGTAATGGTATCTTCGGGAGTACCAATGCCGGTCATGGTGTAGGTGACGGTGCCACCAATCGGCAAATTTATTGTGTCAGTGATTTCATTCCCGGTGCCACTCTCCGTACAGCTTGCGCCAGTTGAAGCAACACAAGTCCAACTCACATCTGTAATTTCTTCGGGCACTGTATCAGTAAAGATCGCGCCAATTACGTCACTCGAGCCCCCATCTTCCGCTGGGATAGGACTATTTTCCACTGTCACCGTAAAGGTCACTGTCCTACCCTCTACTTCCCCCTCTTTTTCAATCTTTAAATCTGCAGCCTGTACTAAGAGGCCGCCAGCTAATTGAATAGGAGGAGACGAAATAAAGGTCCATGTATCAATACCTCGCCTGTCGCCAAACCCTGGCACAGCACCATCTGAACCAAAGCTATGGGCACCGCCTACACTACTGATTCCGGTCAATGCTTGAATTGGGTTTGGAGCACCCACCAGATTGGTCGTGAAGCCGCTGTCATCGTAGTAGATTGTAAAGGGATTTCCTGCACCAGGCGTCAGACGCTCTATTTCAACGCCGCTAGGGTTGTTCTCGGCGTCAAGCAATGGGAAATGGATTTCTCCGGTTGCAATAGTCAGGCTAGCTCCATAAGCGACGGCCCCCACTGGAGCAGGATTACCATCTTGATCGGTGCCGTCCCAAGTGATCGTATTCAGCCCTGCTGTTACTTGGCTGATCAAGACCCGGTTGGGTACTGCAGGGTTGCCAAAGTCAATTTCGATGGTGGCTGTTCCTTCACCATTTGCCTCAAATGTAAAGGTTCCACCCAGGGGCGCATTCCCGGAGATGCCAGGAGTACCCTCGACACCCGTAAAGACAAAGCTATCGGGATTGGGAGGCGGTGTAGGCAGATTTCTTAACCAGGTAAAACCTGAGGCTGACTGTGCAGCCAGATCTCCCCCCCCCGGCAAGTCTAGTGCAGGGCGGTTGAAAAACAGCTTGTAGGTAACGTCATTGGTGGCAGGATTGTCTGGAAGATTCGGATTATGGATTGGGACTGGTTGAGCAGAAGGGGCTTCAACAGACTGATAAAGCGGCTCGCCATTCGCATTTAAAAACCCCTCGCGGTTGGCAAAAAAGATAAATCCAAAGGGCTGCAAGTCGGTTGAACGAAATCGGTATTCATAACCATCTCGCGTTAAAAAGAAGACCTCAGCTGCCAAGGATGCATCAAAACTGCCCATATTAAGCGGCAGGTAATTGGTAAAGACTCGCCCACTCAGGGCTGTACCACCACTCCCAAGGGCTCCACCTGTGCTAACGGTTGCATCCCAAGCTGTAACCCAGCTATCGTTTAGGGTTTGGGTCCAGGGAGCCCTAGCAGGATTTGCTGTAGGGTTCGCAGAATTGGCTGGGTTCGGGCTTTGGAAGTCAACTTCCCAAATTCCTTCTTGATCGACAAGGACTGCGCAAGGTGTATAGCCACCAAGCTGACCAGGACCTGCTAGCTCTTGGCTAAGGTTTGCGATAAAACCCTCACCGGGAGTACAGGCTCCACCAGTGCCATCAGGACGGAGGAAAGAGATTGTAGCTGCCCCCAGTCCTGTTGTGCTGGAGCCAAGGTTGATCGTTTCACCGACTCGGGCAAATACTCGAATGGTGGTACGCCGGGGAATGCCGGATGTCGCATCACTCCGAGCATCTAGATAGGCGCGATCGCCCCCATTGGCAGTCAGTTCGCGGCTCCCTTCGGCCTGAACAGGTTGTGCGGCTGCAAATAGGCACAGCATCAGGAAACCAATGAGAGGGCGATCGCCCCACCTTTTCGCCTTCGCACGGCGAGGAGATCCAGAGTGGGTATTTCGATCAACACCCCAACCAATTAGGAATTTCATTAACAGGTTCATCATGATCTCTCGATACATTCTTGAGCGTTCGAGTTGAGATGGCTTAGGGTTCTAGCTGTAGGTCTTCTTCTTGAATGAGCAGATCAAAGCCTCGGGAGTCACTGAAAATTAGCTCAACACGGCGATCGCGAGCATAGTCAAGGCGGGTGTTGCCCTGAGTGCGGCGTTGCTCCCTACCAAAAGCAACAATCCTCATTCGTTCTGGGGCAATTCCTTGTGCTAGCAAGTAGTTGCGGACGGCCAAGGCACGTCGATTTGACAAATCCAAGTTGTAAGCAGCGGTCCCGCGAGGATCGGTGTGGCCCTGTAGCTCTACTGTGATTTGGGGATACTCCAAGAGCACTTCTACAACGCGATCAAGTACGGCTTGACTGTCAGAACTTAGCGTTGCTTGATCTAGGGCAAAGTGAACATTGGTCGGCACTTGAAGAGGAACCAAGATCGGTTGTGGCTCTGGCTCAGGGACGGGTTCTGGCTCCGGGGCCGGTGGGACGGGTGCAGTGGTGCAGCGGGGGATTTCGCCTGGGGGAGGGGGTGCCGTTGTGGGTGCCCCAATCAGCAGGGTGGGGGATGGTTCTGATGTGCCGTAGCGCGGATCGGTGGCGATCGCACTCACTCCCAATCCCGGCTCTAGCGGCACCTGAGCCGTAAATGCCCCAGTTTCGTCTGGCGTCACCGTTTGCATCTGCTCTGCCAATTCTCCATAGGCGGAGTCAAAATTTGTGACTCGATAAAGTTCAACTATGGAACCTGGATCAGCTTGTCCGAGCACCATGACTTCCGCGCCATTGTCATCTCCCAACGTCAGCCGTGGTGCGTTGATGGCTCGGTTCGCTGTATCGTTGCGCCGATTGGCCGACCTGCGGGGCGGGTTAGGTCCATCTCCCACCTGAAAATCCCGCACGCTGACGTTATCTTGCGTGACCAAGTCAATGCTCAACCCATCTAACGCTGCAAAGCGATTGCCCTGAATCAGATTGCGATGGCTAGTAGGATAGGCCGCCACAACAACGCCTGGACCTGGCTGGTTGCGAATCTCATTATTTTGGATTTGATGATCGCTCCCCATTACATAAATGACAGCCCGACGCAAGCGACGGCTGTTGTAGGAAAGCTGATTGTCACGAATTTCAACGGATCCCTCTGGCTTAAACAAATAGACGCCACTCCCATCCGTACCGCAAATTAAGTTGCCGGAAATCACGGTTGCATCGATGCTTCCTTCCAATCGAATAGCATCGGGCATCCCGGCCACACCATTGCCAACCAGAATATTGTTAGTGACCTGCATTCCTTCAGCGCGCACCCCGGTAATGATGGCGCTGCCGTCATGGTTTTCGATCCGGTTTTGGCGAATGATCGGGGCCACTGCATTGAAAGCGACAACTCCAAAGGCGGAGCGAGGCGTGGCAATAGCAGGCCGATCACCATTTTCGGGTAGCTGCGGTGGCAGGCCCAACCAATTGTTTTCGATCACCACATTCTGAGGCGGCTCGCGATCGCCCCTCAAACGATTCACATCCACTGAGCTTTCTCGAACCCGATCCGCAGGCAAGTTTTGCGGTGCGATGAAAATATCGGCTGGAGGTGTGGTGGCCGTCAAACCGTGGCGTGAGGTAAAGCCGTACAGGCTCAACCCTCGAATCGTGATATCACTCGCGGTAATCGTCAGTCCGCGTAGCACCTCAGTGTTGAGCGCAGGCGTGAGGCCAACGACTGGAATGGGTATCTCAATTTCGGCAGTTGCAGAACGGTCTGGATCATAGCCGGCCTGAGTTGTACCATCCACAATCAGACCCGGCACCATCAATTCAGGGAGGGCCGAATCTAGTTCGATGGTGGTTTGCCCAGGCGGCAAATCAAATTCAATCCGAGGGCCACCTTCCCCCGATTGCACTTGGGCTTGCTCGGCAGCCGTGAGGTCATCCCGCGACAGGGTGCCATTCAGCAGACTGAGAGCTTCCCGTAGGGTCAGCCCCTCGTCGGGTCTGATGCTGTCTTGATTACTGTTGATGATCAGCCGAACCGCAGTTCCGTTCTGGAGGGGAGAGCCTGTTTGAGCACCCATGGGAGAGGCGATCAGCAGGAGGGCGATCGCCCCTAAGGGCAGCCGCAATCGAGTAGATATCTTCATTCTTGAACTCTTTAATCTCGTCATCCTACTCTTCCCTCCGCACACCTGTACGCACACCTGTAGATGCTTGCTCGATCACCGATTCTTGTTGTTGAGGAGGGGCAATCTGTTGACGACCAAACCCCCCAAGGAGCTGATTGACCTTGAGGCTCAAGTTGAGATAGATGCCACCATCGGAGCGATCGCCCCCAAAATCGCTATCATTGGCTCGACCAAAGCTATAGCCCAACCCCAACCGCAGGTCGGGTGTAGGATAATAGCCCAACTCCGTGGCATAGCCGACCTCATCAAATCCGGTGCCAGTTTGGTGAATCCAGCGCGCCTCTCCCGCCACATCCCAGCGATAGCCCAAGCGATAGGTAATCCGCCCTTGGCCTAAGGTGATGGTATTACTGGTCGTCAGATCATTGGCTAGAAATGTGTCTGCCGAGCGTAGGGCAAACTTGCCATAAAATTCCCAGCGCCAGTTGGGTGCATAAATAGATTCCAGCGCCAGAGTATGGTCTCGCGAGCCTGTGCCCGATGTCTCCAGTAAATTTTCGGGCACTACAGCCGGATTCATCCGATAGCGATAGCTCAACAACGCATTAAACCGATCGTCGCGGGGATTGCGGTAAGCCAACCCCACCCGCAGATTGCTGGTGTCGCCGAGCCGACCTGTCAGCAACTGGTTAGCATAGTTGCCTTGCTGATAGCGCACCAGCGCCGTTAGGTCAGGCGTAACTCGCCCCGTTAGCGCCGCAGACCATAGCGTATTGTTGCCCGTCACAGAAGTCCGCCGCTCCAGGCGAGTACTGGCCTGAAAGTTGGGGTTATCGGTATACTCCAGCCCAACACTGTAGCTCTCTCCCGAAGAAAGCCCCAAAGCAGATGCACCCTGCCCCACCGCATAGGGCTGCTCAAACTGCTCACCCGCCGCCGTTTGCAGCAAGATATCTTCGGCAATGCGTTCATAGCCAAACTGGAGCCGCAACCCTGGAGACAGCGTCACGCCATGATTGACGCCGATCGCCTGCTGCCCCATCATGCCGCTGATGCCGCCCACAATGGCATAGCGCCGGGTTAGGGTTGTATCTTCGGTGAGCTGCCGACTATAGGTGGTGCCCAAACTCGTGACTGAGTTGGTTCCATATACGCCGCCGTAGAAAAACTGCTGGGTCAGGTCGAGGGTACTAAAGTCATCAAACCGCCAGGATAGCCCTAAAGCCGTTCGCCCTGGATAGATCGGATCATCCGCTCGGCTGAGGGTGAGATCGTTTTGGGCGCGGAAGCTGAGCCGCTCGCTGATCGGCCAGTTTAACCGTGTGACCAATTGGCTCGAATTGGTATCGAGTGCGGTGTCGCCCGTGCGATCGCTGCGATTGCGATCGACGAATTCTATGCCTAGCGAGATGTTGCCGAGCTGTTGGGATACGCCAGCACTCCAGGTTTGCAGGGTATTGTTGAGCGGGCTGCCGGGGGGGGCTGCAATCCCAGGATTGAGTAGGTCAGACAAATCGGTGAGCAGCAGAGGGGCCGTGCCGTAGTTTTCCTCAAAGTCGTAGCGCACCTGCACCTGGGTTGACGGTGTGACCGTCGCCGCGAGAGCCGCACCTAACCGCGTTTGGCCCGGACGGAAACTAGCAGTTGCATTGTTGATGAAATTTTCATCGACGGAGCGATATAGCAGCTGAGTTCGAATGCTGTTCCCTAAAGCAGCATTGGCTTCCAGGCGATAGGCATTACCGGATACATTGCCCAAAAAGGGAGAGTCGTGAGAAGACCGGGCAAATTCTCCGATGATCTGACCATTGGTGCCGATGGGAATCAGGAAATCGCCGCCATATAGCTCAAAGGTGCGATCGCTTTGATCTTCATTCAAGTAGCTCACTGCGGCCCAACTACCGCCCGTTAGCCCCTGCAAAAAGTTGTATTGAATCCGCCCCGCATAGAGGTTTGTATCTTCCCCACTTTCAAACTGATAGCTAGAGACAATCCGCCGCACCAGCGTGCGCCCAAAGGGGTCAAACAAAGTCCGTTGGATCGGACGACGAAACAGCAGAGATCCCCGGTCGTAGTCAATCTCATAATCTGGGCCTCGCTGCAGCGCTTGACGCTCAACCACCACACCGGGACGACCCAACTCCTCAAATTCCAGGAAGATGGTTTCACTCCCCGGCACTAAAAGCCGTCGAGACAGAAAGTAGAACCCACTGGTGCCGTCTGGAGCCAGCGTATCGCGCTGAAAACCCTGGATATTTGTGGCAAACATGCCTGTAATTTGTAGATTTCCCAAGCTGTAGTTGCCTCGAAATCCGTGCAGTTGTCGCGCCGTCGCCGTAAATAGCTGCGAGCTGCGGGAAAACTCAGGCGTACCATAGTCGCCCCACATAAAGAAGTCAGGCTCTGCACCGGGCGTGCGCGAATCTCGCTGGAACCGCAAAAAGACGCTGTCGATGGAGGGAGTCAGGTAATCGACTGTAGAACTATCGCCATAAACAGGATAGGCCCGTTCACAAAGCTGGTCTTCGCGGAAGAGTCGAGTGCCACCATCGCAAGTTTCGTTGAGAGGGCGGCGGCTGTTGTAGGCTCCCAAAAACGACCATTCTCCCACCCGTCCAATGCCAAACAGGGAGGCATCGACATCAAGCTCAGTCCCTCGCGCCAGTTCATCTGGATTGAGAAAGTCTCGGAAGCTACCCCAGTAGTTGGTTCCAGCCTGCCCTAGTCGCAGGTTTACCACCCCGCTCAACAGCGTAGGCCGCAGCTCAGTTGTAAACGCGACTTCGGTGTAGGCTTCTAGCTCGTCACCCGGAACCGCCAGTGCCCTCTGGGTTGTGGGCAAAGAGAAGCTGTTTTGAGGAATGGGCAAATTTAGCTGCGATGAGCTGGGCAGGTTGAGGTCACGTCGCTCGACAGCGGCCCGAACTCTTACCCGTTGAGCTTCAGATGTCGCCTGTAGCTGCACCGTAAACTCACCGTTGATCGCCTGCACCTGAAAGCCGGGGCGATCGCCATCATAGTCAGCCCCCAAGAAGCGACCCGCTGTTGCTGTCAGCGTTGCCACGTAAGACTCAGCAATTCCCTCACCAGTCGCGTCAACCAGGCGACCTGTCAGTTCAACAAACGAGCGATTATCGGCTTGAATTCGGGAGTCGGTAGTTGGAAACAGCTCTAGCCTAACTAAGTCTTCGTCTAGCGGTTGGATTGGCTCGATGAGCCGCGTAGACTGTGCCACTGGAGACGCTGTCGCCCCTGAAAGTTCTACAGGTGAGCCAAGCTCTAAGGCTGGGCTGTTATTACTGCTAATCTCAGGATTGCGAATGTCAGGTACTGTGGCTGTTGTGGTTGTAGCCTGCTCGGGTTCTGGCGTAGATTCTAATTCAGGTGCAAGTTGAGCTTCAGGTTCAGGCTCAAGAGACTGCTCTGCAAAATCTTGAAAGGGCCAGTTGCGATCGCGGCTGATTGCGTCAGTTTGGAGTTCAGCAATCTCTGTCTCCAAGGCTGGAACGGGCTCCAGTGATTCCCAAGCGACAGCGCCCTCTCCTACAGTAGAAGCCTCTTCCGCCCAAGCTGCGGTACACCCGCTTTCTAGCCAGACGGCCAGACCCAGCATCGTTAAACTAAAGGAAATGAGTGACCCACGCTTCATGACTGCTCCTCCCCAAATGCTGGTGTCACCGCAAAGTTCATGCGTCCTAAACCGCCGGGGGACAATCGTACTAACCGAGAGGGGCTATTGCCTTCAATCCGGTACAGATTTGGAGCCAGTGTGTAGCCCGGTAAACTCGTCAGGTCTAAGGTGCCTACCCGGTTTCCCGAAATCACGTTTGCTAGAGAAAAGAGGCCATCTGGATCGGTCAGTACTCGGTTGCCGTCGTCCATAAAGACCACTGCATTGGGAACACCCGGTTCTCCAGGCTGCTGCTCACCATCAAAGTTGCGGTCTACGAACACACGACCCAAAATGGTGCCACAATCTGACAAAATTCCTGGACGAATGACTAAGCGATGGCTGGCATCATTACTCGTCACCCCATCGCCTCCAGCCTGAGCTAAGTTGCGTCCGCTGCCTCGAACCGCATCTGGGGTCAGCAGCACTGCATAGACCAGATTCAACGTTTGATCAAGCTCTAGACGAGGGTAGGTAAAGGTTAGAGTTTGACCTGATACAGTAGGCTGCTCGAACGGAATGGCTATTGTAGTTTGGCCTGTTGTGGTGCGGCCTGTCGTGAGGGTTGCCTGAGTAGAGTCAGAGACATAGCGCAAACCCAGTGGTAACTGGTCGGAGATTACCAGATTGTTGACGCCAACCTCACCCGTATTCCTAACTAGAAGTCGATAAGTAACGGCATCGCCGGGTTCTGCTGCTTGGCGATCGCCCGTTTTGATCAGCTCTAAGCTAGCAGGTCGGACAACAACTGGAAACTCAGTTTCGTTAGAGGGAACGGTAGAAGTCTCACCAAGAGGATCTTCAAAACTTGCTGATCCTTGATTTGTAATCGTTAAGACCGTTTGAGCCGATAGCGGGAGTTGCGGCGTAATTCCGTAGCTGAAACCTATTGAGAGTAGTAACGATGCTAGGAACAGGCCGCTATATCTCACGAAGCGAGAAAAGCGGTGGTACATATGCAGCCCGGATTCTTAGGAAGATGCTTAATAGAAGCAAGCTGAAGCCAAAATACGCCCCTGACCATCTGACTATACTGAGGTTTACTCAGCTTTCAGTATTTTCACTGAAATTGATAATGCTCAACTAACTTCTCACAAAAATTCTGTTCTGACAATCTTTTCAAAACAAAATTCTTATCTAGAAATAATTTGTCAGGAGAGTATAAAGACATCCTCTGTAGTGAATGCCGCTCTAGGCTTGCTCTGTGGCTGCAAACAAGCTATTTCCCTACCAGAAAGAAGCAATTAGCGACCCAAAACGGCAGGATTGCCAAAGTCAAAAATCCCCGCGATGCATCCTGTCATCAATGTTGCCAAGGTGCCTGCCCAGAGCGCTTTCCAGCCAATTTCGCCAATATCCTTTCGGCGGGAAGGAACGAGGGCTGAGAGGCCACCCACAAAAATGCCAACGGAAGGGATATGGGCAAATCCACAGAGAACGTAGCTGACAATTAGAATGGTGCGATCGCTAATCGTTCCTGCCGCCGATAGATTGGCAAGGGTCTGATAGGGCGGAATTGCTGTTTCTAATAGCCGTCGCCCAATCATGGATGAGGCCTGCCATAGTTCGGGCCAGTTGAGGGAAACTCCGGTCAAAAATGTGAGGGGAAGAAAAAGCGCTCCCAGGAGATTTGGCAGTGTAATTACGGAGAACAGATTGCCGATAGACTGTAGAACTGAGTTTTGGCTATTGGCTAATCCCGCCAGATTTGCGAAGAGCAGGTTCAGTAGGGCAACCAGTCCCAAAATGGCAATCAAGACGGCGGCAATGCCTACCGCCAACTTGACGCCATCTAGCGCGCCAACGATCAGGCTGTCCATGGGGCTTTGTCGAGTTTCTTCCGTTTCCTCTGTTTCTGGAACGGCTCCGAGGGTTTTGGGTACGTCTCGCTCAGGCACCAAAATCTTAGCGATTACAAAACAGGCCGGAATCGTAATGATTGAGGCCGACATCAAGTGCCCTGTAATAGTGGGGAAGGTGGGGCGCAAAAAGCCAGCGTAGAGCGCTAAGACTGTAGAAGCAATCGACCCGAAGCAAGAGGTCAAAACGGCGCACAACTCACTCCGAGTCATGTTGGCTAGAAAAGGTTTGACAGCGATCGCCGATTCAATGCCCACAAAAATATTGGCGGCTCCGGCCAGAGATTCAGCGCCGCTGATGTTCATGGTGCGCCGAAAAATCTTAGCGAACGCCTGCACAATCGGCTGAATCAAGCGCAGGTTGTAAAGCAGGCTAATCAATGCAGAGAAGAAAATAACCTGCGGGAGGGAGCGAAACGCAAAGATAAAACCAGGATTGAGGTTCTCGACACCGAGGCGATCGCCCGCCACAGGCACATAGGCAGGCGTAATCGCCCGCGCGATCCATCGCCCTGCCAAAACCGGACCCGGAACATTGGCCGGGTTGGGCACAAAAAAATCACCAAACAAAAATCTGGCTCCCGCTTCTGAGGCATCAATGATGGCATTAAGCCCATTATTGAGAATCACCACAGAGTCGCGGGTAATTGGTACTTGGAAAACCAGCAAGCCAATCACAAGCTGGAGACCAATCCCCCAAAAAATCACTTTCCAGGGAATGAGGCGGCGGTCTTCCGACCCCAACCAGGCAATGAAGCACAAACCGATCAGACCAGCGAAGGAAAGCAAGTTGAGCATGAGGTGCTTTTGCTCCTTAAGTTGGGAAAGAGAATCCTGCACTTAAGAAAATAACCGAAAACGGGAACCTGCTACGCTAATTTAGCGCTCCAGTTGGACTGGGTGAGCCAAAACCAGACAAACTTTCAGACAAGCTTGAGGTGGGGCAAGCTTCTAGCGCGGGTGGTTGCGTCACGACAGAGAAATTTTGATAGCCTGCGGTATTCAACAGTTGGGTCACAGCAACTTCAGCCCGGATGCTGGCTTCTGTGAGCAACCCTTCCGAACAGGCCGTTGCCACAATCTTGTTGAGGGTTTCCTGCTGGGCCAGAGTTTGCAGCTCAGGAGCCACATCAGGCCCTAACCCCATAAAGCCGCGATCGTAGTCGTAGACCCGCGAGCGAGTCACATCAATTTTGCTGTCGAGGATGCGGGGGGGAGGGAGACGCAACTCTAGAAAATCTCCGTTGACCACAACATCTTCAGGCGCAAGTTCGGCTAAATCGACGCCCGCCCGAACTTCACCATACGCAATATAAAGTAAAGTTGTTTTGCCAATGACGTAGTTGCCCAGAAGGCGATCGCGACTCGTCGGCACCACGGCTTCCATCGCAAAAAACGCAGTTGTCAGCTCACTTGCGCCCCGAATCTGCTGGACAACCACCGTCCGCACATCCACCTGAGGCTCAGACTCTGAAACGGTCAAGAGAGATTGTATCCCGTCTACAAATCGCGTGCTGCTCCGCCAGGTATCTGCCAAAATCACGAAAGTCAGCAATAAAATACTGCTGAGCCCCATCAGTGACAAATTTTTGAGCAGCGTACCCAACTGGAAGGCAGATTGAGGTCGAGCCGGAGGAATTTGAATCTCGTCTTTGCTGTCTTCGACAGGCTGAAGGTCGCTCTGCTGACGCTGAGAGTTGGTCCGCATGATATAGTCAGGGCCTAGTCTATAGGACTGGTCAAGGCACGGCGCTGAATCTACTAACCTGCACACTGAGCCTTCATTACGCCTACTGTAACCCCAATTTATATGAATCGGGAGGTTGAATGCTCTCCCTGCCGATAAATGCGCTGTTCGAGCGCCGCAAAGCTTTTTAGCGACAACACCAGAATTTTCGTGATTCGTTCGGATAGGCCGATACAAGCCGATACAATAGAGGAAATTCAGCTCGTTTAACCTGTTGTATATCTTTATATTCGTTTTATGCTGCTCAAATCTACTACTCGCCACATCCGCATCTTTGCTGCCGAGATTGAGAAGAATGAGCTGGTCCCCAGTACGACGACCTTGACGTTAGATGTTGACCCAGACAACGAGCTGAATTGGAATGACAACGCGCTACAGCAGATCTACCGCAAGTTTGATGAACTTGTCGCCGCCTATGAAGGGGCCGACCTGACCGACTACAATCTTCGCCGCATTGGCTCCGATCTGGAACACTTTGTGCGATCGCTGCTCCAGTCGGGCGAAGTATCCTACAACCTCCGAAGCCGAGTCCGTAATTACAGCATGGGGCTGCCCCAAGTTGATATGGAGGGCAATGTCTAGCCGCTCTGCACATTCACCTCGACTCGTCTGAATTGGTTTAATCTCAGCGCGGAGCAATGGCTTTGCCAGGGGCGTCTAGGATATCCTGGAAAAACTTCTATTTCCCTGGCTTATACTCAAGCACTGCGGTAATGCTCTACTGCCCTAACTACAGCTGTCAGACTCTCAACGCAGAGACGCACAGGTTTTGTCAAAAATGTCGCTCCCCCCTGCCTAAGCGCTACCTGTGGGCGGTAGGGCAAGACGTGGAGGCGTTTCAACCTGGCCAGCTATTGACCGAACGATACCTATGTAAAACGTCCCGCATCTTTTTAGATACCAAACCAGGGCTGCTGCCATCTGGCTATCAGTCAGATATTCCGGAGAGCTATCAGCCTTATCTACGGTTGGTCTCCTATCGGTTGCATATACCCCAGTTCTATGAACGGGTGCAGACGGATGCGGTCTCTTCGATTTTATTGCTAGATCAAGCTCCGATTGAGATCATTCAAACCAATGCGGGGCCAGATCCTCAAGTCGAGGCTGCTGTGGATGGAGTGAAGGTATCGCTGTTTCCCAGCTTGACAGAGTGCTGGCAGCAAGCAAGCGCCCTGCGCCAGCTCAATTGGCTTTGGCAAATGGCCCAGCTCTGGCAGCCTTTGAATAGTGAAGGGGTTGTGTCGAGCTTGTTGATGCCTGATCTGCTGCGAGTGGAGGGGCCGATTTTCCAGTTACTAGAGTTGCAGATGGACTCTGCCGCAAAGACTGCCCCAGATTTAAAGCAACTCGGACAGCTCTGGTCTCAGTGGGCGGCGATCGCCCGTCCTGAAATTGCCGCCTTCTTGCAAGCGCTATGTCAGCAGTTAATTCAGGGGCAGATCTGGAATGCAGAACAATTGGTCATTCAGCTAGATCGAGGCTTGGCAACAGCAGGCCAGCCCCAGGCTCGTCAGGTTCAAGTAGCCACTCAAATCGATCAGGGACCCAGTCGGCAGCGCAATGAAGACGCTTGCTATCCAGTGGGCGGCACAGTGAAATCTCACGTAATAGAAGGTCAAGTAGAGGGTCGAGCCCAAACCTCGGTCCAAGATTCATTGCTGATTGTCTGTGATGGCATTGGCGGTCATCAGGGCGGAGATGTGGCTTCCAATCTGGCGATCGCCGCCATTCAGCAGCAGCTTCAGTCGGTTCAACCCGAGGCACTAGAGCCCGATGCGCTGATTGTCAAACTGGAGGATGCGATTCGGCTAGCCAACGACCAGATCAGCCAGAAGAACGATCAGGAGCAGCGCCGCGATCGCCAACGCATGGGCACTACGCTGGTGATGTCTCTCTTGCGGGCCCATGAGCTGTATCTAGCCCACGTTGGAGATAGCCGAGCTTATTGGATTACCCGTTGGGGGTGCCATCAGATCACGCTGGATGATGATATTGCGGCGCGAGAAGTGCGGCTGGGCTACAGTTCCTACCGAGAAGCGCTCCAGCAGCCCAGCTCTGGATCACTGGTGCAAGCTTTGGGTATGGGGCCTTCCCAATCACTCCATCCCACGGTGCAGCGCTTCATTCTTGACGAAGATAGCCTGTTTTTGCTGTGTTCAGATGGCTTGAGTGATGGCGATCGCGTCGAAGAATATTGGCAAGAAGCTCTGCTACCCATCTTGGCAGGCCAGCTAGATCTAGCTACGGCAAGTCAGCGCCTGGTTGAAATTGCCAACACCTGCAACGGCCATGACAATGTTACTGTCGGTCTTGTCTACTGTCAGGTGCAGGAGCGCGCCTCAATTCAAGTCAGCCCTGACTGCCTGATGACATTCTCAGCCCTGCCCCAAACTCAGATTAAGACCAAAGCCGGGGCAGCTTATCCATCCTCAGATCCAAAATCTCCGACGGTTCCTGCCTCGTCAGCGCTCAAAACCCAAATTTTGTCGCCGACCCCACAGCCCAAGCAAAATCTACTTTCCCTGCTGCTCGGAATTTTGCTGCTGATCAGTTTTGGCGGACTCCTGGCCTATTTCTTCTTTCCCTCCGTCAGTCAGTGGGTTGATCCGCGCATTGGGTTAGCACCCACTTCAACGCCGCCATCCCAACCTGCGACCCCTGTTACCCCTACCCCCCCTGTTTCACCAACAGAAGTCAACTTGACGACTGGAGCCCTGGTGCAAGTGCGCCTCCCTATCTCCGAGCCCCAAGCTGCCGCTGCCGACAACTCAGTGGTGCTTCAGCTTCAACCCCCTTTCGCATCAGCGACTTTGCCAGACGAAGATTCAGACCAAAATGCCCTAACTGAGCAGGCTGTGGTGCCCATTGGTGCAGTGTTGCAGGTCTTGAGTAAACGTGAAGCCTCTGGGCAACTCCGCTGGATCCAGCTCAAGGTTTGTTCATTGCCAGCTAATGCAGGGGCTGAACGTGGGAGAGCAACGCCCTCTGCCTCCGCAGAAGCCGCAGTGGTGCTTGCAGATCAACCCGCTTTGACGGAAAATACGTTGGCCCGTCCAGCCTCCCTGGATGCAGAGACTGAGGAATTTCCGGCCCAAATAGCCCCCTCCCTCAGATTGCTGCAACCTGGAGAGATAGGATGGATTCCAGAACGCATGATTGCGGCACGGGTAGAATCACCATCCCTTTCCGCAGAGCAACGAGGTGAATGTGGGGCAGCACCTGGATCAACGTTTCCTACTCCCTCAGACCTTGAAGAGCCTTTCCCGCAAGCGCCTTAGCCTATTGGAGGCTCGCAAAATGCAGCTGTTGGGGCAGGAACAGAGATTCTCGATGCTGCGGTTATTTTGCACCTGGGTCATTTTGCGCCTGGGTCATTCTGCGCCTGGGTCATTCTGCGCCTGAGATGGAGGAAATTTGTTATATCGTTCACCTCTCTACCTAGACCAGATAGACTGGTAAAAAAAATCGTTAATTACATTTAGGTCTTGAAAGTAGCAGTTTTACATGCCCTTGTCTGACAGTCCTTGCCTGCGCTTAGCGATCGCCCGTTTGACAGCTGCTGAGGCAGATCATTACGCCGTGTGGGTTTTGCAAGCTCCCTATCCAGGGGGATATGTCCATCATGACCGACATTGGCCTGCGACTTTAAGTCAGGCATGGCAAGGCTGGCAAAGCCTATTTTCGCTGCGAAATGTGCCAGACGTGCCCCGCTTACCCTCGACCTATACCCCTCAACCTGTTGTGCTTCCTCCCCCGGCAGAGGATACGGTGGCCACGGGTCAGCCCACCAACTACACCAGCCAGTTTATGCAGCATCTGGGTGTGGAGCTATGGAAGTGGCTTTTTGATGGTTCTATCCAAAGCAGTCTGGATCAAAGCTTAGGGATTGCGATCGGGCAAAATAGGCAACTCCGGCTGCGGCTTGAGATTCGCGATCCGCGCATGATTGCGCTGCCCTGGGAAATTATGCAGTCTTATGCGGGACGGCAAGCCATCTCGCTGAGTCAGCAAATTTTGTTTAGCCGCACCACAAGCGATGTTGATCCGCTGCCAATGCTCCGCAGTGAGCAATCGCTGAAAATTTTGCTGGTGCTTGGCCAAGATACAGAGCAAGATACAGGGCAAGATGCGGGGCAAGATGTGGGACAAGATGCGGAGATGGATGGCCCGCAGGCTAAGACCTCTGCTGCTGGAAACAATCTATTGCAGCTGGAACAGGAAGCAGAGGCCCTAGCTCAGGTGCTCAAAGGTGCAGCAGAGCCCGATGCTGATTTTCGGGTGGTTAACCCAGTCGCCTGTGCGGTGACGAAGTTATTGCAACCGACACCTGCTGAACTTATTCAGGAACTAGAGTCTAACAACTACAATGTCTTGTTTTATGCGGGGCATGGTGTTCCGGCTGCGGATGGGGGGCTGTTGTTTTTGCGGTCTGATGCGGCCATGAATGGGACAGAGTTGGCACAGGTCTTGACTCGCCGTCAGGTCAAGCTAGCTGTGTTTAACACCTGTTGGGGGGCGCAACCCGATCACGATCAAGATCAGCAGGCAATTCCGCGTAGCAGTTTGGCTGAAGTGCTGATTCATCATGGGGTGCCCGCTGTTTTGGGAATGCGGGATTCGATCGCAGATCGGGAGGCGCTGAGCTTTATTCAGGCGTTGGCTCATGCTCTGGCAGAGCGATCGCCCATTGATGAAGCAGTGGCGATCGCCCGTCAGCATTTGCTCACGCTCTACAAATTTAACCAACCGGCCTGGACGCTTCCCGTCCTCTACATGCATCCTGAGTTTGATGGCGAGTTGATCAAGCCTATAGCAGAAGGCATGACTCAAATTCCTATCGGCTCTCAGACCTGGCTAGGACGCCAGGTGCCCAAGGCTTCGCTGCGATCGCTCGACTTTCCTAATCGCAGCTGGCCTATTCGGGGGGGCATGATGCGGGTGGGGAGTTTGGTAGAAGAAAATGACTTGGTGATTCAGGAACCAGGCGTTTCTCGCAAACATGCCGAAATTCTCTATCGAGACTCTTTTGCCGACAACAGTACAGAGCCTACATACTTTCTCCGCGACTTTTCTCGGTATGGCACGCTGATGTCGGGACCTGAGGGAAGATGGCACAAAATCCACCATCAGGAAGTCCCACTCCGGCCTAAAACGCAGATAAGATTTGGCAGTTCTCAGAATCAATCTCTAGAATTCTTGATTGAGGGGTAGCCCCACCCTGGTTGAACTAAGCCAATTGGCGTAAATTACAGCCAGTTACGGAACTGGCTCAACTGCAAATGTAGATACCGATATCAGGTCTGGTCTATAACGTAGTGCATTCAGGAGTATCCCGATGGCAACTGATTCTTCCCTTCCCCTATCTTCCCCGTTTGAGACTCAAGCCGCGCTCGAACTATTTCATGCAATCGCTTGCGAAGAGCCTTCCTATCTCTGGAATCCAGCTGATCCTGAGACGGAGGCCTATTTGTCTGAGCTAGAGCAAGATTTGACTCAGCTAGAAATTTCAGAAATAGAACTCACTGCTCAGGCCGCCACCTTCTCTCAATATATGGAAGGGTTGTGGTCCAATGTTGAGCCTTTGGCAACCGTTGAAGCCCCCGCCCGTCTATCTCGTGCAGAACAAGTCCGTCAACTGCTGGCGCAAATTCCTCAACAGTGCTTGGATCAAATTCGGCAGCGGGCTCAGCAGGTTTTGGCTAGCAATTTGTCCCTTGCCGACCAGTTGGTGATATGTGTGCAAGGAGTACTGCCAGAGTTGGGAGAAGATGACCTACAAGTGTTGGCTCGTCCTCTGGCCTATGCCATGCGGGGAGCAGAGTCAGAGGTGTTGGAGGCTGCTCTCCGGTCGGTACGTTGTGCAGCATGGACTGAGTTATCGAAAATTGAGCAGGCAAGACTGAGTCTGGCGATCGCTCGCTACACCCTCGCCCAGGCTTCATCTGATTGGGCTGACGAAGATTAAAAGATTTATCAAAATCTAGTTATCCACATCTAGTTATCGACCGCGATAAAAACGGGTGGCAAAATTCTGCGATCGCTTTGGCGAGAGAGCCCGAGCTTTGAGGATTGCGGCAGCCAGAAATGCGTAGGACAACACGCCTACCAGGGCTAAGATGGCGAGGTTCAGTACACCCATCGTGTTCCACAGGGCGTGCAATGCTGCCGCGCTAAAATAGCCAATGCCGATGGTCCGCCAACGCTGTTTGGGCTTCAAAATGCTGAGGCCAATAAAATAGCCGAGGTAGCCGCTATAGGCCATATGTCCTGCCACTGATCCCAAGATGCGGGGAATGAGGAGTTGGAGCCCTAAAAGCTCACCCGAATCCCCTCCGGCCTGAATTGTCACATCCTGCATGATGGCTGGAACATATTGCCCTAAAGTTTCTAATAATGTAAATCCGACTGCAGAAGCCGTCCCAATCAGGATCCCATCTAGGGGTTCCCAAATGCCAATGCGCTCTCGGTAGGGCGATCGCAACTGTGTGCCAATCCAGTAAGTGGCTAACACAGGAATCGCCTTGAGCAATTCTTCCATCAGCCCTGCGCCAAAAAACATCCGAATCATCAGCGTCAAAAAATTAACTGATGCGGGATCGGCAGGAATCTCACCGGGTAAGAGCACCCGAAACACAAAAATAAATCCATCTAAAACCGGGCTGACCAGCAGCAGCACCGTAAAGATCGCAGCACCCCCCAAGAGCCACCACGGCTTATGTTTTCCGCAGAGCTGGTACACAAAGTAGTAAGCCGCGCCTGACAGATAAGCCGCAACCAGAAAGTTAAAAAAAACCGAGTTGCCAACGGCCACAAACATCATCACCACAAACGACACCGTGATGATGCCAGGAATCAAAAAAGCTTTACGAGCGAGGTCACGCCCTGTCGAAACAATCGGAAAAAGCTGGCTGAGGGTCGCTGCATCAGAGTGTGGCCCGTCGGGTGGATCTTCTCCCGAAATTGACCTCGAAGAAATTGCACCAGAAGCAAAGAGACTAGAGTGATAGGCGGTTGCGGGTTCTGTTCCGCCTACAGGCTCGGGGCTGGGCTCTAGTTCAAATAAAAACTGAGGTCCGTCTTGCCCTAATACAATGCGATCGCCCGCCTCTAAAACCCGGCAACCCTGGAGCCGACTGCCGTTGATATAAGTTCCATTTGAACTACTGAGATCGCAGATTTGCCAACTGATCGACCGCCCTGCGATCGGCTGAATTTTGGCATGATAGCGAGAAACTCCCCCATAAACGAGGGAGTCCAGCATGATTTGACAACGTGGATCTCGACCAATTGAGATCTCTGCTGTGGCAGGAAGGGCATGAACAAACGAATTAGCTAAACCGCTGGCGGAAAGCTGGCGGAGAAATGCGGCTCGAAAAGGTTGTCCGGTCATCATCCCAGAAACCATAGAAAAACGGGGAGCCGATCAGGACTCTCCACATCCTTATTCTCCACTAACTCCTTCCGAGAGCGCTACAAAGCCTACTGATTTGCTCTAGCATCTTGAACCGCTGCGTAAAATAGATAGATCGTCAGCGGAATGCTCAGCGCCAAAATGACGCCTGTTGTGAGGCTACCCAGCTGAGGAATGCCAGAAGATAGCTCAAAGACTGAGCCTACAGCCGCGATCGCTGTCACGCAAGATCCAGCGAGAAACACACCACTTTTTGGAGTCACCGAAGATCCAGCCTTTTTCTAGATGTTACTTTGTATCTGGGATAGAACTGACCGCGTCAACCGCAAAGCCATGCTTGACCAATTCCTGGTTGAGTGCCAGCGCATTGTCAACCCGATCGACAAACATGACACCGTTGAGGTGATCAATTTCATGCTGAATCACACGAGCCAGCAAGCCTTTTGCCGTTAGGCGTTGAGGTCTGCCATTTTCGTCCTTATAGGCCACCTCAATAACTTCGGGGCGGGTAACATCGAGGAAAACCCCTGGAATACTCAAGCATCCTTCCTGAATGACGCAAATATCCTGACTTTGCTTCTTAATCACAGGATTGATCAACACAAAAGGCGGAGTTGTCGGATCTTCGAACTCACAATCTACGACTAGAAGTTGCTTATTCACGCCGATTTGAGGAGCGGCCAAGCCAATGCCATCTTCGCTGTACATCGTCTGCAGCATGTCTCGGACCAAGCGACGAATGTCATCGTCTACTTTAGTAATTCGCTTGGCAGGCTGACGAAGAACGCGATCGCCCAAGTAATGCAGTTTCAGAGGCGGTTTTGCTAACTTTTTCTTTTCAACCAGGACTTGAGAAGGCATAGACTTGTGACGTGTAGACAGCTTTAAGTTAAATTCTTTTCTACTCCCATCTTAGTAAATCATGAACAGTTAGTGTTTGAGTCAAACCATTGATGGAACATATTACTGGTGAAACCTATCACCGCAGGAATATTGGCAGAGGTGAGGCGTGTTTCAATTTTTAACCAAATCTGATTATTTGCTGCGTGAAACCTTGCTGGGGCTAAAACGCGGTGGCTGGATGAACTGGGCCGCGATCAGTACCGTAACGGTGCTGCTGTTTTTATTTGGCATGAGCCTGCAAGCATCGTGGCAGTTGGAAGGGTTGCTCAACCAGTTTGGTAGCCAGCTTGAGGTTTCGGTCTATCTAGAAACGGGCGTTCAGGCCAACAGTCTCGGCCCCTTGATAGAGGAAATGTCTGAAGTCGCTGCCATTAAAGCCATTCCCAAGGAAGAAGCTTGGGCCAACTTGGTTCAAGACTTAGGGATGTCAGATATTCAGGGGGCAACCCAACAGCTCAACGGCAATCCGCTGGTGGATGAACTCAAAGTTAGAGCCCTTGCCTCAGATCAGGTGCCGGTGTTGGCTGAGAAACTGGCCGCCCTTCCTGGCGTTGACGAAGTGCAGTATGTCGATGAAGCGGTAAGGCGGATTGCTCAGCTCAATCAAGGTCTGAGCTGGGTCAGTATCGGCATTACCTCTGTTTTGATTTTGACTTCGATTGCGGTGATTACCACCACGATTCGCCTGATTGTGATGGCGCGGCGGCGAGAAATCGAAGTGATGCAGTTGGTCGGGGCCACCACCACCTGGATCTATTTACCTTTCATCTTGCAGGGAATTACCTTTGGGGTGGCAGGTGCAGCGATCTCTTGGGGCTTGATTAACGGCATCCAGCAGTTTATTGGCAACATTGTGGGCCAGCAGCCCGAATTCATTCAGTTTTTGGCAGGCGGATTACAGCTGACGCCTTATCACTCCCTTCTCCTCCCTCTGATTTTGATGGGGCTGGGAAGCTCGGTTGGCTTGATGGGAAGCTTGTTTGCAGTGCGGCGGTTTGCAGTGAAGTGAAGTGATCCAGGTGTTGCGTAGAAAATTAATTTGCCGGAAATTAATTTGTAAAGCTAATCCAAGATGCATTGCCGCTGTAGTGCCTGGTTGAGCAGCTTTTGGTAGCTTTGGCCAGACACAATATAAGCTCCAAATCGCTCCAGGTGAGGATTCATCATTTGGGCGTCGAAGAAGACAAACTGGCGCGATCGCAACCGTTCTACCAGCTTCACCATTGCGACCTTCGAGCTTTCGGAAATTCGAAAGAACATCGATTCTCCGATAAATGCCCCCCCAATCACGAGGCCCAAAATCCCGCCCGCTAGTTCATCGCCTTGCCAGGTTTCAAAGCTGTAAGCCCAACCTTCTTGATGTAGGGCTCGATAGATTTCCATGAGTTCAGGCGAAATCCAGGTGGTTGGGCGATCGGCGCAACCCGCAACCACGGCGTCAAAGTCTCGGTTGACCGCAACTGTAAAACGCTGCTGATTTAAAACTCGCTGGAGCGATCGCGGGTAGTGAAACCGTTCATCTAGAGGAATCAGAGTTCGTTGGCGACTAGAATACCAGCTGAGGCCTCCGCCCCTCTCATCAGCCATCAGGAAATAGCCTTGAGCATATCCCTGAACGATGGTTGGAACATCAAACTCCATAATTCGTTAAACCAGTCTTGGGTATGGGGTTGCGGACTCCAGACGGTTGTATAGTGATCACAGGTCTACTGGCTTTTATGCCCTAACTAGACTTTATACTCTAGCCAGACTTTTATACTCTGTTACTAAAAAGCCAATGGCTGAACCCATTCAACCGATTACTCTGCCGCCTCCACAGGATGCTCAGCAAGAGGGCAAATGGTTACAACAGGCTCTCCACCAATGGCTGGATCAAGAATTTTTGCCGGAGCCCGTAAACCAAGAAATCGCCCAGCGAGCCTCGCAGGTCTTTGTTCGTCAGCGTATGGAAGGCGAAAACGATGTTGGCTCTCTGGTCATCGCAATTGTGACGGAGATGCAGTCATTTGACTTTTCCAGGAGCTTCTATAGCGAGTTTGCGATCGCCAATGCCGTCAGCGACCTACTGCTAGACAGCTTAGGAATCGATCGATGCTGCGGACAGTGAGATTTTTATCTCTATTTGTCTTACCCTGTCTGCCTTGCCTACCTACCGTAAGCTAAGCCATCTACCTTGGCCTGTCTAATCCCTCTTTTCGCTACACCGCTTGTCGCCTACCGTTTGTCGCCCACTGTTTGTCGCCTACAGAGCAAGAGCTGGCAACTTAAGCTAACACCAGCAACCAGCTCCCAGTCTCTTAGGTGACAAAGCTGGAACGGGAAAAGCAAATCGCTAATGACCCGTTACTTCCTTACCAGCTAGATTTCACAACTCCGGGTAGCAGTCCGTTGTGAGCCATTTCTCGCATTACGTGGCGAGACAGCCCAAAATCCCGATAGAACCCTCTTGGACGACCTGTAACCCAGCAGCGATTGCGGAGGCGGGTTGGAGCACTGTTACGGGGAAGTTGCTGGATTTGACGGTGAATTTCGAGCTTTGCCTGCTGAGAGGTTGCACTCGCGAACTGCTCTTGCAGCTCTTGCCGTTTTTGAGCGTATTGATCCACCAGCTTCTGGCGTTTCTTTTCCCGCTCAATCATGCTCTTCTTTGCCATGAATGAAATTTAACCTTGATGAAGACAGCATTCTCTATCTTATCCGAAAGTTCCGATTGGCATCTACATTATTTGGAAGCCAAACTCTAGGTTTAAAAAGAAAAACCCAGCAAAAGCTCGCTGGGTTCGTGGTGTTTTAGTGTGAGGAGTGTGTGAATACTCTTAATGTACTGAGAGCGTATGACACTCAGGTGACGGCTAATTGGCCGTGCTGTGACGTTTTTTTAGACCATCTCAGAGGATTTTTGCACGGTAGGTTGCGGCTGCGGCTGGAACTGGAACAACGAATAAACGACGTTCCGACGAATATCGGTCATCATGTCCAGGAATAGCTCGTAGCCTTCGCTCTTGTACTCGATCAGCGGATCTTTTTGGCCGTAGCCCCGCAAACCTACTGACTCCCGCAAAGCGTCCATGCGTTGCAGGTGCTCTCGCCACAAGGTGTCAATCTGCTGCAAGATAAAGAATCGTTCGGCCTGACGCATCAGACCTGGCTGGAGCTGATCAACTTGAGCTTCCTTCAGGTCGTAGGCAATCCGAACCTGCTCATGCAAGAAGGTCTTCATTTCACCCATCGAAAGATCTTCTAGTTGGCTGGGCTCCATGTCGGCGAGGAGGTAGACAAACTCCTTCACTTTGGCCGTTAGGTTATTGAGATCCCACTCTTCAGGCGGCAGTTCTGGGTTGACGTAGGCATCAACGATGTCGTCCATCGTTTTCTCGGCATACTTAATTACCTGTTCCTTCAGGTCTTGCCCTTCCAAAACGCGGCGACGTTCGGCATAGATGGCTCGACGTTGGTTGTTCATCACCTCGTCATACTCAAACACCTGCTTCCGGATGTCGTAGTAATAGGTTTCAACCTTGCGCTGAGCACCTTCTAGCGATCGCGTCAGCATTCCCGACTCGATCGGCATGTCTTCTTCAACTCGGAAGGCATTCATCAGACCTGCAACGCGATCGCCCCCAAAAATCCGCAACAGGTTATCTTGCAGACTTAAGAAAAACTTCGTCGAACCTGGGTCTCCTTGCCGTCCAGCCCTTCCCCGCAGCTGGTTGTCAATCCGACGCGACTCATGACGCTCGGTACCAATCACATGTAGACCACCTAGCTCGATTACCTCTTTGTGCTCGGCCTCGGTAAGGTGTTCATATTCCTTGCGGATCAGGTTATAGACTTCCCGCAGTTTGAGGATCACTGGATCTTCTACCGGAGCTTTTTCAGCGGCGACGGCCACCTTGTCTTCGGCTTCGAGTTCAGGCAGCGATCGCTCACCATACTGCTGTACCGCGAAATCAGATGCATCCTTCAGCATCTGCTCAGCTTCTCGCGACAGCTCTGTTGGGAAGATTTTGGGAGAGGCTTTCCAGGTCTTCACCTTACTGCCTTCTCCCGGTGTAAAGCCCTTCGCCTTGCCACGTCCTCCGCCAGCCCCTGGCACCTTGCCGACTCCAAAGGTATCTTCATCCTCTGGCTGCACAATCCGGGGCATAAAATATTCCCGCACCTTGAGGCGGGCCATATAATCGGCATTACCTCCCAAAATAATGTCAGTTCCGCGTCCGGCCATGTTGGTGGCGATGGTCACGGCTCCCTTGCGCCCCGCCTGAGCGACAATCTCAGACTCTCGCTCCACATTTTCTGGCTTCGCGTTGAGCAGGTTATGAGGAACTTGCTGTTCAGATAGCAATCGTGAGAGAACTTCTGATTTTTCAACACTCGTCGTTCCAACCAAAACAGGCCGTCCTAGCTCGTGCATCTGGGCACATTCCAGGGCGATCGCTCGCCATTTTGCCTCCTCCGTTTTGTACACCACATCAGAGAGGTCTTTCCGTCCGGTGGGGCGGTTGGTGGGAATGATCGTGACTTCTAGGTTATAAATCTTCTCAAACTCAGCTTCTTCTGTCTTTGCAGTTCCGGTCATTCCGGCCAGCTTTGGATAGAGCAAAAAGAAGTTTTGATAGGTAATCGTCGCCAGAGTCTGGGTCTCAGGCTGAATCTCAGCCCCTTCCTTCGCTTCGATCGCCTGATGGAGGCCATCACTCCAGCGCCGACCCGGCATGACCCGTCCGGTAAACTCATCTACAATCACAACTTCGTCGTTACGAACAATATAGTTTACGTCTTTGATAAAGAGTTCTTTTGCCTTGATGGCATTGAAGATATAGTGCGCCCAAGGATCTTTAGGGTCAAACAGATCCGTCACGCCGAGCAGCTGCTCTGCCTCAATAAAGCCTTCATCTGTTAGCAGTACGTTGCGGGCCTTCTCATCTACTTCATAGTGGCCTTCGCCTTCCTGATCAGACGCCTTCAGCGCAAAGGCAACCTGAGCCGCCTTCAAATATTTTTCGCTGGGACGCTCAACCTGCCCCGAAATAATCAGCGGAGTCCGGGCTTCATCTACCAAGACAGAGTCTACTTCGTCGATGACACAGAAATTGAAGGGACGCTGCACAACATCGGCCATCGCGGTTGCCATGTTGTCGCGCAGGTAGTCAAATCCCAGTTCGCTGTTGGTGCCGTAGGTGATGTCACAATCGTAGTTCTTCCGGCGTTCGGCCGGGTTCATTCCTTGCTGAATCAGCCCCACAGACAAGCCCAAAAAGCGATGCACCTGCCCCATCCACTCGGCGTCCCGACGAGCCAAGTAATCGTTGACCGTAATCACATGCACGCCCTTGCCTTCGAGTGCATTGAGGTACGCAGGCAGTGTCGCAACCAGGGTTTTTCCTTCCCCAGTTTTCATCTCTGCGATCTGCCCATCATGGAGGACCATGCCACCAATCAGCTGGACATCAAAATGACGCATCCCCAACACTCGTTTTCCCGCTTCTCGAACGACGGCAAACGCTTCGGGCAGCAAGTCATCCAGTGATTCCCCGTTGGCAATCCGTTGCCTAAATTCTGCTGTCTTTCCAACCAAATCCTGATCAGACAGCGCCTGAATTTCCTCCTCAAGCAGATTGATTTCTACTACATCAGGTCGGTATTTTTTAAGCTTGCGCGCATTGGGATCACCCAGCAGATTTTTCAACATGGCAAGAGAGAGACGCTACAGTCGAGGTTGTCAGACGTATCTGTATATTAGTACTCAAAATTAGAACTGGCGTATACATACGCAAATCCAGAGACGCAAATCCAGCGGTTGGGCTGAAGAATGTAACGCCCTCAGGCGTTGTACACACCGCCAATTCGGCATATTTGGCACGGGTCAGGCTTGTTAACCTGTGTAACTTTATCCTATCATCTGCGCCCCAATCGGGATGTCAGGTCCTATCCGGTGGGTACGGCTTTCCCACCGTTTGATGCTGTGCAGCGAGTAAATCTAAGGTTGGAATGGGCGGGATTCCCTCTGGGGTCGTTCAGGCTTCTAATTTTCAGACTTCTAATTTTCAGACTTCTAATTTATGGAGCATCTTCCCATTCGGGCGTGAGGCTGCGGAAGTCGTAACGTGAAGCTCCTGAATGGCAGGAAATGCAGCTTCCCAGTCGGGTGGGTTGGGGTAGCTCTACGCGCGGATGCAGCGCTTGAAAGTAGCGGGAATTATTAATCCGAAAGGGGGTTTGTTCGTCTGGGAGCAGGGGGCGAGAGAAGTCTCTCAGGTAGTTCCAGACCAACAGCCGCGTCGGATCGACTAGGGGTTGAAGTTGCTGTCCGTAGTGCTGCCGATCTTGCAATAACTGCCGCCAGGTTTCGGTGGGGAGAACGGCTGGTGGCACGGCAATATGGCAGCTAGAACAGTTTTCCAGATAGAGGCTCTGGCCCAGTTGATAGTTGGCTGGAACGGGGTCTACGGTGCCGATTGAGGGGGCGTTGGTGGCTCCTGCCATACCGAGGCCGAGAATGATGCTCCAAAGTAGCAGCAGCAAAAACAAGACTAGGGGCGATCGCCGTCGCAACCGTCGTCGGGGGTTAGCTTTTCTAGGGTGAGAACGATAAGGTAAGGACATAGGGTCGTCGGTAAAGAGCGCATACCAGGCCGGATTTGGATCGTCTTTATGTTGAGCTTTTTTATGTTGAGCTTTGTTCCTCGATTTTTGTTATGAATTCACCACCTGGAACAGCCAGAAGCCACACCCAATCGCCAGAATTAAGATTATCCTGATTGATCAGGGCTTGATGCAAAACAGGTCATTATCTTTCTTTCCCACTGGCCAGCGCAGAAGCCGTAATCAGCACGAAACTCTAATTTAATCTTTCACCCTAGAAAGAAGGAAATCGGGAGCGATGGATTGCCGCCATATTCAGTTTCGCATTTACGACGGGTCTGCTCAGAACGGTGCTGCCGATGAGCTAGACCTGCACCAGTTGCAAGAACTCTTTCGGGTTACTGCATTTTGGGCGCGGAGCCGACGCTTGGAGGATTTGGCGATCGCCATTGCCAACAGCAAGCCGGTCGTTGCCGCCTGGGATGGCGATCGTCTGATTGGGTGCTCGCGGGCGACTTCAGACGGCATCTATCGTGCCACAATTTGGGATGTGGTGATTCATCCAGACTATCAAGGGGCTGGTCTAGGGCGAAAACTGGTCGAAACCATTCTGACCCATCCCCATGTCAACCGGGTAGAGCGCGTTTATCTGATGACCACTCATCAGCAAAGCTTTTATGAGCGCATCGGATTTGAGGTCAATTCGACTACGACGATGGTGCTCTTCAATCAGCGCATTTCGGAAGCCTACTCTCCGGCCACGGCAGAAGTTTCCCAGTAGTGCTAGCGCTGCCAAGATGCTGCAAAATTTTATGTTTTCTTAAGAGTCGCGATGGGGCGATGCAGCTCTACAGATGCGATTCAGCCGAATGACTCAGACCAACCCGCACAACAGCGGATTCGTTTTGTGGTGCTCCTCAATTAAAATTTTTACCAGTTCATCAAGCTTTGATTAGCCTCCACTCAGGTGTACGGAGAGATTAATGATGGGAAGCCGTATTTTGGCTGTCGAGGACAATGCGATCCATCGATTGATGCTGCAAGATTTTCTAGAACTTGAGGCTTTCCAGGTGATGTGCCTATCCGATGGCCGCGAGTTCTTGGACAGCGTCGCCAGCTTTCAACCCGACTTGATTTTGCTGGATCTCAAGCTTCCCTTAATTGATGGTTTTACGCTGCTAGAGCAGTTACGTCAGTCAGAATGGGCTGCAATTCCTGTCATTGTGGTCTCAGCTTACGCTTTCCAGCAGGAAAAACAGCGAGCTAAAACGCTGGGGGCTCGGCAATATTTTGTCAAACCCATGAAGTTTGAGGCGATCGCCCAAGCCATCTGGGCTGAGATCGCTAACTGTCCTCTGAAGCTTGATCCGATGATGAATTCGGTTGCTGGGTAAGAAACTCATCCACGACTTTATTCATGTTCTGGTAGTCCTGGGTGACGAGTTCTACTAATCTACGCATCTGGGTGGAGAGATCTACCAAAGTTTGGAGATGGTTGCCCATGTCATTTTGGGCTTCGAGATAAAAATCGCGAAATTCTTCGGGCGTCATGGCAGCGATGTAATAAATATCACACTTACTATTCTTCGCTGTTCGCCTCTGTAATCTCATCGGCTGAATCGCTTAAGTTTCCTCAGCAAATCCGTTTTCTCTTACTCGCCCCGCCCGCCAAACGCTAAGCCAATTGCATCGACAACCCGCCCCACCGGAACAATCTCCAAACCCAGATCGGGGCCAGTCTGGCTGCTGGGAATGATGGCACGCTTGAAGCCCAGTTTGGCGGCTTCCTTGAGGCGTAGCTCCATTTGAGAGACGGGGCGCACCTGCCCGCCCAAGCCAACCTCTCCAATCAGGACGGTACCCGGATCAACAATGCGATCGCGGAAACTCGCTGCAACGGCGATCGCCACACCCAAATCTGCGGCAGGTTCTGCAACATTGAGGCCACCGGATGACGCCACATAGGCATCTAGCTTCGAGAGCGGAATGCCAACTCGTTTTTCCAAGACGGCCAAGATTTGTAGCAAGCGGTTGTATTCGATGCCTGTAGTCGAGCGTCGCGGTGAGCTATAGCTAGTCGGACTGACCAACGCCTGCAACTCTACCACCAAGGGGCGTGTTCCCTCACAGGCTACGATTGTGGCGGTTCCAGGCGCGGGTTCGTCACGATTGCCGAGAAATAGCTCCGACGGGTTGAGCACTTCGGCCAATCCCTGATCGACCATTTCGAACACGCCTAGCTCTTGAGTGGCTCCAAACCGATTTTTGACAGATCGCAGCAGACGGTGGCTGGCAAAGCGATCGCCCTCAAAATACAGCACGGTATCAACCAAATGTTCCAAGACTTTAGGGCCAGCGATCGCCCCTTCCTTGGTGACATGTCCGACGATAAACAAAGAAATGTTTTGGCGTTTGGCAACCTGCATCAGCGCCGATGTACATTCCCGCACCTGAGAGACCGAGCCAGGAGCCGAATTGAGACTGGCAAAATATAGGGCCTGAATGCTATCGATCACCGCAATGGGGGGCCGCAGCGACTCCAGCTCAGCTAGGACAGTATCGAGATCGATTTCTGGCAGTAGATAGAGATGGGCATCGGTCGCAGATTTGTCTCCGGCTGCCGCAATGCCCAATCGGTGCGATCGCAGCTTGACCTGCTGCCCCGATTCTTCAGCACAGACATACAGCACCCGATATTGCTCCGCCATCCGATTCGCGACCTGCAACAGCAGCGTTGACTTCCCAATGCCCGGATCGCCCCCAATTAGGACGAGAGAACCTGGCACAATGCCACCGCCCAAGACCCGATCGAGCTCGGTATAGCCCGACGACAGCCGAGATTGAGGATGGTCGGAGATTTGAGGCAAGGTGAGAGCTGAGAGCGGCGCTGGATCGGCTTGACTGGCTTTGGGACGCGATCGCCCCCCGGCCCGCGCTGGGGCCAGACCCGTCGCACGACTAGAAGCCGCCGCAGGTGTCACAATCTGCTCTACCATAGAGTTCCAGTTCCCACAGAAGGGGCACTTGCCAAAATATTGGGGAGATTCGGCTCCACACTCATTGCAAACATATTGGGTTCGTAGCTTTGGCATGCTTAATTTCAGAAGTTCGTTCTATTAGCTAGTGTTAATACCCCAGAGCTGGATTAAAAGCTCGGAAAAACCTTAAGAAACCCTGAATTGTAGAGGGGGTGAGGATTTCGACGTTAATATGCTTTTTGAATTGGGGTATTATCTTAATGATATGGTGACAAAAATTATAGCTATCAAAAAATCCCTTTAAGGAGTGTTACGTAACTTGGAGAATCACAAAGAAAAAATTCTCGTCGTAGATGACGAGGCCAGCATCCGCCGCATTTTGGAAACCCGTCTTTCCATGATCGGTTACGACGTGGTGACGGCAGCCGATGGCGAAGAAGCCCTAGACACATTTCGGAATGCCGACCCTGATCTGGTTGTTCTGGATGTGATGATGCCCAAGCTCGATGGATATGGCGTCTGCCAAGAGCTGCGGAAGGAATCAGATGTCCCAATCATCATGCTCACCGCTTTGGGAGACGTGGCCGATCGGATCACGGGCCTCGAACTGGGCGCAGATGACTATGTGGTCAAGCCTTTCTCCCCAAAGGAGTTGGAGGCTCGGATTCGCTCCGTACTGCGTCGAGTTGAGAAAGTCGGCACCAGTGGAATTCCTAGCTCAGGCGTCATTCACGTCAACAACCTGAGGATTGATACTAACAAACGGCAGGTTTACAAAGGCGATGAGCGCATTCGGCTAACCGGCATGGAGTTTAGCTTGTTAGAGCTGCTCGTCGGGCGATCGGGCGAACCCTTCTCACGCTCAGAAATCTTGCAGGAAGTGTGGGGCTACACGCCAGAGCGGCATGTGGATACGCGGGTCGTCGATGTTCACATTTCTCGACTCCGAGCCAAGCTAGAAGACGATCCAAGCAATCCAGAGCTGATTCTAACGGCCCGAGGAACAGGCTATTTATTCCAACGAATTGTAGAGCCAGGAGAGCTAGAGTAGGTCGCGCTTTGGCGGTCTTCTCGCATGGCCGTTTTGCCCTGAGATACCCCAGCCATCTGGCAGATGATATTTGAAGATAGCTGCGGTATCCCTAAAGTTGTGCAGAGTTTTGCATGATGTGGATTGATGTGCTGGCGTGATAGGTTGGGCACAGGGAGGAACGTTCTAACGTCTTCTTCAGGATCAAATTCAGGATCACATTGGCTCTGCAACGCTGGCACGGACCCACTGGTTTTCACCCACTGGTTTTCTAAGTACCTGCTCTCTAGACACCTGGCTTCTGGGCATCTGTACAGATATCTACTTAGATTTATAGATATCCGACTTTGCAGAGATCCGTGTCTATCCTGCCATTCGGCAGAGGCCATCTGATAGAATTTTTTAGGTTTCTATAACTTTTGATCAATGGGATCGACTCGGGCACGGATTGCAATTGACGCAATGGGGGGAGACCATGCCCCCGCTGAGATCGTTGCTGGGGCACTAAGAGCGCGGGAAGAGCTGGACGTTGAAGTCTTGCTGGTTGGAGATCCTCAACAGATTGAGGCTTCGATGCAGCGGCATCGCCAGTCTTGCCAGCTAGAAATTGTGCCTGCAGAAGGGACGATTGAGATGCATGAGGAGCCGTTGGGAGCGTTGAAGCGCAAGCCGCAGGCTTCCATCAACGTTGCAATGAATTTGGTCAAGCAAAAGCGTGCAGATGCTGTTGTTTCTGCTGGCCATTCTGGAGCCGCCATGGCGTCTGCTCTTCTGCGGCTAGGACGGTTGCGCGGCATCGATCGACCTGCGATCGGAACGGTGTTGCCGACTATTGTGCCAGGGAAACCCGTTCTCATTTTGGATGTGGGAGCCAATGTAGACTGTCGGCCTAAGTTTTTGGAGCAGTTTGCGTTGATGGGCACCATTTATTCTCAGGATGTTCTGGGAATGGCTGCGCCCAAGGTGGGTCTGCTCAATATTGGTGAAGAGTCTTCAAAGGGCAATGATCTGGCAGTCCGCACGCATCAGCTCTTGCAGGACAATCCGAAAATTCCGTTCATTGGCAATGCGGAAGGGCGGGATGTGTTGTCGGGGCGCTTTGATGTCATCGTGTGTGACGGATTTGCTGGCAATGTGTTACTTAAGTTTGCGGAAGCGGTCGGGGAGGTCGCGCTCCAAATCCTTCGGGAGGAACTGCCTCAAGGGCTGCGGGGTAAGATTGGTACTGCTTTGCTCAAGCCTAATCTGCGGCGCATTAAGCAGCGGATGGACCATGCTGAGCATGGAGGAGGGCTGTTGCTGGGTGTTGCCGGAATTTGCATCATCAGCCACGGCAGTTCTCAAGCGCCTTCGATCTTCAATGCGATTCGGTTGGCGAAAGAGGCGGTCGATAATCAGGTGTTGAATCATATTCAGTCTCAATATCAGCGGACTGAAGCCACTGCCACTGATGGAGAATAATGGCACAGCATACAGAAACTGGCATTGCGATTACTGGCAGTGGCTCAGCTGCTCCTGCTGCTGTTCTGGATAACCAGACGCTCAGCGAGATTGTAGAAACCTCTGATGAGTGGATTGCTTCGCGTACTGGCATTCGGCAGCGGCGTTTGATTGGCCCGGAGGAGTCGTTGGTGGCGATCGCCACTGAGGCGGCTCAAAATGCCCTGGCCATGGCCAATCTGGAGCCAATGGAGCTAGATTTGATTGTCTTAGCCACCTCAACGGCAGATGATTTGTTTGGCAGTGCGAGTGCGATTCAAGCGGCACTAGGAGCCACTCAGGCGGTCGCATTTGATCTGACGGCGGCCTGCTCCGGCTTTGTGTTTGGCATGGTTACAGCGGCTCAGTTCATTCGGACGGGCACCTATCAGAATGTGCTGCTCATCGGGGCTGATGTGTTGTCGCGCTGGACTGACTGGGGCGATCGCCGCACCTGTGTTTTATTTGGTGATGGTGCTGGAGCGGTTGTCATGCAGGCAAACCCAGGCGATCGCCTACTCGGATTTGAACTCCGCAGTGACGGCACCCAAAACAACTGTCTCAACCTTTCGTTTGAAGGGCAAGCTCAAGCGCTAACCGCAGATGTGAGCGTTAGCCGAGGTACCTACCGCCCCATCACCATGAATGGACAGGAAGTTTATCGCTTCGCCATCAAGCGGGTACCCGAAGTGATTGAAAAAGCCTTGTATCGAGCCGGCCGCAGCGTTGAGCAGGTAGACTGGCTGCTGCTACATCAGGCCAATCAGCGCATTCTAGATGCGGTCGCGCAACGCCTCCACATTCCGGACCACAAAGTCTTGAGTAATATGGCAACCTATGGCAATACTTCTGCGGCCTCCATTCCAATCGCGCTCGATGAAGCCGTGCGCTCGGCACGGGTCAAACCGGGAGATGTGATTGCGGCCGCTGGGTTTGGGGCAGGTCTGACTTGGGGCGCAGCAATTTTTCAGTGGGGTCGTTAGTATTTTGACCTTTGAGCATTTTGGCCTTTGAGCTTAAAATTCAGGACGGCATGCAATTAGAGTGATAGAGATGACGAAAACGGCATGGGTATTTCCGGGGCAAGGATCTCAGGCGATCGGAATGGGAGCCGACCTATATGATCTGCCAGCAGCTCAGACTATATTTCAGCAGGCAGAAGAGATTTTAGGTTGGTCTGTCCCCCATCTTTGTCAGCAAGAAGATGACAAAGTTTCAAATACGCTCTACACCCAACCCTGCCTTTACACAATTGAGGCCATCCTGGTGGATTTGCTGCTGGCGCAGGGAAAGCATCCCGACTTGGTTGCAGGTCACAGCCTCGGTGAGTATGTTGCACTCTACACCGCCAATGTTTTTGATTTTGCGACCGGATTAAAACTCGTCAAGCGTCGGGCGGAGATGATGAGTAGCGCTTCAGACGGGATGATGGCCGCTTTGATCGGCTTCGACCGTGACCAACTCGATCATCTGATCCAACAAACCCCCGATGTCGTTTTGGCCAATGACAACAGCGCTAGTCAGGTCGTGATTTCAGGGACCCCTGCGGCGGTAGAGACTGTCCTCTCTCAAGTCAAGTCAAAGCGGGCCGTAAAGCTCAATGTCAGCGGAGCTTTCCATTCGCCCCTGATGGCGGCAGCGGCGGCAGAGTTTGAACAGATTTTGCAAGAGATTCCTTTTCAGACGGCCCAGGTTCCGGTCTTATCAAACGTTGAGCCTACTCCCACTACCGATGCAACTGCACTGAAGGCTCACCTGATCCGCCAGATGACAGGCTCGGTCCGTTGGCGAGAAATCTCTTTGCAGATGCCAGAAGCGGGCATTGAACGGGTGGTAGAAGTGGGTCCAGGTAAGGTGTTGACGGGGCTATTTAAGCGGGCCGTTCCTGGGTTGGCGCTAGAAAATGTGAGTACGGTAGCGGATACCGAAGAATCATGAGCCGCGATCGCGAACCCCGCATTAGCTTGCTGCTCTATTACCTGTTTAAGTGGTCGGTCGTCAGCCCAGTGCTACAAGCTTACTTTCGAGGTCGGGTGTATGGGGCAGAACATGTGCCCCAGCAGGGGCCGTTGGTGGTGGTGAGCAACCATGCCAGTGATTTTGACCCACCGATTTTGTCTTGCTGTGTGGGCCGCCCTGTGGCTTATATGGCCAAGGAAGAACTGTTTCAGGTGCCCGTATTAAAACAGGCAATTCAGCTATATGGTGCCTATCCAGTCAAGCGAGGCTCAGCAGATCGTAGTGCGATTCGAGCGGCTTTGACTAAGTTGGAAGAAGATTGGGCGGTTGGTGTTTTTTTGCAGGGCACCCGCACTCCCGATGGTCGGATTCCGGCCCCGAAGCTAGGAGCAGCCATGATTGCGGCCAAAGCACAGGCTCCTCTTCTGCCTGTCAGTTTGTGGGGCACCCACCAAATCTCCCCCAAAGGGTCCCGCTTTCCTCGGTCTGTCCCCCTAACGGTACGGATTGGTGAGCCGATTCAGCCTCCAGTCTCTACAAAACGGGAAGTGCTCGAAGCTGTGACCCACCAATGTACAGAGGCGATTCACGCGCTGCATGAGCTAGGTCGCTAGAAGCTCACCTTCAACCCTCAGGTTCAACAAAGCGGCTGAGGGTTGAGCCTGTATGCCCGGTTACCACCCATAACACCGACCGCGCTGCATCTCGTAGGGCTTTATCGAGCGTTTCGGGTGAGTGGTGAGAGGGAACGGCCACGGGTTGAAAGTCGATCCCACGACTCCCTAAGACGATTTCTCCAATAAAGCGGGCTCGCCGCATGTGGTAGTCCGAGGTGATCAGATAAATGCTACGGATGCCTTTGGCCTGAAACTGGTCTACTAGCGTTGTAAAGTTGGTGACTGTGTCTACCGCCTGATAGTCGAGATAGATTCGATCGAGATCAATCCCCGATTCTACAAAGACCCATTCGGTATATTCGGGGTTGCTGCCAGAAGAAACCCAAACGGGTAGGTCAGGATGCTGGCGAGCAAAGTCAGCCGCAAAGACCTCTCGCTCGGTGGCTCCTCCCAGGACTAAAACGGCTTGAGGCGTTTGAAAGAGCCCCCTCACTTGCCGCTGAGCAAAGAATAGGATCAGCAGCAGCAGTACAATCCGCCAAATTGGAAAGGATTGCCGTCGAGCTTTTGCTCGCCCAGAATGATGTTTGCCTAGAATAACGGTTTGGCGCGATCGCATACGTTCAACTGCAGTCTATATTAATAACACCCTACTGTGTGAGGTGGGAGATAGCCTCCCCATCAGGAAGGGCGATCTGCTTAACAGATCTGTACTTCCTGAGTGATCTATTCAGCTCCTCATTCCCCTCATCGGCTCAGTTCTACCATGACATCTAAATTCAGTTAATAACTCTACATTGCCTCGACCCTATTTGACGACGAAGTCCCACAACAGTTTCATCGCTGCCAATTCTCTTCAAGGCAGGATCTGTAAGGGGAAAATAAAAGTGGGTAATTTTTCAGGAATACTAGTCTCAAAAATACCATCTGATTTTAAGGTGCCCCAGATATCCTGGTGCAGACATATTTTTTACTGGATGATTGGATTAGCCAGGTTGATTATCAGATTCTTTGATCAAATCCTTTGCAAGAGCTATCGACAAGAGGACATCAATGCTGGAGTTCCCGTCTGATCGGAATGAAACCCATCTGCAATTGCTAGAGCGGGCGATCGCAGCCAGTAGCAACGGTATTTTGATTGTCGATGCCACTCAAGCTGACTACCCCATCCTCTATGTCAATGCTGGCTTTGAGCGGATTACGGGCTACTTAGCCGCTGAAGTGATTGGCAAAAACTACCGTCTGCTCCAGGGCTCTGACACCGATCAACCTGGTTTAGAAGAATTGCGTGCCGCCTTACAGGAACAACGGGATTGTTTGGTGCAGATCCGCAACTACCGCAAAGATGGCACCCTGTTCTGGAATGAACTTTCGCTCTCACCAGTTTTTAACGCGGCAGGGCAGCTGACTCACTACATTGGGGTTCAAACCGACATCACGGCTCTCAAATCTACGGAAGACGATTTACAGCGATCGCAGTCACTGTTGTCGGGTGTGCTCGACAGTTCGCTAGATGGCGTGATGGCATTTCGGTCAGTCCGCGATGCACAAGGATCGATTTGTGACTTTGAGTGGCTTTTGGTGAATCCAGCCGCCGAAAAGATTGTCGGACGTGTTGCCCAAGACCTGATTGGCAAACGTTTGCTAAAAGAAATGCCAGGAAATCGCGAAGAAGGATTGTTTGACCTGTACGTGCAGGTGGTTGAAACAGGGCAATCCATAGAACGAGAGTTTTTCTACGATCATGACGGCATCCTAGCCTGGTTTCAAAATGCGACTGTAAAGCTAGCGGATGGATTTACCGTTACGTTTCGAGACATTACAGAACGTAAACAGGCTGAGAAAGACTTGCAAGAGAGCGAAGAAGCCATTCGGGCGCTTTACCAGGTTGCATCTGATCCTCATCTGACTTTTCAGCAGCGTCTTCAAGGACTCCTGGCAATGGGGTGTCAACGGTTTGGGATGGATATTGGCCTCCTGGCCCAAGTGCAGATAGGTCAAACCCCTTCGACGCAGGATGCTGACCGCTTTGAACTCACCCAAAGGCTTGTAGAGCAAGGAGAATATCGGATCATTGCTGTCCAGTATCCCCCCGCTCTCAATCTAGCAATGTATCCCAATCAGCGATTTCTGCTGGGTCAAACTTTCTGTCTCCAAGCCTTTCAGTCTCAGGAACCTGTTGCGTTTGAGTCTGCTAGAGAAACGGACTGGTGTCGTCATCCGGCCTATGCCAAGTTTAAGGTTGAAGCTTATATTGGTGTACGCATCCTGGTGAAAGGGGAGGTGTTTGGCACCCTCAGTTTTGCCAGCCTGCAGCCGCGTCGAGAAAAGTTTAAAGCCGCTGATCAACAGCTGCTCAAGCTGATGGCTCAGTGGGTTGGCAATGGCATTGAGCGCCAACAGGCCAATGAGGCTTTAGAGCAACAAGTCCAGCGGGCGTTGCTGTTAAAGCAGATTACGCAGGAAATTCGCCAGAGTTTGGATGCTCGCCAAATTTTTCAAACAGCGGTGAACCAAATCGGTCGGACGTTTAAGGTCAGTCGCTGTAATTTGTATACCTACGTGAGTGATCCGATCCCTTCTATTCTTTCTGTGGCTGAGTATCTCGAACCGGGCAACCTTCCTTTGCAATTCGATATCCCTGTGCAAGGCAACCCTCATGTAAAACAACTGCTGCGCCAAGAACAAGCGATCGCCTCCGACAGCATCTATGAAAATCCGCTTCTCCGTGGCTTTGAGCTGCTTTGTGAGCAGGTGGGTATAAAGTCGATGTTGGCGGTGCGGACCTCCTATAAAGGAGAACCGAACGGCGTCATTGGTCTGCATCAGTGCGATCGCTTCCGCCAGTGGACCCCCGATGAAATCGAACTTTTGGAAGCCGTTGCAGCCCAGGTTGGCATTGCCCTTGCCCAGGCTCATCTCCTAGAGCAAGAAAAGCGCCAGCGCCAAGAAATGACCCTCAAAAACACTGCGCTAGAGCAGGCCAAGCTAGAAGCAGAGGCCGCCAACCGGGCCAAAAGCGAATTTTTGGCCATGATGAGCCACGAGATTCGTACCCCCATGAATGCGGTGATCGGCATGACAGGTTTGCTCCTTGACACCGAGCTGACCTCTCAGCAACGAGATTTCATCGAAACACTCCGCAGCAGTGGAGATGCGTTGCTCGGCGTCATCAACGACATCCTAGACTTTTCCAAAATCGAATCGGGACAGCTAGAGCTAGAAAATCAGCCTTTTGACCTGCGGAGCTGCATTGAGGAAGCACTCGATTTGGTTGCGTCTCAGGCCGCCGCCAAAAGCCTAGAGTTGGCTTACCTGCTCGATGCACAGACGCCTACTACCCTCGTGGGAGACATTACCCGTCTGCGCCAGATTTTTGTCAATCTGCTCAGTAATGCCGTCAAATTTACGCATCAGGGAGAAATTGTTGTCTCGGTGGGGGCAAAGCAGCTCAAGACAGAGGCCGTCACAACACTGACAGAAGAACAGAGCCAACCCAGCTCGATGGCCTGGTATGAACTGCAGATTGCGGTCAAAGATACCGGAATTGGTATTCCAGCCGATCGCATGGATCGCTTATTTAAACCCTTCAGCCAAGTGGATGCCTCCATGACCCGTCAATATGGCGGTACTGGTCTGGGGCTGGTGATTAGCCAGCGCTTGAGTGAAATCATGGGTGGGCGTATGTGGGTCGAGAGTGAGGTCAATCAGGGATCGACCTTCTACTTTACCCTGATCGCCCAGGAAGCCCTGTCATCAGGCGTGATGGACCTCTACACAACGCAGCCCGAATTGGCTGGAAAACGGCTTTTGGTGGTCGATGACAATGCTACCAACTGCACAATTTTGACACTACAGGCTCAATCTTGGGGCATGCAGGTGCGCGCCGCAAACTCAGGTGTGCAGGCGTTGGACTGGCTCCGCACAGATGAACCTTTTGACATTGCTGTATTGGACATGCAAATGCCTGATATGGATGGGCTCCAGTTGGCCATTCACATTCAGGCGTTGCCCAACCACCAAAGGTTGCCGCTCATCATGCTGAGTTCTGTGGGGCCGTCTCCTCTGCCCATGGCTCAGCTCTCGCACTTTGCGGCCTCTCTGGGCAAACCCATCAAGCCGTCCCATCTCTACAATGTGCTGATCCGAACCCTAGAAAGACCCTATCCTCTAACGCCAGTGCAGCATTCAGCATCTCCAGTGTTTGACATGCAGATGGCCCAGCGGTTGCCTTTGAGGATTTTGTTGGCAGAAGATGTTGCAGTCAACCAAAAGGTGGCATTGAATATGCTGCAACGGCTAGGGTATCGGGCTGATGTTGCCAACAATGGACTGGAGGTGCTGGAGGCGCTGCGTCGTCAACCCTATGATGTTGTGCTGATGGATGTCCAGATGCCCCAGATGGATGGGTTGGCCGCAACGCGACGCATTCGCCAAGAATGGATCGTTGGCGATCGCCCCTGGATTATTGCTATGACGGCACATGCGATGCAGGGCGATCGCGAAGTCTGTTTACGGGCGGGGATGAATGACTACATCAGTAAACCAGTTCGGGCCAATGCTCTTATCCAAGCCTTGAGGCGGTGTGGAACTCTAGAACTGGAGGCTTTAGACGCACATCCTCAGGTTAATGCTCCAGTTAGTGCTCAAATGTTAGAACCACCGTCAGATACGGCTCAGTCGTCTGAATCTGCGGCGATCGATTGGCAAGCCTTGCAATCGCTACGAGAGATAGCCGATGAAGATGCAGATGACTTGATTGCAGCCGTGATTGCCACCTTTTTAGAAGATGCACCGCAGCGAGTGCAAGCCATCCAGCAGGCGATCGCCCTTCAGGATGCTGTGGCCCTCTGCAATGCCGCACACGCCTTGAGATCTCCGGCGCTCACCGTCGGTGCAACTCGACTTGCTCAGATCTGCTTGGAGCTAGAAATAATCGGACACTCTGGCCAAACTGCGGGTGCCGCAGCCTTACTTTCCCCTCTAGAAACTGAATATCAGCAGGTTGAAATTGCCTTACAGGCCTATAGAGGTTAAATGAGAGCAGCAGTCAAAGATACGCATAATAAAACAACAAAAAAGAGGCGAGTTGGCTCACCTCTCTTTGCTATCATTGCCAGTCGCTCAACTCTATCGATCTAATAAGATTCAGATCAAGAGACTGGACTTGAGTTTGCTTAGCTAGCTTTAGACAGCTGCAAAGAATTCCTTAGACTTGATGGGGTCAGGATTCATTGTCTTATCACCAGGCTTCCAACCCGCAGGGCAGACTTCATCGGGGTGAGACTGCACGTACTGAATCGCCTGTAGTGTCCGCAGGGTTTCTTCAACGTTCCGACCAAAGGACAAGTTGTTGATTGTGGCGTGCTGAATCACACCGTCTTTGTCGATGATGAACAGTCCGCGCAGCGCAACTCCGGCATCTGGATCGAGCACGTTGTAAGCGGTGCTGATTTCTTTCTTGATGTCAGAAACTAGAGGATAGTTGAGGTCGCCGACACCACCAGACTTGCGATCGGTCTGAATCCAGGCCAGGTGAGAAAACTCACTATCGACAGACACGCCCAAAACTTCAGTGCCAAGCTGCTTAAACTCTTCGAAGCGATCGCTGAACGCTGTGATTTCAGTCGGGCAGACAAAGGTGAAGTCTAGGGGGTAGAAGAAGATAACAACGTACTTACCCCGGTAATCAGACAATTTGATGGTTTTGAATTCCTGATCGGCCACAGCCGTTGCGGTGAAGTCAGGTGCCTGTTGGCCAACTCGAAGGCATCCTTCTGTCTGATAGGTCATAACCTACTCTCCTTAATGAACTTGCGTCTACTTTCGCTGAACATAGGATAGGTCTTCATGAAGACATCTGAAGACGTTGCCTATGTACGCAACTACTGAATATTTACGAACTGTAACGACTATATCATAGTCATAACGATTTTGAGTAGGGCGATCGCAGCGGAACTCAAAAGCAATTCTCAATGCCCGAATTACCCGAATAATTCTCCATATTAAGCATCTCCATTCAGAGCCTATATCGAAGCTGGCTCTAAAAGACTAAGGGACAGGGTAGGATTCACTGAGAATAAAGATATGTTGGGTGGGGCTGGGGTGGAAATGACAGATCTGGACACAAGAGAGTGGCTGTTGACAAATGGGTTGGGCAGTTTTGCCAGTGGGACAATCTGCGATGCTCATACCCGCACGTACCACGGTTGGCTAGTGGCGGCACTCGATCCGCCCAGTCAAAGAACGTTGCTGCTCGCCCGGATGGCTGCCGAACTAGAACTGCCAGGTGAACGGTTTGAACTAGGAACCAACTTTTGGGTGGGTGGCGCAATCGAACCTAGGGGCTATGAGCTGCTGCACTCTTTTCGGCGCGATCCAGTACCCACCTGGATTTGGGGACAAGGTCACTGGCAGCTTTCCCGCCGACTGCTCATGCCCTACGGTTTGCAAGAAGAGCCATCGCCCTCGTTTGGCAACAGTGTCCTGATCGAATATTGCTACCAGGGCCGAGAACCTGCCGTTCTCAAACTCAGACCGATGATTGGCGATCGCAACTTTCATCACCAGCAGCAATCTGAGCCAGACCTACAGTTTTCTCAACTGCTCGAACCTCAGCGTCTCTTACTCCAGGCCAGACGACGAGAATGGGTTGGTACCCCTTGGCAGCTCTGCTGGTCTCATGGCCACTACCAGACCGATGGCATGTGGTATTGGCAATATCAGTACCCCGAAGAAACGCGGCGTGGGCTTTATGACCAGGAAGATCTCTACAGCCCTGGCTACCTGACCGTTCATCTCCAGCCAGAAGAAACACTGACCCTAGAGGCTCGTGTGCGGTGGCCTGACCCGCTGCAACCTTACCTGCATCTGAATGACCAGACATTTGAGCGAGCCCTGCAAACCGAACAGCGACGGTGCGATCGCCTATTTGATCCGTTAGTCGCCGCTCATGCTTCTCCAACACTGGCTTCTGCCCCCATATTGGCTTCTCCCCCACCATCGGTTTCTACCCCCGCCTTAAACGATCTCTACGCCCAACTTTTGCGAGCGGGCGATCAGTTTGTGGTCTATCGGGCTTCTATCTCGGGGCCGACCGTAATCGCGGGCTACCCCTGGTTTAATGACTGGGGGCGAGATACGCTGATTGCGCTGCCGGGGCTTGCCTTAGCGACTCAGCGATTTGCCTTGGCCAAAGGGCTGCTAGATACGTTTGGTCAGCATTGTCAGAATGGCTTAATTCCCAATGCCTTCCCGGATGCAGGTGGAAAGCCGTTTTATAACAGCATTGATGCCGCGCTTTGGTGGATAGAAACCCTGGGGCTTTATTTGGAAGCAACCCAGGATTGGGAATTTTTGGTGGCGCAGTATCCAGTTGTGCAGCGGATTTACAAAGGGTTGATTAGTGGAACGTTGCACAATACTCGCGTGGATGCATTTGATGGTTTGGTTACGTGGGATGCTCCTGGTGTCGCGCTCACCTGGATGGATGCTGTGATTGAAGGTGAACCGATTACCCCCCGCTCTGGAAAAGCAGTTGAAATCAATGCCCTGTGGTATTCGGCGCTCTGTTGGGCGCAGGAATGGGCTACCAAAATGGCAGAAATCGCTGGCACGACAGGCAACTTCAGCAAGCAGGCGCAACGTTATGGGCAGCAGGCCGAACAGGTAAAGGCCTCCCTGCAAAAGTTTTGGAACCCAGAATGCGGCTATTTGTATGACACGCTCGAACCGAGCGATCGCCCCGATCCCAGTATTCGACCCAATGCCGTGATTGCTTTGTCGCTGCACCACTGTGGGGTTTCTGCACCGCAGGCACAGCGAGTTTTGCAAGTGGCTTGCGATCGCCTGCTGACTCCCTACGGCCTCCGCTCTCTCGATCCCAGCGATCCACACTATCAAGGCCGGTATGCCGGCAATCTTCAACATCGCGATCGCGCCTACCATCAGGGCACCGTTTGGAGTTGGCTGATTGGGCCGTTCATTCGAGCCTGGACCCGCTTTTATCCCAACGATCCGCTGCCGTTTGATAGTAGCTTGCTGCTAGGACATTTTCAGGAGCAAGCCTGCATTGGTTCAGTTTCAGAAATTTTTGATGGAGACTTTCCCCACGAGCCACAGGGGGCGATCGCCCAAGCCTGGTCAGTCTCCGAGATCATTCGTCACTGGCCCGAAATCTGCAACTGCAATGGTAAGTTATCTAATTGAGTTCTAATCGAGTTATTTCGAGCTTTCAATATGTCTGATTTGCCACCTCTCACTGCTGCGACGCTTTGGAATATTCTCAACGAAAAGTTAGAAGATGCCACGGTCAATCAACTGGTTTGGCATTATCTGGGCTACCGCTACACCGAATCTGAAGGAACCTGGGATACAAGTGCTGTTGACCCGGAATGGCGAGAGACTTATCCCGAACCTCCTGATTTTATTGATAGCCGTCCTGCCACAGTCAAATTAACCCGTTCTATTCCCAAATCTAATAAGCAGCTCCTTAAAGAACAATTGGGGTTTGAAGGCTACAAAGTCAATGAGCTGATTCCCCGCCGAACTCGCCGAGCCACAATGGTGAATTGGCTATTGAGTTATGCCAAAGAACGAGGTTTAGACATTGAATCATAAGAATTGAATCATAAGAAGGGATAGCCGACTCAAAACAAAGTTTAGGCATTAAACATTGCGATCCCCGATCGCTTAACAAGCTCGCCACAAAGAGAGCTTATTTCTTTGGGGTGATGGCTAATCGTGGACAACTCATAGACAATCAAGAGGGTTTTATCCTCTGTGGTCAGGACTTATGGTTCATTCGGTTGAATTCAATTTATTTGCTCCTTATAACCAAAGCGCTGCATTAATTGGATCTTTTTCCGACTGGGAAGAGATCCCTATGAAGAAGGATAAGCAAGGCTCTTTTCGAGTTCAGGTTGAGCTAGAAGATGGCATCTATCAGTATAAGTTTCGGATGCAATCTAAGAGCTGGTTCTTTGAGCCAGATCAGACGATTGAAGTGAATGATCCCTATGCTAGCAACATTGATGATGCCAGCCAAAATAGCGTGGTTCGGATTGAGCAAGGTCGGCGTATTGTTGATACCTATACTTGGCAACACGACGATACTCCCTTGCCTCAAAACCATGAACTCATCATTTATGAACTCCATGTGGGTGGCTTTGCCGGAGAGGGCGATCGCTTCGGCACCTATGAAGAGGTGATCAAAAAGCTCGACTACCTTGTTGATTTAGGCATCAATGCAGTCGAATTTATGCCGCTCAAAGAATATCCTGGCGATAACGGCTGGGGTTACAACCCTCGACATTTTTTTGCTACCGAATCTAGCTACGGGTCTACCGAAGATTTGAAGCGTCTGATTGATGAATGCCATGCGCGCGGCATTCGAGTGATCAAAGACGCAATCTACAACCATTCCGAAACCGAAAGCCCCCTAACCCAGATCGATCACGATTACTGGTATCACCACGAACCCCGTGATCCTGATAACAGCTGGGGGCCAGAGTTTAACTACGAACATTACGACGACAACCTTGACACCTACCCTGCCCGCCGTTTCATGGGAGACGTTGTTCGGCATTGGGTGCAGGAATATCACATCGACGGCATTCGCTACGACGCGGCCCGCCAAATCGCCAACTACGACTTCATGCACTGGCTCACCCACGAGGCGCAGCATACCGCAGGCCCGAAGCCGTTTTACAACATCGCTGAACACATTCCCGAAACGACCGATATCGTTGGGCCAGACGGACCAATGGAAGGCTGCTGGCACGAGAGCTTTTATCAAACGATGCAGAAGCACCTGACCGGGGAAACCTTCGACATAGGCCAGCTCAAAGAAGCTCTAGACGCCAAACAACAGGGCTATCAAGGCTCCACCAGCGTCGTCAACTACCTCACCAATCACGACCACAACTGCCTCATGGCCAGTTTGGCAGAGCGAGATATTTTTGATCAAGCGGCCTTTACTCGCGCCAAACTAGGGGCTGCTTTGCTGCTGACCGCTGTGGGCGTGCCGATGCTCTGGATGGGCGAAGAGTTTGGGGAATGCCAGCCCAAATCAGCTGATGTGTATACCCTCGACTGGATGCTGCTCAAAAATGATCCAAACACCGACCTATTCAACTATTACAAGGGCTTGATCGCTCTCCGCAGGCAAAATCCGGCGCTCCATACCGACAACATTAATTTCTTCCATGAAGATCCTGAACAGCAAGTTTTGGCCTATGTCCGCTGGAATGACGAAGGCTCTCAAGTTGTGGTGATCGTCAACTTCTCCGATCAGTATCGAGGCGATTACCTGCTCCACAACTTCCCCCAAGGAGGCCGCTGGCATGAGTGGACCCACAACTACGACCTAGACATGAACGAAGGCGACACTGCGATTGACCTAGCCGAATATGAAGCCAAAGTTCTGGTCTGGCAGGGCTGACCTGAATAAAACTTCCCACGTGGCCTAGCCTGCTCCTCAGTTCATGGCCCCAGCTTCTATAATCAATTCAATTGGATAGCGCAATTGGGTCGATATATGAACTGGTGGCAGAAGCTAAGAAAGAATTCCCTGGCTCAGTTTGGGGCGATCGTGCTGCTGATTTTTTACCTCACGGTGATTGCAGCTGAGTTTGTCGCTCCTTATGATCCTTACGAATCTCAACCCGATGGATCTTTGCTGCCACCGACGCAGATCTATTGGCGATCGCAACAAGATGGCCAGTTTATTGGCCCCCATGTCTACCCCACGACGCAGGGGCCAGTAGAGTTGGAGACGGGCGATCGCCTGGTGACGGTTGATTATAGTCAGCCTTCTCCCCTGCGCTTGTTTGTTCGAGGTTCAGAATATCGCTTCCTCCAAATTGAACTGCCGCTCCCAACCCGATTTTCGTTGACCAATCCAGGCTTTGAGGAAATTCAGCTCTTCCCAGGATTCCCAGGCAACTTACGTCTGTTTGGGACAACGGGGCTGGGCCGCTTTAACCTGATCGGCACCGATGAACAAGCTCGCGATCAGTTTAGCCGTCTGATTTACGGTGGGCGTGTCAGCCTCAGCATCGGCCTCGTTGGCATCATTATTTCTTTTCCCCTTGGTATGCTCGTCGGCGGCATTTCTGGCTACCTAGGGGGCTTTGTCGATTCGGTGCTGATGCGGATCGTTGAGGTGCTGATGACGATTCCTAGCATCTACCTCCTCGTCTCCCTTGCGGCGGTCTTGCCAGCCGGATTGAGTAGCGCGCAGCGATTTTTGCTGATTGTTTTGATCACCTCCTTCGTCAGTTGGGCCGGATTGGCTCGCGTGATTCGGGGGCAGGTTTTGTCTATTAAAGAACGAGAGTTTGTGCAGGCCGCTCGGGCGATGGGAGGGCGACCGCTCTACATCATCGTGCGCCATATTTTGCCACAGACCGCCACTTACATCGTCATTTCGGCCACCTTGGCGATTCCAAGCTTCATTATTGCCGAGGCGGTCTTAAGCTTGATTGGCTTAGGCATTCAACAGCCCGATCCGTCATGGGGCAACATGCTGTCATTGGCAACCAATGCTTCTATTTTGGTGTTGCAACCCTGGCTAGTTTGGTCTCCCGCCATTGTGATTGTTTTGACGGTCTTGGCCTTTAACCTGCTAGGGGACGGCCTGCGGGATGCCCTCGATCCTCGCAATACGCAGCGCTAGGCTAAACCGGGCTCTGGCCGTAGAAAGGGAGCGCGTCTGACCAGTGAGGTCTAGCTCCCTGCTGCCAGTCTAAAATGGCTAGCTCCAGAATACTGGCTGCAGATGTCCCTAACCCCCCTTCAATCTGAACTAGGTGGTAAGGGCGGGGCCAGTCTGTGAGGGTCTGTTGCCATTGCGCCAAGGACATGACCTGTTCGGGCAATCGGATCTCGATCGCGGGCGATCGCCCCGTCGTTTCCTCAGACTGCACGGCATAGACTGCGACAAACATCTCACCCCGCTGGGCTCTCATCTGCACGGCCACATGCTCAACCCCATCTGCCCGACTCTCCCAGGCCACGGCTGCCAGCGTCGAAACTGCAAACAAAGGTACTTCGAGCTGCTGGGCGATCGTCCGAGCGGCGACGACGCCAATCCGCGTTCCGGTAAAGCCGCCCGGTCCCTTTGCTACGGCTAGAAAGGCCAAATTGGACCAGCGAAAGGGCTGAATAAACTCCTGTAGTTTGAGCTGCAAATCTGTAGAGAGGGCGCGGCCCAAATCCCAGATCTGATATCGCAACTCCCCAGCCGCATTGCTGAGAGCTAGCCCTAGCTCAGGACTCGCAGTATGAATGGCCAAGGCAAACTGAAGGGGGGTGAGTTCTGAAATCGCGGCCAAGGTTCTCTTCTCGTCAAATTCCTCACCTCATTCAAGCACATCGCCAGATCTTGAGGGTGCGATCGCGGCTACCGCTCACCAGATCACCCCTTGGCCCAAACGCGATTGTCTCAATCGCACTGTTGTGGTCTGTTAAGGTCTGGAGCAGTTTTCCCTGATGGGGGTCCCATAGTTTTAGCGTGGTGTCGTGGCTGCCGGATGCGAGGAGTTGACGTTGGGGATGGAGGGCGATCGCCCCAATCGGTAACAAATGCCCTGACCAGCTGTTTTGAATCCCCCCTGTATTCACATGGCGTCGCTTGAGCATGGTGTCAGAACTGCCGCTGATTAGCGTACTGGAGCCACTCAGCGCCACAGCATTGACGGCAGCTGCATGACCAGAGAGGGTTCTCAGCAGTTCTCGCGTGCCCAGATGCCAAATTTTGACTGTGCCATCGACAGCCCCACTGGCCAGCAGTGGAACATCGCCACTAAGCGCCAACGATTCGACCGCACTGCCCGATGCAAAGGTCTGCATCAAATCTCCTGTCTCGAGATCCCAGAGTCGAAGGGTGCGATCGCGACTGCCGCTGATCACTGTTTGCCGTCCAGAGGTCTCTGTGTAGATTGCGACTGCCATCACCACTTGGCTATGGCCTGTCAGGGTGTGCAACAGTTTTCCGGTGGCGAGATCCCAGAGCTTGACCGTGCGATCCCAACTGCCGCTCGCCAGAGTTTGGCCGTCTGGACTGATGGCGAGGGAGGCGATCGCCTGCTGATGTCCCTCTAATTCAGAGATAGCTGTTTCTGGAGATAAATCTGGAGATAAATCCCACAGCTGAATAACGGGCTCGCTGCCGCCGCTGGCCATCAGATTTCCGGTGGGGGCGATCGCCAATGCTCCTACTGCCGCAGAGGCGGTTAAGGTTAAAACACAGTGCCATTCTGAGAAATCCGGTTGGGCCAAATCGGGCTTTGGTGATGGAATCGAGAGTGGCATAGCCGGAGTCACTAGCCCCAAAGGCTTGAGGGCTTGCAAGACTTCAGCCGCAGACTCGTAGCGCAGACGCACGCTATCTTGCAACAGCCGATCCAGAATATGACTAAGTGGTTCGCTGACAGGGCCGGCTACGCTTTGCCAAATCCAGGTGCCACTGGCGCTGTGAAATAAATCAAACGGACGCAAGCCTGTCAGCAAATGGATGCAGGTGACGCCTACGCTATACAGATCGCTGGCAAATACGGCTTTGCCCATCAGCTGTTCTGGAGCCGTATATTCAGCGCTGCCGATCACCGTTCCCGTCTTGGCCAGACCCGATTTTGTTACCCGCTTGACGGCTCCAAAATCTACCAACACCAGCAATCCATCACTCTGCAATCCATCACTGTGCAATCTATTACTGGCGCGACGAATCAGACTGGTCGGCTTGATGCCTCGATGAATAATCTGGTGTTCATGCAAAAACTGCAGCAGTGGCAGCAATTCGCCCAACATTTGCACAATTTGAGCTTCCTCAAGCGGCCCCTCTTCGTTGAGTTGCTGCAATAGCGATCGCCCCCCAACAAACTCTTGCACCAGATATTGACGCTGCTCTCGTTCAAAATAGGCCAGCAACTCCGGAATCTGTGGATGCTCAGACAGCGCTGCCAACTGCACCACCTCCTGCCGAAATGCATCAGCTCGCTCTCCGGTCGCAAATGCTTTGATAATGCAGCGGGGATTGATGAGTTGATGGGTATCCAGTCCCAAAAAAGTTTGACTGGCGCTGCCACTGCCTAAACTGCTAAACGCTCGGTAGCGATCGCCCAATAGCAGCCTTTTGCCGCAGTTCTGACAAAATTTGGCACCATCAGGATTTTGGGGTCGAGGACAACTGGGATTGAGACAGTAGCTCATAAATTAGGGGTTCACAGCACGCCGCGCTGCCAAATTTTAATGGTTTCGTCTGCACTACCACTGACGAGAAACTGACCGTTGGGGCTAAAGCTGAGCGTATTCACCCCCCAAGTATGTCTCACAGTCGCAATGCGATGATCGGAGCGGAGATCGGTGCGATCGCCCCGGCTCCAGTCCCAGACTTTAATGCTATTGTCGTTGCTGCTGCTCACCAAAACCAGCCCGTCCGAACTCACCACCAAGCTACTCACCCGATCGGTATGGGCCGAGAGACTGCGAATCAGCCGACCTCGGGACAAATCCCAGACGTGCAGTTTGCCTTGAATATCGCCGCTGATCAAGGTGCGCCAGTCGGGGCTGATGGCGATCGCAGTGATCCGATATTTGGGCCGCAGGGTGTTAATAATCCGTCCCGAAGCCAAATCCCAGAGCTGAATGGTGCCATCATATCCACTGCTGATCAACGTTTGTCCATCGGGGCTGAGCAGCAAGCTACAGATGCGATCGCGATGTTTGACCAGACAGCCAATAAATTCTTCTGTGTTGAGATTCCAGAGATTAATAGAGCCATCCCCGCCGCTATTAACCAGCAGTTGCCCATTCGCGCTTACCGCCAACGCTGTCACCATCCAGCCCCCCTCCAACACTGAATGGACCTTGTGAGTGGTCAGATCCCAAAGCTTGATGGTGCCATCGTCACTCCCGCTGATCAGCATGAGCTGATCGGGCCGAAAGACTAGGGTGCTGATGCGATCGCTGTGCCCAGAGCCAAACCAGAGCGATCGCCCTGCATAGGTTTGGAGCAACTCTCCTTTTGGGAAGCTCCAGAGCTTGATGTTTTTGTCGCTGCTACCGCTAGCCAACAGTTGACCGTCTGGGCTAACCGCCACCGTTGTGACGGCTCCGGCATGGCCCACCAGTGTCTTTAAGCAGCACCAAGGCTGACTGGGATCGATGGCAGGTTCTAAAACCGGATCAATTACATCCAGCGCAGCCAAAGTGATGGGAGGGGCCGACCGGCTTGCCGGATCGGATTTTTGGGAGAGGAGCGCCGGCTCTAAGCTCAAATCCTGCAGGACTGCCGTAGCTGTGTGATAGCGCTGACTCGTGGCCCGTTGCAACATCTTATCCAGCACTCGCTTGAGCCCATCACTAACAGGCTCCGGTAAATACTGCGACCATACCCAGTTGTCTTCCGTCACGGAGTAGAGGTCAAACGGATGCAGCCCCGTCAGCAGGTGAACGCAGGTAACACCCAAACTATATAGATCGCTCGCAAACTCGGCCCGCCCGATCGCCTGTTCGGGTGCAACATAGCCTGCACTGCCAATCACAGTGCCCGTTCGCGCCAAGGCCGTTCCGCTCGCATACTTAGACGCCCCAAAATCGACCAGTACCAAGCGGTCTCCCGTGTAGGGACGGATAATGTTTTCGGGTTTGATGTCGCGATGGATCACCCGACAGCCGTGGATAAACCTCAGCACAGGCAGCAGGTCATAGAGCAGCACCCGAACTTGCCGTTCCGGGAATGGCCCCGACGATGCCAAGGCTTCTGCTAAGTTTGGGCCGTCTATAAATTCCTGCACCAAATATTGGCCACTGTCTTGCTCATAGTGGGCCAAAAAATTGGGAATTTGAGGATGTTGCCCCAAATCGGCCAGCCGCTCTACTTCCTGTAAAAATAGCTCAGTCGCTTTTTGCTGGCTGCTGGCACTCTGGTTTTGCAAAAAAAGCTGTTTAATGACGCAGCGGGGCTTGTCGGGCTGCGCTTCATCTACGGCTAGCAACGTTCGCCCAAAGCCGCCCTGACCAATCACCTGAATCGCCCGATAGCGATCGCCCAGTTTCAGCCTCGACCCGCAACGCTGACAAAATAGAGCCTCGCCAGGATTCTGCGGCTGCTGGCAGGCGGGATTGAGGCAATAGCTCATACGTTCCTATTCGTAGGCAGGCTTTTTCACCCGTAGGCTTCTTAACCCATAGTAAAACCGCAGCAACGGTTTGGTCTGCCTACACGGTCGGTCTGCCTATCTGAGAGCAGGCGATCGCCACCAGCGCAGCCTTTGCAGAAGGCTTAGCGCTAAACTCCAGTTCAGCCTGAATCTAAGCTTGAAACCCAGCTCAAGTCGGCACCAACTCACCGGGCCGCAGGCGAGCCCATTTACCCGCTTCCTGCTTAAAGCTCAAACAACCCACCACATCCCACTCCATCTCGATCACGTCGTCATGGTGGCGAATGTTGACGTTAATGGTGGGCTCAACCGCCTCAAAGTCAGGAGTTTCAGTGAGATGAGGTTGCTGATGCTGGTGTTCGACAGCGTTGTAGGTCGTGCAGCGATCGACGTAGTGACAGTTTACGCAAATACACATCTTGAGTGTCTCCGCATTCTCAGCAGCGCGACTGAATAACTCTATGTTTCAGTCTGCTTTTTGCTACTCTAGCTCAACTTTCACGGTAGTCCCCCTCCAAGAAGACGGATGTTGCAAATCGAAATTTTGTTCATCCAAAAAAACGAACCGCTTGCTTAGCACGGGATATCCATCTCTCCCGACGCGGATCTTGCCAGTATAGGGGCCGATATAGGGAGAGACTTATAGCTTCCCGTACCCACCATTCGTTAAACTGAAGCCTGCATTAATTCTGTTCACTGGCCCCAAACATTGCTCTGGTTTTGAATCGCATTACTTTGTCCTCAAACTCAAATTGCCATCAGAGCGACCTGTCTACAGCGCTTGTTCTCTCTCCTCAGACTTGGCCTTTTAGCCTTCAGTGGCTACCGCAGCCAGCCTATTTGGTAGGAGGAAATGTGCGAGATGCTTTGCTGGGAAGGCATCCTGACTATTTAGATCTGGATTTTGTCTTGCCGACAGGAGCCGTGGAAGTTGCTAAGGCGATCGCCAACCACTACCGCGCTGGATTTGTGCTGCTCGACGCCGAACGGCAGATTGCGCGGGTCGTGTTTGAACAAGCCACGGCTGATTTTGCTAAACAGGTTGGCCCTAGTTTAGAAAGCGATTTGCAGCGGCGAGACTTTACGGTGAATGCGATCGCCTACAACCCAATCAGCGACCAGTTGCTAGACCCACTTCAAGGCTATCAAGACTTGCGGCAGCGGCTGATTCGCATGGTGTCGCCCGAAAACCTGAAGGAAGATCCGCTGCGGCTGCTGCGAGCTTATCGGCAAGCGGCTCAGCTGGAATTTACGCTTGAGCCCCAGACTCAAACTACAATTCAACATTTGGCTAACCTGCTGCAAGAGGTTGCCCCTGAGCGCGTCCAGTCAGAGCTTAGTTACCTGCTGAGCACCACTCGCGGAACGCCGTTTCTGAGGTTGGCCTGGCAGGATGGACTGTTTAACTCCTGGTTGCCTGACGCGACAACCGCAGGTTTGGAACGGGTCGCTCAAGTTGATCAGGGGGCGATCGCTCTGCAAGAGCACTATCCTACCTTTGCTGCCGAACTGACTGGCTGGATTCGAGATCAGCAAAAGAGTTCTGGCGCAATCCGGAGCTGGCTGAAAATTGCTAAGCTTAGCTGCCTGGTTGCCTCTGACTCAGAGATAGCCGAGCAGACGCTATGGCAACTGAAATATAGTCGAACGGAAGTTCAAGCGGTGCTTACCGTCCTAAAATTTTTGCCGCCGCTCCAGGTCGCACTGCAGTCTGACTTTCCCTTGCGGGATCAGTACGCCTTCTTTCAACAGGTCGGCCCAACATTTCCGGCGCTCATCGTTTTGGCGATCGCGACAGGCCATTCTCTCGAAACGGTGAGTCCTTTAATTACCCGGTTTCTCACCCCCGAAGATCCCGTCGCCCACCCAGTGCCACCCCTCTCCGGTCGTGATCTAATGACCAAACTGCAGCTCCAGGCAGGCCCTCAAATTGGGCAGTTGCTAGAAGCCATCCAGGTGGCCCAGGCCGAAGGCAAAATTTTGACGGCAGAAGATGCCCTGCAATTTGCTCAAACTTTGCTGGTAGCGCCTTCTCACCTTCTGCGCAGCGACGGCTCAGCCAACTTTCCCAAAAATCAACTCTAAGGAAGGGGCCAAGATTATGTTAGAGTAAACCTCTTGTGGGATGGTCGGATCGTGTGCCTTTACTTTGCCTGAAATTTAGGTGCAAAAGTAGCGGAGGCAACCGTTCTTGGGGCCACTATCCTCGACCGTCGAGCATCCTTTCCTGGCAAGCGATTTAATCTCACGCATGTTTGCTCCTCCCTGCACAGCCTATCGTTCAAAAGAGGTCCAGAATGGCTAAACGCCGCAACCAAAAGAAAGAAAAAGCATTACGTAACCAAGCCTACGCCCGCAAGTTCCGCAAGCGCTCCAATACAGGTCGTTTTGGCAGAAGACGCTATGGGAATGATAATAGCGCCCAAGATGGTGATAATGAAGAGTCCCGGAGCCAAGATAATTCAGAAGAGTCCAGGGACAATCAGTAGAGCCATCTGTCCTGGCGGTGCCATAGCCTGCCCCCTTCGATACGGTTGGTAAGGCACTGATTTCAACTGATCGGCTTGCGCTGATTGATTGATATGTAGGTCGGTGATCCGGGTGGGTCACCGATTGTTTTTTTAAACCAGCCTCTCTCCGGCTGCGAAGGATCACTCTTGCAGTTGGCTATCCTTGCAGTTGGTTATCCTTGCAGTTGAACGTTCATCTGTTCTGCGGCAACCATTCCTGACTGAAGTGCTCCCTCGATCTGACCATTCCACCAATCACCACAGCAGACTAAGGGCAGGGGAGATGCTGTTATTAGATCAGCGGATGAGCACAGACGGACAGGAAAGGCATATCGCCAACGATGAACCTGTAGCCATGCAGGGCGATCTAGTCTGGGAAGGAGCTGTTGCGATGCGGTGTCTAAAAGGCTTTGTCCGGCGATCGCCAAATCGCTGACCTCCAGATATTGACGCGCAAACTCGGCACTACTTTGGACGACAAACACCGGCTGTTGGGCAGAATCGCGTTTGCTGCTGTCGAAGCCTACCCACGCCAAAGGCCCTTCAAAAAATGAAACCGATCGCCAGGGTAGCTTTGCGGCATCTAGCACAGCTTGATACTCCGGTGCATAGCCCGCGATCGCACTTAGGCAAGGCTCATAGTCAACCGACCGCACCGCCGCTAGATAGTCAGCCGCCAACCCTACAGTCTCCAAAGGCGACAACAGCGCCACCGCTTGAGGGGCCGGAATGGCTACCACCAGAGCAGCCGCAGTCACGGTAGAACGGGTTTGAGCTAAATCATCGATCAGGTGGAGTTGCCAAGTGGCGTTGGGAGTTGGCTCCAGGCGCTCTACGCGACGGCTGCGCCAAATCTCTAGGTCAGCGGCCAAAAACTTAGCAACTGCTGTCAGGCCGACTGGGGCGACATAGCGAGGAGAAACTGTCTTGACTTGAAGTTGCCCCGATCGCCAGCTGTAATCCTGGTCTGTCCAGAATCGCAAAATCTCCTGCTCTAGCAAGGCCTGAATGAGCTGCTGCGATCGCTCCCCTTGAGCTTCTAAATAGCGAACCCCATGATCTGCCACAATTCCATTAGTGCGTCGGGTCGCGAGCCGTCCGCCCAACCCCCGCGATTTTTCTAAAACGACTGTGTTATGGCCCATGCGCTGCAGTTGACGGGCACAAGCTAACCCTGCCAATCCGGCCCCAATTACGGCAACATCAAACACAACTCACCTTCAACGATGCAATTTCAGTAGAATATGGGACAACAGGGACAAATCTGTAGCAGGGGAGAAATCTGCGGTGGATGAACTAAGAGCCGGATTGGAACTAGCCACGGAAGATGAGTTGCGGGCCTTAACCGACATTCTGTTCCGCCGGAAGTTCAATCCCCTAGACTATGCCTGGGCGTTGGACCCCCTGGATGTGCAAAGTCAAGATCGGCAAACTTGGATAGATGCCTTAGAAGACCGATTTCGATTTTTGGCCGCGGATGGCATTACTGTTTTGCGAGGGCAGACAGAGCAGGTGAACTATCGTCAGGTCTTGATTCAGGTCTGTCGCTATCTTCGCATTCCTTACTCCAAGCACATGTCTACGACAGACTTAGAGGCCGAAATTTTTCTAAGTTTGCTAAATCGCGCTTGGAAACAGCTTCCCGATTCTGAACAAAAACTGTTGACTGGGCAGGTTCAGCAGTCGATGGCGCGATCGCAGCTTTGCCAAGATCTACCCCGACCGCTGCAGCAAGATCCGGTGGGGCTACTGCTCAAGGGCGGAAGTGCGCTAGCCGTTAGCTCTGTGCTCCGTCCCTGGCTGTTGCAACAACTGGCGCGTCAGTTTGCGCTGCATGCGGCCACCTATCAGGTTGCTCGCCAAACGTTGGTGAAGGGAGGGGCGACGGTTGCCACTCAGATTCAGAGTCAGGCTGCCCTACAAACCGCTGCTCGCGGCATGGCTATCAACGCGGCTCGTTATGGGGCTGTTCGGAGTGTATTTGCTCTAATCGGGCCTGCCATGTGGACTTGGTTCTTGGCAGATTTGGGTTGGCGAGCGATCGCCACCAACTATGGGCGGGTGATTCCAGTCATCTTTACGCTGGCTCAGATCCGTCTAACCCGTACCGAATGCTTTGAGCCCGCCTGAGGGCAGTTAAAATAGCTAGACAAGCATCAGAGGATTTTGTGTGACTTGGAATGGGGCGTCTCCTAATCGTGATGGAGGTCAAGGCATGCCAGAGCGAGAGGTCGTGGTGAACTACTATGCACTGCTGGAGCTTCCGCCCGCCTCCTCGGTGCAGCAGATTCGGCGCGCCTATCGAGAACTCAGCAAACTCTATCACCCAGATACCACGGCCCTACCTGCGGCGATCGCCACCGAAAAATTTCAGCAGCTCAACGAAGCCTATGCCACGTTGAGCAGTCCAGAAAGGCGAGTGGCCTATGACCTCAAGCTGGGGTATTCTCGGCTTTCGGTCATTCAGCCGCCTGCAAACTTCAACCAACCTGCGTCTCAAACCCGCTCTTACCGATCTTCTGCCTACCTAGATCCCACCGATCGCCCACTTTCCGCAGGCGAAATTTTTGCAGTGTTCATTCTGGGGGTGACGTTTGTTGCCTGTCTGGTTTTGGTGGTTACGATTAGTCTGGCGCGAGGTGAAGCGGCCCTCCCGCCCCTGACTCCTAATGCCTTGGAGCCAATTGAGGCCGTGATCTCACGGGAGCGATCGCCCGCTGAGACTCCAGTTGTTCAGGCAGTTCAGCCTCCTCTAGCACGGAAGGATTCCGAGAATCTAGAAGACCCAGCCACTGACACTTCTCCCGCCCCTGATCTTCCATCAGAGCCTCTGCCAGAACCTGCTAAAGAAGTGATTCTCTCTGAGCCCACTTCTGAACCCTCTATAGATTCTGTCGATTCTCCTGAGCAGACTGCCCTTCCACCCACTCCAGAACCTGAAGCCAAACCTGAAGCTAAACCAGATTCTGCCCCGTCACACGCCTCGGCTGCGTCAACAGAAGCACTTTAGCCGAGCGTTTATGACCCCAATGTTGCAAAACCCAATGTTGCAAGACCCTATGTTGCAAGACTCTATGACTCTTCCTTCCGCAGACACGCCCCTTTACAACCATCCCCTCCCCGACATTGAGCAATGGCTCTCCTCTCAAGGATGCCAGCAAGATCCAGACAATCTACACTGCTGGTATCTCCAAAATCCAAACTGGAGTGCGGAAGTGCGTCTAGACATTGACTCGCTCACCGTCCGTTACTTTGGCGCGAGCGCGGACAACCGAGACATTCAGCGATCGTTTAAGTACTCCCTCAGCCGCAAAGACTTAGATGAGGCCATCTTTGCAGGCCCCTAAAAGCAAGTAATTCTCATTTTGAAACCTTCCCAAATCGGCGATCGCGCTTTTGGTAATCACAGAGTGCCCGGTGAAACTCGGTGCGGTCGAAGTCGGGCCAAAGGGTTTCGGTGATATAAATCTCGGCGTAGGCCATCTGCCAGAGCAAAAAGTTGCTGACGCGCATTTCGCCACTGGTGCGAATTAACAGATCTGGATCGCAGAGACCTGCGGTATAGAGATGGCGCTCAAACACAGCCTCATCAATTTCGTCTGGCTTCAGGTGGCCTTGCTCGACCTGACTGGCGATCGCCCGACAAGCATGCACGATTTCTTGTCGCCCTCCGTAGTTGGTGGCGATCGTAAACTGAATCCCTTGATTGTCCTGAGTCTCAGCCATCGATCGCTCAATTTCTTGCTGGAGCGATCGCGGCAGAGCTTGCAGATTGCCCACAAAATGAATCTGAACATTCTCAGCCATCATTTCTCGCAGCTCTTGCCGCAACACCCGCTCAAACAGGGTCATCAAAAAATCGACTTCCTCCAGAGGCCGTCCCCAATTTTCGGTAGAGAAAGCATAGGCCGTCAACGCTTTGATTCCCCAATCGCGACAGCACCGCAACAGATCCTTGAGCGTATCAACGCCACGACGATGCCCCATGATTCGGGGTAATCCCTGCTGTTTTGCCCAGCGCCCATTGCCATCCATGATTACAGCGACATGCCGGGGGAGTCTTTCCGGCATCAAATCAGCTGGTAATTCCTGTAGAACGCTGGGATTTGCTGTCATTTTTTCTCTCGAGAAGCGGATGATGGAAGGCTAAGAATACGCGCAAACAACGACGAAAGCTTGATACTAATCTGACGGCCCAATGTTCGGAGCTGAGGTGCCACCGTCTCTCGATCCACAGATTGAGAAAAGCGCTCACGTAAAAGCTCCCGCAGACGACTGCTAGTCAGAGGTCGATTGAGCTGTCCCCTTTCCGCCAGCGAAATTGAGCCAGTCTCCTCAGAGACAACCACGCAGATGCAATTTTCAACCCGTTCTGTGATCCCCATTGCCGCCCGATGGCGAGTGCCGAGCTGGCGAGAAGCTGTCCTTTCCGAAATCGGCAAAATAACGCCTGCTGCTACAACCCGAGAGGCGCGGATCAAAACAGCTCCATCATGCAACAACGTTGTCGTCTGAAAAATGGTTTGCAAAAGTTCTTTCGAGACCTCAGCATTTAACCTTACACCTGGAACCGAAAAATCTCGCTCATCTATCGGGCGATTTGTTTCCAAGATCAAAAGAGCACCCGTTCGATTTTGAGAAAGTTCTTTGACCGCGTCAACCATTTCATCAATCACGCTATCGGGTTTGGGGATCGCTTCCCGAGCAGGTTGAAAAAGCTGGACGATTTCACCTCGCCCTAGCTGTTCTAGAAAGCGACGAAATTCGGCTTGCAGGATGAATGCCATCGCTACAGCCGACCCAATCACCAATTTTTCCAACACAAAATGCAACAGTCTGAGATTCAGGATGTTGCTCAGGGCCGTCGCCAACATGAGGAGGATTAAACCTCTCACCATCCATAGGGTTCGCCGCTCCCCGATCACGACGATCACCATGTAGGTCAGAACCAGAACCAGCCCATAGTCAATCACGTGAAGCAGCAAGGACTGTGTCCAACCCAGGTTTATCAGCCATTGCTTCAACAGAGATGCCATCTGATTGATCTGGATTAACTTTTTGCCCTATCCGCAGTCAGCCTGCTGAAACAGTCAGCTTGAGATGGCTGACTCAATGTCTGCTCTCCCCCAGAGGCGAGCCCTAGTGACCGCTAGAGCTGGATTTAGCCATGATTGGCCATCAATTCTCAGCTCCAACGGTTGGCGATCGCACGCTACCTTTGCTCTTACCCTTGCCCTATCGACTGAACCAATCGTTCAGGCAAGCGATCCTGTCTAACCAAGTCCTGGTAGGTTTCGCGCTGCAGGATAATACTAGCTTCCCCTGCTCTAACTAAAACGGCTGCCGGACGAGGTAAGCGATTGTAGTTAGAAGCCATGCTGTAATTGTAGGCTCCCGTGCTCATAACGACGAGCGTATCTCCAGTCTGAGTTGGCGGCAGTTGGGCCTGCTGGATCACAATATCACCAGATTCACAATGCTTTCCGGCCACGGTAACTGTTTCAGTCATGGCCGCCGACATTTTGTTGGCCAGCACAGCCCGATAGACCGACTGATAAGTAATCGGTCTCGGATTGTCAGACATCCCGCCGTCTACAGTAACGTAGGTGCGGATGTCGGGAACAGTTTTTTGACTGCCCACGGTGTAGGCTGTGACGCAGGCAGAACCAATCAGCGATCGCCCCGGCTCGGCAATCAACTTCGGCAACGGCACCTGATAAGTCTCACAGGCTTGGGCAACCGCTTCGCTAATCACCCGCACCCATTCCTCAATACTGGGAGGATCATCGGATTCTGTATAGCAGATCCCCAATCCGCCACCGATATCCAATTCCGGCACCGACAGACCATACTGAGCCGCCTTGTTGATCCACTGCACCATCACCCCCGCCAAATCCTGATGGGGCTGCAGCTCAAAAATCTGAGAGCCGATGTGGGCATGCAGTCCAGCAAAATCAAAACCAGATTGCTGACTCACAAACTCAAACACTGAATCGAGTTGGTCAGGATCGAAGCCAAACTTACTGTCTAAATGGCCCGTCCGAATGTACTCGTGGGTGTGGCACTCGATCCCAGGCGTCAGCCTTAGCATGATTCGAATCGACTGCTGTGTCGCCAAATTGGCCAAGGTTTCAAGTTCTAGCCAGTTGTCTACCACAACCGTGCAGCCTGTCTCGACTGCAAACTGCAGTTCCTGCAGCGATTTGTTGTTGCCGTGGAAATACAGCACACTAGGCTTAACCCCTGCTTCCAGAGCGGTATAGAGTTCGCCACCCGACACAACATCGACACCCAACCCTTCACTGGCCACCACGGCACAGACTGCCAAACAGTTCCATGCTTTCGAGGCATAGATGACCAGCGATTCTCCGGAGTAATGACGTTGGAACGCCTCGCGATATTGACGACAGGCCGTTCGTAGCGTCTCCTCATCCAAGATGTAGAGGGGTGAGCCAAACTGCTGCACGAGATCCGTCACGTCGCACCCACCAATGGCAAGATGCTCTTGGTCGTTGACTTGAGCCGTCAGAGGCAAGAGGCGTTGATTGGGTGAAGACACGTCTGTAGTGTTTCCCGGTAATTTGTTTCCCGGCAAATACTGATAGCCCGAATTCTCCACCTCCGTAGCAGGAGTCAATACCATGCGTTTAAATGTCCTTAAATCTTGTTTGCGACTGGTTTGCGACTGGTTTACGATTTATTTGTGAGTAGAGTTGTTGGCGAGGAATGAGCGTGAGTGAGTCTGTGTACGTGAGTAAGTTTGTGTAAAGGCTGCTCAGCGCTTCTCATTCCCTAGTGTACAATTGAGGGCTGTGCATCCTGAGCAATCTCTGCGCGCTCCCGTGAATCTTGTTGAAATTCGACCACTGACATCCAACCTTCTGCCTGCAGCAGTAGCCCTCGATCGCTGTTGCTTAGGGGGGCTATGGACGCTAGAAGGATATCGGCGTGAGCTAGACAGTCCCAATAGCGATTTGCTGATTTTGCAAGCTCCTTCGACCCACCTTCCAACCTCAACTACTGAGACCTCGACGGCTGTGACATCAACTGCCGTTGACAACCTGGAGGGTGCTGATCCCCAGCCCGATCAAGGGCTGATTGGTTTGGGTTGCCTATGGTCAATTTTGGAAGAGGCGCATATCACAATCCTGGCTGTACATCCTGCCTATCAACGGCAGGGACTGGGTCAGGCGCTGCTGTGTGCGTTGCTAGAAAGTGCTTGGCAGCGAGGGCTAGAATGGGCCACACTGGAAGTACGACCTTCAAACCAGGCTGCGCTTTCACTGTACCAAAAGCTCGGCTTTCAGGAAGTCGGGCGGCGGCGGGGCTACTATGAAAATTCGGGGCAAGACTCAGGGCAAGATTCGGGGCAAAACTCGAAGGAAGATGCTTTGATTTTGTGGCGCAGTGGCTTGCAGCGTCCCGAATTTTGTGAGACCCTTCAAAGCTTGCGGCAACAGGTGAGCGATCGCCTTACCCAATCGGGGTGGGAGCTTAAAAATTGGCACAAATCCAAAAAAGTTATTAAATCTTTCTCTTGACTTAAAGAGGTTCCTAGAGAAGAATTTTCTTCGGGGAATCAAGCTTAAACGTTAAGCAGAAATTACCAACGGGTAAAATTTTGGGGCCGTTATTCCGTGATCCTGTTGCCGAAGTTATGGCAGCCGGACCATTTCCCTATGCTAGAATCAGCGTACCGGCACGCAGCAGGTGATGGAAGAACGCCATGTTTGAACGCTTCACAGAAAAAGCCATTAAGGTCATTATGTTGGCCCAGGAAGAGGCACGACGCCTGGGACACAACTTTGTGGGTACAGAGCAGATCCTCTTGGGTCTGATTGGAGAAGGGACCGGCGTCGCCGCCAAAGTGCTGAAGTCTATGGGTGTCAATCTCAAAGACGCTCGGATTGAAGTCGAAAAGATTATTGGTCGCGGGTCCGGATTCGTTGCGGTTGAGATTCCTTTCACCCCGCGAGCCAAACGAGTTTTAGAGCTATCGCTGGAAGAAGCTCGCCAACTCGGACACAACTACATTGGTACTGAGCACCTCTTGCTTGGACTGATCCGAGAAGGCGAAGGCGTTGCAGCAAGAGTTCTAGAGAACCTGGGAGTTGACTTATCTAAGGTGCGGACGCAAGTCATTCGCATGTTGGGTGAGACTGCCGAAGTTTCTGCAGGTGGCACGCAAGGTCGAACCAAGACGCCGACTCTCGATGAGTTTGGCTCTAATCTGACCCAAATGGCCGCAGAAGGAAAGCTTGATCCCGTGGTGGGTCGCCAAAAGGAAATCGAACGGGTTATTCAAATCCTAGGCCGTCGTACCAAAAACAACCCTGTGTTGATTGGAGAACCTGGGGTTGGTAAAACGGCGATCGCAGAAGGTCTGGCCCAACGCATCACCAACAATGATGTGCCCGACATTCTCGAAGAGAAGCGAGTGGTCACGCTAGACATCGGACTGCTGGTTGCTGGCACAAAATATCGTGGTGAGTTTGAGGAACGCCTCAAGAAAATCATGGATGAAATCCGGCAAGCCGGAAATGTCATCCTGGTGATTGACGAAGTTCACACTCTGATTGGCGCAGGTGCCGCTGAAGGCGCAATCGATGCGGCCAATATCCTTAAGCCAGCCCTGGCTCGCGGTGAACTGCAGTGTATTGGTGCAACGACGCTAGACGAGTACCGGAAGCACATCGAGCGCGATGCTGCCCTGGAACGTCGTTTTCAGCCCGTGATGGTGGGTGAACCGACCGTTGATGAAACGATCGAGATCTTGCACGGACTGCGCGATCGCTACGAGCAACACCACAAACTCAAAATCTCAGATTTGGCATTGGAAGCGGCTGCAAAGCTCTCCGATCGCTATATCTCGGATCGCTACCTGCCCGACAAGGCCATCGACTTGGTCGATGAAGCGGGTTCACGGGTGCGATTGATCAACTCTCAGCTGCCCCCTGCCGCGAAGGAGTTAGATAAAGAGCTGCGTCAAGTTCTCAAAGAGAAGGATGATGCGGTTCGCTCTCAAGACTTCGACCGGGCTGGTGAGCTGCGCGATCGCGAAATGGAAATCAAAGCTGAAATCCGGGCGATCGCTCAAAACAAGAAAACCGAATCTGAAGATGGGGACGACGTTAGCCCTATCGTAGACGAAGAGGACATCGCTCAAATTGTGGCTTCCTGGACAGGGGTTCCGGTCAATAAGCTGACCGAATCTGAGTCTGAGAAACTCCTGCACATGGAGGATACCCTCCACAATCGTCTGATTGGTCAGGATGAAGCAGTTAGAGCCGTTTCTCGCGCTATTCGTCGAGCCAGAGTGGGCTTGAAGAATCCTAACCGTCCGATCGCCAGCTTTATCTTCTCTGGCCCCACTGGGGTTGGTAAGACTGAGCTAGCCAAGTCACTGGCAGCCTACTTCTTCGGTTCCGAAGATGCCATGATCCGGTTGGACATGTCTGAGTTTATGGAGCGGCATACCGTTTCTAAGCTAATCGGTTCACCTCCAGGCTACGTCGGCTACAACGAAGGCGGTCAGCTCACTGAAGCGGTTCGTCGTCGGCCTTACACTGTGGTGCTATTCGATGAAATCGAGAAAGCCCACCCCGATGTCTTCAACATGCTGTTGCAGATTTTGGAGGATGGTCGCCTGACGGATGCCAAGGGTCGCACCGTTGACTTCAAGAACACCCTGCTGATCATGACCTCGAACATCGGTTCGAAGGTGATCGAGAAGGGGGGCGGCGGTCTCGGTTTCGAGTTCTCAGCCGAAGATCAGGCCGAGTCTCAATACAACCGAATCCGTTCTCTGGTCAACGAAGAACTGAAGCAGTACTTCCGCCCAGAGTTCCTCAACCGTCTCGATGAGATTATCGTCTTCCGTCAGCTGACCAAAGACGAAGTCAAAGAGATCAGTGTCATCCTGCTGCGGGAGGTCTTCAACCGCTTGCTGGAGAAAGGCATTACTCTCGAAGTCACTGAGCGGTTTAAGGATCGCCTGGTCGAGGAAGGCTATAACCCCAGCTACGGGGCAAGGCCTCTCCGTCGAGCCATTATGCGCTTGCTAGAAGACTCTCTAGCCGAAGAGATCTTGTCGGGTCGAGTCAAGGATGGTGACACAGCCATTGTTGATGTTAACGACGAAGGTCAAGTGCAAGTTCTCCCTGGAGAAAAGCGCGAACTGCTGCCTCAAGCCGCAGAATAACATTGCTCTAGAGTTCTAATGCGATCGGTGGGGGATTAACCTCCACCGATTTTTTTGTTTATATCGACGCGGAGCAATTCTATCTCGTGCAGATTGATGGCAACGAGTCACCCACTGTATGGACTTTAAGAGTAATGCTTCAGCCGGATTGCTTCATGCACCTGGTTGGTCATTTGTTAGATTCAGAGTCCGCAGTGCAGTTAACTAAAGCAATCTGTAAAGTAGTGTCTCAATGTCAGATACAGAACATTTCAACTAGCCCACCAGCTTTAAGAAGAGATTCTGAAGATTTTTATGCTTTAGGTAGGTAAAGCTTTTTTGCCTGATATAACTGAGGTTAATACGTAAGTATTGTTGATAGGCTGTTTCAATTAGTACACTAATGAGGCTGAGATGGTAGGGAAAACCGTTAAATTTGTTATTAACTTCACTGATCCGGACTTGAATACTGATGAAAGAGATGATCAAGCGCATCGTTTGCTGAATCAGTTGAAAGAGATGGATGAAGTTGAATCAGTTGATCGAATTCTTGATCCCAATCCACCTGAAGGAAACAAAGCGATGGGAGCTTGGCTAGCTGGCGTATTGCTGGCTGAAGTGAATGCTGGTAATGCTAAAGCTGTATTTGGATACTTAGGCGACCGTTTAGGTGGCAAACCCATTGAAATAGAAGTGGAAGCCAACGGCAAGAAATTAAAGGTTAAAGCTCATAGCCGGGAAGAATTAACAGTGGCAATTGAAGCTGCACAAAAATTTGTAGCTCCATAAATCAAAACTGGGAGTTTGTTAATCAAGGACATGGCTTTGCCCATGTCTATATTTTTGGCAAGAGGCACAAATGGTAAAAGTGGCATTGCTGATTGGAGTCAGTGAGTATCAAGTAGGTTTAAATCCCTTACCTGGGGCTGTCAGAGACGTTGAAGCAATGCAACGGGTTTTGAAGCATCCGGAGATGGGTGAGTTTGACGAGGTAACAACGCTTACTAACCCTGAGCCAATAGTAATGCAAGAAGCGATTGAGGCTCTTTTTTCCAGCCGTGCTAAAGATGATTTAGCCTTTCTATTTTTTTCTGGTCATGGTGTGAAGGATGATAATAATAGACTTTATTTTGCAACTCGACTGACTCGAAAAAATCCGAAGGGTGATTTGGTTAAGGCAACCGCTGTTCCTGCGGGTTTCGTACAGGACATTATGAGTAACTCGCGCTGCAAACGCCAAGTAGTAGTGCTTGATTGTTGTTTTAGTGGAGCTTTTGCAGAAGGTATGACTGCAAAAGATGATGGTACTGTAGATGTTCAAAAACAATTAGGTGGAGAGGGTCGAGCAGTTTTAACTTCTTCAACTTCCACCCAGTTTTCATTTGAGCAACAAGGCTCAGATTTGTCAGTTTACACTCGTTACATCGTTGAGGGTATCGAAACTGGAGCCGCTGATGCTGACAGTGATGGCTCAATCTCAATTGATGAATTGCATGAGTACGCTCAAAAGAAAGTTCAGGAAGCCGCACCTGCAATGAAGCCTAAAATTTATGCAGTAGAGGAGGGCTTTAGAATTCGACTGGCAAAAGCGTCTATAGGCGATCCGAAACTTAGATACCGCAAAGAGGTAGGACAATTTGCGAGTCGTGGTGAAATATCCTCTATTGGTCGTAGTGGACTAAATGAGTTGAGAAGGGACTTGAAACTTTCAACGGAAGAAGCTGCTGAAATTGAATTAGACGTACTTAAACCGTATCGAGAGTATCAAGACAGCTTGCAGAAGTATAAACAAATATACTTTGAGGCAATTCGACGCGAAAGAACTCTGAGTGATCACACCCGAAATGAACTGAAGCTTTATCAGAAAGTTTTAGGTTTAAGAGACGAGGATATTGCAGCGGTTGTAGGTCAGCGAAAAGGTGGGTACTCATCATCCACTAAAGAAACACAATTACATTCTAGAGGATCTCTTGTAAGCCCTCCTTTGAAGCAGGGAAAGGGATTTTCTAAAAGATTATTGATAGGTCTGGGAGCAAGTGGATTAGCTCTTTGTATTGCGATGATCTTAGCTCTACCGAAATCAGTTGATCCACCAGATCAGCCAAAGCCACTTAATCCAGTTAATCTAGAAGATTCGCCAACTACACCATCGCCTTTTGTGCCTGCCAATAATGAAGTTTTATCTCCAGTAGTTACAGATCCTAAACTGACGACTTCTCCTCCAGTAGTTACAAATCCAAGTCCACCAGTTAGTCAGCCAGTAGTTACAAATCCAAGTCCACCAATTGACTCAGGACAATGCCGTACTACTTATCACGATGATCCCAGTCGATGGAGAGAACGCACCGCTCATCTTGCACTTGAGAACAATACAGGGAGAGACGTACAAGTAACCCTTTGGCACTCAAGTGCTGAGACTATTCAAGGAACATGGACTATTCCACCAGGTTTTCATTGGGTTCCTGAACCAGGATATGTCATAGCGGATCCTTGGGGAATTCAGTTCGATGGTGGATGTATTTTCTATCTTGATGAAGTCTCAGAATATTTGATGGGAGGAGGAGACATTCCATTCTATAAAATCGTCCTGCCGTAGCTGTATTGCGCAGTCTAATCGGGATAGGGAGAATCCTCACGAATCCCCCCTCCCACACCACCCATCGTGCGGCTCCGCAATGGGCGGTTCTCAACCTAACTGCTAGACGAATTGGCAGACTTCTCATCGTACCCCTGGGCTTTCATCCAGAGG
>JBGTGR010000018.1:0-52682 GCA_041746655.1 Elainellales cyanobacterium | reverse complement strand
CGCACTTTTGCCGCTGGCTTCCTCCAGACCCTCCCTCGCGGAAACGCCCTTGCCTTAAGCTAGTGGTTGTCCATCTCTCGGCTCCTATGGCTTGCGAGCATTTGGATGGCTGGTTCTCCCACAGGGGACTTTCACCCCATTAGTTCACGCCCATGCTGGGCGTACACAATCCTGTTGGAGCGGACTGCCGAGAGGTGCTAGCGATGATGCAAAGGTTATTTACAGCCGCTCAACAGGGTCGTTGATGCGGCTAGGAGTCGCACTGGTGTGATAAAGTACTATGCGCCTGCTGGAGGCATGAATCGGTCGAGAGTAGCTTTGGGAACAACGGTTGAGGCCGGAGAAACCCTGTATCAGCTCCTCAGCTTCAACAAAGAGGAGAAATTACCAATTTTGATTGATGTACAGGCAGAGCAAGCTGGGTTAGTGTTCGACGTATCGATCAATCATGCCCTCAACCAGGGGGAATATGTGTTGGACATTTTGCCCTTCCTCCCTCGTTAGCGCTCTTTTAATTTCCTGTGCTCATGAACGAAGATTTGCAGACGAATGTGACTGTTACCGATGACGCTTTAGTGCCTATGATCCCGACAGCTCCGCCTGATTTCAGGTCGGGGTTTGTGGGCATTATCGGTCGCCCCAATGTCGGGAAGTCCACCTTGATGAATCAGATGGTGGGTCAAAAAATTGCGATCACATCCCCAGTGGCGCAAACGACGCGTAATCGTCTGCGAGGGATCTTAACCACCCCAGCGGCCCAGATCATTTTTGTGGACACACCCGGTATTCACAAACCGCATCACTATTTGGGTGAGGTGCTGGTTAGAAATGCTCGGATTGCGATGCAGTCGGTGGATGTGCTGTTGTTTGTTGTGGATGGTTCGGTTGAGGCAGGAGGGGGCGATCGCTTCATTGCAGAACTCCTCGTTCATACCCAAACTCCCGTCATTCTCGGCCTCAACAAGGTAGATCAGCGCTCCACCGATATTGAAGCCATTGAAGCCATCGATCAAAGCTATGTCAATCTAGCAGAACCACATGGGTGGGCGATCGCCCACTTCTCAGCCTTAACCGGAGACGGACTAGAACCCCTCCAGCACCAGCTTGTAGAACGGCTCGAACCTGGTCCCTATTACTACCCGCCTGATCTGGTGACCGACCAGCCAGAGCGCTTCATTATGGGAGAGCTGATTCGGGAGCAGATTTTGTTGCTGACCCGCGAGGAAGTGCCACACTCGGTGGCGATCGCCATTGACCGGGTAGACGAAGAACCCCACATCACGCGAATTTTGGCTACCATTCACGTCGAGCGCTCCTCCCAAAAAGGAATTTTGATTGGCAAGGGCGGCAGCATGTTGAAGGCGATCGGTTCGGCGGCGCGTCAGCAAATCCAGAAGCTGGTGATGGGGAAGGTTTATCTAGAGCTTTTTGTCAAAGTGCAGCCCAAGTGGCGACAGTCACGGGTGCAACTGGCCGAGTTGGGCTATCGAGTCGAGGAAGACTAGCGGCATTTTTCCCAGACTAATCTGGACTGAGCCGAAGACAAAACTGGCCCATAGCTCCTCATGTTTTATGAAGGGCTACGTGAAGTTTGTGTATAGAAAGACTCACCTCATCCGGAAGGTGGAATGCAGTACTAGGGGCACTTGTTTAGACTACTAGCATCATTTCAGGGTGGTTTCAACGGCATCAGGCAAAAGCCAATTGTAAAAGTGCCATATCGATCGGGCTTCCAGTACGGAAATACACGGAGGCTCTTTGTAGAGCTGATTAGTGCATCCCCCCCTATGATTATGCTGCCAGTCCCTCAGCCCCAGACCGCATCCAACCGTCCCCCCAAAGGCTCACCGCTTCAGCCTTCTACCTGTAAGCTCAATCGTGGTGTGGCAGGTCGGCAGTCCCTTACGCGACAGGAAAGAAGAGTAAGCGAGCCGCAATCGATTCAGCTCGATTTCTCAGACCGAATAGCCTTTGATCTCGTTCGTGATCAATATCGCCATCTGGGTCTTCAAGTTGAAGGGGCGATCGCCATCCAACCTTCCAATCCTGCGTTTTCGGCCTGTTCCGGTTCACTCGTGCTGATGCCCACAGCCGGAAACTCCGCCATGACGCTGCACTACACCCTAGCCGCCCGTAGCGTCGAGGTTCGGGTCATTGCCGCTCGACAAGTTAGCATGACGGCCTTTGACCACAACGGGAAGCGTCTGGGCGAGAAAATTGTTGGCTCCCACCAATATCTCCAACAACAAACCCAGCAAGCCGATCCTCTCCACAGCCATTCTCTAGAGATCAGAAAAGAGGGCATCGCCAAGATCGTGTTAGACTCCGATGCCCCCTTTATTGTGGATAGTTTGGCTGTGAGATTTTGAGCTTTGACTTGAGTTAAAGTCTCAAAACTCCTTACCAAACATAGTCTTGGAGCGCCTTCACATCCAACGGCCCTGCTTGCATCGCCCGAATCGCAGCGGCGGTTGCCTTGGCGGCAGCGATCGTTGTGATGGTAGGGATCTTGTAGACCAGCGCAGTACGACGGATCATGCGGTCATCTTCCTGGGCCATAGCTCCGACGGGAGTATTGAGAATGAGCTGAATCTGCTTGTTTCTAATCCAGTCGCCAATGTGGGGCCGACCCTCATGAAGTTTCAGCACCAGCTCAACCTCTAGCCCATGCGCTTGTAGAGCTTTCCGCGTTCCGGCAGTGGCAACAACTTTAAACCCTAGGTCGAGCAGGTCTGTGACGACAGGAACGGCGGCGTTTTTGTCGCGATCGTTCATCGACACAAATACCGTCCCACTGAGGGGAAGTCGCTGTGATGCAGCCAGTTCGGCTTTGGCAAATGCCTTACCAAAGTCAGTGTCGATGCCCATCACCTCACCCGTCGAACGCATCTCGGGACCAAGAATGGTATCGGTTCCAGCGAATTTATCAAAGGGCAAAACGGCTTCTTTGACCGCAATGTGGTTGGGGATCACCTCTGTGGTAAAGCCGATTTCCTCGAGGGTTTCGCCCGCCATTACCCGCACCGCTATCTTAGCGAGAGGGACACCAATCGCTTTGGACACAAACGGAACGGTTCGCGAAGCGCGGGGGTTGGCTTCTAGGATATAGACCTGTTCTCCTTGCACAGCGAACTGGATGTTCATTAGGCCGATCACCTTGAGGGCTTGGGCAAGCTGAACGGTCCAGGTGCGAATCGTTTCAAGTGCTGTTGCCGACAGCGAAATGGTGGGCAGCGAGCAGGCAGAGTCTCCAGAGTGGATTCCGGCTTGCTCGATATGCTCCATCACGCCGCCAATTACAACTCTCCCGGTGTGGTCGGCGATCGCATCTACATCGACCTCGATCGCCTCTTCTAGAAACTTGTCGATCAAGATGGGGTGATCGGGCTCGACCTGCACGGCGTAGGTCATGTAGCGCTCTAGGTCAGCATCAGAGTAAACAATCTCCATGGCTCGACCACCCAACACGTAGCTCGGACGCACCACCACTGGATAGTTGATCTGCTGAGCCACCCGCAGCGCTTCCTCGTAGCTGCGAGCCAGTCCGTTGGGAGGCTGCTGAATCTCCAAGGCCCGCAAAATCTTCTCAAACCGTTCCCGATCTTCCGCAGTATCAATCGAGTCAGGCGACGTTCCCCAAATTTTGGAGAGGCAACCTGGCTCTTCACTCAAATACTTTTGCAGCGGAACGGCGAGCTTGAGAGGCGTCTGCCCCCCAAACTGAATGATGATGCCTTCGGGATGCTCGGCTTCCAGGATGTTGAGCACGTCTTCCTGGGTGAGCGGCTCAAAGTAGAGGCGATCGCTCGTGTCATAGTCGGTCGAAACCGTCTCCGGATTGGAGTTGACCATGATCGTCTCAAAGTCTTTGTCTTGCAAGGCATAGGAAGCATGACAGCAGCAGTAGTCAAACTCAATGCCCTGTCCAATCCGGTTAGGGCCGCTGCCCAAGATCATCACCTTGCGGCGGGTAGAGGGGAGAACTTCAGATTCGGTAAGGGGGGAGGATTGGGGGGATTCGGTTGCGTCTCCGCTGGTAGACAGAGACTCGTAGCTGCTTTCGTAGGTGGAGTAGTAGTAGGGGGTGAACGCTTCAAACTCGGCGGCACAGGTGTCTACGGTTTTGTAGACGGGAATAATGCCAAGCTGCTTGCGGTAGGCGCGGACTTCCCCTTCGGTGGTTTTGGTGGCGTAGGCAATCTGGCGATCGCTAAACCCTTGCTGTTTGACGGCATACAGCAGATCGCGGCTGATGTCTTGCAGCTTGGTGCGCTTCAGGAACTTCTCGGTTTCGAGGAGGTCTTGCAGTTTGTCGAGAAACCAGGGATCAATGTTGGTCAGCTCGTAGATTTCTTCAACGCTCATCCCCATCTGGAGGGCATGACGAACGCTAAAGATGCGCTCGGGGTTGGGGGTACGCAGGTCGGCCTGGATTTGACCAAGACTGGGTAGCTTTTCGGGGCGATCGCATCCCCAACCAAAGCGGTTGCTCTCTAGCGATCGCAGTGCCTTCTGGAACGACTCCTGAAACGTCCGACCAATGGCCATCGCCTCGCCCACCGACTTCATCTGCGTGGTAAGAACTGCGGTCGAACCCGGGAATTTCTCAAAGGCAAAACGCGGCACCTTCGTGACCACATAGTCGATGGTCGGCTCAAAGCTGGCCGGAGTTTTTTGGGTGATGTCGTTGGGAATTTCGTCGAGCGTGTAGCCAACGGCTAGCTTGGCAGCAAATTTGGCGATCGGGAAACCCGTGGCTTTTGACGCCAGCGCCGAACTCCGAGAAACGCGCGGGTTCATCTCAATCACAACGACTTCACCCGTGACTGGGTTGACCGCAAACTGAATGTTGGAACCGCCCGTCTCAACGCCAATCTCGCGAATGATCTGGATCGACATGTCGCGCAGACGCTGATATTCCTTGTCGGTAAGTGTCTGGGCCGGAGCCACTGTGATCGAGTCTCCCGTGTGAATCCCCATCGGATCAATATTTTCAATCGAGCAGATAATCACCACGTTATCCGCCAAATCCCGCATCACCTCTAGCTCGTACTCTTTCCAGCCGAGCAGCGACTTCTCAATCAAAATCTGCGACACCGGGCTAGCATCGAGTCCCGACTGGCAAATCTCCTCAAACTCTTCCTGGTTGTAGGCAATGCCACCGCCAGTGCCCCCCATGGTGAAGGCCGGACGGATAATTAAGGGATAGTTGCCGATGTCTTGGGCGATCGCCTTAGATTCGGCCATTGTTTCCGCCAAACCGGAGGGACACACTCCCACGCCGATTCGCCCCATCGCTTCCTTAAATAGCTTGCGGTCTTCCGCCATTTCGATGGCAGGCAGTTTCGCGCCGATGAGTTCGACGTTGTATTTGTCCAGCACGCCATTTTTGGCTAGTGTCACCGCAATGTTGAGAGCAGTCTGCCCCCCCATAGTGGGCAACATCGCATCGGGCCGCTCTTTGGCAATCACCTTTTCCACCATTTCTGGTGTTAGTGGCTCGATGTAGGTGCGATCGGCGGTTTCGGGGTCGGTCATGATGGTGGCAGGGTTGGAGTTGACCAACACAACCTCATAGCCTTCTTCCCGCAGAGCCTTGCAGGCTTGAGTGCCAGAGTAGTCAAACTCACAAGCCTGCCCAATCACAATCGGGCCAGAGCCAATCAACAGAATTTTGTGGAGATCGTCACGACGAGGCATAAGATCAGCGGAAAAGTCAAGGTTCTAAAATCCAACTCATTGTAGAGGCTTTCATACCGATCATGTTGTCTCGCTGTATCCAGTTTCCCAAGGTTCGATGACGCAGAGGGCGATCGCCTGGTTGAAATGCTGTGTTGGGGGGCGATCGCTACTCCACACAAATCACAAGATTTTGAACAGTGCTACCGAGCGTTGAAAGTTTCTCTATACAGTAGGGAATTCAGATAGAAACGGTCAACTCATCGTTTGGGATGTTGACTCCAGGGCTTCGCTACATACCAAAGCAGCTCATGGTGCAGGTATCTCTAAATTGATTTCTCTTTCTAACGAGGTCGTTCTCAGTGCTGGCTCTGATGGCATCATCAAGCTATGGCAAGTACTGCTAAATATTTAGAGTTTGTATATTAGGGTTTTGATTTTCAATTGCTTTCGATCGCCAGAGAAAAGCGATAGGCGATCGCCTAGCCAAATCGGCCTTCAATGTAGTCGCGGGTGCGGGGGTGGGTGGCGGCGTTGAAAATTTGAGAAGTGGGGCCATGTTCGACCAGTTGACCGATCCGGCTTTCGTCGGTGCTGAAGAAGGCGGTGTAATCGGAGACGCGGGAAGCTTGCTGCATGTTGTGCGTCACAATCACGAGGGTAAGTTCGGATTTGAGGGTATGAATCAGTTCCTCAATTTTCATGGTGGCAATCGGATCGAGGGCTGAGCAAGGCTCATCCATTAGCAGCACTTTAGGTTTAATGGCCAAGGCTCGCGCAATGCAAAGGCGCTGCTGTTGGCCGCCCGATAGCCCCAGAGCCGACCGATGCAGATGATCTTTCACTTCATTCCAGAGTGCCGCACTCAGTAGGGCCGACTCGACCATTTCATCTAGCTTGTCCTGTGGTTTGCGACCCGATACACGAATCCCGTAAGCAACATTTTCGTAGATGCTCATGTTGAACGGATTCGGTTTTTGAAAGACCATCCCGATCTGGCGACGGAGCAAATTCAGGTTGATCTGTGGCGCATAGATGTTCTGGCCAAAAAACTCAACAGAGCCTTCAACTTTGATCTGGGTTTCAAGCTCACTGATGCGGTTTAAAGACTTGACAAAGGTAGATTTACCGCAGCCTGACGGGCCAATGATGGCTGTCACTTGACGTTGCGGTATCTCAATAGAGATCTTCTCTAAAACTTGACGTGTGCCGTAGTAGAAATTGAGGTTTCTGATTTGCATGGCAGGTGGCATCAAGTCTGCCTTAAAGGTCGCGGATGCTGCTTCGGAATCAATGGTTTCGGGGGCCGGATTGGGGTTGAAGGACATGGGATGACTTTACTCAGGTTGAGAACGCTTGCGAGTGACCCAGCGAGACAGGATGCTGACCAGCAGCACGAACCCGACCAGCACCAGAGAGGCGGTCCAGGCCATGTCGTTTTGCTCCAAGAACGGGGAGTTGGCGTAGTTGTAGATCAGAACTGACATTGATGAGGTGGGATTGAATAATCCCTGCGGCCAGTTTTGGCTAAACAACGCAGTAAAAATCAAAGGGGCTGTTTCACCAGCAGCACGCGCAACTGCTAGCAAAACGCCTGTAGTAATTCCGGGTAGGGCTGTCACAACGACTACTCGGAATGTGGTTTGAAGGCGATCGCCCCCCAATGCCGCAGAAGCCAGCCGTTGCTGCGCCGGAACCAATTGCAAGGCTCCCTCCGTTGCCAACACCACCACAGGTAACATCAACACCGCTAGGGCAAAACTTCCGGCGATCGCAGAAAACTGTTTTGTCGTCAGCACGATGACGCCATAGGCAAAGACCCCGACCACAATCGACGGCACTCCGCTCAGTACCGTCACCATAAAGCGGATAGTGCTCGTCAACCATTGTTCCTGCCCAAACTCAGACAGAAAAATGGCTGTCATGACGCCCACAGGCACGCTGACCAGCGTCGCTAGCCCCACCATCAGCAGAGTACCAAGAATGGCATTGCCAAACCCATTCTCCAAACCTTCCATGCCAACTGGAGCAGGCAGCGAGACAAAAGCTTCCCAGGTGAGGGTGGGTAAACCACGCCGCAGGATCTCAAACAGTACCGAACCCAGCGGGAGGAGGGCCAAGGCAGTCAGCAGAAAGGCGATCGCCGTTGCTCCACAACTTAAAATTTGCCTGCGAATCGATAGGGAGCCGCTGAGATTGGGAATAGTGTCGTCTGATGTCGGGTAAACAGGCGGAGAAGCAGGATGCGTCATGGGAAGTTTGCTGGATATTCTGAGTAACAAAACCTATCAACGGTGCTGCCGAATTGCCTGGACCAGCAACACCGCTGCCATATTGACCAATAGCGTTAACACAAATAACACCAGCGCCAGATACATCAAGGCACCAATGTGGAGAGCGTCTAGAGCTTCCGCAAATTCGTTAGCCAGCAGCGCTGGAATCGTGTAAGCCAAATTTAGGAGAGACGGGCTGATTTGGGGAGAGTTGCCAATCACCAGCGTCACGGCCATCGTTTCACCCAGCGCTCGTCCCAAGGCTAGGGTTGCGGCTCCCAAAATACCAGAGCCTCCTGCAGGCAAGATGACGCGGAAAATGGTTTCCCAACGGGTTGCGCCCAATGCGCCCGATGCGCTGCGTAACTCCGTCGGAATGGCCAACAGTACATCGCGGCTAATTGCGGCCATCGTAGGCAAAATCATGATTGCAAGAATGATCCCCGCTACCAGCATTCCAGGGCCATATGGCTCTGTGCTGAACAAAGGTAGCCAGCCCAAGTAGTCATAAAGTGCCATCTGAATGGGCTGCAAAAACGGAATCAAAACGAAGATGCCCCACAGCCCAATAATGACGCTGGGAATGGCGGCAATTAGCTCAATCACAAAGACTAGGGGCGATCGCACCCAGTTTGGCAAGAAAGTCTCACTGGTGACCAGCGCGACTGCCAACCCCACCGGACCAGCGAGGATCAGGGCGATCGCAGAACTGACCAACGTGCCATAAATATAGGGAAGTCCGCCAAAAATCAGCGCTCCAACATTCCAGTCCTGCTCCCACAGAAACGAGAGGCCAAATTCTTGGATGGCAGGCCAAGCTTCCTGCCCAATTACCCAGGCTATCCAAAACAACAGAGCCACGGTGGCAAAGGCAAAACTGCGCACGAGCCACGTAAATCCCCGATCGAGCCAGAAAGCACGACTATCTGCCTCAGTGAGATTGACCGCATCAGACTGCGTTAATCCGGCTGCCGCAGAGGTTGCCATTGCCTGATTTGTAGGTTGAGGAAAATCCTGCATGTTTTCCTTCATGCTTAAAGAACCATGACTATCGCAAGAGCGAGGAAGCGATCGCCTCCGGGGGATGCTCAAGGAACGATCGCTTCCAAGGCAAGAAGTTAGGGACTAGTGACTTCCCGGCGAACCGTCTCCAGGGCACGCTCGGCCACACTTTCAGGAATACGAGTGTAGTCTAGGGAATTGTTGATCGCTTGACCATCTGTCAGCACCCATTCCACCAACTGCTTCACAGCATCTGCAGTTTCAGCATCAGAATATTGACGGTAAACCATCATCCAAGTGAGACCTGCGATTGGGTATCCAGCAGATGGGTCATCCACGAAAACACGGAAGTTGTCTGGAAAAACCAGCGAAGAAAGAGCCTGTTCTGTCGTTTCCAAAGAAGGCGCAACATATTCACCAGTTCGGTTTTCCAGCTGAGCCGTTTGTAGGTTATTTTGCTTGGCGTAGGCATACTCAACGTAGCCAATTGCTCCCCGAGTCCGAGCCACTTGTGCTGCAACACCCGGATTGCCTCGGCCTTGAATGGGGGTGGTGGTCCAACGAGGTGCCGTACCCACACCAACTCGTCCCCGGAAGTAGGGATCAATGGCACTGAGGTGGTTGGTGAAGATAAAGGTAGTTCCACTGCTGTCTGCTCTCACGACAGAGCGAATCGGCATATCGGGCAGATCGACGCCGGGATTGGCTGCTGCAATTTGGGGATCGTTCCAGCGCGTAATTTGTCCTGAAAAAATGGCCGGATAAACACTCCGAGGAAGCCTGAGATTGTTGACGCCTGGAAGGTTGTAGACAATTGAAACTGCTCCACCCGCAGTGGGAACCAGGATGACACCGCGACTCACTTGCTCCATCTGAGCATCGGTCATCGCTGCATCGCTACCCCCAAAATCAACGGTGCCTGCAATCATTTGACGAATGCCACCGCCGCTGCCAATGGCCTGGTAGTTAACCTGAAGTTCAGGGATATCTCTTCTCAATTCAGCCCAATATCGCTCATACAAAGGAGCAGGAAAAGTCGCCCCAGCACCATTCAGTTCGATCGCCTCAGCAATCGCCGTCAGAATAGGACTAAAGGCGATCGCAGCTGCAACAAATGAAGTTGTGGCAACCTGACGCAGAGTACTCACAGAAAAAAACATCTTGCCTGTCCTCAAGCCAGAAATACTGAATAGCTAAATTTGGAATAAAATCATTCCAAAGATAAACGTACAACTGATATGGTTAAGCGATATTAATTCTTAAATTAAGCAAAGGTTAAACTCTCTTGAATAAGAGCTTAATCTCCTTGTAGTCGTTGGCTTTGAAAAAAAATGAATCAATTTTTGTTGATAGTTTCTTCTGAATTTTCAGTAGTTTTCGGTCTATTAAATCAAATAAAGTTGTTTTATGCATTAAAACTTTTGCTGGAAAATAAATTTATAAATCCCAGGAATTCAAACTTGATTTACATTAGTTATGAACTCTGATAAGTTTTTTATGCAGATTTGTTCCTGAAAGATGAAAAAAGTAATCTGCAATACAGGTCTTAAAAATAAGTATTGTAAGTTCTGTTGTCAGGCGTAAGAGATCGGCTTCAAAGTGACAGGACTTAAGTTTTATGCTGTTGTTTAAATTGGGCAAAAAACGGCCTATTAGTTTTTTGTTTCAACGGTTCACAGAACGGGAGTTTCTCGTTCCGATTTTTGTTGCAGGATACAATCAGACTGACGATTATGGCGCTTTATTCTCTCAAAAGCTTTCAGCGTCCCCACTGGCAAACTTGGCTGCGACCGATGCTTTTGGCGTCTTTGGGCCTCCATGCGCTGATTTTGCTCATTCCAATGGCAGACCGTCAGCCTGAACCCACTGAGATTCCAGAAGAAGAGGCAATTACGCTGACTCAACTGCCGACGCTCAACGCAGCTCCTCCCCAGGAAGCCCCTCCTCAGGCTCCTCCCCCTGCGCCGCCAGCAGAGATCCCTCCGCCCCGTCCGGCTGCTGCGACTCCTGTACCTGCCACCCCGGCACCGAGAGCAGCTGCTCCACCGCCCGTTGCAGCAACGCCAGCTCCGACTCCTACCGCTCAGCCGACTGTTGCGCCAGCTCCGGCTCCGACCCCTGCGACAGAAGATCCCTTTCTGGTTGATTTTCCGCGCTATCCGGGGACAGAATCCGGCTCATTTGGATTACCCGCTGCCTACGATCCATTTAGTCAAAGAACAGAGGATGCGATCGCCCAAGTCAGCAGTTTTTTTGAACGGGAACTTCAGGCCAAGGAATTTAGCGCTCAACTTCTAGAAGACGAGCCAAATCGGAAGGTCTATCAAGTATCCAAAGCAGGCACGACCCAATATCTCACTCTCTTTCCGAATCCAGAGGGGGCGGGCACCAGCATTGTTCTCAGTCCTGAACCTCTACCGACAGATTTGGCTGCCTCGTCAGTCGTCAGCCCTGAAGAAGCGTCGTTCTATGCTGATTTGCCCGTTCCGACGGTCAGCGGCAATGATGACAACTATCAGCGGTTGAGCGAACCAGAGTTTTTGCTCAGTCAGCCTAGTGCTTTCTATGAGGACTTAGGAGACACCGGGGGAGGAAGTTATATCGAACCGCAATTGCGTTCTGCCATTCAGCGAGCCGTCCTGGCCGCCCGACAACCTGACCCGCAGGCGCTCTTTGCCGAGATTCAGAATCGTCTGGAGATTGCCTACTTTGAAGTGGAATCGGCAGGCAGTTACGGGGGTGGTGACCTCTATCAAATCAATCGCGATGGCATCACGGCCTATCTCAGCTTAGTGCCTACTCAAACCGGAACTGGAACTGCAATCTTTGTTTGGAATCGGGCACCGCAATAAAGCAATAGTTTCAGTTGCCTTCGATGGCGAGTAGGACGCGATCGCCCCCTACATCTCGCATCGTTTCCAACAATTGGGCCACATCCTCATAGGTGAGGGCTCGGTCAGCTTGGAGCGTGATTTGACCTTGAGAGTTTTGGGCCAGATAGGCCTGCATTTGTTGAATCAGCTGTTCGCGGCTAATGGGCTGATTATCTAAAATAATTTGTTTTTGCGAATCCAGCCCCACTACAAAAGACGGGGTCCCATCTTCGCCTGCATCAGTTGGGCGGGTTTGGGGAAGATTGACATTAAAAATTTGCTGCCCCGTCAGCGTCATCGAAATGATGATGAAAAACGTTAGGACGGTCATCAGCACGTCCATCATCGGCACCAGATTTACTTCTGGCATCTGCGATCCTGATTGCCGGTTCTTAAAGCGCATGGGTTTTTCTTCCTCACTCAATAGCTAGGGAAACGCGATCGCCCCCTATCTGCCGCATTTCCTGAAGTTGCTGAACTACCAACTCATAGGGAAGTTGGCGATCGGCCTTTAAAATCACGAATCCTTGCGGATTTTGACTCAGATAGAGCTGAATCTGCTGAGTGAGTTGAGCCTGCGACAGAGTCTGATCATTAATTACCGTTTGCCCCTGCGGGTTGAGTTCAACAATCACAGGGTCAGGAGCATTCTGCGATGGATCAGCGCTATCTGGGTTAGGAAGCTGAATATCAACAGACTGCTGTGCCGTGAGCGTCATGGTGATCATGACAAAAAAGGCCAAGATCCCCATCATCACATTCAGCATGGGGATCAGATTGATTTCTGGCAGTTTGGCAGTAGTTTGCTGCTTAAAGCGCATGTCTAATCAGGTGAAAATTAATCCAGACGAGCATCCCGCCTTCCCGAAGCCGATATAGCCAAGTAATTTGCAGATTCGACTTCCGTCGGTTCATACCAGACTTGTCGATAGATCAGCTCTAGTTCGGCTCCCACTTCAGAAAAGTAATCTATTTGGCGAGCTTGGAGCGTCACAAATATCCGGAATACCAGCAGCGCAATAATGGCGACGATCATGCCTGCCGCAGTCGTAATCAAGGCTTCCCCGATTCCAGCGGCTGCCTGCGTGGCCTGCTCTCCTGTACCGCCGCCACCAATATTGAGGTTGTTAAACGTAGCAATCAGACCTGTCACCGTACCAAGTAGACCCAGCAGCGGCGCAACTGCCACCACTGTTTCTAGGAGCTTGTCTCCCTTTCGCATCTGGACAAACTCTTTATCGCCTGCCGCCTCCATTGCCAGACGGAATGTTTCGGGGTTGGGTATCTTCAGCCGCAAAGGAGCCAGCAAAAAGCGACCAATGGGAAGAGATTGGGCCTGATCTGCGATCGCCCTAGCCTCCTCCAAATCATAGCGAGCTGCATCGAGCACATCACGAACAATTCGATCTTCCTGGCTGAGGAGCTGATACCAGAACCAGCCTCGATCCAGGGCACAGGCAATGGTTGCAACCGACAGTCCCAGCAGGGGGATCATGACTGGCCCCCCTTTAATTACAAAATCCAGGATCGGAAACATCATAGGAATTAATGGAAGAGGCTTAAATTTGAAGTGCTTTACAAGTTATCCTTCTGGATAGAATACCTGGGTTGGCCGCACCCACCCCATAGAAAATTTGCCAGTCAATCAGCAGAATACCTGAAACCTCAAATCAGTCTGGTTAAGAAGAAGTAAGCATCTGCCTAACACAAGATTAAATGAACATCCGGGTTAGTCAAATCCATCCAGTGCATCCAGAGAGTCAAGAAAGTCTTCCGCCGTTTGAACTGGGGGAGCAGGGTTGGCTACAGGTTGAGCGGGCTCTGCCTCAGGCTGACTGACGACAACGGCAGGAGAAACTTCTGGGGGTGGGGAAGGGCGATCGCTCCCTGAAGCAAGCTCCCCTTCTGGGACAGCAGCCTGCTGCCACTCAATTCGCTGTTGCCAGGTGACATTGCCAACGGGGTCAAGGGTGACTTGAACTGTCTCCGTGTGATCCGCTGAAATCGGCAGGGTGACAACACGGCACTCAAACGAGTCTCCGGCCCGGTTAACCCGATAAACTCCGCCACAGCTAACCTTCCGTTCAGTGTCGGCAGCGGTGTCGGCAGCGGTGTTGAGCACTTCTTCAAAATGCTGCTCTAGCTTGGCGAGATTGATCAAGCCCTTGGAATGCGGTACATCCCAGGTGACAGTCCCCTCGTCATCGTGCTGCTCCACCTGGACAAAGAACGTTTCTCCCGTCGTGAGGGTGCCTCGACACCAAAACGAGTGACTGGGCGATCGCTCCACTCGATTGGGACAGGCGATCGCCGCCACCACCACTCGACCCTGCTGTTCAATATCGGTTTGAATAGCCGTCTCCACACTTGCCATTTCTAACGCCGGGGTGCAGGCATTCAGCAAGATAGCACTACCAATCCATCCCCCTAACCAACGCCCCACCTTGCAAACGTTCTTCCCAATGTTATTCACCAAATCATCCTGGGAGAACAGACTCCTGGCCACGCTGCAACAGTGCTTCACCGCAAAGGACTCTCCTGCTTGCATAGAAACGGCTCAACCTACGGTTCAATTTATCTGAAGCAGGTAAAGGCTGCATTAAGCTTACAGCGACCTCCTTGTCTAGAAGACGCTACATATATTGAAAAACTATTTGAAAAACTATTTTTATAGGCTGATCTATTGACAGGGCTAGGACAGGTCAGATATCGTCGAAACTCAGGGCTGTAATTGGGAATTAATTTCATTAAGCTCAGGCAGGACTCATCAATGGGGCCGATGGAGACGCTGGGTGGGGATGGGGTAAAACTCCTCCTCCAAGGGCAATTGACTCGATTCCTCCGGCAGACAACTGAGGATCTGACTCTAAACATGAGCTGTTTTAACGGGCGTGCTGGTATTGAATGAGGCAAGAGAGCGATGATGTCGAATTTTCCTGAGGTGGTGTGGGTGAGTGCCAGTTCGGCCCTCCGACGATTTGATCAACCTTTGCTTCGGCATCTTGCTAGTCGGCACACGGTTGCTCACTGGGAATATAGTCAGAGTCCAGATGAGGCCAGTTCTCTAGAGACAGCAGTCGTGTTGCTACATGACTATCTCAAGCACCGCGATCAGCCTGTGCATCTGATTGGGCACAGCACGGGGGCATTGGTGGCCCTCATTTATGCGCGGCGTTATCCGGCTAGGGTGCGATCGCTCACCCTGTTAGGTGTAGGCGTTAATCCTGGCATGGACTGGAAGGCTCATTACTACGTGCATCGAGAACTGTTGCCCTGCAGTCGTCAGATGGTTTTGACGCAGCTAGCCTGCAACTTGTTTGGCAGTCAGTCAGAGCATCTCATCCGCGAGATTGTGGCTGTCCTCGAGCAAGATTTGGATTCGGCGCTATCGATTCACTCTCTCGTCAACCGAACCCGGATTGCACCGGGCGGCATTGAGTCTCCGCTGATGGTTTGCGGCAGCCAGGAAGATATTGTGATTGACCCTCAGCAACTGCAAGGCTGGAGAGATTGGCTCAAAGCGGGCGATCGCCTCTGGGAATGTCCTGAAGGCTCACACTTTTTCCACTACTTTCATCCTCAACTGGTGGGAGAGCAGATCTTGGGCTTCTGGCAGTCGGTGGGCAAGCGATCGCAGATAAAAATCTCAGCTTAGTTAGCGATTCGGTCTAGGGTTTGGGCTAACGCACTGAAGTTTGGGCTAACGCACTGAAGATTAGGCTAGCGCACAGAAACTCGACCTCATACGGATGCCTAAGTTCGCCATTAATGATAATTTCTTTCAGAAAGCATTGCATTTGACAAGAAAAACTTATTGAATATTTCTTTCAATAGGCTGGGCTTTTGGATCTACTATAGGTGTTGCTGGTCAATTTTTTTCACAGCTTGGCTGGCGCACAGAGACAGTACTTGACACCCATGACCCCTCCGACCTCTACTGCAATTCTCCAGATCGAACAGATTACTAGACAATTTGCAGGAAGCTCAGCTCCCGCAGTCGCCAACTTGTCACTCACGCTCACTCAAGGCGACATTTTGGGGCTGTTGGGGCCTTCAGGCTGCGGGAAAACAACGCTGCTGCGAATCATCGCTGGTTTTGAGCAACATCAGTCTGGGGTGGTGAAGCTAGCAGGACAAACGGTTTCCCAAGGCTCAACTTGGGTGCCACCAGAGCGGCGTTCGATTGGCATGGTGTTTCAAGATTTTGCCCTCTTTCCCCATCTCACGGTGGCTGACAATGTCGCCTTTGGCCTAAAGCATTTGGGCCGCAAGCAGAGCGAACAGCGTCAAGGTCGGGTATCGGAGGCGATCGCCCTCGTGGGTTTGGACGGCATGGAAAATCGTTTTCCTCACGAGCTTTCGGGCGGACAGCAACAGCGGGTGGCGTTAGCGAGAGCACTGGCTCCCCGTCCCACCTTGATTTTGTTAGATGAACCCCTCAGCAACCTCGATGTGCAGGTGCGGCTTTATCTCCGGCATGAGGTGCGCGATATCCTCAAGTCAACAGGCACCTCTGGGATTTTTGTCACCCACGATCAAGAAGAGGCGCTCTCCATTGCTGACCAGGTGGCTGTGATGCGGCAGGGCAAACTAGAGCAACTGGGTACACCAGAAGAAATCTATCAAGATCCAGCCTCCCGATTTGTGGCGGAGTTTGTCACACAGGCCAACTTTTTGCCCGCACAGCGACAGGAGCAGATGTGGGAGTCGGAGCTAGGAGCATTCCCGATTGATCCCATTCACTGTACCTGCCAAGCCGTCTGGGATATTTGCCAGAGAGAGTCTTTGCCCGGTGATCTGATGATTCGCCAGGAAGACTTGCGGCTAGAGGCTGCGCCCGATGGAGAGGTGATTGTGCGCGATCGCCACTTCCTAGGCCGAGAATACTGCTACTTTTTGCAAACCCATTCCGGGAGAGGGCTACAGGCTCGAACGTCAATGGATGTCAGATTTGCGGTGGGCGATCGCGTTAAGGTGTCCCCTGTCCACCCCAATTTACGGTTTTTTCCCAATCAAGGATCTGAAGCTTTAGGCGTGATGGCAGGTGCGATCGGAGCTTGAGGTTGGGGGTTGGGGGTACGCCTCGACGTCTCGAATCCCCCCTACTATCGGCTATACCAGAGCGGCTATACCGGGGATTTTGGCACCATCGGCGGCTTCAAGCTTGCGGCTCCCTCTCCGGCTGCGGCCCGCTGCTCAGCCCTTAGCTTCGGCTGAATGTAAAGGTTTTCGAGCAACACCCCTGCCCCCGCTACCCAAGGCGGCACCACCAACGCGCCAATGATCCCTAAAACCTGCGTTCCCCCCAACACGGCCAACAGCTGATAGAGCGGGTGAACCCCCACCGACGACCCGACTAGCAGCGGATCTAACACATAGGTTTCCAAGTTTTGGATCACCACAAACAGCAGCAACACCCAGAGCGTGAGCCACCAGCCTTGAGAAACGGCCACTACCAGCGCTGGAATTGCTCCCAAAATTGGGCCTAAAAATGGGATCAGATTGGTGACTCCAGCGATCGCCCCCAAACCCAACGCAAAATCTGATAGCCCCAACAACTTCAGCGTCGTCGTAATCGCAACACCCAAAATCGCCGACACCAAAATTCGGCCTCGAATATAGCTGCCCAAGCGTGAGCTAAAGGGAGACAACTGAGCTGCCAACCGTTCATCCCAGGGTTGGGGCAACAACCGCACCAGCCCACGCACCAATGCTCGACTATCGGCCAGCATGTAGCCAGAGATAAAGAGCGACAAAACCAAACTAAACACCCCACCCACAATTCCGGTGGTGAGGCTAAACGAACGCACCAGTACCTGCTGGCTAGAGCGGATTGCCCACTGGGTCACGCCCTGCACATCCAAAAACTGATCAAAAAGCTGGCTCACCAACTCCGGGCGCGTATCGCTCAGACTCAAAACCCAATTTTCGGCCAGGAGCAGCAAGTTGCTGAGATAAATGGGCAGTTGTCGAATCAAGCGCTCAATCTGCTCAAAAACCGTTGGGCCAATCAGCAAACTAGCGCCTGTGAGTCCTCCAATCAAGGCTAGATAAACCAAGACTACCGTCAGCCAGCGAGGTATTCGCCACTGCTCTGCCCAATTCACGATAGGGGCGATCGCCGCCGCCAACACCATCGAGATCATGAGCAACACAATCAGACTGCGGATCTGCCACAAAATCACCAGCAACAGAAAGGTGGCCAAGATCAACAGCAAGTTAGATAGGGAAATCGAAATCCGCTGTTCAGGCACAATCTTCAAGCAAAACTCTCCTGATGTTGAATCCCTACAATCTCTCCTATTTTCAGGGATTTACCTGATGGAGCAACTCGTCTAAAGGGTGTAAGTGAAGTCCTCTACCAATACCCCTGGAACCCAAGCCCCACCCAAGGATCGCTGATCATAGGTACCTACTTCGGGAATGAACTCTTGGAAGTTCGTCAGGTCGATGAGGTGCTCACCAAAGCAGCGATAGAGGGTTTCATCAAACCGTAGGTTTTCAATCGGCGCGACCAGTTCTCCCTGCTCCACCCAGAAGCAGGCGTAGCGCGTCATACCAGTAATGCGTCCGGTGGGGCGATCGCTCCAGTTGAGGTAGTGCAGATTGGAGAGATAAAGCCCTGTATCGAGGGCTTTGAGGATATCGGGGGCGGCTAGCTGACCGGGTGCGATTTCGGGCGATCGCAAATATTCCCCCCCCGCCGCGCCATTTGGACTTTTGTCATACTCTTTAGCAGTCCGAGAGCTGATCAGCGTATTTTCCAGCTTTCCCGCTACAATCAGCGGCAACTCCAGCGGTGCAACTTCCCCCCACTCATTAAACCGGGGCACCAAACCCCGACTAAAGTTTTCCTTCAGCGTAAACTTGGGCGACAGTTGCTTTTCGCCTCGCTGCAAGAGAGCCAGGGCGCTGCCACCTCGCTGCAAAGACGCCTCACTGATGCCTCCCCAAGAAAACATCGAGATCAGTTCTGCCACTGCCGCAGGCGCTAGATAGGTTCGATAATTGCCTTTCGGAATAGGTTTGGGCGTTTGGGCCAGCCGCGCTAGCTGCTGCTTAGAGTCGGTCAGCTTCGCAACATAAGCATCCTGATCCCACTCGCTGCCTGCAAAAATCCCTTTCACCGCTTGGCCATTCGAGGTAAAGAGAGAGTAGTCGAGGGCAAACGTTTCGGTCTCAAACCAGTGTTGCTGTCCGGCAGAGTCGGCATAGGCGCGAATCAGCGACCCGCCTGCATAGATGCCCGCAAAGTCTAGAGACTGAACTTCTGGCAACATAGCCGCAACGGCTGCATCTGCCGCTAGCAGTTTCCCAGTATGAACGTCATGGCTGACCGCACGGCCAGTTGGCAGGACCAGATAGGGATCAGTTGGCAACTGTGGCACTTCCTGTCGCAGCTCACTGAGGGCGGCCTGAACCTGTGACCAGTCCGTCTCCCAATCTCCGGTAAAGGGAAGCGTACGAAAACTATTGCGCTGATCTTCGATCAGGGTCAAACTCAATTGCCCATCTGTGACGCAGCCCGTTTGCCGAACCTTAGCTCGATTGAATCGAACAAATTGACTCTGCTCTCCAGCGAGCTCCAGGGTGAAATGTTGGTTAGCTTTCAGCTCCGAACGAACAGCGGCAACCAGCTGATTGAAAATTGCCTCTAGTTGAGAAATTGCTGCTGTCTTCACTCGCCACCCCCAAATACTTCAACTTGCTCGAATGCACAAACGGGCGATCCATGCCCCACTCGGATGGCCTGATTGGGCTCTCCCTTGCCACAGAAAGGAGTCCCATACATTTGCCAACTCGCTTCATTCCCAACTTTGACCAACCGATGCCAAAATTCTGGCGTTGTGCCTCGGTAATTGGGGTTACGAAGCGTTTTTGTCAATTGACCGTTTTCGATCAGCTTGGCGTATTCACAGCCAAATTGAAACTTGTAGCGCTGATCGTCAATTGACCAAGAACGGTTGGCTTCCATATAGACACCGTTTTCGATCCCGCCAATCATCTCTTCGAGCGAATCGGTTCCTGGCTCCAAGTTGAGGTTCGCCATGCGGTCGATGGGGGGACGATTCCAGGAAGACGCTCTGGCACAGGCGACACCCGCTACGCCAACTCGCTCCTGGCTTTCCAGACTGCCCAATCCCCGCAACAATTTGCCTTCGCGAACCAGATATTCTCGGCTGGCCGGAGCGCCCGTATCGTCAAAGCTGTAGCTGGCAAACTCGCCCGACACGGTGGGGTTAAAGGTGATGTTCATCTGCGGGGAGCCATAGGACAGTTGCCCAAAGTCTTCTGGCTTCACAAAGCTGCCCCCAGCATAGTTGCGCTCGTCGCCCAAAATCCGGTCTAGCTCTAGAGGATGCCCAACGCTTTCATGAATTTGCAGCATCATCTGGTCGGGCGCGAGTACCAGAGTTGTTGTGGTGGTAGGACATTCGGCTGCCGTCAGCAATTCGATCGCCTGCTCTCCGACCTGCTGGGCTTGCTCCCACAGGTTGGGCTGCAGAAACAGCTCCCAGCCCCCCTGATAACAGTGGGCCAGATGGCCGTTGTGACTGCGCTGCTGCACGATCGCCCCATCTTGAGCGGTGACGCCGTAGTGGGTTTCCATCATCATGAATTTTTGATAGACTTCGGACCCATTGCTGCTGACAAACCAGGATTCTGTTTCGTTGGCGATCGCCATCGCACTGGTTTGTACCACCTGGTCAGAAACCTGCATCGTCTGACAGAGCCGCACCAATAGATCGCTCACTTCTCCCGGACTGAGGGCATCTAACGGCTTCACCATAGGCGAGAAATATTGGCCTACCACCTTGGGCCGAACGGCGATCGTGAGGGGATGAATCGCCCATTGACTGGCTGCGATCGCCTGTTGATAAGCGCTCTTCGCCGCCGCATAGAGGCTCTCAAACCGAAAAGAATTCACCGCGCCATAGCCAATCTGACCATTGACCAGCACTTCTACCATGATCCCTTGGTTGAGGGACTTGCCATTGCGTTGGGGCAACCCATCCCGGACATAGTGAGTACTAGCATTTTCTTTGACCGCACGCAGGCCAATCCAATCAGCGGGCAAATTAATTGCAGCAAGTGCTTGAGAAAGCTCTGAAATCATAGTGATGGAAGCAGCAAGAAGCGTATTGACGACAGGTGGGCCTATATGAACCTTGTAGCTTCTATTGTAGGGGCCTAGGCGCTTGTAGGGGCCTGAACGCTTGTAGATGTTGAAGGTTGGGGCTGAAATAGGTAGGAGATCAAGAGCAGGAGATCAGCGATTATCCTGGGTGCTTGCCGTTTCTTACCTTTTTAAAGGGCTGCTCCTAAAAGTTGGAGATGTGCTACGGAAGTCATCTCCGATGCAAAAAGCAGGTGTAGTTATAAGAGGATTTCAACCAAAATTCTCAGTAATATTTCTCGACCTTCCCAAAGAGAAGTGCTAATTCATACATTCAGTATTTCAATTTAATCTCAACTTAAAATGTTGTATTTACAACAGTTTTTTTAATTAGATCTGATTAGATCCAAATTTAGATTTGTTTTGAGAAACAATGAAACTTTTTCGGCAGTTCGAGAGTCAACCCTCGCAGAAAAGCAAGCGTAGCAAAGATCATGCTCTAGGTAGAGGGTCAGTTGAAATGAGTTCGCTAATCTAATCACGCACGGCCTATGTCACTAAATCTCGTTATGAGTTTTAGAGATCAGGGCTTGTGATCTGAATAGTGATCTAAGTGATCCAAATGATGGGTGCTGCCGGATCAACTCACTCTGTTCTTGACTCTATCAATCTATGTTTATGGACTTGACCGTAGCGATTTGTACGCACAACGGTGCTAAGAACTTGAAGGATGTGTTGACCCAGTTACGCAATCAAGCTGGTAGCGATCGCATTCGGTGGGAAGTTCTGGTCATCGACAACAACAGCTCTGACCATACAGCTGAAGTTGTCAAGGATATGCAGACTGACTGGCCTCAGGACTGGCCTTTGAGATATTGTTTTGAACCCAGACTGGGGTTGGCGATCGCCCGTCAAAGGGCCATTAAAGAAGCGCAAGGCCAACTCGTCGGCTTCTTAGATGATGACAACCTGGCAAGCCCCTCTTGGGTTGCTGCCGTTTATGCCTTTGGTCAGGCGCATCCTCAGGCTGGAGCGTATGGCGGTCGCACCTTGGGAGACTACGAGACCAAACCGCCCGAAAATTTTGAGCGGATTGCTCCGTTTCTGGCCATCATCGATCGGGGAGATCAACCCCGGCTCTATGAACCCCAGCGCAAGGTGCTTCCACCCGGTGCGGGGCTAGTCGTCCGTAAGCAAGCTTGGCTAGAAAATGTCCCCGTCAATTGTGTTCTGCAAGGCAGAGCGACGGGCCTAAGCTTGCCAGGGGAAGATTTGGAAGTACTGCTCCACATTCAAAGAGCAGGATGGGAAATTTGGTACAATCCTGCCATGAAAATCCATCACCGCATTCCGCGTCAGCGATTGGAAAAGAATTATCTGGTCAAGCTGTGTCGAGGAATTGGGTTAAGCCGCTACCATACTCGAATGCTAAGCTTTAACCGATGGCAGTGGACGTTGGCATTGCCGCTCTACGTAGCAAACGATGTTCGTAAGATTGCCCTCCATCTCTACAAGCATGGTCGCCAAGTTAGAAGTGATGTGGTTGCCGCTTGCGAGATGCAGCTGTTTATCAGTAGCTTGCTGAGTCCTTTCTACTTCTTAGGCCTTTATCTCAATCCTGCTCACAAACAGTCATTCCAGCAGGTTAAGGCCGTTTCATCTGGCTATGAGGCTCACTCTCCATCTCAATAAAGGCGTATTGACAAAATGCCGATGGATTTCACAGTAGCGATTTGTACTTACAACGGCGCTCAAAGGCTACCTGCAGTCCTGGACTATCTCCGTAGACAAATTGATACAGAGGATATCCGCTGGGAAGTCCTAGTGGTAGACAACAACAGCAGCGATCGCACCGCTGAAGTGGTTTCCCGGTATACCCAACTCTGGCCCGACGACTGCGATCTGAGATATATCCTTGAATCCAAGCAGGGAGTGCTCTATGCTCGCGATCGCGCCATCCGAGAGGCCAAAAGCGCAGAGCTAGTCGGCTTTCTAGACGACGATAACTGGCCTGATCCCCATTGGGTGGCTGAAGCTGTGCGCTTTGGTAAGGCTCATCCTCAAGCGGGAGCTTATGGCGGGATCATTGACGCCAAACTCGATAGCGAGCCGCCCGCCTATTTTGATCGCGTCAAGCTGTTTTTTGCGGTCTACAATCGAGGGCCACAACCTATCCGCTACGATCGCACTGCCAAACCCCGCCGGATTCCCGCTGGCCCCGGTTCGGTCGTGCGAAAGCAAGCCTGGATCGATTGCTTGCCCAAAAAGCTGAACCTCCAGGGCCGCGACGAAACCCAAAAAACGATGCTGGGAGCCTGCGAAGATCTGGAGTGCATGTACCACATCCAAAACAGCGATTGGGAAGTTTGGCACAATCCCAAAATGCGGATCTGGCATCATCTCCCAGCCCATCGGCTAGAGCGGCCTTATCTCCTAAAGGTGGCCCGAACTTCTGGCATGTCCAATCATGCTTTGCGTTTGGCTCGGCTGCAGTCCTGGCAGCGACCGCTAATGACAGTGCTGACACCGGCCTATTTACTCGCCGATGGCTATAAAGCCTTAAGCTACTACTGGCAAAACCGCAGTCAATTGAGCACGGACGTGAGCAAAGCCTGCGAATTTGAGTCCCGCTGGGGAAAATTTGTCAGCCCTTTTGTCAATCACCGCTGGTAAAAAATCTTTTAGCCTCGGTGCCAGTCGGTGATGCCGCCCGGTTTGTCGATCAGCACGATGCCCATCGCTTGGAGTTCGTCTCGAATGCGATCGCTCTCCGCAAAGTTTTTCACCTGACGAGCCTCTCGGCGCTGTTGGAGCAATGCTTCAATTTCGGCATCGCTCAACCCTGATGTAGGTGCACCATTGGTATCTTCTGGTTGAGCTTCGAGCCCTAAAACTTGCGATAGGCAGACGAGCATTTGCCACTGTTGGCGCAGGGTGTCTGCATCAGCATCTGCTTGGCCTTGGTGAATGATCACATTGCTCTCCCGCTGGAGGGCTTTGGCCAGTTCAAACAAAACGGCAACCGCTCCCGGTGTATTGATGTCATCATCCATCGATTCCTCGAAGCGCTGCACCAGATCGCTCTCCGCCGGAATTCGCATCGCTGCCGGATCGCCAAAAGATTGATCCTCAGTGTCGGTCCAGCCAAGCTGTTGGCCTTGCTTGTAGCCAAACAACAAACCTTCTTTCACGGTTTCCCAGGCATTTTGGGCAGAGGCGATCGCCTCCTCCGTAAAGTCCAGCGGCTTACGATATTGAGCCTGCAAGACAAATAGCCGCAGCGCCATTGGGTGAGGGCCATTCGGGGCGTCCAGCATTTGCCGAATCGTGGTGAAGTTGCCCAACGACTTCGACATCTTCTCACCGCCCACATTCACCATGCCATTGTGCATCCAGTAGCGGGCCAGGGGATGACCTGTGACGGCTTCCGATTGGGCAATCTCGTTTTCGTGGTGAGGAAAGATTAGATCCGAGCCACCCACATGGATGTCGATGGTTTCGCCCAGGCGATCGCGCACCATTGCCGAGCATTCGATATGCCACCCCGGACGCCCCGATCCCCACGGTGATTCCCAGGCAGGTTCTCCTGGCTTCGCAGCCTTCCAGAGAGCAAAGTCAAACGGATCTTTTTTCTTCTGCGCTTCCGGATCAGAAGTATTGACTCGCCCGCCCGCTCCAGCCTGCATCTCATCAAACTTGCGCTTCGACAGCTTGCCATACTCGCCAAAGTTTCGCACCGTGTAATAGACATCACCATCCGCAGCATAGGCAAAGCCTTTCTGCTCCAGTTCATGGATTAGCCGCTTGATACCATCTAGCGTATGGGTTGCTCGGGGATAATCATCGGCTTCTCGGATGTTGAGCCGCGCCATATCTTCAAAGTAAGCCTGGGTATAGCGTTCAGACACCTCCTGCATGGTCGAGCCTTCCTGCCGCGCCCGATTTAGAATCTTGTCATCAATATCTGTAAAGTTCTGGACATACTGCACGTCATAGCCGCGCCACTGCAAATAGCGCCGCACCGTATCCCAAACAATGTAAGAGCGGGCATGGCCCAAATGGCAGTAGTCATAGACGGTGACGCCACAGCAATACATCCGCACTTTGCCGGGTTGGAGCGGTTCAAAGGGGTCTTTGCGACGAGTGAGGGTGTTATACAGCGTCAAAGTCATAGCACGGGTCATAAAAAAAGGACTCAGCAATGCCTCGCATCAACTCAAAGCAGATACGCAATAATAGGGAGTATCTACAAGGCCAGAGATGCGCGTTCTGCCAGGTTCATATTATGAATGAACGCCGAGGCTTTAAAGTATCTGTCTCTATATTCTGACGTTTTCACCCACTGCGCTATGCAAACAGCAGTTACGACCGACCAATCCCAAAACATGGATGACGAGAAGCGCGGGTTACCCGTCACCATCATCACCGGCTTTCTGGGTAGCGGCAAGACAACCCTGCTCAACCACATTTTGACCAACCAGGAAGGATTAAAAACTGCCGTTCTTGTGAACGAGTTTGGGGAGATTGGCATCGACAACGAATTGCTGATCACCGCAGGCAGCGACGACAGTATGGTGGAACTCAGCAACGGCTGCATCTGCTGCACCATCAACAATGATCTGCTAGAAGCCGTCTACAAAGTCCTGGAGCGTCAGGATCAAATTGATTATCTAGTGGTCGAAACCACCGGATTGGCCGATCCGCTCCCGATCGCCCTCACCTTTTTGGGCACCGAGCTACGGGATCTGACCCGCCTCGATTCGATTGTCACAGTCGTCGATTCTGAGAACTACAGCCTCGACCTGTTCAACAGTCAGGCCGCTTACAACCAGATCGCCTATGGCGACATCGTTTTGCTCAACAAGACCGATTTGGTCGATGAAGCCGATCTCGATTCGCTAGAGCTCAAAATCCGCGACATTAAAACAGATGCAAGGATTTTACGTACCACGAAGGCGCAGGTACCGTTGCCGCTGATCCTCAGCGTCGGCCTGTTTGAGTCTGACCAATATTTCAGCGCTGAGAAGTCGGCTCACGATCATGAGCATCACGATCACGAGCATGATCACGGTCATGCCCATGACGACCACGATCATAGTCACTGTGATCATGATCATGGCAAGTGTGAGCACGAGCACCACGATCATGACCATCATCATTCCAACCACCTGGAAACAGATGGATTTACATCGCTCTCCTTTAAAAGTGATCAACCCCTAGCGATCAAACGATTCCAGCATTTTCTCGACAATCAGCTACCAGCTAGCGTCTTTCGGGCCAAGGGTATCCTCTGGTTTGATGAAAGTCCCAAACGACATATCTTTCACCTCAGCGGCAAGCGCTTTTCGCTCGATGATACAGAATGGAAAGATCAACCTAAGAATCAACTGGTGCTGATCGGCCAAAATCTGGATCACGATATGCTGCGATCGCAACTGCAAAACTGCGTCTGCAAGCCTTCCAAGAAGGGGGGGCTCGGCTTCGGCAGATAAGCCTAGATCTTTAGTGTCAAACTTAGTGTAGAACCGTATGGGGGCGCAGTTTGCGCCCTTTCGTTTGCAGACCAAAACAACGGTGAGGAGGTTGAAGCTCAATCATGAGGATCGTGTTACAACGCGTCCGGGCATCCCAGGTAACGGTTGATGGTGAAGTGATTGGCCAAATTGGACGCGGGCTAAATTTACTGGTGGGCCTTGCAGAGACTGACACTGAGGCAGAACTCGACTGGATGGCGAAAAAATGCCTGGAGCTGCGCCTCTTTCCGGATGAAGACGGTCGGTTTAACTTCTCCGTTCGAGAGATAGGAGGTGAGCTGCTGGTGATTAGCCAGTTTACACTCTATGGAGACTGTCGCAAGGGTAGACGCCCATCCTTTGATCAAGCGGCAGCTCCCCAACGGGCAGAGCAGCTCTACGAACAGTTTGTCCACAAGCTCCGCCAGAGCAATCTGCGGGTAGAAACAGGAAAGTTTGGAGCGATGATGCAGGTTTTGATTGAAAACGATGGACCTGTCACGATGGTTCTCGAACGAGAAGCCAAAACTTAGATCTTCAGGATTCAGAATTTTTTATATAAATTTGATTAAGTTTTACCGCAAATGTGATTGCTTCTTTGAGGAATCAAGGCAACCTATCAGGTAGAGATTAGTAAGTATAAACTCACAAAGACTCCCCATTCTGCCTACCTCAAAGCCATAAGGCTCGTTAAAGCCCTTCCTCGCCGATCCTCAGCCTCAGTAGCTCAATTGCCAATCTCTAGAGATTTCAAAGCGTTTCAAACTCTATTTGATTGATAATTTTTTCTAATGTAAATCTAGCACTTTACAGTTGACGACTTATAACTTAATTGTTTAATGTGAAGAAGTATTTCGCTCGATCCTTCTTGGTAACGGTTCTTTTCTCCCAGGTAACCTCCTATGACTAGCGCTGTGGTGTCAGGTTTATCTCAATTGCAACCTCGTCGAGAAAAATCTGCTCCACCCTCTTTGTCTGAGCTGACCGTCTTTTGCGACTTTGATGGGCCAATTGTCGATGTATCTGAGCGGTACTACAAAACTTATCAACTTGGGCTAGCTGACGTTCAGGCCGCTTACCAGGCTCAGGGAATGACGTTACCCCTGACACTGCTCAGCAAAAGTCAGTTTTGGCAGATGAAGCAAAATCGTAGCCCCGATCCTGAAATTGCGATGCGTTCTGGATTGCGGGATGAGCAAATTGAGGCTTTCTTGGAGCGGGTCGGTCAGATCGTCAATCAGCCTGTGTTACTACATGAAGACCGCCTACAACCTGATGTACCTGCAGCCTTGTCACTGCTCCATTCTCAGGGGGTTCGTTTGGTCTTGGTGACGCTGCGCTGTGAGCCTCAGGTGACCCAAATTTTGCAGAGCTATGGCCTGATTCACCTGTTCGATGAGATTCGTGGGACTCAGGATTGTGCGATCGCCTACAAAAACTTTGCTGACCACAAAACTCAGCTTCTCGCCGAGGTCATCTCCGACCGCGATCAGCAACACCAACCCGCTTGGATGATTGGAGATACTGAAGCCGATATCCTGGCTGGACAAGCCGCAGGTCTGCCGACGATCGCCCTCACCTGCGGAATTCGTAGCCAAAGCTATTTACAGAAGTTTGACCCCACCCGAATTCACAGCGACCTACTCTCTGCTGCTTACTACTTGGCCGACTGGGCTGGATATGGTAAGGGCGGGCGATCGCCCGCACCCCTTCAGGCTTGAGGTTGCTCCACCGCATTGATGCGCTCCCACCAGCGATTGAGAGGGTAGTAGAGGACAGGAGCCCATAGACTGCTCAAAATAGCTGAGCTAAGAGCAATTCGCTGGTGATAAAACCAAATCTCCGCCAGAGTGCCGTAAGCTCTCGCCGTAGTGTGGCCAAACCCCTGCAAGCTAAATTGAATCGCCGTAATCGTTTCAACCAGCACAGCCATCCCAAATACAATCAGCGCCACAGAAACAAAGTCTTCCTGGATATATCGCTGCTTTTGCAGGCGTGCCGTCAAAATTCCAGCCAACATTAGACTAAAGATGTGAGTTGGCTGCGGAAAGGTCATTCCATCTTGAATCAGTCCAAGCACAACTCCCGCCAATGCGCCTTGCCAAGCCGTGCGCTTGATACTCCAAGCCACCACCCAAATCAGCAACCAGTTTGGCGCGACCCCCAGCAGATCCATCCCCGGCAGGCGCATGGGCAAAATAAACAGGCAAATTATAATCGAGCCAACTGTGACGAGCCAGTCAACAAACTGACGAGTTTGGGGATGCCATTTAGAAGGATTAGCCAAGAATCTGTCACCTGAAGTCGATATCTGTAGACGAACCATCTCCCCTCAACTAGGTAAGTCCCTGCGCCGCCGCTTTCTGTGGAGCAGAGGTGATAAAGCAAAGGCTATGGAGCAGAGGACGCACCTGAAGCAGGTGTTGAAAGGTTGGGATTGTTAATGGGATCAACAGTTACCCATTCCAGATAGCTGATGGGAGCGGAAAGCTCGATTACAGCCTCAGGAGCAGGGCTTTTGTTTAAGTTGATCGATTCTACCCGACCCACTGGCAGACCTGCCGGGAAGAGGCGACTAAAGGAAGATGTGGAGACAACATCGCCCGGACGAACATCAGGCACCTTGTCAAAAAACTCCATCACAGCCCGGTTCTCGGTCTGGCCACGCATATATCCCATTGCCCGAGATCGACTAATCACAACGCCCACCTGGCTAGTCGGATCACTAATTAGCAATACTCGGCTCGTATTGGGCGTGACATGGGTCACCCGACCTACAATGCCACCTGGCCCATTTACCACATGCCCGACTTGGATACCATCGCTGCTGCCACGCCCCAGCATGATTTGCTGCCACCAGTGGTCAGCACTTCGCCCAATCACCGGAGCAGCGGGTCCGGGTGCAGGACGCTCGGAGACATAGCCCAACATCGTCTGCAGCTGACGGTTTTGGCCTTCTAGCTCAACCAGTCGCTGCTGCAATTCTTGAACCTGGGCATTTTCTAAAACTTCTGTTGGGGACGGCCCTGTCTGTAACGGTTGCATCACCCATCGATAGGCTTCAGCGATCGCGGCCCCCTGGGTTTGCCGGACTGTCCAAGCTGTTCCCAGAGCTAAGCAAGTCAGCCCGATCCTCAAAGCATTTTGATCCCACCAGCGACGCAGCGTATACATTAAATCCTACGGGGCGCTTTTGCACACAAGATTGTTGACATCATGATCCAATTCTCAGAGACAACCTGAGTAAACACTCGGCGCTCTCCCCCTCATCCTAATCCAGGAGAATCTTGGAGTCCAATGTTTGCATTCAAACCTATAGCTTCCAGCATTTGGGCTACTGTCCGTTAGATTTAGATGCACTGTGACTCGTGAACTAGGGTAGAACAGTTAGAGATTGCGGGAGCGACCGCTAAATACCCGCTCAAGCTGCTTAAAGTTTTCTAGAACGCGCCCTGTTCCCAAGACCACACAGCTCAGCGGGTCTGCGGCAACGTGGACAACGATTCCAGTTTCATGGCTGATCAAGGTGTCGAGCCCCTTTAAGAGTGCCCCACCACCCGCCAGCATGATGCCGCGATCGATAATGTCGGCTGCCAGTTCAGGCGGAGTCCGTTCCAGCGTCCGCTTCACCGCTTCGATAATGACGGATAGCGGCTCCGACATCGCTTCTCGCATCTCAGGCGCTTTGACCGTGACTGTCCGAGGGAGGCCAGACAGGAGGTGCAATCCCCGTACATCCATGATGATTTCTCCATCATCGTCTGTGGGATAAGCAGAGCCGATCATAATCTTGATTTCTTCTGAGGTGCGTTCCCCAATTACCAGGTTGTGAACCTTCTTCATATATTGGGTGATGGCTTCGCTCAGCTCGTCTCCTGCCACCCGCACAGATTCGCTAAGCACAGTTCCTTGCAAACTGAGGACGGCAACTTCTGTGGTGCCACCACCAATGTCAATGATCATGTTTCCGGTCGGTTCTGCTACGGGCAGGCCCGCACCAATTGCCGCTGCAACTGGCTCATCAATCAGATAAACATCGCGGGCTCCAGCCTGAGACGCCGCTTCCATGACAGCTCGCCGCTCTACGCCTGTAACACCGCTGGGAATGCCAATCACAATCCGTGGAGAAACTAGCGTTCGACCTTCATGAACACGACGGATGAAGTGTTTGAGCATTAGCTCTGCCGTGTCAAAGTCGGCAATTACACCATCTCGGAGGGGCCGCAGGGCGATCACATTGCCTGGAGTACGACCTAGCATTTTCTTTGCATCTTCTCCAACCGCCAAAGGAACTTTGGTTTCGTAGTCCATAGCAACTACTGACGGTTCTTGCAAGACGATGCCCTTGCCAGATACATAAACTAGTGTGTTGGCGGTACCGAGATCGATACCCATATCACGTGAAAGCGAGAAGCGATTGAAGAAACCCACTAGTTTTCTATGCCCCCAAAAAATAGCGAGATGCTGTTTGCAGTTTGGCGACCAAGAAGATGGTCGAAGTGGATCTTATTACGTTTTTTTACCGGAGTCTAGATCGGTGCAGACGCATGTTTTGGCTGATTAACTCAGTTAAACGTATCCACAAGAACTCTTCTGGCTGTTCAATCCCATATCAGGACAAATTGAAAATAACCCGATTCCCATTCTAGTCTCTGTCGGCTGACTCCTCCTAACCCTACCAGGCTTTGAGATTTAGAATGACCCTTAAAATACTCTTATCAAAAATAAAACCTCTCACGATCATCAGGCTTTTCAATATTCGCTCTACTCCTTATAAATAGGAAGATTAAGCCAGAAGTGCGCTGAGACCCGTTAAGTTAGCCGAGCAAGGTCACTAAAATTTAGTACCCATGAACTACAATAAATTTAGGGATTTAGCTACGGATTAGCTAGGCGAGCTAAGGTTTTGGATTAAGAACAAGCTGTATTTGCAATTCACTGAGGGTTGTATGGGTCTAAATGTAGTTACGCTAGTCGGTCGAGCAGGACAGGATCCTGATGTTAAATACTTTGAATCTGGAAGCGTGGTTTGCAATTTGACCCTGGCTGTCAATCGTCCTACGCGAAACAGCGATATGCCAGACTGGTTTAATCTGGAAATTTGGGGCAAAACAGCTGAAATTGCGGCAAATTATGTCCGCAAAGGCAGCTTGATTGGCGTCAGCGGCACCCTCAAGTTTGACCATTGGCAAGACCGAGCGACGGGGGCGGAACGCTCTAAGCCTGTGATTCGGGTCGAGCGGCTCGATCTGCTAGGGTCCAAGCGCGATCAGGACTCGAATATGGCTGGGAACGACGACGAATTTTAGCTGTGGGCACAGCAGCCTGAATGAATCGGGAGAAGGGGGGCGATCGCCCAATAGCTAAACCAACGTCTGAAGATGCTGGATGAGTTGTTCGGCAGGCATGACCCCTTCAATTCGATCTACAGGCTGCCCCTGCTTAAACAGCATGAGAGTGGGTAAGCCTTGAACTTGATATTGGGACGCTAGCGCCGGATAGGTGTCGGTGTTGATTTTGACAACCTGGATTTTTTGCTTCATCTGGGCGTTGACCTGCTCTAAAATCGAGGCCATCATTTGGCAAGGCCCACACCAGGGGGCATAAAAATCTACCAAAACGGGCAGGTCTGAACCTGCAATCATCTCATCGAAGCTACCAAACTTTTTCTTGGTGACCATATCAATCAAACTCAATAACACAAGGGCGTATAGCCCAATCCTAGTCCAAATTTTTTATGGCCGTTGTGAAGGCGACAAATCCCTTAAGAAACCGTTAGCAAATTACCTTAAGATGGTCTAGCTGTTTTTGATAGCAAGCTGGATCGGATGCGTGCAGCACTCCAGTGATCCAGATTGCAGTGGAGTCACTGAAAACTGAAAGAGGTATCGTCTATGGCCGCATCTTCCGAAACGCTGAAGCCGTTGCAAGACCAGGTTGCAATTGTCACGGGGGCATCCCGAGGGATTGGTCGAGCGATCGCCTTAGCATTGGCGGCAGTTGGAGCCAAAGTCGCAGTGAACTATGCTAGCTCCAGTCAGGCAGCAGATGCTGTGGTTGCAGAAATTCAGCAAATGGGGAATGAGGCGATCGCCCTCCAGGCAGATGTCTCCCAGGCCGATCAGGTTGAGAGCCTCGTCAGTGCTGTGATGAATCGATGGGGAAGGGTAGATGTCTTGGTCAACAATGCTGGCATCACCCGCGATACGCTGCTGCTACGGATGAAGCCCGAAGACTGGCAAGCCGTGATTGACCTCAACCTGACTGGCGTTTTTCTCTGCACCCGTGCTGTCAGCAAAATCATGCTGAAGCAAAAATCTGGTCGGATCGTCAACATCGCCTCTGTGGCAGGCCAAATGGGCAACCCGGGTCAGGCCAACTACAGCGCCGCTAAGGCAGGCGTGATTGGCTTCACCAAAACCGTCGCCAAAGAACTTTCCACGCGCGGGATCACCGTCAACGCCGTGGCTCCCGGCTTCATCGTCACCGACATGACTGACGGTCTAAAGAATGACGAAATCCTCAAATATATTCCGCTCGGGCGGTTTGGCCAAGCTGAAGAGGTTGCCGGCATGGTGCGATTCCTGGCATCCGATCCTGCCGCCGCCTACATTACTGGGCAAGTGATGAATGTCGATGGCGGCATGGTGATGGCTTAGTTAGCTTTTGCCCTCAAGCATCGCAGGCATCAAAACGCGGTCGATCACATGAATCACACCGTTGTCGGCCAAGATGTCTGCCTGCAAAACTTTGGCATCGTTGAACTTGACCTCACCATTGGCTTCAATCGCGACAATAGAGCCTTCTTCTGTGGGCGCTTCGTCTAGCTCCGCCAGATTGTCCGAGCGCACGTCTCCCGACACCATGTGATACATCAGGATGCGCTTGAGTTTGGGAATATCTTGTAAGAGGCTGTCGAGGGTGCCTTTCGGAAGTTGAGCAAAGGCGTCGTCGGTGGGAGCCAAAACCGTCATGGGTCCAGCATTCCGTAAAAAATCAACTAAGCCTGCTGCTTCTACGGTGCTCATGAGCGTTTTAAAAGAACCTGCTCCAGCCGCAGTATCAACCAAATCAGCCATGCTTTCATGTCCTCTTGTGAGATGTCCTGTTTTATATAACAGGTGCAAACGAGTCTGGTTTCATCTCTCAAAGGTTGGGTTCTGGGGGTTTTGGGAGGGTGGGGGCGATCGCGCTTTTCTAGCCCGATGGCAATTCCAACGGAATCGCACCCAACGTACCTTTGCGAAAATCGTGCAAAATCTGACGGGCAACCCGCTCTACATCGTCTTTGTAGCGCTGATTGGCAACCATTTCTAGATAACTCTCTCCTGTGATCTCAGTTGGGTCTAAGCCATACCGAGATTCCAACGGCTTTCCAGTAATCATTTCGGGCGTTTCCGCCTCGATTTCTTTCAGCAGATCGACCAACGCCGCTGCCACCCGCTGATTGTCGTAGGCGGCTTCTCCAATGTCGTCACACACGGCTAGCTTTAGGGCGGCGTCTTGATCTCTCAGTTGGGAGGGTAGTACGCCAGGTGCATCCAACAGATCAAGCTGATCTGAGATCCGAACCCAGCGCAGTTGACGAGTCACCCCTGCTCGTCGCGCACTTTCTACGACACGTCGATTGAGCAAACGGTTAATCAATGCCGACTTACCCACATTTGGAAAGCCAATCACGACGGCCCGAACCGGACGGGGCAACATACCGCGATCGCGCCGCCGCTGATTCATTTGTTCTCCCGCGGCCTGAGCGGCCCTTGCAATGGCAGAGACCCCCTTACCCTGCTGAGCATTGGCAAAGTAAGGCATCTCACCCTGTGCCTTAAACCAAGTGGTCCAGGCCTGCTGAGCCGCCGCCGGAATCATATCGACTCGATTGAGCACCAAGACTTTTTCCTTGGAGCCAACCCATTGATCGACTTGGGGATGATGGGTCGCTAGCGGAATCCGGGCATCCCGAACCTCCAACACCACATCCACCCGCTTAAGTTGCTCAAGCAGAGCTTTCTCGGCTTTGGCAATATGGCCGGGATACCACTGGATCGAAGGAGAAGTCATGCCGTTAGGGAACGATTAACACAGGACAGGGAGAAAGGTTGATCACGCGATTGGTGACGCTTTCGGCTGCACCTTCCTCGGTAAGTCCTAGCCCTCGACAACCCATCACGATCAGCTCGACATCTAATTCGTCGGCTACATCGCAAATGGTAAAAGCAGCTTTCCCCTCGCGTTCAAGGGTTTCTGCTTGAATGCCGACCTTACTAAACAGACTTTTGGCGTCTTCTAGCAGGCGGGCGATCGCCTCAGGAGAACTCATCTCAGCAGATTCAGCTGCGGCTTCACCTTCTTCAGGCGTTTCTACAACCGACAGGATATATAAACGACTGTTATAGGTCTTGACGACATTGGCGACCGTATCAGCCGCCTCGCGGGATTCGCGGCTGTGATCGATGGGAAATAGAACGGTCTTAAACATAGCACGCCTCTCTACAGACGCAGACTCCTATAAAATGTGGACGGTGCCAGAAGCACTTCGCTATGAACCCTTGAGAAGGCGGGGATCACGATAGGACAACTCAATCTCCTGTATTGATCCCGAACCTGGCAAGGGTTGAATCAAGGCTTCAGCCCTTGAGCCAACTTTAAGCCAACTTGGGACGAACTTCTATCAAAAAGTGCATAGCTTATTGCTGATGGCTAACCACTGACTGCTATCGTTTTAGCAGACAATAGGTAAAAAGACTCATTAGGGGGTTCACGCAGTGTCAAAGAAAACTCTAGCAAATTTATCGGCATCTGATGTATCAGGCAAGCGAGTCCTGGTTCGGGCCGACTTCAATGTGCCACTGGATGATCAGGGCAATATTACAGACGACACCCGAATTCGTGCAGCACTGCCTACGATTCAGGATTTGACTTCCAAAGGTGCCAAAGTGATTCTGTGCAGCCACTTTGGCCGTCCCAAAGGTCAGGTCAAAGACAGTCTGCGCCTGACCCCGGTAGCAAAGCGTCTTTCAGAATTGCTAGGGCAAGAGGTCATCAAGTGTGACGACTGTATCGGAGATGAAGTCACCAGCACGGTTGGCGGGATGCAAAACGGCCAGGTAGCCTTGCTAGAGAACGTCCGGTTCTACGCAGAAGAAGAAAAGAACGACCCAGAATTTGCTAAGAAGCTGGCGTCCGTTGCTGACTTATATGTTAATGATGCCTTTGGTACTGCTCACCGGGCCCACGCTTCGACCGAAGGCGTCACCCACTACCTGAAGCCCTCTGTTGCAGGTTTCCTGATTGAGAAAGAGCTGCAGTATCTGCAAAATGCCATCGAGAATCCTCAGCGTCCTCTAGCGGCGATCGTGGGTGGTTCTAAAGTCTCTTCCAAAATCGGCGTGATTGAAACCCTGCTAGACAAGGTAGACAAGCTGCTGATCGGTGGCGGCATGATCTTCACGTTCTACAAGGCTCGCGGCCTCAATGTGGGTAAGTCTTTGGTCGAAGAAGACAAGCTAGAGCTAGCCAAGACTCTCGAAGTCATGGCCAAGGAGAAAGGCGTTGATCTGCTATTGCCAACTGATGTGGTCGTAGCCGACAACTTTGCAGCAGATGCCAATGCTCAGACCGTTAGCATCGAGAATATTCCCGATGGTTGGATGGGTCTAGATATTGGTCCCGACTCAGTTAAGGTTTTCCAGGATGCGCTGAAGCAGTGTAAGTCTGCGATCTGGAATGGCCCCATGGGTGTGTTTGAGTTTGACAAGTTTGCTCAAGGAACTGAGGCGATCGCCCGCACCCTAGCAGACCTCACCCAGGAAGGCGTCATCACCATCATCGGCGGCGGCGACTCTGTAGCGGCAGTCGAAAAAGTCGGCGTTGCTAGCCAGATGAGCCACATTTCCACTGGCGGCGGTGCCAGCCTAGAACTGCTGGAAGGCAAAGAGCTTCCCGGTATCGCAGCACTAGACGACGCTTAAACGTCACCTGCGAGTCTGGTAGTTTTACGATGGGGGAGAGCTACAAGATCTCCCCTGCGGCACCTGATGAAAACCTACCCAAGACCCAGCTACTTGCATGGCGGCTGTAAGACAGACCAGGTAGACCTCAAGGGTAAACGCTGCCATCCGGCATGGTAGTGCCGGAGAAAACGATCTCCTGCTGATTAGCACCTTCTGTAATCGCCCCTCTCATGCTGGCATGGGTAAAATTGGCGCGGTACAGATTGGCAGAAATCAGTTTGGTCGTCCAGAGATAAGCATCTCGTAGGCTCGCTGCCGATAGATTGGCTCCGACTAAATTTGCCGCATTGAGATTTGCGCCAGTCAAATCGGCTTCGCTCAAATCGGCATAGCTCAGATCAGCTTTGCTCAAATCAGCTTCATTTAGATCAGCCTTGCTCAAATCAGCCTCCTTCAAGTTGGCGGCATGAAGGTTGACTCTAGCCATATTGGCAACTCGCAACTGTGTCTCACTCAAATTGGCCGCTGTCAAAATGGCATCACTAAAATTTGCACCGCTGAGTTTGGCAGCGTTGAGGTTGACTCCATCAAGGTCAGTGCCGCTTAGATTTACACCATTCAGGAAAGCTGAAGTCAGGTTCACGCCTGTGAGCGACGCCCCCTCGAGCTGAGCTCCGCTGAGCCGCGCCCCCGAAAGATTGGCCCAATTTAGATTGGCACCCTCAAGGTTGGCCGAACGCAGATTGATCCCGCGCAAATCAGCCCCGCATAGATTCACGCCTTGGAGGTTTGCCCCCCTCAAGTTCACACCAGCCAAAATAGCGCCACTCAGCTGAGCCCCGGTCAGGTTAGCCCGCACTAGAAAGGCTCCGCGAAGATCGGCCTTTGTCAGGTCGGCATTGTTGAAATTGACTTCACTCAACTTTGCAAAGCTCAGGTTTGCCCCGTATAAGAACGCAGCTCTGAGGCTGGCTTTGGTCAACCCAGCCCGGCTCAAGTTGGCTGAGCCGAGGGACGCTCCCGAAAAATCGACGCTTGCAAGTTGGGCTCTCTCCAGGTTCATGCCAATCAGATTGGCACCTCTAAAGTCTCGATGGCCTTGAGCATAGCGCTGAAGTAGGACTGCGTTATCCATCTAAATCTTCCCTGAGTTGTAGCTTGAGGATGTAGCTCTAAAGTGCCCGCGCGCCAGGGAATGTCGTGTCATTTGATACAAACTTTCATCTAGTCTTCCGAGAGACCCTGTTGCTCAGTGAAGCGGCGTAGAAAGGATAGGAGCGTGCAAAACCCAGCGAGGGAGAAAAGGGCTGGAATCAGATGAGATAATAGTTGTGATTGATTAGATTAGCCTCTGGTGTTGAGATTGAGGACAGGATCGGTTTATGAGTCTTGCTGTCATTAAGTTTTCATCGGAAGATTGCGGGATCTGCCACAAAATGTCTTTCTACGATCAGAAAGTAGCTGAAGAGCTGGGCTGCGAATTCGTAGATGTCAAAATGCAGGACACGGCTACCTACCGGAAGTACCGCAAAATCTTGCTGACCCAGTATCCTGACAAATCAGAAATGGGCTGGCCCACCTATCTGGTTTGTGAGTCGCCCGAAGCTGAATTCAAAATTATTGGTGAGGTCAAAGGCGGCCATCCCAAAGGAGAATTTCGCACCCGCCTTCAGACCGTTTTGGACCAAGCCGCCTCATCTTAGTTGGAGAAACAGAGGGGTCTACGCCCCTCACTTTCCTATCACCTCAAAACTTTGAACTTCCAATACTGGCCCAATCATGGCCGTCGTCATGACATCGTCGCGGACTTTGCCCTTTGCTTTGACCTGAAGACCTTCCTTGAGAAGTCCTTCCGGCGCATCATGATGAATTTCATAGGTTTGCCCCTGGCTAGACTGCAATGCCCAAGTGCCAGTACCCAGGTTGGAATGTTGAACTTTGCCTTCTACAGTAATGCTCATGTGGGTTGTGTCTCCGATTTCGTCGCGAGATAGGCCAGTCCGTAGCAGAGGATGGCGTTGGTGATCAGGAAGGTGCGGGCGATCGCCCCACTCCCCAACCACAATAGGTCTGGCGACACGATAGCACTGATAGCCAGACAGGAGGCCACCCCCAGGGCAGAGCCGATTGCAAACCACTTCCACTGAGGATTGCTGAGCAGCAGCATCACCAACAGTAGCGGGATCAAGATGCTGGCAAAAATTGGGTTGAGCACTGGGCTACCGACAACTGTGCTGCCCAGTTCGGGAATGGAGCTGCCCATCATCCGAAACGGCCACTGGGGCAGATCAAAGATGTAGAATCCTTGCAGGAAGAAAAGCCCTGCGCTGCCCATCACTAGGCCGCTGGAGAAGAACCAGCTCCAGAGAAAGGGGAGGTAGTTTCGCAGAAACCAAGCCAGCAGGTAAGACCCCACCACCATCGCCAGTTTGGGCCAGAGGGCAACGATGCCGCCGTCAAACCAGAAGCGCAGGTTGAGATAGCCCCGATCGCGCAGCCAATTCCAGAAATCTTTGACGCTGATCTGTCCGCGCAGGGCCACTTTTACCGCAGCCTCTGCATCCAGATAGCCCGAGCCATAGTGGTTGAGCGTATCGTCGGGGATGGTGCGAGCCGACTCTTTGAGAATTTGGGCGATCGCATCCGGATCACTCACGCCCGAGGCTTTGATCAGCGCGGCCACACCTGCCACGTGGGGAGCGGCCATACTGGTGCCCTGAAAGGCTCTAAATACAGAGTCGCCTGTGCTGGGATCAATCGTGTTTTGGAGAATCCCGCCAGCCTCATTGTCTCCGGCGATCGCCCCACCTGGCGCAGAGATATCGACCCCAGCCCCAAAGTTGGAATAGGGCGCTTTCGCACCTGTCGCATCGACGGCAGAGACCGCAATCACTTCAGGATAGCGAGCCGGAAACGCAGCAGAATTTTGGTTGGCGTTTCCAGCCGCCGCGACAATGACCACACCCCGACGATGGGCATGGGCGATCGCATCCTTCAGCAACTGGCTATCACCGCCACCGCCCAAACTTAGGTTGATCACATCAGCGCCATTGTCAGCCGCGAACCGAATCGCTTCAGCAATATCTGAAATGGTGCCACCGCCACCCTGGCCCAATACCTTAATCGGCATCAGGCTAGCTTCGTAGGCAATTCCAGCGACGCCATAATTATTGTTGGTCGATTGGGCGATCGTCCCTGCCACATGAGTGCCGTGACCGTTATCGTCGAGCGCCTCTACCTGATTATTAACAAAGTCATACCCTGGAACCAGCTTAGTGTCGGCCAAGTCTGGAACTGGGCTGATCCCCGTATCAATGACCGCCACCGTGATGCCCTGGCCCCGTGTTTCATTCCAGGCGGCTTCAACGTGGATATTTTGCAAATTCCACTGCTTAATATAGTCAGGATCGTTGGGGATCGCTTGAGTGCGGTAAATATAGTTGGGTTCGATCGCTTCAGTATATTGCTTTAGTTCAGAGCGTCGCAGCGCCTTGAGCAGTTGGCGATCGCCCTCCAAAACATAGACATGATCGGGCTGGGAAAACTCACTGTTGAGCCGGGGCGTTACACCATACGATTGGGCGATCGCTTCCACCTTCTGCTCAACCGCTTCAGAAGCCAGCTCTTCTCGAAAGTCCAACACAATCGAATCGTATTCTCCCCGCTGAGCCAGTCCTGGAAAGCTGATCAAAGCCCACAGCAACCCGACGATAAAGAGGCTAGTCCATAGAAACCGTTTCATACGCTTGTCACCGCACTCGTCCCCCCACCATAGCCTATGCATTTCTAGATCAGAAACATCTGAGCAGGATTCTCGCTAGAGTGGTTAACAGGTCGGAAAAGACCCCAGACTTTAGCGCAATTTTTTAGGATGGGATATGGCAAGAGGGCTATTATGGCTGCCCCTACTGGCAGTCTTTATTGGATTAGCCTGGGCCGGGTGGAACGAGTATCACAAGCTCGAAGCGTATCGAACTTGGGCAGCGCAATTTCAACGGGCAAAATATGACATTTATGCCGTTTTAGGACAATCTGACTCAGACCTAACCTGGGGCAAGCCCACCCGCAAGGGACCTGTCAATCTGCAGACTTTTTCTCTCCAGCAAGTTCAAAAAATTTGTTTGATAGTCAATGGTCAATCAGTAGACTTAGAATCGGTAGACTTAGAACAGCTACCGCAACCGGGGCGCAACATTACTTTAGAATTTGAGCTGGTTGATTCTGCAAACCCGATTCGGGTGCCGTTTACGGACGTAGAAATGGCTGCGCAGTGGGGCAAGCATCTTCAGAAAGACTTGCAGCAGCTACAGTCTGGCGCTGCTGGGCAGACAAACTCAATGGGCTAAACCCAACTCCAGAAAGCCAGAAATTTGGACAGAAAATCCAGTCAGGGAAAAAGCAACTACGCCTTTTGGATCATCCATGCTAGCGTCTACTAATTTTCTGACTCCCAATCCTGACTCGAAACGCTGTCACTCCTAAACGCTGTTACCAACAATGGCTCAACTTGCCTCAGTCTCTCGCACAGAGCTAGCAGAACGACGACGACGCCTACGTCATCAGCGACGGCTGAAAATTTTGCAGGCTTTTTGGCGCACCCTGGCCGTTATGGGCATGACAGGAGGCGTAATTTGGGGAACGACCTTACCCCTATGGGTGATTCGTCAACCCGACCAAATCACGATTCGCGGCAATCAACTGCTCTCCACAGAGGCGGTGCAGTCACTGCTGCCCATCGACTATCCGCAATCGCTGCTGCAAATTCAGCCACAGGCGATCGCCACTCAGCTTGAAGCTCAGGCTCCCATCGCAGATGCCAAAGTATCTCGACGACTCTTTCCACCCGGCTTGACCGTGCAGATCCAGGAGCGAGATCCGGTGGCGATCGCCCCTCTGCCAGCCAATCCCACGAGTACAACAACCGGGCAAACCCAACCCAACGCCATTCAAGTCGGTTTGTTGGATGCTAACGGAAATTGGATGCCGCTAGATAGCTACATATCTTTGAATCAATCCTTCCAGTTGCCAGATCTAAAAGTGATTGGAATGCGGGAGCAATATCGCAGCGAATGGCCACAACTTTACACAGAAGTGATTCGAAACCCCATCAAAGTCACTGAAATTGATTGGCGAGAACCCTCAAATCTAGTTCTTCAGACAGAACTCGGAACTGTACATTTTGGGCCTTATAGCGCGCAGTTTTCTATGCAGCTCAAAGCCCTCGATCAAATGCGGCAACTGACCCAAGATACAAACTCGGGCCAGATTGACTACATTGATCTAAAAAATCCTGAAATGCCCCTAATTCAAATGCAAGATAGGGGTATTGTAGAACCTGAGGTACAATCAGACGATTTCTAAGTCAGCCATAATTCATAATTCGATGGGAGTTTCAGGCCTATGTGCTCACGCCAAGACTTTGACCCGTAAGTTACAAAGCATCGAAAAAAAGTAATATCATTGGGTTTTGTCGCCTTCTCAGACAAATCTCCCAACTGTCTAAAATTTAGAGTGCCATATTAAAGTTGTCCGTATCAGCCGTTTCCAACTTTAAAGGGCATTTAATAGTAGATTAGTGATTATCCATGCAGGCTTTAACAAACAGCGACGACCAATCCAATTTTCCACCATCAATGAACACCTCGAACCCGTTCACTAACTCTGGTTTACACTTGGGTCAAGTTCGTGATGCCAAAAGCATGCTGGGAGAAGAATCCAGGAGTGACGAAATTGTGCCAAGCAGTGTAGCCAAAATTAAGGTAATTGGGGTTGGAGGAGGTGGATGCAACGCCGTCAACCGCATGATTGCGAGTGAGGTCGCTGGCATAGAATTTTGGTCAATTAATACTGACGCTCAGGCCCTCACCCATGCATCAACCCACAACCGCCTGCAAGTGGGACAAAAGTTGACCCGAGGCTTGGGAGCCGGAGGCAATCCTGCCATCGGTCAGAAAGCAGCAGAAGAGTCTCGCGACGAGATTGCGGCTGCGCTAGACAATGCTGACCTGGTCTTTATCACGGCTGGCATGGGCGGCGGTACAGGCACAGGAGCAGCTCCCATTGTGGCAGAGGTCGCCAAGGAAATTGGAGCATTAACGGTTGGGGTTGTCACTCGACCCTTTACGTTTGAAGGGAGACGACGGACTAATCAAGCCGATGAGGGAATCGAAGCGTTTCAAAGTCGGGTAGATACGCTAATCGTCATTCCAAACGACAAGCTCCTGTCTGTGATTTCAGAACAAACACCCGTTCAAGAAGCCTTCCGAGTGGCAGATGATATTCTGCGTCAGGGGGTTCAGGGCATTTCCGACATCATCACGATTCCCGGCTTGGTCAACGTTGACTTTGCCGATGTGCGAGCGGTCATGGCCGATGCAGGTTCGGCGTTGATGGGAATTGGGGTTGGATCTGGGAAGTCGCGAGCTCGGGAAGCTGCGATGGCCGCAATTTCTTCTCCGCTGCTAGAATCTTCCATCGACGGAGCCCGGGGTGTGGTCTTCAATATTACGGGTGGCGATGACCTGACGCTGCATGAGGTCAATGCTGCAGCTGAGATTATTTATGAAGCGGTTGATCCGAACGCCAACATCATCTTTGGTGCGGTGATTGACGATCGCCTCCAGGGAGAAGTTCGCATTACAGTGATTGCGACTGGGTTTTCAGCTGAAGCTCCCCCTCCGCCTACGGCACGTGTTGCTCCGCTCAAGCGGGCTGTGGTCAATCCACCTCCGATTACACCCCCACCTACGTCTACGCCTGACTCCAGAAATAAGACAGGCTTGGATATCCCTGAGTTTCTGCAGCGACGGCGTCCACCCCGTTAATGTAGATCGTTAATGCATAATCGATTGATCCGGTTTGGCTTGCCTCAAGTTGCAATTAGCTATTGCTTGAGCAGCTCAACCAGGTCAGGGTTTACTCGAAATCCCCGGTTATCCCATCGGGATATGTGACATTCTAAGCGAAGTCTGTTAGAATCCCTAATCATCAGCAATGGTTTAGGTCATTCATGGGAGTTCCTTCTAAGCAACCTCATCTCGTATCCCCTAAGCGCTTATCTATGGTCGGGTCTGAGCAGCCGTCATCGACAGACAAAGCTTTTTACTACTTTGCCTATGGCTCTTGCATGTGCCCAGTGGATTTAAAGCGATCGCTCGGTGAGAAAACCCACGCCTTTGTGATGGGACCCGCAACACTCAACGGCTATCGGCTTGGATTTTTTCGGCGCTCCTGCCGTCGCAACTGTGGCGTCCTCGATATCGTTCCTGAGCCAACTGCCTCTGTAGAAGGTGTGCTCTATCGATTGCCGATGCACCTGAGCGATCGCCTGGATGAGCGAGAGGAGGGATATACCCATGAGACCATCGAGGTCAACTGCCAGGGGCGGCACTATACTAATGTCCGCACCTATACCGTCATTGAAAAGCTAGCCGAAGAACATGCGCCCAACGACTGGTACTTCAGCGTTGTGATGAGAGGGGCTGTCACCTGCGGTTTGCCAGAGCAATATTGCTGGAAACTCTTTGACCATATGCACCAGCTCCAGCAACGCCACCATTGGCAAACCCAAACACTCCGTTCGGCCTAGTGCTCAAACACGTTGGGGTATTCCATCAAGTCGAGTGCCACAATCGTGGGTAGACAGGTAAAGCACTGCTGCGCTAACTCCCAACGATCTTCCCGCTGCAACATGTGGGTTAGCCTTTGGCGCAGTTCGTGCAGATAGCGAACATCATTCGCAGCATAGCGAAGCTGTTCGGGAGAAAGGTGCTGGGCATTTCCCCAGTCTGAACTTTGAGCGCTTTTGTCTAACTCTACGCCTGCCAGTTCCTGTACTAATTCTTTGAGGCCGTGGCGCGGGCTGTAGGTGCGGGCTAGCTTGCTGGCAATTTTGGTACAAAAAATGGGCGCAACCTCAATTTCAAGGTGCTGCTTTAGCGCTGCGACGTCGAAGCGGGCGAAGTGAAAAATCTTGGTGATGTGAGCCGCCTCAAAGAGTTGCTTTAAACGAGGAGCTTCAGATTGGCCTTTGGCGATGCGAACCACCATCAGCCGCCCTGCCGGATCGCAAAGCTGCACTAAACAGAGGCGATCGCGTCGTAGTAGCAACCCCATTGTTTCGGTATCAATGGCGATCGCCTCTGCTTGAAGATATTGCTCCAGTGCCGATTCTGAAAGGTCGCGATCAAATACCTGAAAATCTTCGAATTCCATCAAACTGGGCTCGCTGTAGTTCGTTCCGGGACACAGCTCTCATTATCCGAGATTTCAGGTTATCTGAGATTTTAGGTTTCTTGCGGTCAGCGGCTCCGGATGAAAATCTGTGTGAAGTAATAGCCGCCAGCCTCGTTGCGAGCAATGCCAATTCCAGTTTGGTCAAAGTCTCCCACAATGTTGGTTTGGTGACCTGCGCTGTTGAGCCAAGCGGTGACGGCCTGCACAACCGGATCAGAATGTCCCATGTTGTAGGCCACGTTCTCCGCCGCACTCATCCAGGGAAACTGTTGAGCAATCCACTGTAGTCGCTGCTCAAGGCCATTGTGGCCAAAGGGAGTTGTTCCAGTGGCGATCGCCTGACTGTGAGAGCGAGCCTGAGCGCTAATTTCGGTGTTGAGTGTCAGGGCAGGCAATCCCCGCTGCGCTCGGTACTGGTTAATCTGCGCGTGGGCAGCCTGTTCTAGAGCGGCGATCGCCTCATCCAGAATCGCGTCCTCTGCAGGCACTGCGCTGATTTGAGCGTCGGAAACCGAGATCGTCAGGGGTTCTTGGCTCTTGAATGGCTCTAAACCCAGAGCAGGACTCGCCCCACCCATCAGCAGGCCGCTGAGCAGCAGGAGCGAGCGGATTTTCACAGAAGATAAAAGGTTTGGCATTGGCTTCCGTAGAGTCTACAGGTTAAAACGGGTACGTTTCACACCTACAGACTCCCAAAAGCAGCAGCAGTTCCCGATTGAAGTTGTCAGGACAAGTTGAGAACCTTGGCTACGGTTTGCACGTCCTTATCGCCGCGCCCTGAGCAGTTGATTACAATGTGGGGGCTACCCGAAAGCTGAGGACAGAGGGTTTCCAGGTAGGCGATCGCATGGGATGTTTCCAACGCCGGAATAATTCCTTCCAGTCGGGAAAGCCGCTGAAAAGCATCCAGGGCTTCCTGGTCGGTGACGCTGTAGTACTCAGCGCGTCCCAAATCTTTGAGATAACTATGCTCTGGGCCAACGCCGGGATAGTCTAATCCAGCACTGATCGAGTGGGCTTCAATCACCTGGCCCTCCTGATCCTGAAGCAGGTAGCTCATCGCACCATGTAGCACACCGACCCGTCCCTGGGTCAAGGTGGCCGCATGTTTGTCAGAAGTCACGCCCTCTCCGGCGGCCTCGACTCCAATCAAGCGCACATCAGCATCATCCACAAATTCATGGAACAGCCCCATTGCGTTGGAGCCGCCCCCCACGCAGGCCAGCAGAATTTCGGGTAAGCCGCCCCATTTTTCCTGGCATTGGCCCCGCGTTTCTTGACCGATCACCGCGTGAAAGTCTCGAACCAGCATGGGGTAAGGATGGGGACCCGCCACCGAACCCAAAATGTAGTGCGTCGTTTCGACATTCGTCACCCAATCGCGAATCGCTTCAGAAGTGGCGTCCTTGAGCGTCCCGGTTCCAGCTTCTACTGGGCGGACTTCTGCCCCCATCAGCCGCATCCGAAACACGTTGAGCGACTGCCGCTCCATATCGTGAACGCCCATATAAATGACGCAATCAAGGCCAAACCGAGCACAGACCGTTGCTGTTGCCACTCCATGCTGACCTGCACCTGTCTCAGCAATCACCCGCTGCTTGCCCATCCGCTTGGCCAACAACACCTGACCGATGGCGTTGTTGATCTTGTGGGCCCCAGTATGATTTAAGTCTTCGCGCTTTAGGTAAATCTGGGGGCCAGTCCCATCGGGGCGGGCATAGTGTGCCGTCAGACGTTCTGCAAAGTAAAGGGGGCTGGGTCTACCCACATAGTCCCGCATCAGAACCTGTAGTTCTTCCTGAAAAGCAGGTTCATCTCGATATTGATAAAAAGCGGTTTCTAGCTCAGCCAGAGCTGGCATTAGGGTTTCGGGCACATACTTTCCTCCAAACTGCCCAAACCGTCCTAATGCGTCAGGACGCTGCGGAGAAGTATTTGAAGAGAGAGCCGCATTGGGTTGTTGGGGAGAGAAGGGAGTCCGTGTCACAGATTCTAATGAAGTGATAGAGTAGCTTTCATTATAAAGAAATCTCCAGTCCCCTCATAGCCAGCATTCAAAAAGTTAAAGGTGTTTTGAGCATTCGGCCCTAGCTTAGTTCAAAAATCTTGGTTTGTAATTAGACAAACTTCCCTCATCTCCAGATTAGCTTCGCTACCATAGCCTGTAGGCAACGCAGCACTCTGTGCCGTCAAAAGTTTCGCATGAAACCCCATCCATCTTCGCAACCCCACTCTTCTCGGAGAGCCTGGATTCCTTACTTTGTGCTCACCGGAACGCTCTTGTTGACCAGTTTGGCCACGTATTATGTGGTGAAAGCAACAGAGGCACGGGATCAATTACGGTTTGAGAATACAGTCCAGCGGACGCAAAATGACATTGAGAACCGACTCGATACCTACATTGCGATGCTGCGGGCTGGGAGTGGCCTCTTTGCTGCCAATGAGGAGGTGAGCCAAGCAGAATTTCGAGCATACGCTAGTCGTCTGCGCCTGCGCGAGTACTATCCCGGTATTCAGGGGATAGGATTTTCTCGGCGGGTGACAGCAGAAAATTTGGCAGACTTTAGAGCCGAGATGCAGCAGCAAGGCATCAACTTGGTGATTCAGCCTGATTTTGAGCGCTCTGAATATCACATCATTTTGTATCTAGATCCGCTTGACCTGCGCAATCAAGCTGCCATCGGCTATGACATGTTTACAGAGCCGGTGCGGCGGGCGGCGATGATGCAGGCGCGAGATGGGGCGGCTCCAGCAGCTTCTGGGCGGGTAACGCTGGTTCAGGAGATTGACGATCGCAACAAGCAGGCTGGGTTTTTGATCTATGTCCCGATCTATGAGGGAGGGGTCATTCCGGAGACGATCACAGAACGGCGATCTGCACTGCTAGGGTTTGTCTACAGCCCGTTTCGAGCGGCTGATTTGCTCACTGGTATTTTTGGCACAAGACTTCAGTATGTGGACTTTGAGGTCTATGACGGGGCTGTCCAACCTGAAAATTTGCTGTATCGCTCTCAAGATGTGGGCGATCGCAGCGACTTTACTGCCGCCATCCAGCAACCGCAGCTAACGGCGGTGCGATCGCTGCAGGTGGCAGGCCGAACTTGGACACTTACCTTTGTTTCACGACCTGAATTTACTTCGCTGTCCAGCCGGAGCTTTATTCCTTATACGTTTCTGGCAGGGATAGTGACTAGTCTGGTGCTTTTTGGGGTGACGCGATCGCAAGCCCACGCTCGCACCGCCGCCGAATTATCTACAGCCCATTTGCAAGCTTCTGAGCAAGCCCTCCGCCAGAGCGAAGAACGACTTAGATTTGCTCTGAAAGCAGCCAATATGGTGGCATGGGAATGGAACCTCCAGCAGGATCAGGTGATTCGATCGCCCAACTTTCGTCAGGTGTTTGGCTTGCCGCCAGACGCGACCCTAGGAAAACCTGACTCGTTTTTGGACTTGATCCATCCTGACGATCGCCCCTTTGTAGTAGAAGCGCAGCAGGACGCCATTGCTCACCAGACAGAGTACAGCAGCGAGTTTCGGTTGCTTTCGCCAGAGGGAAAAGTTCGGTGGATGGCAGATCGAGGGCAGGTCAGGGGCGATCGCACCGGAGATATTCGGATTGGTGGCGTTGTGCAAGACATTACCCACCGCAAAAATGCAGAAGCGGCCCTGAGTCAGAGCGAAGAACGGTTTCGACGCCTGTTTGATTCTAACTTGATTGGCATCGCCTTTTGGAATGTCGAAGGTCTCATCACTGACGCCAATGACGCCTTTTTGCAATTGATTGGCGTGACTCGCGCCAGTCTGCAAACCCAGGGCAGCCCGAGCTGGCGAGATTTTACACCGTCAGAATATCAAGCACGCGATGACCAGGCCGTCGAAGAAGCAATGCTCACGGGGGCTTCCAGTATCTATGAAAAAGAGTATCTGCACCCCAACGGTCAGCGGGTTTCGGTCGTATTAGGGATTACCCTACTGAATGATTTGGGCCATGACGCTCACTACGATGGCGTGACCTTTGCCCTAGACATCACCGAACGGAAACGAGTTGAAGCAGAGCGCTTGCAGTTGCTCGATCGCGAACAGGCCGCCCGAGCAGAGGCAGAAAAGGCCAACCGTCTCAAAGATGAGTTTTTGGCGACGCTGTCTCATGAGCTGCGTACGCCTCTCAATGCGATGGTGGGCTGGACCCAACTGCTTCAGACCCGTAAGTTTGATGAAGCTACAACCGCCCGAGCGATGGAGACGATCGCCCGCAACACCAAGTCGCTGACGCAGCTGATTGAGGATTTGCTGGATGTATCGCGCATCATGACGGGTAAGTTTCGGCTCAATCTACAATCAGTGAAGCTGTCTAGCGTTGTGGCAGCAGCGACCGAGGCTGTGCAGTCGGCAGCCGCTGCAAAGGAGATCCAGCTGGTTGCATCCTATGACCCAGATTTAGAGCCAATTGTTTGTGATCCAACCCGACTACAGCAGGTTGTTTGGAATTTACTCAACAATGCGATCAAGTTTACGCCGCCGAATGGACAAGTCGAGGTGCAGTTACAGTCGCTGGTAGCCCCATCTGAGACGACACAGCAAAAGACTGGGGTGCAGATGCTTGTGAAGGATAGTGGTCAGGGCATTGCTCCCGACTTTTTGCCTTATATCTTTGAGCGGTTTCGGCAGGCCGATGGCACGATTACGCGATCGCAGGGTGGCTTAGGGATTGGGCTGGCGATCGTCCGACATATTGTCGAACTGCATGGCGGAGAGATTCGAGCGGAGAGTCCTGGCCTGGGAAAGGGAGCCACTTTTGCGGTGACGCTGCCCCTTTGCCCTCCTGCGTCTGAGCATGATATTTCTGAGCCAGGTACTTCTGAGCCGGATACTTTGGGTCCTGATGCTGAGCCTCCCTCTTCAGACGCTTCTACGGCTTCGGTTCTTCCCATTTTGACGGCGACGATGACTCCAACCGCCAACTCAGCGATCGCCCCTCACAGCCATTCCCAACTAGAAGGGCTCCACATTCTCGTCGTTGAAGATGAGGCCGATACTCGCGCTTTGCTCACCATCCTGCTAGAAGAACAGGGGGGAATGGTTACGGCTGTTGACTCGGCGGCGGCGGCGATCGCCACTCTCACCCACCCCACCAAGGCCAAGCCCGATGTGTTGATCAGCGATATTGGTATGCCTAAAGAAGACGGCTATCACCTCATTCGCAATGTGCGATCGCTTCATCCTACGCAGGGAGGACAGATTCCAGCGATCGCTCTCACAGCCTACGCTAGGGCTTCCGAACGAGATCGGGCGATCGCCGCTGGATTTCACGTTCACGTCGCCAAACCTGTCGTGCCAGAAGCATTAGTGGCGATCGTTGCCGATCTGGCGCATCGCAAGGGACAGTAGAAGAGTTCGCGCTGAAGAAGAGTTTAACGATGGCAGCTTCCAAACGAAAAGCCTCAGAACGTCCAGCCTCTGGAGGGGCCAAAAACCGGGTGGTTTATTCCGAGTTTGGCAATTCTGAAAATTCTGCCGCGCTGGAGCGGGGAACGCCAGATTTGCCGCCCAATCAGCAAAACGTCCGCGTGCAGGCCTCTCGCAAAGGCCGCAAGGGGAAAACCGTTACGGTAATTAACGGCTTTCAAGCCAGTGCAGACACGCTAGCTGCATTGCTCAAGCAACTCAAGGCGCAGTGTGGCGCAGGGGGAACCGTGAAAGAAAATGAGATCGAAATTCAAGGCGATCATGCCCAAAAAATCGTGCAGATCTTGGTGCAGCTAGGCTACAAAGCTAAGGTAAGCGGTGGCTAGCGTTTACTCTCCTCGGGGGTGAGATAGTTTGCATCTCGAAACAGGCTGTTCAAGTTGAGCTGCATATCCTGATGCAGGGTTTGTAGCAGCTGATTGACCGTACCCGATCGATCCTGCTGATAGGCTTTGAAGTGTTCTTTTAGATTAACGGGCTGCCCAATGCGGAGCATGACCCTCCGATGGCCTTTGGGAGCAGGGTAGCCAATACTAAAGACTTCCCGCTCCATCCGCACTAGAGTATCTAGGAAGCGTTCTGGTGTGGGATAGTCTGCGACATAGCCGTCATAGATGGCGTCAAAGTTGAGCAGCCGCACCGCCGCATGGTGCATGGCTTCATAGTTCCAGAAGTCATCGGCGCTCAGTTGTTCTGCCTGCAATTCCAGAACATGTTGAAGCTTATAAACCCGTTCGCGCAGAGGCGTATCGCCAGCAGGCTCAATCCCTAGCTTTTCCTCACAAGATTGAAGCACTTGTTTTTTGAGACGGGCGATCCGTTGGTTCCAGCCCAATTGCTCGACTTCAAAGCTATATAGGTCGTAGTCTCGCTCAATGCCTACCAGCACCTTCTTGGCGATCGCCCGCAGTCGTTCATAGTCGCTGGCCTTCGCAGATCGATAAATCCGCAGCGCCCGCTCTAGCCGACTCAGCGTATTGCGAACGGTGGGCCGCATATTTCCGGTATAGCGATATTTGATGCTGACCGGAACCAGATACAAATCAGGCACTGTCTCGGAGTGGCGGGCCAGTTTGCTCAACGCCTGCAACGGAATCTGCACCGCACCTGAGCGAAACGGCATGACGGTGTCATTTTGTAGCGAGCAGCCACCCTCCGGAAAAATCACCAGCCGGATTTCGGGCTGCATCAGCAATTCTAAAGTTTTGGCTACACTGGGGCGATCGCCCAACCCGCGCCGAATCGAATAAGCCCCGAGGTGCTGAATAAACCACCCTTCAAATCCCTGAAACCGCTCGTAGGCCGCCAAGTAGTGAAACATCTCCCCCAGCCGCGCCGACAGCATGAAAATTGCATTCCAGTCGTGATAGGTCGGATGGTTGGGCAGCAATACAATTCGGGCAGAACCAAGCGCTTTCAGCCGTTCTAGGCAATCTGGCTGGATTTCCAAATGCATTCGGTAGCGCCAGTATCCAGCCAGGGGCACCAGACTTTGACAAAGCCGCACAAATAAAGGAGTAAGCCGAGGCGGATAAAAGTCAGGACGGGGCGATCGCGGTTTTAGCATGAAGCATTCAGCCAAACAGGGTAGGACTATCTCCTACCTTCATATTGGAGCAGATTCATTACCAAAATTTCGTTTGAACACAGTCCGCATTGATTGGTATGGCGAAATTAATCTTTGTTAATCAATCTCTTCTAATTTCAATTCTTTCACCTGCGTTCAATAGCTCTAGTGCCTTAAGTCAATGGTTGAATGGGGGCGATCGCCTCCCGTTTAGTCAACACAGTTGGCACATACTGAGGTCGCTTTGCTCAAGCGGCAGCGATCGCCTGTAGATTTCTTCAGTGCGATAGGCATAGTGCTTGAGACAAATGCCATCACGCACCTGATCCAGTAATTTCTCAGGAGATGGCTGCATACACATCTGTAAATAGTGTATTTGCTCACATCCGTAAGGAATCTGAAAATATGCAGAAATACTCTCGCCATTCAACTTGAGCGGCGTGTTATACAGAAATAATCTGTATAAGTAGAAGATTTGGTGCGTTATGCCGAATTTTTCCGGCTATTCACCCTCTACAGGATCTTAGGTGGAAAAATTCAGTCTAAGAATAGTTAGCTAGCCTTGTCCCCGATAGTGCCTAGGGTATAGGTGCGACCATATATAGCGATCCTATTTGAATTGTGAGAGAGGGTTCCTATGGAACCTTCTCTACAAAGCCTTCCACTCTCACAAATGATTTAGGACTGCTATAGAGCTTTCTATTCTATGGTTTGTTTAAAGTAGTAATAAATTATAAAGTTTTCATCCGGACGACTGAACTCATCTATGAAACTTGATAAACCAAGTATGGCTTGCAAATCACTTATGGTTTGATGCCAGATTGACGAATCATATTTCATAACTTCCCTGCTAACTTTATTTGGTAGACCTTTTTAGTAAAGGACAGAGGAAATAAAGTCCTCTCACGCACCTAATCGCTCTAGACGTATTTGTTCGTTGTAGTAATGGATGAAATTCCAAATCGCTCCAATGTGATTTTCCAGCTTCTTAGAAAATGACAAC